>JBMORQ010000001.1:0-2863 GCA_049322575.1 Patescibacteria group bacterium
CTCAACATGATCTGCCAGTGCCGTCCCTGTGTAATTGACTGGCGTATGAATCAAAAATTCAATGTACTGATTCTTTTTCACCTCTTCACTATATCAAATTATCGTGGCTGAAGCGAAAGTCCTGTAAATAAAAAGATGGACTTAACTAAAGCGAAAAAAGCAATTGTCTGCAAGTAGCAAAAACTACCATTGGTAGTAGTGTACTAGCTTGATAATACAAAATATTGTGTTTGATAAAAAAAGAAAAAACGTCTCAGCAATGTTTTTTGCAAATGCGTAACAAAAAATTACAAATCATTTTCCCGTACTGCCAAAACCGCCTCTATCAGCATTAGTGAATCTTTCTAACTCCACAAGCTCAACTTTCTGCCTCGCCATGATAATTAACTGGACAATACGCTCCCCTCTCTCCACCACCGCCTCTTTGTCTGTAAAATTGAGCAATGCGGCACGATATTCGTCACCATCGCCACAGTAGTCGGAATCGCCCACTCCCACCCCGTTTGCCATCATTAAACCCTTTTTGTGTAAAGAACTCCGGGCCGTTACCAAAGCCCAATGATCAGTCGGAAGCTCCAGTCCTATGTTTAATGGCACATATCCAACCGTTCTTGGCGCAATAACCACTGTCTCGCGTGCGCACAGATCAACAGCTGCCGCACCTTTAGTTTTGTACTCTGGCAAAGGCAATGATTTATCAAATCGCTTGATCTTAACTTTCAACATGCTTGACCTCATAATCAAATAATATCGTGCCTCGTTCGTTGAGTTGACGTGTTTGCACTAATTCTAGATTTACCTCAATTTTTTCGGCAAAAAGCTTCACTCCCTCACCAAAAATAATTGGCTCAACGGTCAATAAGAGCCTTTGCACTAAGCCTGCTTTTAGAAATTGGCCGTAAATCGAAGAACCACCGCAGATCGCAATCCTTTTATGGCCTTGCTTCGCTAAGCTCTCAATAACTTCTGCGGGCGAAAGATTGGTCGCCCAAGTGGTTATAACCTCTGGTCTGGGGTTAACAAAATCCTCAGGCTTACTGGTAAAAATTACATAGTGAGCACCTCGAGGATGTCGTTTAACGCTACGAAAAGTCCTGGAACCCATGATGATCACGTCTACGTTCTTGATTGTTTCAACATAGAATCTGGCATCTTCTGGACTTGTCCAATCAAAAGAGCGATCATCGGCGCTACGACCGATAAAGCCATCAACAGTTGCGGCAGCGATCATTAAAACTTCCATTTTCCACTTTCTAGGCTTGAAGGCCAGGGGTCTTTGTTGGTAAAGACAAGATACAAATATATTACCATGTGCTGAATTGTCTTTTAAAACCAGCTTTGATCGACGAAAAAGCCAGCTAAATCAGAAAAATATGCCATAAGAATACATTTAAAACATATTTACTTATGACTTATAATATATTTTTGGTGTTTTAAACACTTTTGTAAAATTTTGATGAATAAAATTGTGTGGCCAGACTACTGCCTCAAAGAGATCTGACCACAAATGATAGAACTATGCAAAGAACAACTAGCCCAATAGTTGCTGTTTTGATTGCAGTAGCTTTCCTTTCACTCCCAACAATTTCTTTACCAGCTCTGGCTAACGATTCGCTGGTACCTGAACAGTTAGTTTCCACTACACCGAGTCACCAGCCAACAGCTGAACAACCACCTGTTTCCCCAACTCAAGCCCCCAACTCACAAGAAAGTCAAAATTCGGCACCTCAGACAGACCAAACAAACAACTCTCAATCTGAGACGCAAAACAATCAGCAAAACAATCAGCAAAACAATCAGCAAGACGAACAAACTTTTCAAACCAGTGAATCGACGAAATCCACCGATAACTCGAGTGATAAATCCAATGACAACCAAACCCAAACCACGAACGAACAAGCTGAACAACCTGGCCTACGTCGAAGTAAACAAACTCAGCCAGAATCAGAAACCAACACAGAAGCCACTGCCAAGCAAAATGATGAGACAAAATCAAACAAAACTGACGATTTGAGCAATAAGGACAAGCAAAAAGATAATTCCAACTCATCAACTGACAAAGATAAATTAGCAAACGATAAAAATCAGAACAAAACCGCTACCGATAACCAGGATGATGTTGCCAGTCAAACTAATACTCAGAAGAGTGCTATCACCACCAGTGATCAAGCCGATCTGGCCGGTAAAACTAATCAAGCTGACAAACAAGAAAATACCAACACTAATGCTCAGAATACTGCCAATTCCCAGCAAAACTCCACAGATTCCAGCACCAACGGTTCCAACAACGCAACTGCCCTCCAAGCTGCTTCCAGCCAAGAAAGCCCTTCTGAAAAAACTCCCCAATTCCAATTGGTAGAGACTGCCTATCGCCATGCTCGCCGATTGCAAAACCTTTTTCTCAGTGACTACCACCAGAAACTATCGGATATCGCTATCAGAATCAAAGCTAGTCTATTAACCAAACAAAAGTCAGGCATCAACGTTGACCTAGCCCAAGCAAAGCTTAATCAAGCCACAATCCAGCTGGAACTTGGTCGTAGCCTAACTGAACAAGCAATTATTGAGTTCAATTCTCTAGGTACAGATACCGTTGAAGAGCAAAGGGACGTGCTTAAGTCAGCCAAAGATCATGCCCAACAGGCACAAAATGCGTTTAAAAATAGTCTGGATTTACTGCAAGAGTCTGTCCAACTCGCCAAAAACAATTAGATTCAAGTGATTTATAATAAAATAAGCTTAAGTAACCAAAACAGTTGCTGAAACGGCGATTTAGAGCGACTGCCAGATAGCCCATAACTTTCTCAAATCGGCAGGTGTAGCCACTTTTTGAAACGTCAAATACCAACTTAAGAATTGGAAT
>JBMORQ010000002.1:0-23739 GCA_049322575.1 Patescibacteria group bacterium
GAACCTTGGTCAGAATCTCATCCTTAATTTCTTTGGGAATGGTTTTGCCCTTCATAATTTTCCTTTCGGCACAAACTATTGTGCACTAGGAAAAGACAAAGTGTCTAGTTTTTCGGGTACCTGCCCATTAGACGATTGGTTGTTTGTAGTTCTTGATCGATAAAATGGGGGGATTTTAGTAGAAAACGTTGGTGAGTGTAGGAATGATTACCCACCTCCATGCCCCGATCAATGATTTTTTTCATAGCTTCGGGGTGATCCTCGATGCTTTTACCCACCACGTAAAAAGTTGCCTTAACCTGTTTGTCTTGCAAGGTTTGCAAAACTGTTTCGATATCGCCACTGGGGGCGTCGTCGAAAGTAAGCGCCACGATTTTTTGCTCTGTTTTAATTCTCGGAACAATTTCGCCAAAAAACTGAAAGCTTCTGGATTTACTTAGTTGAAAGAGAAAAATTACTGTCGATGCAAGTAGAAACATGATCGAGGAAAAAAATTTTATGATTTTTATGAATAGCTGTGAATTAACAAAAATTTTTTGGCTCATTGACCGATAGTTTAGCAAAAAACGACTTTAAAAGAAGAATCCGTTTTTTTTGCTGCAAACAGATGACATACAAATTATAAATTTTTTCGCAAAATGTTTTTATTTTTTTTACCTTTCAACAAAAGTCAAAGCTTTGCCAACTTTACCCGCTCGACCAGTTCGTCCGATACGATGAATGTAATCATCGTAAGTTTGGGGCTCGTCGTAGTTAATGACGTGGGTAACATTTTCCACATCAATGCCGCGAGAAGCGATGTCAGTTGCTAAAAGTGCTTGAACATGACCGAATTTAAAATCTTGGAGTGAACGTTGGCGCGCACCCTGACTTTTATTGCCATGAATGGAAGTCACCCGCAGGCCACGTTGAACCAAAATTTGTTCAATTTTGTTAATGCCATGTTTAGTGCGACCAAAAACAATCACTTTCTTAAACTCTTCTTGGAGTAACAAATCTGTCAGAATGTCGAACTTATTTTGCCCAGGACGAACCTTAATCACATCTTGCTCGATTTGTTGATTGGTTACTTCTTTGCGCAATTGAATCGTAACTGGATTGTTTAAAAAACTCCGCGCGATTGCGTCGGTTTCATCATTTAATGTAGCGCTAAAAAAGGCCGTATGTCTTTTGGCAGGCAACTTTGAAATCAAAAACTTAATGTCTTGCCTAAAGCCAATATCTAGCATACGATCCACTTCATCAAGCACAATGTTTGTAAACAAAGCCGTATCAAAGGTACCGCGTTTGATCAAATCTTTAATTCTGCCAGGAGTTCCAATCACGAAATGTGGATTGCGGCGCAAACTGTTTATCTGTGGGTTAATGTTCATACCACCAATACACAGACAATGACTGACTGGTAAACCCAAAGCGAAAGCTTTGAACTCGTGAGCGATCTGTACTGCCAACTCTCTTGTTGGTGCTAAAATCAACACTCCTTGGTTGGGATCTCGTAAAACTTTGTTTAGTAATGGCAACAAAAAGGCAGCAGTTTTACCCGTGCCAGTGTTGGCAATACCCACAACATCTCGATTTTCCACTAGGGCAGGAATTGCCCGGTCCTGAATCTCAGTTGGCTTGCTATATCCATGTTTTTGCACATTTGAGACAAGCCGCTCATCTAAGCCAAATTCAATAAATTCATGTGATGCTTGATATGGTACTGCTTGTTCCATAGCTTGTGCGGCCTGGACATAGCGAGTTGGCGCAATATACGCAGCACCCCTTGGTCGTTGCGCCGCTCTCGGCACAAACCGGCGATTTTGTGAGTTAAATGGTCGACGTTGACGCTGAGCGCCACGTGGACCAGATGACGGTTGGCGTTGAGCGCCACGTAAGCTAGATGATCTCGAACGATCTCCAAACATTTGGTACATATTTCCTTTTTGACCTTGGTAAAAAAATAACTTTACCAAACGTCATTTGTACACACTGACAAGAAAAAACTTCTAACGAAAGATCCGCTATAAGCAATGCTGCAGAGCGCACACTAATTATTTTCAGCGGAGAGAATCACATTATTCACCATCAGGAGAATTTCAAACCGAAGAACGGTAGTATATATCAGGAAGGCCTATAAAGATAGGACTAAAAAGCTACCAACCCAAATGGCGCTTAAACATAAATTCCGCTTGGTTAAAATTTATTACACCTAATCTACAAATCTAGAGATGCAGTTGCACTTTAACTAAAAAATTAGGTTCATTTCAATATCAAATAATGCCTATCTAGCTAGTTGAAATAGATATTTTGCAGTTTTAATCCTAATTTGTTCAATTTTGATGTAGATTGATATATAATACACATCGTTTACATATAATTTGTCCTCGCCTCAGAAGTCAAGGATTTTTCTCAACACCAATAAATGTCAAAATTTCCAGAATTATTAGCTTCATTCAATGTAACCAATGGACTTGCAGCAATTAAAAATGATTGGCAAACAGCACTTGAAAAATCAGGTGGCAGAGTCATGGGAACAGAAAACACTACTAGAAACACAGATTGCGGCGGCCAGGTTGCACAATGTTATCCCGAAGAACAGTCGATAATTCCAATTAAACAAATAAATCTGTCGCAACCCAATGGTTTTGTTGCAGGAATTGACGAACTTGTTATCGCAAGCATGGCAACCAATAATTTAACAGTTTTTTGTAGACAGTTACGTTTTATACGAGAAATATCTAATAGGGCCTTCAATGACTTACACTCTGTTACAAAAACATCGCGTGGTTATCTGGTAACTTCAACTGGGACTGATTGCATAGTTGAGCTCGACGCCGCTGGAAATACCATATGGAGTCTATGGTTCCATCAATTTCCAGAATATTCCAAAACTCCACAGGGAAATTCGCGACAGCTAGACACTTTGGCAAATCATAATTTAGAAGATTATCCAACTGTTAAACAAACCACACACGTAAATTCTGCAATTGCTATCGGAAACAATGGAAAACCAGAAAAGTATGTTTTAGCAACCTTGTTTCATCAGGGACAACTAGTGCGTATTGATAGAGAAACAAACAAAATTGAAGTTCTATTAGAAGGATTAAAGTGTCCTCACGCAATACGAGAATATGAAAACTGTTTTACTTTATGTGATTCGAAAAACAACAGAGTCTTAATATTAAACAAAGATTTTTCAATTAGAAAAATAATTTCAGGAGATTATTCGTGGGTTCAAGATGCTTTCATTAATAAAGAAGGAAGCATATTAGTGATAGCCGATTCCAATAATCATAGAATTGTTTATAGAGATCTTAACACTGAAGAGGAGTCGGCAATTGCCTACAGCAATGAGTGGAGAATTTTTCAGATTGAAGAGTATGCCCATTAATATCATTGAACAAAAACTATCAATTGGTGATAAACCCATTCCATATTTTTTGAATGCACTTTTTTCCAGCATAGGTCATCTAACTGATGACATACAATTAGATAGAGGCAAATATGAGTTCCACCAACCAAAAAATCTTGAAGTTTTTTTTATAACTTATGGAATGAAAAAGAATAGCAATATATTTAATACTGCAGAAAATAGAAAAAAAACCTATGAAATCGTAAAAACTCATTTGGAATCAGGAGAAAAATTACAAATAGTAACTATGGTATGTCCTCCATATAAAAAAAAGCGACTAGGCGCAAGAGAAAACATCGGTTTAATGACTAACTTTGAAGATGATCCGATTGATAATGGTTTTTTATACTCATATAAATTATTAGCAAACACGTTGGTTCAGACGGGTGAATTTTTTAAATCATTGGGATTAGATGTTGAATTAGTGTTTGTTGTAGGTGACTGGGGCCTACGAGACAATTCTGAAAGAATTAATAGTTATTCATCCAACCCAGGTTCGTCAATTGACCAGTTAACTATGTTCTGTCAAAGCGCTGAAAAATATCTTTCATCTCATTACCCAGAAACACAAATTCTTGTTGATCGTTTTTCAAATTCAACAATAACTGAACAAATTCCATTTGTTATGCCGCAAACACCTGAAAGTAAAAGACGGTTTTTAAAGGATCACTTTTGCAAATTATTAGAAGAAGAAGAAAAACTTGACCCAAAATTACACCACTGCGTCTTAGAGTTGCAAAAAATCGTAGATTTTTATGAAAAGGATAAGTTAAATTTCATTCAATTGTCCAAACCAGATAATTGGTGCGAGTTTACTCCACCCGTTTTAGATTTACCTACTGATGAACTTGCGCACAAACGCATCTGGATTCGTTTTCTTCAAATATTCAGGGACACCACAATGAGCAGGTCGCAAGAAAAAGAGGCAGGACTTTCTGAAACAAACATGGATATCGCTGACTCAGGTTTTTGGGATGCCATGATAAAAATGTATGAATATATTGTCTATGCAACGACCTTCAAAGAAAAATATCCAAAAAGCCTCATGGCATATTTCGACTCAAAATATCCTTCAGCTGGATTGGCTTTTGAGGAAGGTGGATATGATTTACTATATCTGGACACTAATAAATATTGGATACCGATGGACAAGCTTGGGATTCGTATGAATCCATTTTAAAAGAATAGAAAAAGTCTGGGATTTTTCTATACCTCCAAGTTATAAAAATAGCATCTATCTAATTGATTTCTTGGCCTAGGTACTCGATAATGAGCATATACTAAAATCAGTTTCTATCAGCTTAAAATTCACAATAACATATGAATAAAAAAACATTTCTTCTACCAATCCTCTTTTTAGCTGTCATCGCCATTGCTCTTAGCTCACCAACAGCAGCCAGCGCCTGGCTACAAACCTATGAAACCTTACAAGGCTCGTATGGATTTTTCTCTGGCATTTGGCATGGCATACTGGCACCTTTTGCTGTCATCGCGCAGATCTTTGACAACAAAATAATTCTCTACGCGGCAAACAACAGCGGCTTTGGCTATAACCTAGGGTTTTTGATTGGAATATCAATGATAATTGGAGGAGGTGCCAGCAAAACTTGCAGATAGGAAGCCCGTCTGTTGTATGGGCTGGTTGCTCCTCAAAAATTTTCTAAAAAAATGTCAACATCACCCTCAACAATCGATTATATTTTGGAACAACTAAGCAATATGGACGAAATCGTAACGGCCAGAAAAATGTTTGGTGAATACGCACTTTATTGCGGAGGCAAAGTGGTTGGCCTGGTTTGCGACGATACATTATTTGCCAAAATCACCGAACCAGGAAAAACTTTTGTTGACGAATATTACAACGAGGGACATGCCTACCCAGGCGCCAAAGCCTCAATGATGATCGATGGCGATCATATCGAGGACAGCCAATGGTTATGCGAGCTAATCAAAATTACTGCCGCCAATGTGCCTTTTCCCAGAGTTAAACTTCACAGAGCTTCGAAAAACCACAAATTGACTAAGAAACAACTTTCGCGTCCATAATCATTCTTCACTACAAAGTTTTATTACGCTAAAGATCCAAACCGTAACGAAATATTAAAGGATTTCTTACATTTCTGTTTCATATTTGGGGCATGATAGAAAATTACCCGCAACAGAAAAAAAGATTAGCTCAACAAAACTATGAAAACCGAAGAGTCCCATCCAACACATTGGTTGATTTCTTCTTGGGTGGTTTTATTGCCAAGATTAACAATGACATTGAGATGGCTTTGGAACGAATTGATATTTTTGTTGACTCGACAGAATTCTCGGGAATTTATGAAATCGGTTTGAGCACTGAGCTCATCTCAGAATTAAACGGAATATCTCTAACCTTTTCGCGCAAGATTTTGCCCCAGGAAATTACTGGCAAGACTGGTGTGAGCTATTTAGCGCAGGGCCTGGGCAACTCAGTTGCTCTTCTACAGTCATTTGATGAAACAAATCAGGTTAGGTCATTTTGGTATCTGGATTTTATAACAAAAAGAGCGATGAGTATTCTCCCGCAGCCTCAGGTTTTAAACTTCCAGACTAAGGTGAGACATGATACTTACGATATTAATGGTAAACCACCTTTTGGCTATGATCCTGTGCTCAATCAAGTCTATTTTCCGAAAGAAGAGATCTCTCACAATTATTTGAGAAATAGTCCGGCTGACATAGTGACGGTAATGAGCGCTGCTCCTGCGCATGGGATTGGTCATGCTTTGGCAGCCAACCGCAACTATCAATACCAAGGTGTCTATTACCAGAGTCAGTACGAAAATTCTGTTTCATTTGCCCAGTGGTGGCAACGAATACGTTCAAGATTTCTCGGCGATAAGTTTAACAGACCAGGCACTATAGACGAGAGAATCTCTATGTTAGCGGCATTGAAGATTATCCGCAAAGCCCACCATAATCAGGTAATGCTCTGGAGAAACCATGAGAATATGGAAATTCTGAGAATAATTAATGATTCGCTTGAGTCGCAACAAGTCTAAGCCAGAGAGTTGTTTAGGTGAGAAGTCATTTGGGAATGTAGGAGGCCGTTGTGATCCAGCCGATGGTGAGCTAAACCGTGGTGGTATGTCCCTCCCAGATTTGATGCTAAAATGTGGAGAATATGGAATCACAACCAAATCAAGAACGTAGCGGGTCAAATGCCAGACAATATCTTGAAGGTCTTATTCAAGCTGGTGATGTTTATGCAACTCCAGGTAGGTTGAGAGATAAAAGTGTTGGCTGGAGTTTTCACCTTGAAACTGGCGAACTGACGGGGTATAAGGCCACTGGTGGAAGCAACAGAGCTAGTGTTAATTTTGACAGAATTAACAGCTCCATCAAAGGAATGTATATAATTGCCTACATTGGGCCAGTGCCAAGAGTAGTATTTCAAGGAAAAGTTGGTACCACAGGTCAAGGTGTTACATTTACAATTATTAGAAATGCTAATAATACAAGATTCATCGCTTTTGTGAATACGGCCTGAAAAGACGAAATGTACAGTCACTATAAATTTGGTGTGTAATAACTTTTACATTAAAATTGCTTCTTCGATAGACTTGGCCCGAAATAATTTTCAAGCTCTCACCCCATCCACTGCAAAAGGCTTGGTGCCAATCTCATTGCATGGGAAGTTATCTAAGAAATTCATAATCTCAGTCCTGTTTTGCATAATCATCTGCAGGCGATCTAAACCGACCCCGATCCCAGCAGTTTGGATTTTCTGTTGATCTAAAGATTTCAGAGTTCTGATAAAGTCTTGGTCTAGTTGTTGGGTAAAGCTGTTTCGTTTTTTTTCTAATAAGTCGTTGTTAAAGGTATCTTGGATTCGTTGCCAATCTGTTGCATCGGTGTTGCCGTTGCCAATTTCAATTCCGGCTAAGTAAACTTCAAAACGTTCAGCCAGATGATCGGAATCAGCCTGTGTTTTACACAGAGGAGAGATTTTTGCCGGAAAATCGGTTAGGAACACTAGGTTTTTCGGTAGGTCTGGCTCAATATGGTTTAGAAAAATTTGGTTGAAGATTTGCTCCCAGTTGGAATTAGTTGTCGAAAAACCTAGTTGATTGGCAAGTTGAGTGATTTCCGAAATATGGCTCAAAGAGAGCAAGTCACGGTTGAATTTTTCTCTGAAAAGATTGTTTAAGGAGATAGATGTTGGTTCAATGCTGATTTTGTGACCTTGGTAATTGGTTTCAGTTGTCTTAAGGATTTCAATGAAAAGAAACCTAATTAAATCGCTCACTTGTTTCTTCAGATCATCTAAATTTGAATCAACTGAATACCACTCCAGCATCAGGAACTCTGGAGTGTGAAGTTCTCCAGAATTTTCCAAATTCCTAAATGAATGGGCAATCGAGAAAACTTTTCTTAAACGCCCACCACTCAACACTTTCTTTAAAAAGCTTTCTGGTGAGGTACTGAGAAAAAGTTTAAGATGATTTGTTGATTCGGAAATATCTGAAGAACTAGTTTGATCTTTGCACCACCTAGTTTCAAACGGATAAATATTTGGCTCATTGGGCACCGAGGCGACTAGGACTGGAGAAAGAATCTCATGAAAGTGGGCCTGTTGAAAAAATGATCTGGTATTACAGATTAATTCTTCGCGAAACAAAAGGTCTTTGACTCCAAGTGCGGTATAGTTATTTGTCATTTTGATGATTTGTTTGATTTGTTGAGAATAGTAAGGTATTTTTTTATTCCACATACAAAATCAGCTTGGCTGCAACCAAGGCATTCTACCTTGGTCGAACTACTATTCATAGAAATTGTGCTGAGATCGTTGATGGAGGAATCGACCCTACTTTTAAGTCGCGAAACTAAATCAGCTACTGGTTCGTCGATAGTGCCAATAGGAATCGTTCCTTCGCAGCAGCCAAAAACAGAACCGTTTGATGTCAATGCTATCTGATAGCAACCTAAATTTGGGGGAGGAAAGGTTTTTTTATTTTCCATGATCTCTATCATTTGTTGATCGTTTAAAAAATTAAATTGATTTGTTTCTCCAAAAATATTTGAGGTCGGATGACCGGTTAGGTACGCTAAAGGTTTCCTTGGATGATAGGTGATTTCTGGCAAAAATGAGAATTGTTTTTTGAGCTGACTCTCAAACAAATCAATTTGTTGATAATTATCCTGATGAACTATGGAAAAAATCTCGATGTGGAAGTTTTGTTTTAAAGCATCCAACAGAAATGCGAGGCTTTTTTGATAACTACCGACCCCTCGATTAGCATCGTGGATTTGTTCTAAACCATCAATTGAGACGATTAAATTTACCAAATTGGGGTTGGTGATTAGGTTGAGACGATTAACAGTTCCATTGGTGATGATCTGAACGAAAATTCCATCATCGGTTAATTTGTTAACTAGACGTATGAAATATGGCAATAAAAAAACCTCACCACCACAAAAGGTAATAGTTTCTAATTTTTCCACTTGTTTATAGCGATCAATAAAATTAATTATTTTTTCTTCTGTTAGAACATCTCCAGTTTTTTTGGTGTAACAAATTTTGCAACGGAGATTACATTTTTCCAGCGGGTTGATGTATAGATGGTGTAAAGTTTCTTTAAAATACTTCTCGATTTTGGAGTTCATGTTAGTTTTTCTGGTTTTTTTCTCACAAATAAACTACCTAAGGAATGATGTTTCGGTCTCAGTGCCAACAAGACTTTCACAACAAGATTCTGTTTTGCCATAAACAAAAAATTTTTGCAAAATATTTTTCCTATCAGTGACTATTATAATAGAGTTTTAGTGGAGCAAGATTTGCTATCAGCTGAAAAATATGGTTTTTATGAATCATCAACTTACTCACCGCCAACTAGTGCTAAATGCTTATGACAAAGTAGCTTTGAAATACTTGAGGGATCGAGCTGGTTTCTCTTCGAATAAATACTTGAAGAAATTTCTCAAAATATTACCTAAAGCTGCCTCAATCTTGGATTTAGGTTGCGGCGCTGGGGTACCTGTCGATGATTTGTTAATTAAGAACAACCATCTGGTGACGGGTCTAGATATTTCAAGACGCCAAATTGATCTGGCAAGAAAAAAATGTCCCCGAGGATTTTTTCAAGTTGCGGATGTGGCAAGATTACAACCAAAGCAATATCAGGCAGATGCCGTGGTCTGCCTTTACACAATTTTTCATCTACCTAGAGAGCAACATCTTGAATTTTTGCAGACCATCAACTCATTTTTACCAATTTCCGGGCCGATTTTGATAAGCATGGGCGAGAAAGATTTCGAGGGAGTCCATGATTTTTATGGTCAAAAGATTTGGTCAAGCCAATATGGTCCAGAGCGAAATCTAGAATTACTCAATCAGGCTGGTTTTGAAATCGACTTGGATGAGATTGATCATAGAGGTAGAGAGGAACATCAGATTATCATCGCCCATAAACTCAAAGAAATCTGCTGACGTCATTGATAGTAAATTTCAAAAAGCCAACAGAAAAATACTGAAAAAAGGTAAAAACACCTCTTTACAATGTAGGATTTGTGATAAAATTTCTTTTGTCCAGTTTTTTGGGCACATATGTCAACAGACAACAACGATCCTTATCCCCACAAAAAACCAGAAAAAGTAGTCTACATCTGTAACCTTTCCGAAGATGTGTGGCCATTTATCCAGGCTATTACAAGTGACAAGGCCAGGGCCGCTGAGATTGAAGAAAATGCAAATTTAGCAGATCGAGATCTCTTTACTAGCTCAGACGAGAATGAATTGGTTTTTATCAGTCCTAAGCAACTCAATCCTCAGTTCGTTGAATACTATAGCCAGCTGTGCAATATGAAAGATTTGGAGATCCTGGTTCCCTCTAAGCATACCGGAGTAATTTGCGATGACATTTGTCAAGATGAAAAGATCATCAATAGACTAGTGGAGATATCAAATCATGTTAAGAAACTAACCTTAACTAGTTACTCAGCTACACCCCAGTTCTTTAATCTTGTCAGGCTTTTGAGAAGTAAGGGAGTTACCGTTTACACACCAGAGTCTCCGGAGGAAGAAGATGCTTGGACTGTTAATTTTTTTGGCAGCAAGTCGGGCATTAGACAATTGGCTCAGAAAAGCGTAGCCGCAGAGCCTGACTTCTTGATTAGTGATGGTTTGATCTGTGTCAGTATTCTTGATGCCGCCAAGATTGCAGCAAAAAAATACATTAAAGAGGACGGAGTGGTGATCAAGACCAATAAGGGCCACTCTGGGGCGGGAGTACTGATTTTCCGCGAGGGTGAACTATCGAAGATATATGAAGAATGTCAGGAACAGATCTATGAGGTTTTGGCTCAGGATGCTTATTGGGACAAATTTCCGATTGTTATCGAGAGTTTAATCAACGTTAATCCCGCTGTGGGAGGCGGTTTTCCCAATGTTGAGTTCAAAATTTCGAAGAGTGGACGCATCGATTACCTATATTACTGTGGCTTGCGTGTAACTAATAACGGTGTGTTCCAAGGAGTAGAAATGAACGATGATGTCATGAACGACCGTTTAATGACACGAATTATCGACATGGGCTTTTTTATCGGAGAACAATACGCGGCCGCTGGCTATCGAGGTTATTACGATGTGGATTTAGTAGCAGCCAAGAACAATAATCTTTATGTCTCTGAGTCAAACACCAGGCGCACCGGAGGCTCACACGTCTATAAGGCCGCCCTTGAATTGATCGGTGATGATTTCATGAGCGACTCCTACACCCTTTCAAATAACTCTTGGCATATTTCTTGTAAACCAAACTTTGAGCAACTATATGCCAAGCTCTCTGAGGTTTTATTCGACAAAAAGACCAAAGAAGGTCTGGTAATTACTTCAGCCAACTTATTAAGTCAGGGCAATTTGGCTTATATTGTCTTCGCCAAGAACAAGAAGCGAGCTCTTGAGATTGAACAGCGAGCACAACAGCTGGTTGAAGAGCTCTCATAAACGACTAGGTCGCTGGCAAAGCTCTGTTTTCCACAAAAATTTTTTGTTTAGCAGGAAGTTAACTTTTACCTTGGTATTGAAGTCCGACTCTGCAACCTCCATAAGTTGTAAGTTTGATCTAAATAAAATTAATAATTTGTTGACAAATCAATTCTTTTTCCAGATTTTCTTTTGCATTATTCAGGGTAAAATATCACCCAACAAAAGACTTTCGATCGAAGGGAAGATTAACTTTCAGGAAGTCCAATTTATCATTAAATATCTTTTGTTTTCACCATGCCTAGAAAAACTAAAAAAAATGTTATTTTCTTGATAACTCAGGTTCTAGGCGAGGTCGCTGCTAAGAGATTGAAAGAGTTGAGGTCTGATATAAATGCCTATGTTTTTTGCTTATCTGACTCAGAAATAGCTGACTGCATTAGATTAGAGTCTGGAAAAGAGTTCCAAACGATTGTTAATTACATGTCAGATAAGAAGGTTGATGCTGTCGTCAATCGCGGTGACTCACTTGAGGCGCTTTATGGTCGTTTAGTGGACTTTTATAAAGTGGCCGGCACTGGTTATAAATCAGTCCTGAGCGTAAAAAATAAGGCAAATCTACAAAAGATTGTCGAAGAAAATGGTTTGACTTCAGCTCGTCCTAAAACGCAGGTAGTTGCTTTGGCTGAGGCTCAGTCTGCATTGGCCGATAGCAAGCTGCCAGTAGTGGTTAAGCCCTGCGTGGGTGCCAAAAGTCGCGGAGTCATTAAAATTTCGCGTAAGTCACAGATCGGCCCTGCTTTGCAATTGCTCCAGCATCACTTTACCAAAGAAAAATCTTTAATCAATCGATCTCTCAAAAACAAGATGGTCCTGGTGGAGGAATTCATTGAGGGCAAGCAGTTTTCCTGTACATGTTTTGTCGATGCTCTTGGCAACTTGAGGATCATAAATTTTGTTGATATCGTTAATGCCCAGGAGTTAGGTTATAAGCACATGCAGTTAGTTTTTCGTAGCAGTCCGAGCCAATTGGATGAGGTCATCTTGCAGCAGGCGAAACATATTTTACAAAAAATTGTGCGCCTGGCAAAAATCAAGTCGACCTGTCTACATCCTGAGTTTTTTGTGATTAATCGCAAGGTTCTATTGATCGAGATTAATCTTCGCATTGGAGGTTTTAGGCTAGAGCTTCTGAAATTGAGCACAGGTATTGATTTGGAAAAAATTGCTGTTGAACTAGCTTTGGGCGAAGTGATTAAAGAGGACTCTTTTTTCGCCAAGAATGCTACCGCCTGCGAGGTTTGGAGTGATGAATCGGGCGTGATTAAAAGGATTGAGCTGCCCAAGTCAAGATACACAGTTAGCCAAGAGAAATGCTTTAAACCTGGGCAAATGTACCAGGCACCTCCTATGGGCAACAGGCCACTTGCTAAGTTTTTTGTTTCGACCCAAAAAGATTCTTTAGCAATTGCAAGGAACATTCTGGATCGGACGAAACTAGCTTTCCAAGCCTGACATTTTCGCGCTTGTTCATTCTTGTAAGGTTTTCTGAGCCAAATGAATATGAGCGGTTTTGTTGGAATTAGCCGGGCATCGATACTAATCTCCTTAGACTATGAGATAATAGAATTCCTGATTTAGAGATGATCACGGTAAAGAATTATGGGAATCAAGATTCGTTTAAACAAATTTTTAGCGGATAGAACAAGCTTATCGCGACGTAAGGCGGATGAGATGATTTCTCGTGGTAGGGTTAAGGTTAACGGCAAGCGCGCCGTTTTGGGATTTATGGTTGACGTAAAGGACGACAAAGTTGAGTTAGGGAGTGAAGTAATTGCCAATTTTACTCAAGAGAAATTGGTTTATATCATGTTGAATAAGCCTCGCAAGGTCGTTTCCACAACCCAGGACGAAAACAAACGCCGCACAGTTGTTGCCTTGGTAAATGAACAAATACCTCATTTGCCTAGGATTTATCCAGTAGGAAGACTGGATGCGGAATCTGAGGGCATGATCATCTTGACCAATGATGGTGAATTGGCCTATCGCCTAACTCATCCAAGATATCACATTAAAAAGCAGTATTTAGTCAGAGTTAGAGGCAAGCTGACTGATCGGGCTTTAGAGAGAATGGAGCGCGGTGTGCCGCTCAAAATTGGGCGTACTAAGCCTGCTAGCGTTGAGGTCTTGCAGATAGACGACCAGGGGGCTGAGTTGCTGATCAGTATCAGTGAAGGCAAAAACCGACAGATTCGTCGGATGTGCCAGGCAGTAAACGTGGAAGTTGTTAGTCTCAAGAGGGTGGCCATGGGCAGTCTGTTGTTAGGAGACCTGCCTCCAGGCAAAGCCCGGATGCTCAACGATAGTGAGGTGAGGCTTTTAAGCAAAAGACCCGATCAAGAGATGGATGTTTAGTGACTGTTTTTTTAGGGAAATTAATTTCGTCACAAGTCTGTTCTAAAAATCAAGCCAATGGCAATTCCTAGTGCTGTGGCAATTCCCCCAATGACCATAATTTCCAAGGCGCTTTTGATCTTAGCTGCGCCCGTTACCAAGCCTTTGGCCCAGCCAAGCAAGAAAAGACCAAGCAGGCCGGCTGCGCTACTAAAAAACATGACATTTTTAGCTGATACCAGAAAAATGGGGATGATTGGTACCAGTCCACCTAGAAAATAAGCTAGGAACATCAGAAAGGCTCCCAGCAAAAGATTATCTCTATGCTGACTTCTTGTTCCTTTTTTGAGTTGATGAACGGCTTTTTCACTTAAAAATTGTCCAGCCGCCATTGACACTGCCTCTACCGCTAGTGCCACTAGACCCGTTAGTAATATTATTTGTTTGTCTACAATGGCCACACTGACACCAACTACTAACCCGGTGGTGGAGACTAGAGCATCCTCTGCACCAAAAACTATACTTTTGAAATAGTCCTGATGGATTTTTGTCTTACTCATGTGGTGTGTTTTGTCTAGTTTAGCTTTGGTCTAAACTTGGTAGCAAATAGCGTTTCTGGAACAAATTTTCTGCAGGTAATCTATCCATTATATCGAATCTGAGTTGAAGGTAAAAGCCGATTTCTGCTGAGTTCGCTGAGAATGATAGAGAGCTACAGGAGACCTTCACTGCAAAGATCCTCTTCACACTTCGGGTATTTTTCTGGTAAGAATAAATTAAGTTAGGTAGGGAATCCATGTTTACCAAGATTCATCAGCCCATAGCAGTAACCGGTGTCTATCGTCGGTCTGGTTTTATTCCAAGAGCCTTTTTGTGGAGGGATGACCAATATCGAGTCGAGCAAGTAACTTTTCAGACCGATTTCAAAGACGGAGATAGAAAAAAACGTTTCTATGCAGTTGAATCAGGAGGCAATCTTTACAGGTTGCTTTTCGATAGAGAGGACGAAAGCTGGTTCTTAGAGGAGGTGTGGTGTGAATGAGGTATTTGGAGGAAAAACAATCTTACATATCGATATTAACTCTTATTTTGCTTCTTTGTTGCAGCAGCAAATCCCGAGCTTGCGTGCTAAACCACTAGCAGTCGTTAAGGATATTGGTAGAACTTGTATCATTGCAGCCTCAAAGGAGGCCAAACTTCTGGGAATCAAGACCGGCGATAACGTCCACGAGTGGCAGAGCCTGGTTGACCTAAAAGTTGCACCCTGTGATTTCTCGCTTTTTCTTTCTGCTACCAAAAAATTACAGCGGGTTTTTTCCAGTTTTTCACCAGATGTTAGAATTTTTTCTCTGGATGAGGTTTTTATCGATTACACTCCTCTGCAAAACCTTTATGGTTCGGCAGAGGAATTTGCGACCAAGATTCAGGATCAAATTCACTCAGTTTTGGGCGGGTGGGTTGATTGCAATGTGGGTATTGGTCCTAATCGTTTTCTGGCCAAAATGACTGGAGAAGTATCCGCTAAAGGTAGTGTTACTCGGGTTGATGAAAGCAATCTCATGTCATTGCTTTCTAGGGTTGAGTTCAGGGACGTTTGTGGCATTGGTTATCGCCTGTCCAAGAAGTTGGCTCGTTTGGGTGTTTACCACCCTTTGCAGATAAGTTTTTTTTGCGACGAAGAATTGGTTGCCCATTTTGGTAAGTTTTGGGCCAAGGAACTGCGAAAAATGAGCCAAGGACAGGAGCCCCACTTACTATCACATTCTCAGGATAGATTAACGATGAAGAGTGTGAGTCGTTCAATCACTGGTTTTCATTTAATTAACAGTGAAGTCGAAATCAAAAAAATTCTTTATAACTTGGTCGAGGAAGTGATTCACAAAGTTAGGAGAATGAATTTGGCAGGACGCTTGGTTGGCTTTTCTTTGTATGGCGGTTATGGACAAAAAAGATCTATAAGTAGCTATCTGACTCTTCAGCGATATATTCGCAACACTAAGGAAATGTTTGATTTAATTTATAATCAGCTTTATCTTTCGCGGAAAAGAGACTTTCCCATAATCAGATTTAGAGTTTTTTTGGCTATGTTACAGCCCTGGGTTGGATTATCTTTGCTGGAAGAAGATCAGAAAAGAGAAAAGATTGCTTGTTCAGTTGATAAGCTTAACCAAAAATATGGTTTGTTCACGGTTACTTCTGGACTTTTGACCGATAAGCAAAAGATCATTCGTCCAGAAGTTACCGGATTCTTTGGTGACAAACAATTCCAATTGATGAATAATTGATAAGGTCTCCACTGCAATTTTAGTTTGGAGAAAGTTTTATTTCGCTACAAGTCTAATAAATGAGTCGGACAAGATGTTAGATAACTTATTAAATGCATTAATTAGAAACAAGCCTTGGTTAATCAGAACTTTGGTTTTTATTGATTGTGTTGTGATTGTTTTAGTGGCAGTTTCTGGTTTTTGGCCAAGATATTGGTATCAGTTAGCATCGAAAGCAGGCAATCTATCGGTATTGTTTTTGGTTTTGACTTTACTGCCAGGAATTCTGGCACGTTTCTCAGTGGATGGAGGATTCCTAGCAGATGGCTGGTTGTTAAAAATCCGAGTGTTGTTGATGTCCCTGCGCCGTTATTTTGGTATCAATATGTACTTATTCGGATTTTTCCATTATTTATGGTTAAGGGTTTTACCAAGCATGCTTTTAAGTAGGGGTTCTATGCTAGCAAAAAATCTTTTTGAGGTGTTTGGTTGGCTGGTCTTGTTGGTGGGGTTGCCCTTGTTTTTAACCTCAAATGATTGGTCTGTAAAAAAACTGGGTCGTTTGTGGAAAAGGCTGCAAAATTTTGTTTTCCTAATGATGCTATTTTTAATCGGTCATTTACTACTTCTATCCCAACTCGAACCGATCACAATCTTACTGATTGTTCTAACATTTGCGGAACTAACTTCTTGGTTTTTTTATTGGAGAAAGAAAAAAGCTTAATAACTCCCGGCTTGCGGTTACTCAATCATTTGCGAAGTACGTCCGTCTTTTGACATCTCAACAACAACCTCCTCGAAACTGATTTGCTTGTTGAGCGGGTTTAGAGTGGCTTTGACAACTAGGCCCTGCTTGGTTTCTGTAGAAAAATACTGGTCAAACACAAAGTTTCCCAAAGAATAGTAAATGGTTTTATTTTTATATGTCTCGACATTTTGTATGACGTGAGGATGAGAGCCAATTATTAAATCTACACCAACATCGATAAACTTATGAGCTTGATTGACAATAACCTGATTGGCATTCGGTTGATATTCATTACCCCAATGAGTATAAAGAATCACAAAATCAGCCGAAGATCGAGCTAGTTGTATGTCATCAAGGGCAGTTTTTTCTCCACCACTCACAAATTGGTTATAATTAACAAAAGCAATAACGAAGTCATTTTTTTGGAAGTAGAAAATTCTTTTTTCAGCCTCGGATTCGGGGCCAGGATTGCCAAAGTAATTTACTCCGTTTTTTTCCAGGTTAAGGTATGTTTGTTGCAACCCATCTTCGCCAAAATTTAAAATATGGTTGTTACCTAAATTTACCAGCAAAATGTTTTGGTTTTTGAGGGTTGTTGCAACCAATGGATCAAAAGTGAAAATGTAGTTTTTGCTGCTTCCTGGAACGGTATTTACACTCACTGATGGATAGTCGGTTAGTGGTCCCTCTAGATTGATAATTACCAGGTCACTGGTGGAAAAGAAACTTTCTAGATCAGCTAGTATGAAATCATAATTTCCTTTTTCTTGGGCGTTTTGTCTGATATGCCTGTCGAACATGGCGTCACCAGCAAAAACCAAAGAGATTAAACTAGGTGTTGGTGTGGGCGCTGATGTTGGGTAAAGAGTCAATAAAACTCTTCCAGTTTGATTTGAGTCTTGTTGTTTTATATCAGGGAATTGTTGCTTGATTTGGCGACTCAAAAAAATCATTAGCAACAAACACAGGCCAGATAAGAAGAAAATTGTTGCTAAGTATAGATAATGTTTTTTCATATTTTATCGGTTGTCTCAAAACCGAAAAAAACCTCCGCAAAATCTTTAACTTTGTAAGCAACAATTTCCACTCTTTCTTTTCTTAGAAGTGTGATTTTCTTTTCCAAGGATGGGCCAGATTTTTTACCGAAATATCCACCTATTCTTCCATCGCTGTTTACCACCCGATGACAGGGCACTAAGGGGAGATATGGGTTTTTGCGCAATGCCTGACCCACGGCGCGATAGGCCTTGGTGCCAAGTGCCTGGGCAATAGCTTTATACGTGGTGACTCTACCAACTGGAACCGTTTTAAGTAGTGAATAGACCCGATCAGAGAAGTTTCTCATTGGCTGTGACTTCATCATATCACAATCGAGATTTGCACTAAAAAAACCTGTTGTTTCTGGGAAATACCAAACTTAAGCCGATATTTACCGCAAACAGAGCGGCTGCAACCAGAGCAATGGTTATGCCGGGAGGAGTGGTTAACAAGATAGAGATGACGATGCCAAAAATTACGCAAAAAACAGAGATAAATGAGCTAATCAAAAAACTTTGTTGTAAGGATTTCGCTCGAGAATTGGCAATTGTCTGAGGAATGATAAACAAGGAATTAAGTAGGATGATTCCGACCAATCTTGCTCCCATGATAACGACAACAGCCATGAGCATGTGGTAAAAAAACTCTAAGAAACTAATAGGTAAACCAACTAACTTGCCGTATGTTTTATCAACAGAGATCAGCACCAAGCTACTAAAGTACTTTTTTAAAAAGAACATAGATATCAGCAATAGACCTAGTAGGAAAAGTATTTCTGAACCACTTATGGACAAAATATTGCCAAATAAATAACTAAACAACTGCGGTTGATAGCCAGGCAGGGAAGAAAAAAGTAAGACACCGAGAGCCATCGAACTGGGTAAGATTATTCCCAAAAGATTATCATAAGAAACCTCGGCAACTTTTTTCAGGTAAGGCAAAGCCAAAGAAACGAGCAGTGAGTATATAACGGCTACCACAATGGGGTTTTGGTTGATGAAAAGACCCAAGGCCACACCAGCCAACGAGCTGTGGGCCAAGGATTCAGCAAAAAAATATGATCGTCTGATGCCAGCAAACCCTCCTAAAATGCTTGCAAAAATGGCGATGATAATTCCTCCAAATATCGCTCTTTGAACAAATGGTATTTGTAAATAATTGAAAAAATCTTGTGGCATTTTATGCTTGATAAAGTTCTATAAGTTTTTCTTGATTTGCTAATAATTTACTGCTTCCTTGGAAAAATATCTTTTTATTCAATCCTACGATTTTATCTGCGATTTTGGCAATTTCAGAAAAGTTGTGACTAGCAATAACCACAGACATCTGTTGTTTTTTAGCAAGTTTGCCGATTAGTTGATAGAGATTTTTGACGGCAAGATAATCAAGGTTAGTTTCTGGCTCATCCATAAAAATTATCTGTGGCTGGTGGACTATAGCCCGTGAAAGCAAAACACGTTTCTTTTGACCCATCGACAGATCAAGATATCTCTTGGTTTCATAATTGTGCAGGCCAACATTCTTAAGTGCTTGCGTAATTAGCTGCTCCTTTTCCTTGTTTGAGTGACGGCAATTAACCAAAGTCATTTTTAACAATTCTTCGATCGTGATCGGTGAATTGCTTGCCAAAGAAAAACTCGCTGGAACAAAGCCAAAACTGAATTCTTTTCCCAAATAATTATGGTTAATGCTGATTTCGCCAGTGGTTGGACTATGTAGGCCCAACATTGTCTCGATTAATGATGACTTACCAGCTCCGTTAGGACCTATTACCACGACGATTTCACCGACAGCAAGCTCTAGATCAATATTTTCTAGAATCTCTTGTTCTGATAGTTTAAGTGAAAGCTGGTTGAGACAGATGATTTTATTTTTCATTCACGTGTTGCTGATCGATTAGCTGAGCAATGGTGCGTAAGTTTTCAAGGTAGTTCTCTGAGAGGGGGTCCAAAGCAACAACTTGCCCATCGATTTCTTTGGCAATGGTTTTGGCTGATCTATCATCAAACTGTTTTTGCACAAAAACGGTTTGTATTTTATGTTCCTTGGCAAAAGTAATTACTTTTTGGACCTGTTGGACAGAAGGCTCTTTGCCTTCAATCTCAATGCTGATTTGTCTTAGTCCGTAATCGTCTGCTAGGTAGCCAAAGGCCGGGTGATAGACCAAGATATTCTTGTTTTGTAGCTGGTCGAAGCTGTTTTTTAGTTCCTGATCAAGTTGATCGAGTTCTGCAAAAAATGAATTTTTATTCATAAGATATAAGTCGGTATTCTCTGGCTTCAGTTCAATTAATGTTTGGTAAATTGCTTCAACCTGTTGCTTAACCAAACGGGGGGACAGCCAAATGTGCGGATCGGCTTGGCCGATGTGATCATGCTCGTGGTCGTTACTTAGCTGATGATTGTCACTTACTTCTAGCGATTGCTCCTGACTAGGTTTGTGATTTTGCTGATCATTTATTTCAAAATTGCGATGGTCAAGATCTTTTCCCGTTTCAGCATCGAAAACTTCCAGATCAAAATTTTTCAAGGTTATTTTTTCCGAAGTATCAACAAGCCGAATTTCGGGATTGCTTTTTAGAAGCTGGGGTAGAGTTGTCTTCTCAAAAGCAAGCTGTCCCAAGGAAAAAATTACTTGGCTTTTTAGTAGTGTTTGCAAATCTTGGGCAGTTGGTTCATACGTTTCCGGACTGAAACCTTCGGAAACCATGACATGCACTTTAAGTGTATCGCCAGCAATTTTTTCCACAAAAAATTTCTGAGGGGCGATGCTCACACAAACCAAGTCTTGTTGATTTTGATAGGTGTTTGTTGGGTTTTTGCTGATTTGCCAAAAAAGCCATAGTAAAAAAATGCTTAGCAGAGGTAGAGTTACTGTTAGCCAACGGCGAAGAATTACTTGTCTCATCATTGGCAGATAGTAACATTTTCAATGGATAAATGCAACTCAGTTGCTTTTAACCAAACTGTCATAAATCTCAGGTGTAGGGTCGTAGAAGTGGCATCATCTGTTTATGTAACAACTTTGCGAGAAAAATCTATCTTAATCGGGAGAATCATTTTTCACTGCAAGATATGGTTTAGCGCAATTCAAATTTCATTACAGGAAGCTATTTTTTAAACTTTGTGATGTTGGGTCAATTTGTTTCTTTGAGCAAGTCACGAGTAAGTTTCTTAATTTTACATGAGAGTTTTTCTTCAGGAATGCGTTTGTCAATAAAAAAGGTAGCTTGTTTTAAGTAACCGGGTATGCCGATGTATAAGGTTTCTTTAGTCATTTGCAACTCTTTAGTTAGGCCTTTAATAAAACCAACTTTCTCTACTTTTCTGGTGTTTGTGGCGGATAATTTCGTCCAGTAAACCTTCTTTTTCTTATCTATGCACAACTGATTGATAGCTGCTTCAATTTGATAGCCCTTAACCTTTTTAGTAAACACATCGCGTAAAAGTCTGGTTTTGAGAACTCTTTGCCCAGAGTATGAGACACAGGCTCCGGCTAGTTTAGTGACAATGAAACTATTTTCCTGGCGAAAGACAAGCATATCCACATCTTGGTGTCCCAAAACATAATTAATACCTCTCTCACATTCGGCAGGTTTTAAGCCGATCAGATCTGCATCAAACATCATGACGTGACTAGTGGTGACTTGTTTTAGACCCGCTTGAATGGCAGCAGCTTTGCCTTGGTTTTTTGCTAGACGAACAATGCAAATTTTTGGATATTTTTCTGCGAGTTTGATAGCTGAGTCATCATCAGAACCATCATCGACACAAATAATTTTTGTAATCGGTCTAATTTTTTGAATTTTTCCAACCGTGTCCAAAACTCGTTGTCCCTCATTGTGGAAAGGAATGATACAGCTACAGCCTCTTTGCATTCCAGCATTGTAGCATTGATGATAAACTATCGCCCATGATCACTATTGCCGATTATTTTTACCATTTACCCAAGGAAAAGATTGCTAACAAGCCAGCAGAGCCGAGGGACCATTCAAAACTTCTGCTGCTGAATCGACAGACTGGCCAGATTGAACACACACAATTTTTTCAAATAGCACAAAACCTTACCAGCGCAGATGTGTTGGTCTTAAATCAGACCAAGGTTTTTCCGGCACGTTTGTTTGGCAAAAAGATTACTGGCGGCAAGGTGGAGGTACTACTTCTTAAGCAACTCTCAATAAATTCCTGGCAGGCAATTTCAAGACCCGGCTTAAAGATTGGACAGGGATTGAGTTTTGCCCAAGAGCTCGTGGGTGAAGTGGTTGCTATTCCTGAGGATGGACAAATTGAGCTTGCCTTTAATTTTTCCGATGCCGAACTGTTGCAAAGGTTAGATAAAATTGGTTTAACTCCACTTCCGCCATATATCGAATCAACTGCAGAGGAAGACCAGATCAGGAGACAATATCAAACTGTTTACGCTATCAATCGTGGTTCAGCGGCCGCCCCGACAGCTGGGTTGCATTTTACCGATGAGTTGTTGGAAAAAATTGCCAAAAAGGGTGTGCAGATAGAAAAAATTACTTTACACGTTGGTCTGGGCACTTTTCAAAATTTACGACCAGAGAACATTGAGCAACGCAAATTGCATGAGGAATTTTTTGAGATTGATCAGCAAGTTGCTGAAAGATTGAACCAGGCGAAAAAGCATGGAAAGCGAATTGTGGCAGTTGGTACCACGACTACCAGAGCCCTGGAAAGCTCTTGGCTGCAGTCTTGCCACAAATCTACCGACGAAACTACTCTTGATGGTTCAATCTTAGCAGGTCAAAGTTCTACTCAGTTATTCATCTTTCCACCGCGCAAGTTTAATTTTGTGGATGCGCTGATAACCAATTTTCATTTACCTGAGTCTAGTTTGTTAATGTTGGTTAGCGCCTTTACTTCGACACCCAACAGTTCACATCAATTTGTTAACTTTCAAAATTCAACTATTGGAAGAGCTTATCAAGAAGCAATAGAGAAAAATTATCGCTTTTTCAGCTTTGGTGATGCAATGTTTATTTCCTGAAAACAGACTCTTTGTGTCAGATCTGCTGCGTCTAATACTGATGTTTATAGGGTTTATCTGGATAAACCAGATAAGCTGAAGATCGCCAAAATTGCTTTAGAAAAATTATGGAATTGGCCAATAAATAGCATAATTCCAGCTGCAATTACAATTCCGGCTGAAAAATAAGTAGTAAATTGAGAGATTCGGCGATATTTCTTAAGCAAAGGAATGAGCTTCTCAAAAAAAACTGCAATCAGTACGAACGGTAAGCCTAATCCTAGTCCGTAGCTTATTAGCAGGAAGATCCCTTTAAAAACCGATGCCTGTTGTGCAGACCAATAAAGGATGACAGCCAAAACAGGACCGATACATGGAGACCAACCTACACCAAAACTAAAACCAGCTACTAGGGCGTGCCAGTTTTGATTTTTAACAAAAAACCTTTGGATATCAAGTTTTCTCTCTTGATGAAAACCCCGATGTTTGAATACTCCTAACATAAACAATCCCAGAGTCACAAACAACAAGCCAGATAATTTATCGATAAAATCACGATGATTGCGCAACATCCATGAAAGCCGACTTAGCGACATGCCAAGTAAAACAAAAGCCGTCACAAAGCCTGTGACAAAAAGAAGAGAGATTCTGACGATTTTTAAGCGTTGACTCGAACTCTCCTCGCTACTTAGGGCCACACCAGATAAATAGCCCAGGTAGGTTGGCACCAGAGGCAAAAGACACGAAGCAAAAAAGGTAATAAAGCCAGAGGCAAAGGCGATTAAAAAATTAACCTGAGAACCATCAAAGGCCAATGCGTTAGTTGGTAATAACAGGACTTTCGCTTCAGCCACAGTAAATATGGATGATAGGTTGACGCAACACAGATGTTAAATACTCATCAATGAGGGTAGTTTTTCTGGCATAGATGGTTTGTTTCATCTGGTGAGCAGCCACTTT
>JBMORQ010000003.1:0-123950 GCA_049322575.1 Patescibacteria group bacterium
AACCTTGGTCAGAATCTCATCCTTAATTTCTTTGGGAATGGTTTTGCCCTTCATAATTTTCCTTTCGGCACAAACTATTGTGCACTAGGAAAAGACAAAGTGTCTAGTTTTTCGGGTACCTGCCCCATTTTACAGAGAAAAGTTACATCTGTTGCACTGCCTCTATTCCCAGGATCTTCAGTCCATTTTTGATGACATAAGCCGTTTTTTGAGTAATAAACAAGCGCAGTTTTTTCTGCTCTTCAGTTTTAGCATTGATGATTTGGTTGTTTGTATAAAATTTATTGAAAATCTGGCTAAGTTCCAAGAGATAAGTGCAGATTTGACTGGGAGAAAGGCTGACAGCTGCTCTTTTGATAGTCTCAGGGAACTGTCCCAATTTATTAATTAATGTTCGTTCATCCTCGTCAATTGCTGTTGGGTTCAAATCATCGAAGGATAAGGTTGCTTTTTTCAGGACACTGGCGCAGCGAGTGTAAGTGTACATGACGTACGGGCCAGAATCTCCGTCGACTCGTGTTATTTCTTGCCAGTCAAAAACTACATTTAGTTCTGGTCGTCTTTTGAGATCATTCCACTTGAGAGAGCCCATGGCAATTTTCCAGTTGTTTTCGGCCGAAATTCTATCACCAGAAATTTTTGAGACACGTTCAAATGCCTCATGTAAAACGTCTTCAAGCCAAATAACGTTACCCTTGCGAGTTGACATTTTTTTATCTTTAAAGCGGTATAGTCCATGTTTAATGTGAATACGTTGCTCATCAGAAAACCACCCAAGCATTTTTTCAACTTCAAAGAGCTGTTTGAAATATAATTCTTGTTCAGCGCCAACTTCATTAATAATCTGGATTTTTTCTCCATAATGTTGTCTTCTAAAATTATCCGTTGCCAAATCTCTTGTTGCGTACAGAGTAGCGCCGTCGTTTTTGATAATCATCAGGGGAGGATATTTATCGTTAGGAAAAAAAACTAGTTTGGCACCACGACTATCAGTTAAGAGATTTTTCTGGGAAAGTTGATCGATTACGGTTTTCATTTTGTCCTCAAAAAATGATTCCCCATAGCCACGACCTTGGTTCTCAGTGAAATTTATTCCCAGTCTATGATAGATCTTGTCAAATTCTTTCCATGACCAATCAATACATTTTTTCCAAAGTCTTCTGGCTTCAACGTCGCCTTCTTCAAGTTTTTTGAACCATTTTCTGCCTTCTTCCTCAATGTTGGGATTATTTTCAGCCTCTTGATGAAATTTTACATACAATTCGACAAGTAATTTAACTGGTCTTTCGGCCTTATCGATTTCGCTTTCATCTCCCCAAGTTTTAATGGCGTAAATTTGTTTGCCAAATTGAGTTCCCCAGTCACCCAGATGGTTATCGCGAAATACTTGATAACCGTTTTCATCTAAAATATTTGCAATTGCATCACCAATGATAGTCGAGCGCAAATGGCCAACTGTAAATGGTTTAGCAATATTTGGCGAAGAATACTCAACTACAACTTGGTCTTGCTGGTGAACTGTTTTAAGTTTCGCTAAATTATTTTCCAAGCTTTTGAGTTGATCTAAGACGACGTTTTGTTTTAGGAAACAGTTGATAAAACCAGGTCCTTCCACACTTGCTGATTGAATTAGGTTGGAAAGTGAGATCTCATCAACTAGAAAGCTGGCAAATTTGTGTAAATTGTCAAACGTTGTTTGCTGCTTAAAAAATTTCATGGCGAAGTTTGTTGTGACGTCACCAAATTTTTTATTTTTTGTAACACTGAAAATGACCTGACTCTCATTGACCTTGAAATCCGAGAGTCGATTGAAACTATCGGCTATGATTTTTTGTAGTTGATTTGTGTTGTTCATAGATTTTTCTTTGAGTTGGACTTTATACAAAAAAAACGTCCAATAACTTAATACAAGTTAAAGGGACGTTTATGAACGTGGTACCACCCTTCTTTCTAAAAACATCACTGTCTTTAGCTTATGAGCTTAGGCTCTAATTTAAACGGTTGTTTCCGTACTGTATTTAGCAGTTGTCGTGTTTGTTCTCGAAGTGCGCGACTCTTCTGATGACGACGTGATTGATCTAGTTTTGTAGAAAATTTTGTTTATATGCAAAACTGATTACATCAATCAATGATATTATATCTAAATTGTGTCAAAAAACTCAAGCATTGTTGGTCTTGTAGTATAAGAAATGATTTTTCATTTTTTAAAGATAATAACTATGATTTTTAAGCGGGTATTATATTTTGTAAGATTTCTGCGCATCGAATTAATTGCTAGCTGGTTAGCAATTAGTCTATTTTCGGCCGGCTTAGTTGTCACTATTGGAGCATTTACCGGGCAAATAAATATTTTTTTGTCTGTTTTGTTATTGCCCCCTTTTGTTTGCTTAATTCTAATTTGGTTCAGATTTTTTCTAAAGATACCAAGGGTCGCAAAAATAGAAAAAATCTTGATGATCTTACTGTTATTAATTTGGCTTTGTCACTTGATACAAGTTTTTGTACCTGAAACTGGCTTTGATGCCTTGTGGTATCACCTACCATTGGCTGACTTATATTTGAGAAGTGGTCGGATTGTTTTTTCGCCTGAACTTTATCAATCACTTAATCCCCAGTTTTCAGATCTCATTTTTCTTTTAGGTTATCAATTAGCAAGAGAATTAGGAACAAAAGTTGTGGCATATATTTTTGCTCAATCGTTGTTAGTTTTTGCCTATCTTATTGCTCGAAGGTTTCTAAATCAGAAAAATAGTTATGTTGCAGTAATTCTAATTTCATTAATACAGGTTGTTGCTTGGCAAAGCTCAAGTTATTATGTTGATCTGGCAAAAGCCTTTTGGGAGTTGTCTTCAATATATCTTTTATTGTTTGGTGGGCTTGAAAAAAACAACCGATCTTTAATATTGAGTGCTGTTTTATTTGGAGCTTCACTAGCAACAAAACAATTTTCAATATTACTCGCACCTGTTTATGCCGTACTAGTTTTGATAAAAACAAACTGGAAATTTGTTGCTTTTTGGTTATTGATGGGCTTTTTTGTTGCAAGTCCTTTTTACATTTATAGTTTCCAGAACTCAGGTCTTGTGTTCTATTCAATCGATCACCATCTTGAATTTCTAATTGGTGCAGAAAATTTGCTGCAATATTTTTTAGTTAAATTACTAACAATTCCAGTTTCACTAATTGTGATTTTACAGGTCAAAGATTATCTTAACCCCGTTCTCTTTGTTTTTATGCCATTAATTTTATATGGATTCAATCGAATGAAAATCGATGAAAAACAATTGGTTCTGTTTTCCATTGCTCAGTGGTTAATATGGTGGTTTGTTCCACCATTATCAACCAGATATTCCTTGTCTGGATTCGTTGTTTTGTTGATTTTATTAATAAATCGTTTGGTGATTTTTTCAAAAATGAATACATTTAATAAAAAAGTTTATTTTTTGATTATAGTAATGGCTTTTGTTTGGGCAACTGTGCCACGTTTATATGTAAGTTTAAGAAGTATGAATTACTTGGTAGGGAAATCAACTAAGGTTGAATATTTACAGAAATTTTTAGATGGAAATATTGATTCAGTGCTTAAAAAATGGTATAGACTTCCATGATAAGCAGAAAAAGTTAATAGACATCAACACTCCATGCACCATCGACATAATCGGCTACGATGACATTTTCTTTTTGACCAGTTTTTGAAAAGACAACATTCTTGAACTCCAAAAATTCACCCTGATCTTTTTTGACGTTGGCGTTGGCTTGCTGAACTTCGCGCGGATCAGTCTTAAAGTAAAACCAATAGTACATGGCTGGTCGACCAACATCTCTACTGATATAAATATTTTTGTCAGGATGTTGAGCTGAGGCTTCCTTAACTTTAAGCAGCATTTCTTTATACCCATATTGCCATTCTGAGCTAGTTTTTTGAACGTATCTTGAAAAATAATAATCTAAGAAAAATGCAAATTGTGAAAAATATCCAATCATTAAAATGGTTAAAATCAGCCCGAAAAACTTATTTGGCAATACTCGCTGAATAATATTGACTAAATAATACCAACCAAATGCCACCAAGATTATTAAAGCTGGCCAAGCAGGAAGAATTCTAAGTCCATGAGGTGTTGCTAGTGTTAAACTAGCAGGAATCAGACATATAACAATCCACAGAAAAATAAAAACTGCTAAATTTCTCTTCTCTTTGAGCAGATAGAATGCACCAAGCAAAATTAATGCAATATCTAGATAATACATTTGTCCAAAAAACTGCACTGAGTGGCGAGGGTTTTTGTCACCTGAATTAAACAAAAAATCTAGACTAAGGTGACTGAAAAAATTTGCCAGCACTTTTTTACTATACAAATAGTAACGATGAGACTCGAGCTTGGTTGACCAGCTGTCATCAATTTCCTTCATTTGATTGCTGAATAATATTTCTGACTGATCAGAAAATAGACTGGTTTCCGCAAAACGCTGAGTTGTAATTTTATTTGTTAAGCTAAATAAAAGTGGTAAAAGCAAAATTAGTGTTAAAGTTCCCACTGATATCAATTGCCAAATAATAGTCTTGGCTCTTTTGAATACTTGTTGTTGATGTGTGAAAAAAAACCATGATAAAAGAACTAAGGCTAATGAAGGAGAAATGACCCTGGTTGAGTGATAGGTGTACATACTTGCAACAAAAAGAAGGCAAGCAAAAGCTAAAGGTATAACAGACTTTATTTTTGAATTCGAAAAGACCAACCTTTTCCAGACAAATAGCAATAAGATTCCAGCCAATAACAACATCGTAGCCAAATTAACTTCCCAGGCAGCACGAGAAAACAATATTCCCCAAGGAGAGACAGTTGCTAAAATCATCGCTAAAAATGGTAGATATTTTTTTATCTTTTCATCTTTAGATTGCAATAATAATTCCTGAGAAATAAGAAAGATTAAGACAATACTGATGATGCCAGCCAAAGCTGATGGCAATCTTATAGCCAGCTCAGTTAGTCCAAACAACTTGATAAATGGTACCAAGGCATAAAAATAACCAGGAGGCTTCCAATCACCAAAAGATTCAAAAGCGACTACTGGCCAACTGTTGCCATGATGGTCTTTACCGGTCTGTAAAATTGAAAACGCATCATATCCCAATGCAACTTCTTCCCAATAGAGAGATTTCGGGACGGAAGACAACTGAAAAAGGCGAACAAAACCTGCCGTTGCTAAGATCGCCAAAAAAAATAGTTTGCTAATTTTATTCCGTAACATAAAGTTTGAATCTGACACGATTGTCACTGCCGTAAACTATGTGATTAGCTTCTTCTATTGGCAAGTTATCGCGAAGACTGGCAACAATCAGACTATTTTTCCTTGCTAGATCAGCCTGATTTATCTCATCTCTAAATTCGTATTTGATTAATGAGCCTCCTTGATACCAAATTGGATTTGTTTTTCTGACAAACAAAGCATAAATATATGGCTGACCATAGTCAGAAGTAAAGATTATTTTGTCGACTTGTTTTTTATTATCTATTCCCTTTTCGTATTGTTGTGCAAGCTCAAAGGCTTCAAGATATCCATCCATAAAATCATTTGCTGACGATTTGGCAAACACCTGATAGTAATACTGCTGATATGCCAAAAAGAATAACAGATGCATTGTTAAACCTAGACCAAGAATTGACCTTGAAATTAATGATTGCCTACCAGAGCTGACAATTTCATGAATTAAGTATTTGACTCCGATGACTGCAAAGAGAATAAATGCCGGCAAAGCCATTAAAGCCCGGTTGCTGTGTGGTGATTCTGGACTAAAAATCGCAGGTAATAATCCAACTAGCATAAAGAAAAGCAACCAAGCATAGAGCAAAATATCTCGAGGATGGTTGCGCCGCTTGATGGCTTTATAGGAAAAAATTACCAAAGCCAAGATGATAAAGACGACGGTCGATGGAAGTAAGACACCCCAGTGACCAGATCCATGTCTCAATGAATCTGTCTGACCTTGGATGAGGAATGAAGCTGAAAAATGGGCAAAAAAGTTATTTATTAAGGTTTCAACAATTTGATCAATTGACTCAGCTTGAAAGAAGATCATTGTTTTCGATCTTTCTAGCCCGCTGCCAAACAATGAGTCTTTAAGGAATGGGTACAAACCAAGCAAGCTTATCACCATAACTAGGTACGATGCAGCTGAGTTCAAGAGTGTTTTTAATTTCGGCAATAACATGGAAATCACAATTAAAGGAACCACAATCTTGGCACTATGATAAGTGTAAATTGACATAATTGAGGTGATAGCACCAAGTAAGCCATAAATTATGATATGACGGTTTTTTTTCCAGGAATAAAAATTGCCAGAAGACGAACGAATTAGTACACTTTCCCTTGATAACTTATTAGTCATTTTCTGGAAGAAAAAGACAGACCAAACCAAGAAACTAGTGGCCATTCCAGATTCGAAACCTGTCCTGGTGAGGTGCAAAAACCAGGGTGAAGTAGTAAATAGCACTCCTGCCAAAAAAATTAGCCAAGTCTTAGCCCTGTTTTTTAGCGAAATGAGTTCTTCTGTTAAGAGCATAAAACCCACTACTCCACCAATGCTAATCAAAACAAAAGGCAATCTCACAGACCATAAATTCATACCAAAGAAAAAGGTTGAAATGCCATTGATGTAAATAGCTAAAGGTGCTTTGTAATCACCAAAAGATTTAAAAGAGACGGGTAAAAACTGTAGCCATTCATCACGTCTTGTGTGAAACACGGCGTAACCGTTGTAGCCGATAGCAGCCTCATCCCAGGTCATGCCGTGTGGGACATCTGCCAATTTATAAAACCTTAATAAAGCAGAAAGAACAATCACCGCAACGAACGCGATTAATCGACTATTCTGAGAAATCACAAACGATGGTTGTTTAAACAAACTTTTTACATCTGTTTTAATTTGTTGATACCACCAATAAGGCCGATGAATAACAAATGAAAGCTTTTGGAGCCAGTTGCCATTTTTCCATGAAAAAATCGCGGCTTGTTTGCGACTCAGTTGCTCAATCTTTTCTTTGCCAAAGACGGTTAGGTTAGTTGATTCGTGGTGATGTTCTACAACAGCATCATTATCGAACAACACTCTCCAACCTTTTTTCTTGGCCCTATATGATAAATCGACATCTTCCCAATAAGCTGGATAATAGTCGTTGTCAAATCCACCAAGTGTTATCCATTTATCGCGGTCAAAAATAGCGCTTCCGCCAGATGCCCAGGCAGTTGAGCCGGTTTTAAAGTCTTCAGCTCTGGAGTGATGAAACAAACCTCGATTAAACCAGAGCAGGTTTTTGCCTCCAGAAATACCCTTATCTTCGATCTCCCTACAACCAACTGCAAAAACGTTTTCGTCAGCAAAATGCTTAAGAAGCTGCGATTTAATGTTTTTATTTGGTATGACATCATTGTTCAATAGTAGGATAAACTTATTTCTTGCCATAAGAACACCACGGTTGACGGATTCGGCAAATCGTTGATTGGTTAGATTGAGCAGAACAGTTACCGAAACGTGGTTTGGGTTACTTCCTCGGAAAACCTGAGTTGAATACTTTTCTAAAATAGGGTGAGTTTGTTGTTGGCAATTAAAGGTTTTAATCAGATGTGGAATGCTTTCATCTTTGCTGGCATCATCAACAATGATTAGTTCGTCGCCTTCACTCAATAGTTGCATGACCTTTGGTAGGTTTTTCTTGAGCAAGTTAAGAGCGTTATAACTGGGAATGACGACACTAATTTTTTTCATGTTCTTTTAACCTACCATCTTCCATAATTTTTCTTCAAAGTTATTTTGCGAAAAGTCTTTAGCACGTTTAATTGCCAGTTGACTGAATTCGTAGAGTTTTTGTTGGTTCTTGATCAAATCAATGGTTATTTTTTCACATTCATCGGTAGTTTGCCAACACAGCGACTGTAAGTTACCGGTCATAATTTCTGTTTGGCCTCCTTTGTTGTGAACAACCGGAACACAACCAGCAGCCATTGCCTCGACCGTGGATATTCCAAAATGCTCAACTTTCTCAGGTTGATTAAGTTCATCTATCTCAAATCCGGCTGCGTGCCAATAAATCGATGCATGTCGATATAGTGCTTCGAGTTGCTCTCTACGAGCGTTAGTCTGAATCGAGATCGCTGGATCTTGAACAGACAATGTTTTGAGTTCCTTGAGATATTCTTGGTCTTCAACCCCGCCCACCAACACTAATTTCCAACCATCCATGGACTTTGGATACGCGCGACGCATTTCTTGGAAGATTCTAATCAGGACATCTTGTCTCTTGCTGTTTAAATGCTTAAAAAAACGACCGACACTTAAGATGATTTTTTCTTTTTGATATTGTTGAAAAACATCGCTTGGAATAGCTGCAGGGTAATGGATAAAGTTAATCCTGATACCCCAGCGTTTCTCGACAACCTCTTTGGTAAAAGAAGAATTAGCATTAATAACTTGCCAAGTGATCAATTTCAGCTTGTCAAGTAAACTTAGCCTTAAGTTAGTAAATGGAAACTGAATGTGTAGGATATTTTTTTTGGCTAAACTAAAGAACAGACTACCATCTGTTAGATAATAAATTAGATCAAACTGTTTAGTCCAGACAAGTTTTCGCAAAAAACTCTCATCTGTTTTCAAAGGTGTGGATATAAAATCTACATTTTGCAATGAATCATTAAGAAATAGCTGATACTTATTTTTTATCTGGATCTTCTCAGGATCGGTCAGCTCTTGTTTATGGGGAATAGCGATAAATACCTGATATTTATTAGCCAGAGCTATGGCTACTTGGAACATATACTTTTCGCCACCGCCGAAATGTTTAGGAATGTAGGGAGAAAAAAGACAAATTTTCATTAATATCTTGGTATGTTTAAATACTTTGGACAATCAAGTCCTTGCTCAAATGAGCACTATATTAATTGCTTATCTTCATCAACAAAAAAACTACACCCTTGAATAGTGGTTAATGTTGTTGAAAATCACGCCAGCTTTTTTTTATTCGGTCTTCAATCGCTTGATATTTTTCTGGCAACGAAGGTTTGTTTTGTTCTTCCCAAACTTGGATATAAACCATTGCCCTATTCATGCCTTGGACAAAGGCTTCAATCCAACCAACCATTCCGTCCTTATATCCAGCTTTCAAAACAACTCTACGAAAAAATTCCATGAAACTTTTGCGTATAATTGTAAAAACGTTGACTTCAATTCCCGATTTGGCAAGGAGTCTCGCTTCCATGATTGTCCAGTCTGCTGATTTTTTTAGATTTTGGACTGTGTTCCGATGTGTTAGATGAATTAGTGGGTTGGAAGCTGTGTTTGTCCCTCCAATGTAGATTGGACTTTCGTGTATGTTGCCTTGCCATTTTTTCAAGTTATCGGTTTTAAAAAGTCGGGTCACAAAATCATTTTGCCAACCTCCATGTTTTAAGTGGTGACCATAACAATAATTTTCTCTCTGGAATGTCATCGAGTTTGTTTGGCCAGAGTTTATGTGATTAATAATTTCTGTTGCTAGCGAGGGTGTAACTCGCTCGTCAGCATCAATGTAAAAAACCCAGCCGGTTTTGACATATTTAAGAGCTTCGTTTCTGAGCCTGGAGAAAGAAGGGCTCTCGATTGAGATAACTTTTGCAGCCAAGTTTTCTGCGATCAAGGCTGTTTGGTCGGTTGAGTTGTTATCTATGACCAGGATTTCTTTGGCCAAAGATTTAATCGATCGCAAACAATTCTCCAGCATCTGTTCTTCATTTTTGCTGATGATAACGGCGGTAATATCTGAGTTCATATTAAATTATCTGTTGTTTCCCTAATCGACGAAATATTAAGTCAAACAAAGCTTGTTTTTCAGTCGATGATCCATTAGTAATGATTTGCATGGTGATAAGAAATATTGCAAGTTTATGACTCCAAAAATCATGTTTGAGGGCAAGAAGTAGTTTATTACGAGTTTGATAGTATGTTTGAACTTTTGAGCCAACTCCCTCACTTGAGCCTGAGTTTTTATGCCATATAACAGATAATGGAGAAAAAATAATCTTGTACCCTGCTCGTTTTGCTCTGAGACAATAATCAACGTCTTCAGAATATAAAAAGAATCTTTTATCAAAAATACCGATTCTTTCAACTAGTTCTCGTTTAAAGAGCATGCAACAGCCCGTTGCAAAATCAATCTCTGTTTCATGGTCAAATTGACCCCGATCTAACTCGTCAACCCCACGATGAAATGAAGAAAGATGTTGCCAATCAATTGAGCCTCCAGCAAACCATAAAATCTTCCCTCTTTCTTTTTTTGTATAAGATTGAAGATGATATTCATTACCTGGATAAAAATAGATTTTTGGAGAAACGATAGCAGCTTGAGAATGTGCTTGTAAAGTTTTCTTAAGTGCTTGGTAAAAATTGTCAGCAACGGTTGTATCAGAATTCAACAATAAAAAGAATTCTGATTGATACTTTTTAATTGCATAACTTATGCCAAGATTGTTGCCTCCTGTGAATCCCAGATTTGATTCACTGCGAATTATTTCAGTATTATTGTCCAAAAGACTTTTTGCCAGATGAAGTGGTTCTTTTGAGGCATTGTCAACTACAATTATCTTGTAGGACGCCCCTTTAAAATCAACCTTAGAAAGAGAAGCCAAGCATTCTCTTGTATCTTTTTGAGTGTTGTAGTTGACGATTATGATTGCAAGATTGTCCATATCATTCCTCAAAAATGTTGAGACAAAACCTCATTCTTAGTTCAGAAATCTTTTTCGACCGAATTCATCTTACATTGTAACATTGCTTGATGAATCAAAAGTGACTAAAGGCAAAGTTTTCTCCTAAGTTTCCAGTAAAACTTGGTCATACCTGTAGTCTGCCCACATTGGTAATCCGCTAGCCAATAATTCAAATCTTTGTTCAACTGACGGAAAAATTTGACTGGAAGTTGGTTATTTTCTTGGCCCTCGACCTTTTTTAACTCAAACTGCTTAAAGAAAACTGATAGTTCATAAAATGCCTGAGCTAAAGATAGAGTCGTTCCATGAAGACCATCGCAGTAACCATGATAAGCAAAATATCGTTGTATGAATTCATCAAAGAACTTTTTGAGCGCCTTTTCCTCCAAACTACTGCCTGTGATGCTCAGTGATGTTCTTTCTTGAGCATGTAAGCTGGTGTAGCGATTAAGACGATCAATGAAACAAGATAAATCTTGATAATTGTGATGCAGAATTGCATTTGTTTCCATTTCAGGTAAAAACACAACCTTGCCTAAAACATCCGGTTGTCTATGGACGCCTTCGGCCCATTTTACAGATCCATTTTTAAAAAGCCGAAGTTGATAATCTGGCCACCAACCAGTGTGCTCAATCCATTTGCGAGAGACAATATTTTTTCTTGGAAAATAGTAACCAGTTGCATCGGTTGATTGTTCTGAGAGCTGAATAATTACGTCTTTAAGCGATGAGCTAACTTCTTCATCAGCATCTATCACAAAGATCCATGGTTGGGTTGCTTTCGATAGTGCAAAATTACGGGCTGGATCAGCATATCCAACATTTTTGTGACAAAAGATTTTATCTGTGTAGCGCTTAGCGATTTCTACAGAATTGTCGGTGCTTTCCATATCAACAACAATAATTTCTTGGGCGAACTTTATTGATTCCAAGCAACGCCCAAAAGTCTCGGCAGAATTTCTCACATTTATGACAACCGAGAGTTGATTTCTTCTTGTTTTACTCATAACTCATTATTTCTAAATATGATGACTATTTCAAGGCTCAGGATTAATAGCTTTCAGGGTTAATAAAATCTCTGAGAAGATTTATTACATATTACAGAAGATCAAATTCATTAATTGCTTTGCAATTACCCTGATCATCAAGACACATTATCCACTTTTGACAAAACAGTCGATTGTCCAGCTTATCAAAATCGAATAACTCAAGAGATTTTATATTTGGATATCTTCCTAGCTCAAAGTCTGCACAGAGCTCATCGGCATAGATTCTATAGATTTCACCAGCGTCAAGCACGGATGATATCGATACATATTTCTCTTGGCTCTTGGCTAAATAGGCTGCTCTGAGATCGAGCTGTCCAACTTGATTTTGGTAATTAAGGCAAGATTTATGTGATGCCTGACTTATGAGAATTATCTCCTCAGGGATAAGATCATCGAGTTGGCAAAAATCGTTAGTAAAAATGACACCATCTAATTCTATCCATTTGTTTTTCAGATTCTCTCTAATGATCGGCAAACTATCAGAATTAATAAGATTGTTGTATGTTAGATAATTCAAAAAAGGAAAATATATTTCTTCCATCACTACCACAACTTTTTGACCTGGATTGGAGCTTTTAATGCGAGCAATGTATTGACTTAGCACCCTTTCATGGTTGTGAAGACCGGTGGTTGAAAAAATTGGATATCGATAAAAGTACTGATAAGAAAAATTTACGACAGATAAAATATAAATTATTGACAGCAATAATAATGTCGCGGTAACTTTTGATTCAATGATTTGCTTCATACCCAATGCGATTACGATCATAATAATAAAGTAGGTCAACTCTGCTCTGAACATAAACCAGTTATTTCCAGAATTAATTACAGCTGGCAAAAATGATAATGAAGCAAAGAGTCCAAAGACGAGTTTTTGTCCACGACTAATTGACGTTCTAGAGAAGGCAATCAAGCCAAGTAGAAATAGAGGTAGATCAATCACATAAAAAATTCCGTGTGACCATACAGAAAATGGACTCATCGCGGGTTCTCCGGAAAGAAATATCCTTTTGGGGTCAAGAATTGAAAAGACTTTTTCCATCATTAGCAAAGCAAAGACAAGAAATTTATTGGAGAAGACGTGCAAAAAATTGTTGTCGAGCGATAACCTACGGTCAGTATTGGTAAATTGGGAAATAGTCTCAAAGATTTTCGGGTCATTGAAAACCATCGTTTGCAGCCGCGATGAAGCGTCTTGATCAGGTAGAATCACAAATGTGTATATAAACAAACATAGAATGCCCATAGCTAATGCAGCGAGTGAAGCTAGTACGTTGTGGTTAGAGATAAGAAGCCTAATTTTAGCTATTAATCGTTTTTTGGTTGATTTAACATCATTTTGCTTAATCAATTTTTTTGGGGTATCGATAGAATAACGAGCAATCACACTTAATGTGCCAACAAATAAAACAGGCACAAGCATGATTTTCATACCTTGATAAAGGAAGAAACCTATTAAGAATGGAACAAGAGCTAATATTTTTTTCCAACCAATTAGATTAACTAGCATGGCTAATCCAAGAATAATAAAAAACCCCCCTGGAAAAGTATCAAATGACATTCTTGAGAACTGCCACATCCAAGGGTTGAACACTGCAACCAAAATTACGATTTGGGCTAGCTTACGATCTGCGAAAAAGCCGTAGCTCAACCAAGCTAAAACAAAAGGGAAAGTGATACCAAGTAGCACCATGCCAAATCGATAACCAAAAGGGTTTTCACCAAACAATTTTATTGTTGGCATTAATATAGTTGTGCCAAGCTCGGCATGATTTTTACCTATTGGTTTGAATGAAAATGGTGTCCAGTTTCCCTCCAAACTTCTGCCATCAATTAGAGCAGCCTGAGCCTGAGCAATATAGGCAATTTCATCGTGGTGATAGGCCACCGGTATCGAAGCTAGTTTCCAAAAACGACTAATCAATAAAAAGAAAATGACAGAAAACCAAAATAGATATTCTTTGATGTGATTTTCTGGATGAGATTTCATAACAAATTTTCTGTCAACCTCAAATGAATAATTATTTTCCAAACATGCTTTTAAATTCAGCGAATAGTTTTTTATAACCCAGTAATAACACCGCTAAAATATAGGTTGATCCGACCACCACAAATCCAGTTAAGAAACTGTAAAAGTCCCTTGACCACACAGTTTGACCGGCAATACCCACAACCACCATTATTGCAGTTGCAACTAGTTGTCTCCAGATATTTTCCCAAACACTTATAGTAACTTCACGCTTAACCATAATTATTGAAAAAACTGAAGTAAAGGAAATTATCAACGAGGCAAAAGCCACACCATCAAAGCCCATCACTTTAACCAGAATAGGTGTTAATACCCAAGTTAAAACCGTCCACATAATCATTAGTTTGAGAGATTGATTAATTTTGCCAATAGCATTGAGGGTGTTAACTAATGGCGTTGAAAGAGCTGCCCAACCAATACTGATGGCAAAGAAAATGAAACTTGGAATAGCTGGTTTCCACTTTGAATAATCATAAACCACATCAGTTAGAGGACTGATGAATAGACACATACCAGCGATTATCGGAAAGATTGCTAAAGTAATAAAAAAGATTGATTTATTAATTGCTTTTGTCAAAGCAGCAGGGTTATTTTGTAGCCTAGAAAAAGTTGGAAAAGTTACCGCCATTACATTTTGAACAGTTAAATTGTATGGGTACATCGACCAGTTTTTTGACCAATTTAAGTAACCAAAATCCTTAACAGGGATAAACAAGCCAACTAATAGATAAAATAATTGATCTTTAATTCTGGCCAACAGATCGTTAAGTTGAAATTTAAAGCCAAAGCCAATCAGTGACTTTATTGATTGTTTGTCTAGAGCAAATCCAAACGGCCATCTTTGCAAGAAACTCATGACCACCACTCCTAAAACTGATCTTGCCAAAATAGCATAGGTATAAGACATGGCACCGATGCCTTTCCAAGCCAAATATATTAATAGTACTTGGAAAATGAGCTGCTCGAAAATTTGAGGTATTACTAGTTTGTTAAAATCTAGCTTTCGTTCCAAAATAATTGATGGGATGGTTTTTAGAGTTGCTAGTGGAAACGACAAGCCCAAGCTGAATAAAATCCAGTTTGCTGCAGATCCGTATTTGACGGAAATGACATCGCTCAGAATTATCACAACGATCACTCCAAAAATTAACCACGACAAGATTTGTTGCATAGTGAAGGCAGTTTTGTAATCAGCATCAGAGGGTGTGAGTTTTTTTTGGACTAAAGCCGCTGCTAAACCGATATCAGAAAAAAATGTAAGCAAACCGATGATTTGAACTACGAAACCATAAACTGCAAAATCCTCAGGGATAAAAAATTTACTTAAAACAAAGGCAGCGGCTAGTCCAATGCCTTGCAGAATTATTGTTCTTAAAAAATAGGAAATAATACCTGAAATTGATCGTTTTTTGATAGAATTAATTTCTTCTTGAGAAAGGGAGACTTCAACTTCCACTGGTTTAGCTTGGTCTTCAATCATGTATTATCTTTTTCTGATTTATTAAACTTGGAAGATTAAACCACACCAAGATGATCAGTGAAATTGCGGAAATCGTATCGGCCACGGATCGTAAAAGTGTTGAACCAAAAATTATTCCCACTAGATGGCTTCCTTTTGGAACATCTAACTGGTAATTTCCATCGGGACTGGTTTTAAGCTCGATTTCCTCTCCATCTAGTTCGGCTTTCCAGCCAGGAAAACTGGCCAAGCCAAGGTTGAGCGTGGTGGTATTACTAAAGTTTGTTTGGATAAGTTTCTGATGACTTTGATCAATTGCCACCTGATATTGTTGTGGTTCCTTATCAACACTGAGAACAAGTTGGTAAACCGGTTCAATTTGGTTGACTGGTGACATGGCTATTGGTATGTAATCCTGAAGAATATCGCTCATTTGCCTTCTAATCAAAGCTCTGTCAGTGTAATAAAAACCGCTAGGGTCACTTAAAAATGTTTCTGGTTTGAAGAAAATGACATTGGCAAGTGAACCAATTAAGAGTAGATAAAAAACAGCTTTTTTAATCTTCTCTTTCTCAAAAACCTCTAGCAAATATGGTTGCAACAACCCCAAAAAGACTAACGACACAGATAACCATCTCCAAGGAAACTGGATATACTTAAATAGAGGGATTTGTTGCCAGATTGCTTGTGACTTTAATAAGCTCATGAACAAAGAAAAACACAACAACCCCAGAAAAACGACAGACCTGATCAACTCAGGTGACAACTTAATTCCAAAAACCGCAATGAAATCCTGTTTACCAAATTTTTTCTTTTGAAGTTTGTAGCCTTTTATTAAAAGATAGATAGGAAAAGCCAATAATGCCGCCAACTGCCCCCAACCAAGGAAAAATGAAATACCATCATCAACTCCCCAAGCACTGCCTCCATAACCCCAGCTAGCAACCAAGAATTGTCGGATATATAAAAAATGAAGATTAAAATTGAAATAATCATTGATCACGCTTTGATCAACTTTTGTAAAGTCTTTTTCTAGAAATGCTGGTAATAGATAAAAGGCAGCCAAGCCGATTGCTAAGGTGTAGCTACCTACCGCTTTAAAGATAATCTTAGCTGCTGTCACTAGCTCCATGCGTTTACTCGCTAACTCAATCAAGATTAGTGACGAGAAAAAAACCAAGCTAATGGGCAAGAAAATCATGGTTGTAAGATTGTGTGAAAGCATCAAACCAGTGGTGGAAAGAGTCATAACCAGCCAAGCACGTGGGCTTTTCTTTATTAGTAGGACTAAGCCTAATAAAATCCAAGGAATAAAAGTTATTGCCCAGGCTTCGCTGAGCGCACCTCGGACGTAAAGATTGACAGAGCGATATGGTGCTAGGGTTGTGGCAGCTGCTACAAGCACCGCGCTTCTTTCATCATTAAATAGTTCATTGGCCAGTTTATAAGCGCCGATCATCACTCCTACTGAGCACAAGGCAAACAAAATTTTGATCACTAAAACCACATCCAGTCCCAATGAATAGAAAAATGAACCAAGATAAAAAGGCAAAGGAGCATAAAACTCAAAGAGGGGCATACCATAACCGTAACCAAAGTCTTGCGTCCAGCGTACAGGAAAATGACCCTCTTTGAGAGCCTGGGTCATTTCTACTATCCTAGCAGCATGTGTGAAGTCATGAACTCGAAAAAAACCTGGGAAAAACAATGCCCAAGAACTTGCTAGAAAAGTGATTGTTAGAAAAGTATATTTTATCCACTTGTTCATTTGTTTGAAGCCTTGTATCAACAATGACAAAATTGAGTCAGCCTAGATTATTTATTTACCATTTAACATTTTTTTATTACAAAATTTTGGCAACAAGTCTATTTTAACCCAACGCTAACAGAAGTATAATAGGCGTGTTGTTTAGTCGACTTCTGGAAAATACTGTGTATTAGAAAGAAGTCTTTTTACCTTAATGATTTTTTGCTCGATGATCCTTGTCTTAAGCTGTGCTATCTTAAATATTAGACATTTGACTCAAATATATTTACCCACAAATAAAATGATAAATAACACTACATTTTATGTCATCAAATAACAACCAATCAATAAATGACAAAGGCGATCTCGTTAAACCAAAATTTACGTTGCTCAAAATCTTTCTCAAAACAATTGTATATTGTTTGGTTTTTGAGTTAATTCTGCTCACAATAACAGCTATTCCTCTCTCGATTTATCTGAACAACCAACTCAATCAGTTTTTGAAAGAGGCGAGGGTTAGTCGTCAAGAGTTCGTTGAAATTGCAACTGATGCTTGGAATAGTCCGGCCAGCTCGCAAAGAAAAACTAACTTCTTGGTGTTGGGTATTGATGCCATGGAAAACCGCGGTAAACCAACCCTCTTGACGGACACGATCATGGTGGTATCACTTAATAACACCACCGGAAAAATTAACCTTCTTTCTTTACCTAGAGATCTATGGTTAGCAGACTATCAAACAAAGATCAACGCGCTTCTTTATTACGGAGATCAACGAGACTCAAATAATCCTACAAGTTTCCCCAAAGAAGTTATTGAAAACCTTACACAAACCAAGATAGATCACGTAGTAGTGATGAGTTTGGATAATCTTAAGGAACTAATTGATTTGCTCGGAGGAGTAGAAATTGATGTGCCTGAGGCCTTCGTAGATTCTGAATTTCCAAGAAATGATGTTGATGTGAATATAGTTACAGATCCCAAGTTACTTTATGAGGTTGTTAGTTTTCAAAAAGGCAAACAAATCATGGACGGAGAATTGGCTCTTAAATATATTCGCTCGCGTCACAGTCAAGATGAACAGGGCAATGACCTAGCAAGAAACAATCGACAACAAGAGGTTGTCTATGCTATTTTTGCAAAAATCAGTAACCCTATGGATTTGATCAAGGATCCAGCTAGAGCAGGTAGACTTTTTAATTATTACCAAACAAATTTTGAAAAATACCTACCATTAAATAGCCTAATGGCCATTGGAAAGTCTGTTGTACCTGTGGCAAATCAAATCACCTTTGTTGGTCATGGTCTAGACGAGTACGATGAGACAACTCAAGATGGATCGATATATCATCCAAACCCAAAGCTGTATAACAACCAATGGGTGTATATAATCAAAGATCAGACTGCTTTTAATCAAGAAATCAAAAATAAGCTTGAATAATAATTCTGGCTCAGAATAACTTATCAGGATAATATCTATGACTAATCCATTCACGAGAAAGACTTTCCCAAGAATCTCCCAGAAAAACTTAACCAGATTTTTGCTGATGGTTATTGTTATTTTGAGTCTGGCTACGGGCTACTACCACACTCTTTGGCAACAAGAACTCAAGCGGTATCGTCGACTAGAGGACAATTATGTTAGAGTTAGACAAATGCTTGGTAGAGAAGAAACTCAAAGATTAATTGATCTCTCAAAAGAAAACCATCAAGAGAACCAACAAGAAAACTAAACTAAGTCATGTCAAATCAAAAGGAAATGTATCTATGACTGAACCAAAAACACTCTTAGTAACAGGCGGAGCTGGTTTCATTGGCTCTAATTTCGTACATTATTGGCTAAAAAATCATCCACAAGATGAGGTAATTAACTTGGATTTACTCACATATGCCGGTAATTTGTCTAGCTTAGTAGATATAGAAAGATTAGCAAATTATCACTTTGTGCAAGGTGACATTTCTGACAAACAACTGATTAACAGAATTATGCCTGATGTTAATATTGTTGTTCATTTTGCGGCTGAGTCTCACGTCGACAGATCAATTATGGACCCAGAACTATTCACAAAAACCAACGTGCTAGGTACCCACGTCTTGCTTGAAGCTGCCAGAGATCATAAGATTGAGCGCTTTCACCACATTTCAACCGATGAGGTTTTTGGCTCACTGGAGTTGAATACTAGTATGAAATTTTCCGAAGAAACAAATTACGATCCTCGAAGTCCCTACTCTGCAAGCAAGGCTGCGTCGGATCATCTAGTGCGTGCATATGGAGAAACTTATGGTGTACCCTTTACCCTTACAAACTGCTCAAATAATTATGGAGAGTATCAATTTCCAGAGAAACTTTTTTCTTTAGCGATCACCAATCTTATAGAAGGCAAAAAAGTACCGGTATACGGTGATGGCCTTAATGTGCGCGACTGGTTGTATGTACAGGATCATTGTAGAGCCATAGAACGGGTTTTAGAGGATGGCCACTTAGGTGAAACCTACTTGATAGGTGGACTCAATAAAGACATTTCAAATCTGGAGATTGTCAAAATGATTTTGCAAATGATGGGTCAAGATGAATCAGCCATTGAATTTGTCAAAGATAGAGCTGGTCATGATCGTCGTTACGCTGTTGATTTCAGTAAAATTGAAAATGAGCTTGGCTGGAAACCTAGTGTTACATTAGAGGAAGGTTTGCAAAAAACCATTAAATGGTACCAAGATCATCCAGAATGGTGGCAACCACTTAAGCATCAATTAAAAGATTATTACCAAGAACAGTATCAACTGCGCTAAACATGTCAGAGAAGATTCCACTAGCTGTGACTGGCACTAACGGGCTGGTAGGCTCCAGGTTTATTACTGATTTTGCCGATCGATATGACGTTTTATCACTTGATCGTAACAACCCCATTCAGCCTGTCGATATTACTGACTCAGAAGTAGTTGAGGCTGTTCTGAGAGACTCAAAGGCTGAGTTTTTGGTACATTTTGCAGCTTTTACTGATGTAAACGCAGCCTGGCGACAGCAAGGCGATAAAAATGGTTTAGCATATCAAGTTAACGTAGCCGGTACCAATAATTTAGTTAGCGCTTGCGAGAAATTTGGCAAAAGATTAATTCACGTTTCTACAGCCTACGTGTTCGATGGGAATTCTATTGACCAATATCGAGAAACCGACACTCCTCATGCAATTGAATGGTACGGCCAGACGAAACTTTGGGCTGAGGAAATCATTCAAAGCTCCACAATTCCCTGGACGATATTTCGTATAGATCAACCATTTGCCAGTCAACCTCATCAAAAACTTGACATTGCTCACCGCTTAGCAAGCGGACTTCAGAACAACACTCTTTATCCCCAGTTCACCAATCACTATTTTGGGCCAACAATAATCGAGGATTTTGCCAAAACAATCGATTGGGCTATAAGAACTTCGGCAACAGGTCTCTATCATGCCTCAAGCGGTGAACGTTGGAGCGATTTCCAATTTGCCCAAGCAATTAAAGACCAGCACCTGCTTTCCGGCGAGGTCAAACCAGGTAATCTCGATGAATATCTTAAAACACAACCACGGCCATATCAGAGAAACACAGCCCTTGATTGCACAAAACTACATAGTCAAATTGACTTCACTCCACAAACCGTTCATCAAGCTATCTCCAAATTAAAATTTTAATATCTACTTTGGCGAGACTAAAGAGGTTTGACGATAGGGATAATTTTTCACTCACAAACTTATTCCACCGGAACTCTGTTTTTTTCTCTCCATTGGCTAATTTGAGCGTGATTTCCTGTTAAAAGAATCTTTGGCACCCGCTTTCCAGAAAATATCTCTGGTCTAGTGTACTGAGGAAAAGCAGACCGACCAGGCTCTGCATGCGACTCGTCTTTATTGCTAAGTTCATTTCCCAATACTCCTGGAATCAAGCGGGAAACGGCGTCAATCATGACTGCAGCCGCTGGTTCACCGCCTGTTAGAACGAAATTACCGATTCTAATTTCCTCATCGACAAATAAGTCGGTCACCCGCTGATCGACACCTTCATAGTGGCCGCAAATTATTGTGAGAGAATCGAGCTTGGCAAAATCTCTTGCTATAGCTTGGTCGAAAATTTGCCCATCGGCCGATGTTAAAATAATTCGTTGATTTGCCTTGCCTTTTTGACCCTGCTGCCCAAGCGCTTTCAGAGCCGCAGCGATTGGTTCCACCTTCATGACCATTCCTGGACCACCACCATAAGGACGTTCATCTGTTGTCTGATGTTTATCAGTGGCAAAATCACGAATGTTGATGAGATTGATTTCAATTTGTTTTTTAGCAACGGCTTTGCCTAGAATCGAGGTTTTTAATACCGATTGAAAATAGTCAGGAAAAAGTGTTAGAACATTTATCTTCATGAGGTAATTATATCGTGTTATAGTAGACTTGCGACAACAATCATTAATTTGGAGACATTATGGAAAAACAAACTGTATTAATCACGGGAGGTACCGGATTTGCTGGTTCTCACTTGGTTGAGTCATTGTTACTTGAGAACACTCCTAAGTCGATTCACGTCACTAGTTTCGGGGGTAAGCCAGGCTTCGTCGCCAGCCTTTTGCCCGCTACCAACATCCATAAATTAGATCTTACAAACTACGAGGAAACAAAAACACTTCTATCTAAGATTCAGCCAACCCACATTTTCCACCTAGCAGCCAGTGCCTCAGTTGTAAGCAGTTTTGAGCAAGCGCGAGCCACCATGCAAAATAATCTTGATTTGCAGCTTAGCTTACTAGACGCAGTTAAAGACGTTTGTCCTGATGCCAGGATTTTAAATATTGGCAGTGCCTTAGAGTACGACTTTACAAAATCACGAGTTTTTGCCGAATCCGCTGAACTAGGCCCTGTTAGTCCTTATGCCTTTTCAAAGGTTATGCAGGACATGTTGGCGGTTATGTACCAACGAAGTCATAAACTACACATCATCAGAACAAGGCCTTTTAACCATTTTGGAGAACGACAAACACCAGGCTTCGTGGTGGCCGATTTTGCCAAAAAAATCGTTGAGATTGAAAAAGATCCAACTCGAGAAAAACTTATCACTGTTGGCAATCTGGAAGCTGTGAGGGATTTTTGTGACGTTAAAGATATGGTAGAGGCATATAAGCTCTTAATGGATAAGGGTGCTGAAGGTGAAGTTTATAATATCGGTTCGGGTGTTGGTACCTCAATCAAACAGATTTTAGACGAGCTCATCAGTCTTACTAGTCTTAATATCCAGGTCGAGATTGATCCGGAGAAATTTCGCCCTCTTGATGTTCCGACAGTTATTGCAGATAATGAGAAAATTAAAAACTTAGGCTGGTCACCGTCCAGGCATCTATCAGAAACATTATTAAGAACTCTTAATTGGTGGAGGAATAACTCATGAAAAAGGCATTTATCACAGGAATAACGGGTCAAGATGGTTCATACCTGGCAGAATTACTCCTTGAAAAGGGATACAAAGTCTATGGTCTAACCAGACGAACCAGTACCCAAAATTTTGCTCGTATTGAGGGTATCATGCATCACCCTAATCTTGAACTAATCTCGGGTGATTTAATCGATCAGCACTCTCTCACCTTTGCTCTCAAGGAGATTCAACCAGATGAAATCTATAACTTGGCAGCTCAATCGTTCGTCAAGGCTTCCTGGGAACAACCGGTTTTAACTGGAGAATACACCGCTCTTGGAGTTACTAGAGTTTTAGAGGCCATGCGCTTGGCATGTCCTAATGCCAAGTTCTATCAAGCAAGCTCAAGCGAAATGTTTGGCAAGGTCCGCGAAGTACCTCAAACAGTAAACACACCATTCTATCCACGTTCGCCTTATGGCGTTGCCAAAGTTTATGGCCACTGGATCACGGTAAATTACCGAGAGTCATACGATATGTTTGCTGTCTCGGGGATTCTTTTTAACCACGAGTCACCTAGGCGTGGATTAGAGTTTGTCACCAGAAAAATAGCCAATGGCATCGCTCGTGTCAAGCTTGGCAAACAATCACATGTTGAGCTTGGCAACCTTGAAGCTAAGCGTGACTGGGGTTACGCCAAAGATTATGTTGAGGCAATGTGGCTAATGCTACAGCAAGACAAGCCAGACGACTATGTAGTGGCAACAGGTGAAACCCATTCCGTTAGAGAATTCTTGGAATTGTCCTGCAGTTTTGCCGGTATTGCTGACTGGCAAAGTGTTTATAAACACAATCCTAAATATGATCGACCTGCAGAGGTCGATCTTTTGATTGGAGATCCAAATAAAGCAAAACAGACACTCAACTGGCGACCCTCAGTAGATTTTCCAGGATTGGTGAAGTTGATGGTTGAGGCTGAGCTGGAGTTGGAAAAAAATAAGAACAACTAACTGAGGATACGGATGAAATTAGCCACTATCATTATTCCCACCTACAATGAAAGTGATAACATTGAGCATACTCTCAATTGCTTATTTGAGGTTTTCTCTACAATTACCACCTGGAAGATGAGTATTCTTGTAGTAGATGACTCATCACCCGATGGTACATCCAAGATTGTTCAAGATTTACAAAAGACACACAACAATCTTCACTTACTAATCAACAAAACAAAATCGGGACTAGGTGGTGCTTATCTCAAGGGAATGGATTACGCTTTCAACAAAATTGGTAGTGATGTTGCTTTTGAATTCGATGCTGATTTATCTCACGATCCAAAAAAAATCCCAGAATTCTTGAAAAAACTAGATCAGGGTTTTGATCTGGTTATGGGATCTCGCTATATACCCGGGGGGAGTATTCCAGAAAATTGGGGTTGGCATCGTAAGTTTCTGAGTGTGGTCGGAAATTTATTTATCATGTTAGTCATGACAAATTTTAAAATTCACGACTGGACAGGAGGATATCGAGCTATCAGGAAAGAGGTCTTTCAAGCCGTCTCGAAAGATTTAACCGATGCTAAATTTGCCGGTTATACCTTTCAGGTTGGTTTCTTAAATAGCACTTTAAATAATGGCTTCAAAGTTGCCGAGGTTCCTTTCCATTTCAAAGACAGGACAAGAGGGGTGAGTAAAATGGGTCCTGAGTACCTCAAAAGCATCATGATTTTTTTAATAAAGACGCGATTGGAACAAATCGTTAAAAGCAGAATTTTCAAGTTTGTGACGGTCGGTGGTTTAACAGCAATGTTGCAGCTGGTAGCTTTACAAATAATGCGCAATCTCTTGCCCTATCAAATTGCTTTCTTTTTGGCAATTGAGATGGCGGTTTTAGGTAATTTTGTTCTCAGCAACCTCTGGACATTTGCCGATAGAAAACTATCAGTCAGTCAATACCCACTTAAATTTATCCAATTTAATTTGGCCTCTGCTGGTTCGATATTAATCCAGCAAACCATCGCCTTCGTTGGCGAGAGATTTATCGGTCTAAAAGATCTTTTCATGGTGCCAATTCTAGGTTTTAGAGTCGATACTGGCCTGATCTTTGCTGTGGTCGGAATATTAATTGGTATGTTTTGGAACTTCTTTGCTTACAGTACCATCATTTGGAAAAAGAACAAATCATAAAATGACTGCCTTAAAAAATACTTTTTACCAACGGAAAATTTCTGTTATTAGTATTTTACTTGCCACAATCTTAATTTTCGCTGGTTTTTTTCGTCTCTATAACTTGAGGGGGTCATTGCAATTCCAAGGCGATCAGGGTAGAGATGCCATCATTGTCGCCAAAATGTTTCTGGAACGAGACATGGTGTTTATTGGCCCAGTGACAAGTGTTGGTAATATGTATCTCGGACCTCTCTATTACTATTTCATGTTGCCATTTTTATTTATTAGTTTTCCCAGCCCAATGGGGCCGGTTTATGCGGTGGCGTTTTTAGGCATATTGACAGTTTTTCTAACCTACTGGCTTGGTCAAGAGATGATTGGAAAAAAAGCATCTATGATAGCTGCTGCTTTTATGGCTTTTTCAGCTACAGCCACTCTTTACTCTCGTTTCAGTTGGAATCCAAATCCAGCTCCACTAGTCTCATTATTGATGATTTATTCTCTCTTCAAAGCTTTAAAAAAGAATGTTTTTTATTGGATTTTAGTGGCTGTCTTTTTTAGTATTTTGATTCAACTTCATTACTTAACACTTTTATCAGCCGTAGCATTGGCAATCATTTGGGTTTGGCAATTGATTTCAATCATCAAGAAGATGAGGGATCCCTTGATAAAAAAAGGCAATATAAACCAGTTTATCATTGCAACTTTTACCTCTGTCGTTGTAGTAATCATGTCGATGGCACCGCTAATTCTTTTTGACATTAAACACCAAGGCTTAAACGCAAAGGCTTTCCAATCACTCATTAGTCACAAAGAAAACTTTACTTACAGTGAACCTGTCTCAATTGTTCAGAAATTGGCTGAAACTGTTGCCGAAACTGAGGGAAGAAGCATGCATGTTCTTTTCGAGATCACCATCGGCAAAAACCGACCACTCAATCGACTGCTTTACTTATCCGTTTTTGTCGTTTTGGCTTTCATAGTTCTAAAAAGAAAAGATCGACAGTTCTTTCTTGGAGAAGCCATCGTTATTACTTTTCTCTTAACTGGTATCATCGGCACTGCTTTTTATCAGCATACCATTTTCGATCATTATATCGCTTATCTTTTTCCGGTAACCTTCTTGATATATGGCATTGTTGGCAACTGGCTCTGCACAAGGATTTGGGGCAAGCTTATTGTTATGTTATTCGCTCTAGTTTTCCTCAGCTACAATCTGCCTCGTATGCCGTTAAAAAGTCTAGGGTGGCAAGTTGATGACATCGAGCGTACCAGCCAAGAAATTCTAAAACGGGTCGCAGTTGGTGATAAATACAATATTGTGTTACTTTCAGAATCAAAAGATCATTACGGCCAGAATTACCGATATTTTTTAGTGGCGAGTGATAAACCCCCTGTCGAGATCGAGAACGGGGCTGATGCTGATAAACTATTTATCATCAATGAGGAAAAAAAGACAAAAGATGTCACCGGACTTCCAATCTATGATCTTGTAGTCTTTCCAAACAAGACAGTCAAGGATTTTTTTGTGATCGATAACGGCCCGGAAATTACCCTTTTAGAAAAATAAGCATTAACAGCAATTTTTAATTACAGTAAGATAAATATATGTCACAACCATTCTTATCAGTCATCATTCCGTCTTACAACGAGCTGAACAATCTCAACAGAGGAGTTTTAGAACAAGTTAATGACTATCTCAAGAAGCAAGACTATTCATGGGAAGTGATCTTAACTGATGATGGATCTACTGATGGGACCTTAGAAAAATTAGTGGAGTTTTGCCAGCAACACCCAAATTTCCATGTACTTGCCAACGACCACGCCGGAAAAGGGCCAACCGTCAAAAGTGGCATGTTATCGGCACAGGGTGAGTGGAGACTTTTCACTGATTTTGATCAATCTACCCCTATTGGTGAGGTTAAAAAACTACTAAATTTTACCAACCAATATGATATTGTACTTGGTTCAAGAGAGGGAGATGGTTCGAAACGAGATACTGAACCATTTTATCGACACATAATGGGTAGAGGTTTTAATCTATTAGTACAGTTATTGGCGGTTCCAGGACTTAGGGATACTCAATGTGGATTTAAGATCTTTTCTGCTCGAGCAACCAACAAACTTTTTGGGTCGTTGTATATTTATGGTCAAGCGAAATCGCGTAAAGATGCATTCACCGGGGCGTTCGATGTTGAATTGCTGTTTTTGGCCAAGAAGTATGGATACAAGTTTATTGAGGTACCCATTTTTTGGAAACACTATAAATCCGACCGAGTAAGTCCTATTCGTGATTCCCTAAGAATGCTGCTTGATATTGTTAAAATTCGATTGGCAGATCTATCAGGTAAATACAATTAATGTCAAAAAATAAATTCTGGTTTTTCTTATTGTTTGCGCTCTTCTTTTGCCTGATACTATTATATAGCTGGTTTAGTTACGGTATGACGGCTCCCAATCTAGTCTTGTTAAAAGCTGATTGGTTTTGGCAGTTTCAAAGTCAGATGTGGCGGACATTTTTTAATGATCGTCAACTAACTGCTAAGATTTATTTTTTAATTATCTCACTATTGTTTGTGGTCTATTTTGGATTACTGAAATTTGTTTCAAGATTGAAGGAGACTCTTTCACACAAAACCATCCTTTCTCTCTTGTCTGTGACTCTATTACCACTGCTTTTTAGTTACAATATGTTGTCATATGACGTCTTCAATTACATTTTTAACGCTCGGATGGTTGTCGAATATCAAGCAAACCCCCACATTAAGGTGGCACTAGATTTCCCAGATGACCCATGGACAAGGTTTATGCACAACACACATACCCCTGCTCCGTACTGGTACGGATGGACGGCTTTTTCATTGGTGCCTTATGTTGTTGGCATGGACAAATTTGCGCTAACTTGGTTAGTCTTCCGCAGTCTGAGTATACTAAGCGTCTTTTTACTCTATTGGATACTGAATCTTTTGCATAAAAAAATCTATTCAAGGCCTTTGGATGCCTTTCAAATAATTTTAGTTTTTTTTAACCCTCTTTTTTTGATAGAAATTGTTAGTAATTCTCATAACGATTTGTGGATGATCGTACCCGCAATCGCATCGCTCTATTTGTTAACTACCCATAAATCAGAAAATATTTCTCTAATAAAAATTTTTTGCTCAGTTTTACTATTGTTGTTTTCGGTTTCAACTAAACAAGCAACTCTAGTTTTGTTGCCAATTTGGGCGTTACTATTCTTCAAAAACAACATCCTCATGTTAAAAATTGCTCAAGCTAATTGGCCAGTATTTGTTAAAAAAATAATCGTAATCGCAACGCACAAAATTTCCGAGTTAATCAATTACTGGTGGCCAACTTTCGCATCACTTTTACTGTTTATTCCGCTGTTGACTGATCGTTCACAACAATTTCATCCCTGGTATCTAACGTGGTCACTTGTCTGGTTACCTCTAATCAGGATCAGCACTTGGAAAATAATCTTGGTGGGTTTTTCTATCAGCTCTCTTTATCGATATTTGCCCTGGATTTTGGCTGGTGGTTATGGAGAAGAGGTGATCCATCAGCAAAAAATGATAACCTGGCTACCCAGCCTAATTTTGCTTATGGCAACTTACCTTTGGCAACGTAGGCAAAACAATACAAATCTAACACGGATTGAGTAAATCATGTCTAAAAAGAAAATCAGCTTCGACACTGACAAAGTACCTATTTTTTCGTCGATAGCAATTGTTTTGGTGGTAGTTTTCTATTTGATCATTCACCTAGCCAAATTAACCAACTTGCCAGTCTTTGCTGATGAGGCAATTTATATCCGCTGGACACAGCTAATCATGGATGACCCTGGTCGCTATTTATTCTTCCCAATGAACGATGGTAAACCACCGCTTCACATGTGGCTAATGTTACCTTTCCAATACTTGTTTAACGATCAGCTTTACGCAGGTCGTTTTCTGTCAGTCTTAGTTGGCTTAGTGCAAATATTTGTACTGGCTGCCTTGGTCAGGTCCCTAGGAGGCAGGAAAAAAGCAACCTACCTGTCGATGATTTTTGGCTCTATCGTACCTTTCTGGTATCTTCACCACAGAATGGCACTAATCGACGCCCTGATGACCTTGTTCTTAAGCCTCTGTCTACTCTTCCTGATAAAATTAAGCCAAAAAATAACCACCATACACGCGATTTTTGCTGGTTTGTTTTTTGGATTGGCTTTACTTTCAAAATTGCCCGCAATTTTATTTGTTTTTGCTTTTTCGATTCTGGCGATACTGCTAAAGAAAAGAACAGAGTTGCCGCGTTATCTCTTTTTTACTGCGTTTAGTTTACTTTTTGGTCTAGTAGTTTTTGCATCTCTGAAAATTCATCCTGCTTTTGGTCAGCTTTTTGCGAGGGGCGGGGATTTTCTATATCCTCTAAATGATTTTTTTACTGGTAAAACAATCCTTAGCTCTTTTGGCAATCTACTAAGGTTTTCCGATTACATCTTGAGTTACCAGACTTGGCCTTTAGTTGTTTTTAGCTTTATTGGACTTTTTCAGCCCAAAACTCAAAAACAACAGTTCGTTCTCTGGCTATTAACACTAAGTTTTTTGGCTCCAATCGTCCTTTTGGGAAAAGTTGTTTATCCGCGTTATTTGCTACCGGTGGCAATTTTTATTACCACTTCCGCTGTGATTGCCTTACAGGGCGTCTCCGAGACCGTCGCAAATCTATCTTCGATGCCAAAAAAAGCGGCTCTGAGTTTGCTAACCGTTTTCCTTATCTCAATAACAACTCAGCAGTCTGTTAATTTTATATATAACTCGATTAATGATTATGAGAAAATCCCTTTCAATATAGCTGATAAATCCCAGTATCTTTACGAATGGTCTGCGGGCTATGGCATCAAAGAAGTAACCTCATTTATTCAAGAAGCAGCTAGCAACCAGCGGGTTAGTATGGCCACTGAGGGTTATTTTGGAACGCTACCTGACGGCATTCTTATGTACTTGCATGCCAGAGACGTTTCCAATATTTTCGTGGAAGGAATCGGCCAACCAGTTATGCAGATTCCCGATAGTTTCGTAAAACAAGCAGCTGGATCAGATAGGGTCTTGCTCTTGGTCAACTCTCATCGACTAAAAATGTCTATGGATCAGTCAACTCTCTTGCGCGAATATTGCAGACCTGCTAACCCTAATAGCTCTGATGGTCCCCAGTGTCTACAGCTTTGGGATATTACTCAAAAAATTTAATGTTTTTTTAATTTTCATCAGTTATCTTAACTGTATGCAATGGAATGAAAACCAAGTAATCTCATACAATCATTTACCATTACTCAAACATGCTCTAGCAACCCCACTTACAAGCATCCTGATCAACGCTGAGCAAGCCCTGGAAAGAACAAAACCCTCGGAGAAACAATTTCAACCCTTAAATGCCATTTATCACCAAACTCGACATGCTGTATCTATTCTCAAGATGGCTGATCACACCAGTCCATCTTTTACTAAATTCTCTTTAGAACATCTTCTAGGAGACTTAAAAATGATGTTTCCTCCAACTACAAACCGACAGCTTTTAGTTTTTTACCAGGTTAGTCATCAGGTCTTGATCGTCGGACCAAAAACTCATTTTCTAGAAGCATTAATTTGTTTGATTAACAACGCCTTTGAATCGTATCATCAAGAAAAAAACCAACTAGTCATGGTTAGTGCTATTAAAAAACAATTGTTTTTGGAAATTAAGATTGTTGACGCTGGCAGAGGTATAAATAAAAGCCTCAGGTCTCAACCAAGACTCAAATCTACTAAAGAAAATCACCTGGGAATTGGTTTGGCTTATGTTAAACACATCCTAACTTGGTACTTCCATGCTGAGCTTAAGATTGATACCAGGAAGAGGCTCGGCACAACCATTACAATTAACCTTCCTCTAAATTGAACAATGTAGCTCAAGTCATTTTCGACCATTCCCAAGCACCAAACATCAGCCTGCTGAGCTCCACAAAAAATTACTCGCATCAGATTCCACTGCCGGATTTAGCCAGAATGACTTGCTTTGTCAAGCTTAACCAGCAAGCTCAACATCAAAAAAGCGATTTGATTGCCCCTGCTGAGTATAAGCACCATTGACTGAAGTCTGTTTTAAGTTTTGAGGTTCAGCCAAATAATAACCATAGCCTCTGCTTGTCTGGATATACTTGCCAAAATTACCTAGACTCATACGAAGACGCCTAATATACACATCTATTGTTGAGCTAGTTGGTTGATCCTCCGTACCAGGCCAGAGAGTTTGAACAATTTTTTCCCTGGACAAAATACTGTTGCGATTTTGCAATAAAAGCCTCAACAGTTGTGTCTCGGTGTATGATAGACGCAATTTACCCTGAGGTGTTTGTAAAACGCCGATCCGGTAGTAAAGGCTAAAATCACCAAAAGTAATTACTGGAACTAATTGTTTCTTTTTGCTTAGTAAAGATTGAAGTCTGAGGGCAAATTCTTTAAGTGAGAACGGTTTGGCTAAATATTCATCAGCACCTAACGACAAACCCATGATCCGATCAAGCAAATGAGATCTCTGAGTTAAAATAAAAATCATGGTCTCAGGGAAGGTATGATTGATGTGACTGACCAGTTCCAAGCCGTCAGATTCACCAAGTTGACGATCTACAATAACCAAGTCAAAAGTTGATTCTTTTATGATATCAAATGCTCTCTCAAGACAATAGGCCTGGGCAACAAAATAATTTTTGCTAGTTAGATAGTTCCTCAGAGTGTTAGAAAGAACCAGGTCATCCTCAACTAGTAAGATTTTTCTGCTGTACAAAATCTTTGTCATGACTGTCAATCTGATGTAAAATTTGATATACTTGCGGCCGCTTATAATCGCGGCTGGGTCGGCTTTGCCGATGGACTTACCACGATAGGGCATTCTGCTCACACTTGCTTGCAGAGAAGATCATAGATCAGCAATCTTAAAATAACATTAAATTTTCGTAGTCAAATCAAACTCGAGAATTTGCCACGACTCCCGGATAGTGAAATGGCATCACAACAGGTTCTGACCCTGTTATTCTAGGTTCGAATCCTGGTCCGGGATCAAAAGTTGGCGTCAGGTAAGTTGAATTGCTACTTCATCACCTAGCTTGTTTAATTGGTTAGATTGACTTCCATTAAAATGCATTCCATTTCCAAAAAAATCCCCCTCAACAAATCACGGCATTTTCGTATAATGATCGCATGAGCGATGATAAATTTTCAGCAGTATGGGTTTCGCATACTTCAATCAGTGACTTTCTTAAGTGTCCACGAGCCTACTACCTCAAAAACGTTTACAAAGATCCAAAAACAAAACACAAAGTTCAATTAATGAGTCCTTCTTTAGCTCTAGGACAAGTTGTACACGAAGTCTTGGAAAATCTATCCAATTTGCCGACTCAGGATCGATTCAAACAATCATTAGTCGAAAAGTTTGACATAAGTTGGAAAAAGATCTCGGGACGACGTGGTGGATTTAGTAATGAATCTCAAGAACAGTCATTTAAAAAACGTGGTGAGGAAATGATGAGGAAAATCATTAACGACCCAGGCCCATTGGCTAGGTTGGCGGTTAAAATCACAGAAGACCTGCCGCATTATTGGTTATCCCAAGAACAAAATATCATTTTATGTGGCAAAATTGATTGGCTGGAGTATTTGCCCAAAACTGATTCGGTGCGGATAATCGATTTTAAAACTTCCAAAACCGAGGAAAATGATGGTTCCTTACAACTACCAATCTACAATCTGCTAGTCAATAACACCCAGAAGAGAAGGGTTGATGGGCTGGCCTACTGGTATCTGGATCTTAACGTCGGCATGGTAGATAAACAACTTCCCACGCTCGAAGAATCTCAGGAAAAAGTTCTAACTATAGCTAAGCAGATCAAGCTAGCCCGCCAGCTGAACCGTTTCCGTTGCCCACAGGGAGAAGCCGGTTGTTATGCTTGCCGCCCTTTTGAAAAAATTATCAAAGGTGAAGCCGAGTTTGTAGGTAATAACCAATACAACCAAGACATCTACATCTTGAGAAACCAAGACAATCCAACTAACGACAGTGTTCTGCTGTAATCTTGTAAATAACTATATCTCCAGCATGTAATAGATTCCAACGCTTTCCGATGGTACTTTGCTGCTTAGATTCCTCAACCATTGAGGTGAAGTTGATTGCAAAATCGACTCAAACAAGCTCAGAGTCGAGTATTCAGCGATGCTGGGATTATCTAAGTCTGCCATTTGCTGGATCATCTCTAAAGCCTGATCTTGATTGGCAAAACCGTCGATTAGACCATTTTGCTCGGCCTGTTTGCCTGTGTAAACCCGCCCATCAGCTAAGGCACGAACCTTACTCTCATCCATTCTCCGACCAACGGCCACAGCTTTTACAAACTGCTCATAGGAATCACTAATTATGCCTTGAAATATCTTGCGTTCGTCTTCATTCATCTCACGGAAAGGTGATCCGATGTCCTTGTAATCTGATGATTTAAAAACTCTCATCTCAACCCCAACCTTCTTCATAAGTTCGGAATACTGAGGTAATTGAGCAATTACGCCAATCGAACCGGTTAAGGTAGCGGGATTTGCGACTATCTTGTCAGCTGGAGCCGAGATATAGTAACCACCCGATGCAGCCACATCACTAAACCTGGCTATGACTACTTTTTTTGCTGCTAACTCGGCTACCTGTTGATAAATATCATCGGAAGCAACGACTCCACCACCGGGGCTATTAACATTGAGCAAAACCCCTTTGACATTATCATCTTCCTCCAGTTGTTTGAGTAATGCGATTACTCGACTTGCGTCAATGCCTGTGCTGGCCATGAGACCTCCATTTGAATCCGGATAGGCGATTACTCCGGTGAGATTGACAACGGCTACAGTTTGGTCAAGACTTCCAGATTTAATAGGTTTGCTCGGAAAACTCATCGGGCCTGAGGTATTGGCTGGTAAAACTGCTAGTAAAAGTGCGACGTATAAAGCAAAAACTACTACGAATGAACCAACTATTGCGGTCAAGCCTTTCCATAAAAACTTAATCACCCCCGCCAAAGAACGCATAATTTCAGTAAATTTTTGCATAAAACCTTGTCACCTAGTAACCTTTATACCACTTAAATTAATTAGCAAAAGTTAAAAGTTCTGGCTTGAATAGCATAGCCAAACCAATCAGTAACATCAAGATGCCCCCAATTAAATGAGAATAGCGGGCATATTTGGTATCAACCCCTATTGATTTTAATGTCACCATGGCTATAAGGAAAACCACCAAATCATCCAACATAAAAACCACGATATAAAAAATCATATATAAATAGTACTGCCAGGTTGGTAAGTTATTGATAGTTAGAAGTTGGGTAAAAACAGCCGGCAATCCTGCCGAGCACACCAGCTCAACAGCGTTAACCGCTACAGCCAAGACAGCAATTCCAGCCATCGAGATCAACAGCGACTGCCGATGAGCAATTTCTCTTAGTTTCTCAAAGACCTGTCGTTTCTTACCACCGACATCAACTTTGCACGCACCATCCTTGTTCTTGTAGAAATCCCACAAGTAATAGCCGGCTGCGGCTAAGGCCGTGATGCCAATCACCACTCTAATCCAGGTAACATATCCCACAAATAAAAATAAATTTAGCCAAGCTGTGAGGAACAAGAAATAGATAAAACCTGATATAAAAATAAACGTACTACCAAGTAGCAACATGCGCTTACGGTCTCCCATACCTAATAGCAGTGATATTAGAAAGATTAAAGTCCACATGGCACAAGGATTGAAACCATCTAGAAAAGCTAGTACGAAGGTTACAATTGGCAAGGACATTTGTGATAAATTCAGCTCACCAAAAATTGGCAACTTGGTCAAGTGAGATGATCCAGTACTAGAAGACGTTTTAGCTGAGTTTTGGCCTTCTACTCTGTTCTCCTCAGCAATTTCACTAATAACAGGCACTAGATTGTACTCGGTGATTGTTTCAGAAACCAAATCAACCGTGCTGTTGTCAGTTTGATCGATTACCAACGCCAAAATATCCCAACCCGTCGTCTCTGGATCAGAGAAGCCAACGATATATTGATCACCAATGACTGTAAATGGAACACCGCCTGACTTGGCACCAAGCTTTTCAGCCACTTTCTTGACCAGCTTACTATTGGATGGTTGTGAAACCTCGTAGTCCAGAATCCTTAAATCAGGCAGCTGTTTTTTTAGCATTTGTAAAAAAGCTTTTTCTTCGCGACAGTGTGGACATGTTTTTGAGGAAAAAAGATGAACAACAACTTGTTGTGTTTTTTCTGTGGAGTCAATGTCAGAAGCCGACCGGCTGGCCTGCCCACTCACCGATAAATCTATGACTTGGGCATCCAACGAGGCTGTTCCCTGCACGGGGACCGAACCAGCATCGATAACTGCTGGAGTGCTTGCCCAAACATTTCTCGGCACAAACAGAACCGATGTAAGGATAAAGCAACAGATCCAAGCTAAAGAGATTCCGACCGTTAATTTAGCTTTGTGAGACTTTGTTGCAAAGGCCATAAATAATTCTTCCATGATCCAACCATTTCTTTAAAGTTTCTTTAGTATAACAAACCGACTTTTGCTGAAACTATCTTTTACCATAGTCAAGGCAAACGCCTCGATTCCCTTTATCTCCAATAAAATCTTTTCATTATGAAAGCAATCAACTTCAAGAATTGCCTCTCCGCCGGTAACTAAGTGAACTGCAAGCTGAGGGATCAATTCTGAAATCAACTTTAATCCGTCTTCACCACCATCTAGGGCTAACCATGGCTCATAATCCTTAACAGAAGCATCGAGATGTCGAATCCTTCCAGATGGAATGTATGGTAGGTTGGCAGTCACTAAATCAAAGGTTTCATCTGAAAAATCAGACATCAAATCGCTTTTTTCCAGTCTGATAAGCTTCTTGAGAGTCGGGAAGCGCTGGAGGTTGGCTGCTGCTACTCTCAGGGCATTTGAAGAAACATCACTTGCCACAAAACTCGCTTCAAGCTTTTTTTGCAAGCAAAAGTCAGCCATAGCCAAAACTATCGCTCCGCTACCTGTGCCGATGTCTGCAATTTTTAACGGCCTCTTCTGGGTTTGCCAATGCTTCATGATTATTTTTTGAGCCATCTCGGCCAATTCCTCAGTTTCTACTCTGGGAATTAGCACTTGGTTATTTACGACTAACTCTAGGCCCATAAAATCAACAAAGCCGGTGATATACTCAACTGGCATCTCTCCGTACTTATTGAGCTCAGTTGAAGTGAGACCATGCTTTGACAGATGACTCTTTTCGTATGCAGAAAAACTACGATTTTTTTTATTTTTGCTCATATAATTTGCGTCAAACAATTCAGTGTTTGAAATTCCAGGTTTTAACTGACAAAAAAACACTCAACAAAATCAGTTGGCTAAAGTGTAACAAAGCTTAACAAAATAGAGCCTTGTTTTTTTGTTTAAGATGTATAAAGATAGGCACTATCTTATCAATTATTAAAGCATTGTGGTGAGGTATTTTTTAAGCGAATATTAAGAAAACTTATCACAAGCATAATTAAAAGCTAAATATGCCTAGAAAAGCATCCAAAACCAAATCAACAACTGCCAAACCATCCGTCGGGCAAGTTAGTGTTAAAACAGCCAGCAACCCGATCGTTGATTCTCAGACAAGTAGTGTCTCAACACAATATTCATTTGCTACATTGATAAACTTCATCAATACTAACTTTACTATCATCTTCTTGATGGGCATCTTTTTCATCGTTGGTTTCTTGTTCGGCTCTCTATGGACCGAGAATCAAATGATGAAAAACGGTAGTATCAGTGGTAATAACAACCAACCAACAAACAACGTAGCCCAAGCCCCAGTTGATAACGGCCCAACCGAAGAAACTCTTAAGAAAGTACCGAAAGTCTCAAAGGACGATCATGTGCTTGGAGCCAAGAACCCCAAGGTTACCTTGATTGAATACTCGGATTATGAGTGTCCATTCTGCAACCGTTTCCAACCAACAATGCACCAGATAATAGAAAAGTACCCCGATGATGTTGCCTGGGTATATCGTCATTATCCTCTGGCCTTCCATCCTAGCGCCCAAAAAAGTGCCGAAGCTGGAGAGTGTGTCGCCAAGTATGGTGGAAATGAGGCTTTCTGGCAGTTTTCAGATTTATTATTCGACCGAGTTGCCAACAACGTTCCGGATGCGCTGGCTATAGAAGTCCTACCAAAACTAGCATCGGACATTGGTGTGAGCGCCGGCAAAGTTGAGAAATGCATTTCCAGCGGTGAGATGGCAGACAAAGTTAAAGACATGATGGAAAAAGGTCAAGCTGCCGGTATTTCAGGAACTCCAGGCACAATACTGGTTACTAAAGACGGCAAGTATGAACTAGTCCCAGGAGCTCTTCCATTTGAACAAGTTAGTGCTATGGTTGAGAAATATTTGTAAGCTTTAAGTGATTTGCTGCGCAATAGAGCGCAGCAAATCTGTCTTTGATATTACACTTGGAGTGGAATAATATTTTGTAATAGAAATATTATTTGGCAGGAACTCGATTACAAGGTAATTGCTCACTCCAGGGTTAAATCAGACAAAACCAGTTGAATTTCTTTATGTCCGTTCCATTGGTTGAGAGAGGGCGAGCCAGCAACCGACACTCGTTGACCAGTCTCAATCACAGCTAACAACTTAGCCTGGTTCCAAAATATACACTCCAAAGGAACTGAGTCAGATTGACAAACAATCAGTTTGAGATGACGTTTGTCCTTGCCCAATGACTCAGCTTTAACAATTTCCAGATTTTTGATAGCAAAAACTGGAGGTTGGTTAGCCTGGCCATAAGGTTCAAGCTCTTTCAGCCTTTCCATCAATTCAATATTGCATAAAGATAGCGGCAGTTCAGCATCGACAAAAAGCTGTGGTTGAAGCTGTTGCTTGCTAATAGTAATTCTGGAGTGTGAAAAAAGCTGTCGTTTAACCGCTTCAATCTTGGCCATTTCAACCGTGAAACCAGCAGCCATGGGGTGACCGCCAACATCAATCAAGTCATCTTTCACTAAACGGATTAGCTCAATAATATTCACTCCGTATACTGAGCGGGCTGAAGCTCTGGCTACTTGCCCGGCTTTGCTAATTACAATTGCAGGTTTGTAAAAAGCCTCGACCATTCTACCAGCGATCAAGCCCACCAAGCCATCGTGAAACTTTTCTGACTCCACAATCAGTAAATGCTCTTGTTCTTGCTGTTTTGCCTGAGAAATGGCTTCGTCAAGCAAGCTATCTGTGAGTTGCTGACGCGTTGAGTTGGTATCATTAAGTAGTTTTGCTAGTTCAGTTGCCCGAGTCGTTGACTTGGTACAGATCAAGCGTAAGGCATCCAAGCCACTTGCGATCCTACCCATAGCATTGATTCTTGGAGCAATACCAAAACCCACAAGAAAACTATCAACTGGCCTTTTATCCAAGCCTGCATGATAGATCAAGGCTTTTAATCCCGGCCTGGTGGTTTTAGCCAAAGCCTCTAATCCATATTTCGCCAAGGTCCGATTGGTTCCTTGGAGAGGAACCATATCAGCAATGGTGGCCACTGCCACTAGGTCTACAATGTTCAAGGCGTGGTCAGGTGTCAGCGATCGAGCAATTAACCAGGCAACGGCCGCACCACAAACCTCTGTGGAGTGAACAATTTGGTTAGCCATAGGCAAAGTTGACTCTGGCTGGTGATGATCGGTGATGATTACATCAACTCCCTGGTTGCGAGCATAATCAACTGCCTTGTGAGCGACAATACCGTTATCAACGGTAATAATCAGATCTGGTTTGGATTTAGCAAATATTTGTTCCAAAGCCTTAATTGACAACCCATAACCATGTTCTGTTCTGCTTGGAATATATGGCAAGACGTCCAGGCCAAACAGATTCAGCGACTCCCACAAGATTGCCGTTCCCAAAATACCATCGGCATCATAATCTCCAAATACCACAATCTTCTGGTTTTGCTGTTTTGCCAACTGCAAACGATCGACTAGTTTTTGAATTATCTTCGAATCAATCGCAAAATCCTTAGCCTGGAGTTGACTAATTTTTTTTGGGTTAAGAAACTTTGAGCTGTCGTCGACCTTTCGGTTTTGCATGAGGACTTTAATTACTTCATCTAAGCTGAGGGGAAGTTTATGATTCTGCAAAAGCCATTTCATGTGGAGTAATTTATAATAGAGTTCATATCAAAAATCTAGTGATAGACCTTTATTTTTTGCTAATGACCAATAAAACACCTTTACATCTACCAGTTGAAAGCGTTTACATCCTTTACAAGCTACATCAGGCAAATTTTCAGGGCTATTTAGTTGGTGGTGCCGTCAGAGACTTGCTACTCAACTCATTTGACAACACCTCAACTGGTTCACCAACCGTCACTGATTATGATTTCACAACCAACGCTATTCCCGAACAAATACAACAAATTTTCCCTAATTCCTTTTATGAAAATAAATTTGGTACCGTCAGTATTAGTTATCAGCACTTGGTTGAACAAATGAACGATGAGGGTTTTGTTCTTAGCGAGAAGAACATAAAAAATCAACTCAACCAAAGCCAGGAAAAGTCGACCGATTCCAAAATAATTGATATCGCTCGTGCCACCAAGATCCACTCATCCTTAGATTCCACTGAAAACAGCCTCAAGTCCAAGTCTCAGCTTGAACCACCAGCCTTTGAAATCACAACCTATCGTTCCGACGGCCAATATCTGGATGGGCGACGTCCTGAGTCTGTTAGTTGGGGAAAACAGATTGAAGAAGATCTTAACAGACGAGACTTCACTATTAACGCCATGGCTATTGGCTTAAAACAAGACTTTCTGGAAAAGCTTTTTAACCAACACCTTGGTCAAGTAGACCCGTTAGTGCTCGATGATCAATACCTATTAGTTGACTTACATGGGGGATTATCAGACTTGCAGCACAAAATCATTCGCACTGTTGGTGAACCCAATCAACGTTTTCATGAGGACGCGTTGCGTATGCTTAGAGCCATACGCATGGCCGTTCAGTTAGAAATGCAGATCGACCCATCAAGCTATCAGGCAATTCTAACTAACTCTCAACTCATCACTAAAGTTAGTCAAGAAAGGATCGCTGATGAACTCCTAAAAATGCTCTCGAGCAATTGGCCAAAACAAGCCATCGAATTACTTGATAAAACAGGTCTTTTGCCCTTGATTTTACCAGAGCTAATAGCTACTAAAGGTGTTGAACAAGCTGGTCATCACACCACAGATGTCTGGCAACACAGCCTGGATTCTCTGCAAAATTGCCCATCAAAAGACCCAATTGTGCGTCTGGCTACACTCTTGCATGACATAGCCAAGCCGAATACCCAACAATTCCAAAACGATACGATATCTTTTTATAACCACGAAATCTTAGGGTCGAGAATTGCTAGCAATGTTGGCAAACGCTTGCGGCTATCAAAAAATGACCTCCAACGTCTGTTTTTATTGGTTCGCTATCACATGTTCCATTACCAACCAGAAAATTCTGATGCTTCAATCCGAAGACTAATGAGAAAAGTTGGCTTGGAGAACATTGACGACATCCTAGCCTTGCGCGAGGGTGATCGCTTAGGCAGCGGTGCAGCCAAAACCAGTTGGCGTTTAGAAGAGCTCAAAGAACGCATGATCGAGCAGCTCCATCAACCGATGGACGTAACTGATTTAGCAATTGACGGTCACATGCTCATGGCCGAGCTGGGCCTGAAACCAGGCCCTATCCTGGGAAAGCTACTTAATCAATTGTTTGAAATTGTCCTGGAGAAGCCTGAAGCTAACCAGCGCCATACCCTTCTTGAGATGGCAAAAACACTTCTAAAGCAAGAAGATCATACTGGTTAACTTATGCGGTGAGCAAGCCAGATCCTAACACAGCAAAACAAGCCTCTCATATAATTCAATTGTCGAGGAAGTCATTATTCTGGAAAAGAACCAGACTAGATTTTTTTCTTGGAAATCTTTTCGTTCCAAACCAACAAAAGTGGCACAGCTGTAAAAGGACTTGAGTACGTACCAGAAATAGCTCCAATTAGTAACGCCACTGCGAACCAACGAATACTCTCGCCACCCAATAAAACCAAAGATAGCAACATAATAATGATTGTCACAGAGTTATTAACTGAACGACCCATTGTTTCCAGAACAGCCGCATCTGCAAGCTCTTCAAGAGACTGATTAGGGTGATTTTTGCGTAACTCACGAATGCGATCATAAACCACAATCGTGTCATGAACAGAAAATGACAAGGTGGTGAGTAGTGCTGTCACAAATAACACATCGACTTCGACACCCATGAAATACCCCAGCAAACTGAATATACCAAGCAAAACCAGAGAGTCATGCAACATCGCTAAGATAGCACAGACACCAAACATCAATTGATTGAACTGCCTCCAAACGTATAAAGTGATCGCAATCGATGCCAAAAGCACGGCGGCTAAAGTCTTGACCAATAGTTCTCTGCCTAAAATCGGTCCCACTGAAGCAAATCGAACTTCTTCAATCTGGCCATATTTCTCCGATAATTTCTTTATAAAAGCATCTTTTTGGTCATTTGAGATGGTTTTGCCACGGACAATAATTTGATTATCACCAGATTTTTGGACCGAATTAATTTCATAGATATCCGCAGCAACTGCTTGAATATCTTGACGCTCCAGTAATTTTTTTGAGTCGGCCTGAGCATACTTAACCTCCAACAACGAGCCGCCTGTAAAATCTATTGCCGGTTTTAGACCATAACGAAGCAATGAATACAGACCTGGAACAATAACCAAGAGCGAGATAATGAAAAAAACATTTCGATGTTTGAGAATACTAAATTGCATGCTTCTTTCTGGTAACTAAAGGCAAAAATACTCTCATCAGAGTTCGGCTCACAACCACACCAGTGAACAGGCTCACCGTTACTCCAATTAATAGGGTTATACCAAATCCCCTTACCAAACCACTTGAATTCAAGAAGTTGAAATCCAGAGGATTAATTAAGATAAGAGAAGTCATGATTGTGGCGAGATTAGCGTCTTTTATGCTGTCCCAAGCTCGACCAAAACCAAGCTCCATTGAGCGCTCAAGAGAGTTGCCTACCCGCAGCTCTTCTTTCATTCTCTCAAAAATTAGGATATTGGAATCAACCGCCATACCTATTGATAAAACCAATCCAGCGATTCCGGGTAACGTCAGAGTAATCCCCAGAATCTTATAAATTGCTAGTGTCAGTATTGAATAAATCACTAAAGCAACACTCGCCAAAAACCCCTTCCAACCATAATAGATAATCATGAAGAGCATGACTAAGAAAATTCCCACCAAACCGGCTCGTAAGCTTTGTTGGATTGACGTTTCACCCAGACTTGCACCAATCGTCTGTTGCTGTAAAACCTTGATTGGCACAGGTAGGGCGCCTGCATTAAGCTGAATAGCCAACTGCTTGGCTTCCTCCAAGCTGAAACCACCTGTCATCACTGCACGACCATCGAGAATGGCCGTAGAAATTTGCGGCATGGCAACGGGAAAATCGTCGATGAAAATTGCCAAAACCTCGCCAGTGTGCTCCGAGGTAATATCGGCAAAAAGCTTGCTGCCATCCTCCTTAAACTCAAGGTTAATAACAGGCTCTCCGGTATTGGGATCAAAGCCAACCATAGCTCTTTTTAGCTGTTTTCCTGTCAAACCAGTCGTCTCAAATTGATTAAAGAACGCCAATGCTGACTCAGTAGCGACAGCGCTTTCTGAAGCCTGTGCCGATAAACTGCTTTCCAAACGGAAATCAAGATTAGCAGTTGTACCAACCAACTCAAGTGCCTGTTTGGGATCGGTTACTCCAGGTAGCTCTACAAATAAGCGATAGTCATCGTTCATTTTAGCCGTCTGGATAACTGGTTCACTGATGCCAAACATATCGACGCGACGTTGAATAATTGTCCGAGCAGACTCTATTGCCGTTTCACGGTCCTCGAGAGCAATGTCAGTCATGTCCGCCTGCAATACCACCTGCATACCACCTTGAATATCCAAACCACGTTTTAAAAGGAATTCCTTTTGGTAATGAGTTCCCAAAAAATAGAAATCGTAGCCACCTCCGGGTAGTATAAAGTTGATTTGCTTACCAAAAAGATTAAAAGACACAGGCCAATTTTTTGGCAGTGCCACAAAGCCAGCAAGTAAGGTCAACACCACAATAAACAACAACAGTTTACTTTGTTTTTTCATCTAGAGTCCTGGTATCTGACGGTGGGCAAAATCGTCTTCGCTTCCAATCACCATTACGCGACTGGAGTAAAGAATTTCCATGATAAAAGGATCACGCCTGGTCTTCCTGAAGTTAAACTCCTCCAAAGAAAACACAGCGTAGTTAATCTCACGACCGATCTTTTCTTGTTCTTCTTTAATCATTAGCTGCAGTTCCTGCAGAACAATCTCACCAATAATCAAAACATCCACATCATCCTTGCCTGGTCGTAAACCTCGAACAAACTTACCAGAAAACATAACAAAATCGATCTCACCTAGTTTCTTGCGATTTTTGCGAATTTTTCTACCTAAACCAGTACTTTTTGCAACCATTTGTTGCAGTTCTTGAAAATACAAATACCGTTTATTTAAGGAATAATAGAGCCTGTTACCCCGCTGCTCACTTTTAAGGAGTCCGCAACCTACCAAGCGATCCAGTTCTCGGCGCACCGCATTGATTTCCTCCTTAACTAGCCGAGTAATCTCACGCACGTAATACATCTGGTCATCGTGAGTGAAAAACAGCTCCAACATTTTCACTCTGACCCGAGAAACTATAATGTCTTGTAATGTTGTCATATCTTATTTTACTACTGGAGTGATAACCGAATACCACACCTGATGTCAATACATTTATATTACCAGAAACGATTAACTTTTGTACTCGGAATTTTCCGACCACCAGAAGATGCCAGCAACTTGGGCAGAAGACTACAGAGCTCCAAACGGTTTTTGTGATACAAATGTTACGGGCAGGAAGTCAAATAAACCTTCTCCGCAGCTCAAGTCGAAATTTTACCGCCTGCCCTATGCAATGGTCTGTTTAATACTGCACCTCGTTGCTCACATCGACAACCGAGATCCAGACTTGTCCACGAGCTAGCTCGACCTGCTTGCCTTTAGCATCGTTAAACTCGAGTTCTGACTCGCGGGTCTTTTTCACCCAAGTGATTTTTTCAGCTGATCCATGTTTGAAGAGCAATGCCTCTCCCTTGCCAGTCGTTTGGTAAAGCATATGTTTCTTTTCGTTGATTGGACCCTCTTCTTTAGTGAAAAGCACGATAACATTGCTTGAGGCAATCTGTTGACCATCGTTCAGATCAGTATGTTTGTCGCCTCCAACCTCTCTCAAAAAAACGTCTTTGGTTGAATCATATGTCCATTTGACTGAGTAGTCGCTGTAACCACTCCAAAAATCATAAGCAACAGTACTAACGTTACCTTTAGCTGACGCAGTTTCCTCAAAGGTCCAACCAGTGTAACCGTCTTTCCAATCAGAACCAGGCACTGTTTTCTTACCTAGCTTTCTTTCTGGAGACATGTTGGTCCAGCCACGTTTAGCAGCAACTGCCCACAATTTCTCGGTAGAGGTTACCATAGTATGCTCTGTAGCAATTTCTTTACCCTCAACACGATTGTAATCGCGGTAGAAAGTAGGATATCCTACCGAGAATTGGTTGATGTCTGTGTTCAGCTCCCAACCATAATCGCCAATCTTCCCGAGAGCATCACTTGGCCCTGGAACATTTGCGCCACCGACATGAACGTACATTGGTAAATTAAAACCTGAAGCCCAGTCAACAAAATAAATACGGGCAGAACGAATTGGAGCCAAAAGCAAGTCTTGATACTGAGCACCACAATAAAAAATCGCGCCAAATCTGGTCACTCCACCTTCAGCAACTGCTTCAAAAACGGCGTCAGCCTTACTCAAACCAGACTGAGGACGAGCATCGGGTGTGTTCTCGATCATCACAAATAACGGACGTCGGGCTGACCAAGCATCTTTCTCGGTTTTAGTATACATTCTGCCATTAATTGGACAAACCTGGTCACGAGGTTCATTGGGGTCAATTTGCAGTAAAGCACCTAATAATGATGAATCATCTCCTTCAGCCTGCTGAGTTGTCTCGCCACCCTCTGGAACGACCACTGTCGAACTTCCAACGCGGGCAAAAATAGCATAAGAGCCAATAGCTGAGACGATGTATAGAACCAAGGCTAAGAACAAAGATTTTTTCGACATTACTCTCCCTTCCGAAGAAATAGTCTTTATTGCTGACTGCAAAAATATGACTTGTATTTGGTTATTTAGTATAAAGTAAAATCATAAATAACACAGCAAGAATAATCAAGCTGGTTATTAAGGTTTTGCCCAAATCAGCAAAAATTAGTTTTTGAGAATAACCGAAGTTTTTTTCCCAAGAAAACGATTTACTCTGCTGGCCTCTGTCAGGATGTTTTTTCTGCTCTGAGGGCTTTTTTTTATCCGATCTAATCACCTCACTTGGTTGATAACTCTCTACTGGATCTTGAGTTACCTGCTTCCTCTTTTCCGCAGCAGAAATTTTTTGACTACGTAAACGTTTTTTCGACATAATCACTTTCCATAAATTTTGCCAATTAGTTTCCTTGAACAATTCTGGCCACATCCTTAAATGTGATCAAAATAATCAAGCCCATAAGTGCAATAAATCCCCCATAATTGACATAACCTTCAACCTTGTCAACTCGACTCTTGCCAATCACTTTCTCCATCAAGATCATCAGAATTCTACCTCCGTCCAAGGCAGGAATTGGCAAAATGTTCATTACTGCCAAATTAATAGACAACAAACCCATGAAATTTAACACCATCAACCAGCCTTGAGCCAACAAATCGCTTTTTTGTGCCTGATGTGCAATCCCAACTGGACCCGCAACATCTACAGGTAAGCCATTACCTAGAAACAAGTTGGTGAAAAGTTGCACAATACCTGTCACCATCAACCAGCCCATCGCCAATGCCTGCCCAATGCCGTAGACAATGCCGCGGAAAGGCATCTCATACCATGGGTAAAATTTTAAATAAAAGTCACTAAAAACAATTCCCATCGAACCTTCACCCGCCGGAGTTTCCTCTGCTGTGCGTAAGTACAGATTAAAGGATTGACTTACTTCCTGACAACTCTCCTCTCGACACAGTCCTGAAGTAATCACTGTTACCTCTTGACCAGCATGAGCGGTTACGTACTTTTGAACATCATCAATACTACTTACAGGAGTAGTTTCCCCCTGATAGACAAAGGCAATGATGCTGGTTTCTGCTTCTACACCAGCTTGAGCCGCTGGGCTGTTTTCAAGTGTCTGAAGTATACGAGGTTGATTATCAAGTGGAACAGGTATCCCAGAGAAAGAAAAGATCACCGAAAAGGCTACCATACCAAAAATTAAGTTGAACAAAGGCCCAGCCGAAATGATGGCTATTCTAGGCAGCATTGGCTTGAGGAAGAAAACTCCATCCAGGCTGTTCTTATCGACAGAAAGACTGGTCTTTTTTGACTCTTCACCCGCCTCAGAAGCCAAGCTTGATTTGACTGATCGCGAGGCACCAGCATTGCTGGTGTCGGCTTCCTCACCTCTAAGTTTAACAAATCCTCCAAAAGGAATGGCATTAAGCGAAAACAATGTTTCCTTTATCTTAAACAGGGACAAGATTCTAGGAGGATAACCAAAACCAAATTCTTCCACCGCCACGCCAAACTTTTTGGCCATCAGGTAGTGACCTAACTCGTGAATAATGACCAAGAGGGATAACAGTAGTAGGATGAGTAAAACATTAATCATAATCTTGACCCAAGCTCTGTGACTGGGCTATATGGTTAGCAAGTCTTTTTCTTTTATCTCGATCAGTCGATCAATCTTTTCCAGATATTCTTTAATGATTTCCTCAAGCTCTTTAAGTTGTCGCTTGACATCGTCCTCGCTCACTCCTGCTTCACCCTGCTGAGCCTCAATTTCCTTTTTGAACTCAACACGCTGATTCCTGACCATAACTCGGGTTGACTCGGCCTTTTGATGGACGAGTTTGACCAATTCTTGTCGACGCTCCTGATTTAATGGAGGAACCGGCACTCGGACAATCTCGCCATCAATGATCGGGCTCAAATTAAGTTGAGCAATCTGAATAGCTTTTTCAATGTTAGCCAAAAGAGATTTGTCCCAGGGTGTGATTGTCAGCATGTGTGCGTCCAAAACAGAGACATTTCCCACCTCGTTAAGCTTCATGCGGGTGCCGTATGCCTCGACCATAACTGAGTCAAGCATCTGAACCGATGCCTTACCAGTCCGAATGTTAGACAATTCCTGAGATAAATGATCAATCGTGGCCTGGAGCTTTGGTTTGTATGTTGAGGTTTCAATTGGCATATTTTTTAAGAAATTTATAATCTAACTCGAGAAAATGCTTCAAGTCAATAAATTTTCCCGTGAAAAAGCGCTCTTGGCTGCTTCGTGCATTATTTCGCAGTTAGTGAAACCCATTCTACCAAAAAAAATCGAGAATATCTCAGTGTGTTAGATCAACCTCATCAAGAAATCAGACATCTATCAGGCGAGAACTATTCGGCGGGGACGATATTTTGCTACAAGCCTATTAAACTCTGATATACTCAGACCATGCTTCAACGGTTTAAGGATATCCTTCTTCAAAGGCTCTGGCGGAGTTTTGCGGACGTTGGTTATTATTTGCAGTTGCGCCAAGAATCAATTAAACAATCAAGTTTTTTCTTCCTGGTTTTCTATGGTTTGCTATCAATGAGTTCGGCAGCTTTATTTATCAACAGAGACTTGCCGCATTATTTATCATTAGCCAAACAAGCTGCTAAAGAAGCTGTCCAACACTTTGACACTACAAGCTCTATCACCTGGAACGGGCAAAGACTCCAATTGACGGGCCAAAGCGTCTTTGAGGTGTTTTACCCGTCTTTTATTGACACCAAAAAAGAAGGATTGCCAGAGAGGCTAGCACTTATTATTGATAAAAACACCTCTCCCACTGAATACTACAATCAAAAACAACAAGAAACCTCAGACCCATTGGTATCTACGGCCTTTTTTCTCAACCAAAACTCATACTATTTCCAAGATGCTCAAAGAAGTTGGGTACAAAGAAATCTCAATGAAACCATTCCGCCAGATGTAGCTTTTGAGTTGTCGAAAATCAAACTTGAGCAATTGGTTACGCAGTATCTTGATCCGGCCCTCACTATCCTAGATCAACATCGTTTCGAGATATTTATTGCCATATCAGCCTGGAAAATGTTAGCAGGCATGCTTATAGTCGTTTGGAACGGTCTGCTAGCCAGCTTGGTGATGCGCTTCTATCGCATCAAAACAAATTTTGTGCAGAGTTTTAATTGGTCAATCCATCTAACTATTCTGGCGCAATCAATCAATGTTTTTGTTCAAGTGATTTATCCAGATGTCGATTTCTCGATCTTTACGCTCAGTTACTGGGCCATCTTTACCTTTTTAGTCATCTCTCTGAGGTCCAAACTGTTAAACGAAAACGAAGTTTAACTCTATTCTTCTTTCACTTGATCAACCGAGATGTTTTCGTCTATCTGAGGATAGGGCAAGATTTGCAAAGTTGGATCTGTTTCTTGTTGAAACGCTTTAAGTTCAAGATACTTTGCCTGTAAGGGCGAGATCTCTGCTTGTTCAGATGCGGTTTCTTGTACTTTCTCTTGAGTAACTAAAGGTTTTTCAGGCTGCATCAGGGATAGCAAAAAAAGCAACACGATTACCAGTACTAAAGAGATGGCCGCTACCAGGATAACAATGCCTCTTTTCCTCTGGAGAAATGATTTTTTAGGCAAACTTGATAAGGTTGGATCGATGTAAGGATCCTCTGGTCGCTGAAACAGAGGCCTTTCGCTTGCAAACTGTGTTTGATTGGTGGGAAAAAAATCTTGTTCAGTCATTTTTAGTCATGATTTCATCCAAATACGACATTCCCTGAGCCAGAGAAACATAGACCGGATTTAGGTCTCGATTTAAGTTGTTATAATTTCCGTCAAGCTGCCCTTTTGCCTGAGACCTAGCCAAACGCTGCCAATACTCAGCCAATGAGTCCTGAGCTTTTTTGAGAACTCGATCTGTTTCAATGAATGACCGTCTAGTCGAGGCATCGATACCTAAGTCCGATTTTTCAAGATATTTTTCAATATCATTTCTCAACAAAACCTGCCGATCGTAGAAGTTCTGCAAACGAGCTGCTGTCAAGACAACAGATACCGATAAAGAGTTCTTTTTATAGATTTGATTCTTCTTCTTAAACTCTATACTTAATTCATTCAACTTGACACGATCAGTGGTAGTGGCTAATTGCTGTTGAGATTTATCCAATTCCTCGATGTTAGTTTCCAAAACACTAAGCCATTCTTTTTTAAAGCTTTCTTCCACACCAGCAGTATCAAGCAGGTAGAGGCGCAGCAAACGGAAGTGAGTTTGCAGCACCTGATCTCTGGTAATCATTAATTCTCGTGTCGCCGTCACGGCTTTTTCGATAGATTCTAGCGTTCCTAATTTGCGATATTGATCAACGGCAATTGTATAAACTTTCTCTTTGTCGCGGTATTCACGCAGCTGACCACGATAGGTTTCTTTCAAATCCTCAATCTCTGCCGATAGCTGGCTCTTTTGACCCAAATTAGATCCCGAATCGGGCTCCTTTTCTGTTTGGTCAACCTGATTCGTCCCCTGTTGGCACTCTTGACGGAAATATGCCCACTCTTCGCACTCGCTGCCATCATCAAATTGGCAGTAACCTACCTCGCCGTTCGACTCCTGTCGAATATTAAGAGTACCATTATTATTGAGACAATATTCCGATGCTGGGTTTGACAACGCTTGCTCCTGAGCAAAAACCTTTGTCTCACCAAATAAAGGCGTCAACGCCATTGCCAACCCAACCAAACAAAATATGAGTGGCTGTTTTTTAACTCTTGCAAGTAACTTCTGTGAAACTGATCGAATTAACATGTTATCAAAACCAAAAACTTGTCTCAAATAAGACAACAAGAGTCATTCACTCTTCAAATTTTACCGTCAGAACATTATAGACCAAATCACTCGCTAAACTAAACACTCAAAGTACAAATGACTGACCAGCCATTCTGTAGAATCTTAACTCAGGCAAAGAGTTTACTTAAACTGATAAAGTTTTTTGGCGAACAAAAGTGGTTGCCTGATACATCGACTCAAATGTTCCAGTATCGAACCATTGACCATTAACAAAGGCCACGTCTAATTTGCCTTCTTGTAGATACAAATTGTTGATATCGGTAATTTCTATCTCGCCACGAGAAGATGGTTTGAGCGATTTTGCCTTTTCCACCACCGTGTTATCGTAGATATATAATCCAGTGACAGCATAATCTGATTTAGGTTGAGTTGGTTTTTCCTCGATCGAGATTGCTTTGCGGTTTTGATCAAACTGCACCACTCCAAACCTCTCAGGATCACTCACTTTTTTGGCAAAAACCCGACCACCTTGCTCAAAACTCTGAATTGCCTGTGAAAAGTCGTCTTCGTATAGGTTGTCGCCCAAAATTAAGGTCACATTATCTTGCCCGATAAATTTTTCTCCTATCAGAAAAGCTTGAGCCAAACCTTCTGGCTTCTCCTGGATTTCGTAAACAAAATCACAGCCAAAATTGCTTCCGCTACCAAGCAACTTTAAAAAATCGCCAGCGTTGTTAGGTGCCACGATTATCATCACGTCATGAATACCCGCCTTAAGCAGAGTTTCAAGCGGAAAATAGATCATTGGCTTATCGTAGATTGGCAGCAATTGTTTACTCGTGACACGAGTTAAGGGGTGTAAACGAGTACCGCTTCCACCAGCTAAGATGATTCCCTTCATAATTCCTTCCTTGTTACTTACCTAAGTGTTCAGAAATCCTAAGGACTGCACCAGGTATGGGTTAAAATAACTTTTCTCGAAATGTTATTTAATTACATGCCTGTTGTATTGTTAATTCTAGTATATCAAACCATATATAACTTGTCGCTTGGATCAATCATTGTTCATTAAATTAAGAATGTTACAAGGTGATTAAAAATAAGATTAATCCAGACAACCCTGAAACTGCCAAGTACTCCAGAATAATATTTTTTGTGATAGTTCCAAGGCGAATGTGAGAAAAGATCCCCCAGAGAAAGTAGAAAACAGAAATTATCACAACAATGATACGTTGCAACAAACGATCAGGCCATGCTGCAAAGAATAAAAAAGCCAAAATCGATAAAACCAACACCAATAACAAATAGGCTAGTCGGTGACGTAAATACTCTTTTTTCATTACTGAATAATCCCACCTTTAAAGAAAATTAATAAAAATGCTATGGTCGAAAAAAGGATTATATGAGCAAAATTATGACCAACAACTCTATCCAGTTTCTTGTGATTACTGACTAAGCCGTCATATATCAGAGTCATGATGATTAGAAAAACGACAGCCAAAAAGAAAGCTTTGGTTAGATGCAAAGGATTAAAGATGGGTGAACTCTGAGAAAAGATTCTAACAGGTGACTGTCCAGCCAAAATTGAGGCCTGACCAAAAGCTGCTTGTTGGCCATCTTCAGCGAAAACCACAGACTTCGGTTGATTTGCCACTAATTGAGAAAGATCACTTCCTGGTGAACCAAACATCTGGACGACCAAGGTTGTCTCGAAACCTTGGAGACGACCATCCACAACCGCCACGCCAATCTCAGTAAACTTATCATTTACAATATTGGCTCGATGAGTTGGAGACTCCATCCAGGCAGAGACCATTTGATCGGTCGTTTGAAAATCACGAGCTAAATTTTCCCCAGCAACCTGATAAACATAGCCCGCCTGATTAATGAAAAACCATGGCTCATGTCCATCTGGTGAATTATGTGACCAATACTGCTGGTCAAACATGTTTTGAGCCTTGCTGAGAGCCGCCGCAGCTAATTTGTCATTATAAGTTAACGTCGACAAGCCCATTTTCTGACGTTCAAGGTTGGTTTTTTCCAAAACCTTATCTGCACTAATTTCTGAGGAAAATCCTAAGATGCTATCTTTTAATCCAGGAAAGAAACGGACAGCCTGAATAAGAGAAAAAATACCGATAACAATCAGACCCAAATAAAAGATTGATTCCGGATGTAATATTTTAGCTCGGTGATGATTTCCACGATGAGGATGAAAGAGATTTCTAAAAGAAACATGCAAAAAATTTAGCTTTTTTGTCGAGTTTCTTTTAATTCGTTTGGTATGCTTGGGTAGATGAGTATTCATGAGATCAAATAAAGCTAATAAATAACCAAACACCTTTGATCAAGATATCGTTTTGTTTCTGAGTAACAAAACAGAAGCACAAAAAACTCACTTGACACAAATCCATTAGACTTGTAGCGAAATAAAACTTTGTAGTGAAAAAACTGATTTTTTTGAACGAAAAGGGTTTTTTTGAGTGAAGTAGCAGCATAGCTACTTCAAGCAAGAAAAAAAACCTTTGCAGTACTTAAAAGCAGTTTTGTAATAAAACTGTTATTTCACTACAAGTCTATTATGAAGAAAACTGCTGTATTTGTCTAGATTATCGGTTCCAAGCTAGACAATTCTACTATTGATTCATACCACTGGTTTTATCAGCGGCTTCTTTAACGTTTGCGGGTTTTTTTCTCGCTTCAACTTCTTCGATAAAAGCGTAGTTAATTAGACGTGATACCAATAGATCAAGAACAGCAACAATCCAATACCATTTACACAGCCAAACCAGCAGCCAAAAACCTCCTGAGTAACAGTCACACTGGCGCAACCAGTAGAACAGGCCAATGGAAAGCAGGGCTATGACCACAGCCACCCAGTGCTTTGTCTGAGTACGCTTCTTCTTGAAATAGTTGTCGAATAACATGGTCACTAATAGTTGCAGGATAAGTAGTATCCAAGGAACATAGAAACGCCAGCTCACACAAACTCCACTTGTGGCACCGGCTACCTCACCAGTTGGTTGAGAGGTTGGTTGCACCTGCGCTGATTGAGTCGATTCATCGGTTGTTTCACCTAAAACTTGCCCGCCTTGACCAACTGGGCGAACGTCAGGCGCCAAGACCTGTCCAGATGTGATAGGAATTTCAGCACTATTAGACCTAGGGCCAGGAGCACAATCGTTAACTCCAAAAATCTGGAAAGAGTACGCTTGACCTGCTGAAAGCTGAGTAACTGTGTATGATGTAGTATTGCCAATATTGGTACTTCCGTATGATGCACCATCAGATATTCTAGTAAAAACTAGGGCATAGTGAGTCACTGGGCTGACTGACGTCCAGTTAAGGGTTACAGCATTCGGTCCGGCACCAGCTACACTCAAAGAAGGCGCGGAGGTAGGAACTTCTGCCTCACAAACAGGTGGCTTGGCTGGATCAGTGTTGGTGGAGCCGGGATTACCACCAGGAGGATTCCCCGGATTGCCAGGATTTCCCGGGTTAGAGGGTCCATCACAAGTGATTCTGACAGCAAAATCAAAAACTGTCCGAGAACGTTGAAACTCGTTACCAGCTAAAATGTCAAAATTAGCATTCCAGGTAAAAACTCTTGTTGAATTGGGAGCCAGACTACCGAGTGAAATATTATCAGTGTCGTATAAGTCTTGGTATGAGCGATCGCTGGTGGCAACACCCGATATCTGTGTACCGAAATAATCTGTATTACCAGAATAAATGGCCGCAAACATTCTCTCAGCCAGGTTAACCGAGCTTTCTGGGGTTGTGTCTGTGGCGTTGAGCAGCAGATTGCATGTTTCGTCACTATCATTATTGGTAATAGTTAATGTCTGAGTGAAATTGTCTCCAGGCATCATACCACTCTCATTGAATAGTGGAGTATCAGCTGGGGAAATACTACACGGACCATTGTTAGCACAAGTCACAGTTAAATCTGTGCCCGCCTCAGCTGAAACAACCAAGTTAAGAAAAAATGACAACGAAACTAGAAGTGATAAAAATATTTTTCTAATCATTCCATCCTCCAGTTAAACCTGTTTCCAGGAGTTTTTCGGCATTATCTTTATCCTGCAGCCTTAGTTGCAGCTTGATAGATGTAGCATCGATACCGCGGTGGGGAGTACACTCTCCGCCAGAGCAGGTACCAAAATATATGTCCTTAACCTCGACTGAATCACTATCTATATCAACTCCGCCGTTAATCACATCCACAACCTTCACTTGATTGTCGGCATCTACCACTGGATGCTCGTATTCAATATGATATAGACCGCGTTCAAAGCTTGACGCATTCTTAATCGACATCCAAGCCTTAAAAGGCTCCTGTTGTTGTAAAACCACCAAAGGATCGGTGGCTGGCACTGGAGTCGGACTGATGGCAGGCATGGTCTGACCCTCAACTAGAGCAAGATTGGAAAGTTCCGACCATTTATGAGCAGAATCCATCGATTTAAGTGCAAAATAGTAGGCTTTACCCGCCTCCAAACCTTTGACCAGAAGATCTTCTTGCTCTCCAGCAACTCTAGGAGCTAGACCCTCTGAACCCAGTGTTAAATTTGAAACCGCTGAAACTCGGCTGGCCGCAGACCAGTTGTCCTGAGTAATTGGTTGCTCAGAATATCGAATTTCATAGCGTAGAACGCTGGGAGCAAAGTTATCTGAGGGTGCTGTGAATGTCAGGCTATACTCGCCCTCTCCCTCATCATACGCCTTGAGATCGTTGATCGAGCTTGGTGCTTGATCATCCCATGTGACGTAGATCGAATTCATCTTTCCTTTGGCTCCAGTACTGGCTACGGACCAGAAGTAAAGCATGTGGTCATCCGGCTCACCTTCAAGTGTGAAACCCACACCTGATTTGAGTGAGCCAGTTTTGATCTGACCATCCAGTAAATATCTGTAAGCTACTTCGCCGATGGTATCAGGATTGTCACTATAGATGGTAAACAAAGCTCCACTGTCAACAACAGTCGCTGCAGTGTTGACGTCGTCCAAGTAGACGAGAGTGTTTTGCGATTGATCGCCTGTGTTACCTGCTTGTAGTTTAAGATTGAGCTGAGACGAGGCATCGTCGGCAACGTATATTGAAACATATTGCCAACCACTTGCCTGCCCAGATGCACCTGACAACGCCTGAAGTCTCGAAAGATCTTTTGCCCAGACTTGGTATACCAGTTTGTCATTGATGTAGGCCGACAAGGCTGGTTCATCAAAGCCAGGATCAACTTCGCTCGTAACCATATTAAACCAGAAACCAACCGAACGAAGTCCACGACCGGAATTATCAATATTCTGCGAAATGCTGTTCACACCTTGGCCAGAACCGTCTAAAACCGCCATAAAGGTAGCGCTACGTGGCTTAACTCCTGCCTGTCCGTTTTCAACCGCAGCAACCTGGCCCTGAGTGCCCCATGACTCTAATCCTTTGGAAAAATCGCCATTGTACACTTTGTTTTGGATATCTTTTTCTGGACTGTTGGTTACGGTAATTGTCGAACCAGATGTGCTATCAATTGTGACAATAACTTGAGAAGTGGGAGAGGTGACTACACTAGCATTGCCGGCTTCATCAACTGCTGAAAAGGAAATAGTGTACTCTCCGTCAGGTACACCCGTAGTGTCCCAGCTGTAAATTGTTTCGTTGTTGTAAGTGTTGGCTCCACCAGTCTGATCTGGGAAAGAAGGGACGGCGTTATTGCTTGCATCACGTGCCGTCAATAACCAAGAAGCCGGATTGGCATCAGATAAAGTAACGTAAAAGTCTATTGTTGCATTAGCTGCATAGCTATCGCCATCACTTGGGCTGTTAATAGCAGCTGCTGGCGCTAAAGTATCTAAAGTAATCTCACAGTAATCACTCCAGGCACCTGGCCAATCAACTCCTGCATCAAAATTTCCATCATGATTATTATCCTCAAAGGCTCTAACTCTAGTATTCCACAAACCTTGAACGCCTGAACCCGAGCCAAATGAAGAGAATAGTGTGTAATTGTCTGTGGCATAGAAATAACCAATTGAACCAGAAGGGTAAGTTACTTCACGTTGATAGGCAATGTTTCGCCCAGAAACTGCAGACCAATTATGTGCGACTCTAGGCGCTGAAGTATTACCCGTGTTGGTTGTTGCGCCACAAGCTAGGTCGAGAGGCCTTTCATCGGGTGTGGTGGAAGACGGAGGGATGTTCCAGCCATCATTGGTTGGAGTTGCGGGCGTCCAGACAGAAGTAGATAAGCTACCGGCAATTAACTCAGTATCACTAAAGCCCTGATCGTAGGATTCAAAATTTGTCTGCCAGGCTTCAGTCACCATGTTAAAGTTACATGTCATGTTCTCAAGACTTGTATCAGCATCCACAGGCAAACTCACCTCGTAGCTAAACCAATGCTCATCAGCCCCATAAAAACTGTTGGGGTAATAAGTATGACTATTGATGATGACCATGTCTGGGTCATGAGTGGGATTGTTGGTTACAAAATCATTAAAAGCACTCAAGGAACCACTGTATTTGAGATCGCTCTGGACGTTTGTTAGATCGCCTGGAGTGGCTGGTGCTGCAGTATGCCAGTTGTAGTGAACCTGAAGTTGTAGAGCGTCACAAAGAGCAGTGTCACTACCTGGCAAGATCGAGACGCGTGAAAGATATTTCACATTGAGAGAACCTAGTTTCTGCACGTAGATATCTCGAGAAACCACGTCTCCTGGCCAAAGACTGTTACTAATTGGACCAAAATCAGCTTGATCTGAGCGTAGTCCAATATCAAGAGTCGAAGCAGTAAAAACACTATTATAAGAAGTCTCGAGATCGGCAATTCCAGACAGTGTTGGCAGAGTTGTCGAGACCAAAATGACTAAGGCAAAAAAACTAGTAACTTTGAGCCAGGTAATCGACCTCTTCTTCAAGAAGTCCACAAAATTTTTGATGGTGGTTAGATCATTCTTTATCTTCATTGCTTAATGACTCAGTTGCTAGCTTTTTGGCAGATTTTCTTGCTCTGAAAATTCTGGCAATTTCTTTTTTTATGGTATTAAATTCGTTATAGGCAAGTAAAGTAGCAGGAATAACAATTAATAAAACAAAACCCATCTGGGTTTGAGAAAACATCACAATTTTACCCAAATATGGTATATGGAAGATTACCTTGCCGATTACTCTCTTTTGTTCGGCTAATTCAGGATCTGCTTCTTCATTAGCATCACCTTTTGTTTGATAAAGCACACGGTCTTCTCGGTTCACTATACCAGTAATTCGGTGAGTATAAGTCTTATTGGAGCCAATCACTGGTACAGCAGTGATAATGTCTCCTATCTTGTATTCTGCCTGATCTTTAACTATGACCAAGCTACCAACGTTAAGTGCTGGCTCCATTGAACCGGACAGAACAGCAAAAACTCTAAGTTTCAGCGGAGTGTTGAACTTGGATAATGCCAACATTCCAGCAACTACAACGATAAAGATAGCCACCATCCAGGAAACAAGATTGCTGATAAATGATATTTTACTTTTCATGGTTAAAGCTAGTTTAGCTTAACTTGCTAACATTTAGCTTACATTTTTATTATTGCTTTTTAAAACTTGGCCTTTTGCCGGTTATTGCCTATGTGGCGGGGACAATCGCCCCGCCACAAGCAATTTAACAAAATCATTACGGAGTCCAGGTAGAGCACTCGAAATTTTCGTTGTGTCTTGATTGAACTGCGTAGAAAGTGATGTCACCAACGACATCGTCTCCCTGAGCGACGTTATTTGTTGCAACACCGCTACAAGTGAAACCACCGTTGACAGCATCGACAGTCATGGTACCGAAGCACCAAGCCTGACCCAAATACTCAGCTCCAGGAGCTGGAGTAAATGGAGTTCCAACTGTACCTCCAAAAACGTGGGTAGTAGAGTCAACCAAATCGAAGGTTTGACCACCATTACCAGCACCTTGAGGTAAGTTGTTGAGGGTGGTTGGAGGCATAACGACTGACTCGCCTGCTTCGTAAACACCATCCCCATCGTCGTTCCAGAAGAAGAAGTTCAACTGGTCATCGAGCTCACCATTCCAGTCTCCTGCAGTGGTGTCTTCATCAGCTGACTCGGCGTCGTTAACGGCGTCGTCGTCTGATGCGGTTAATTCGATGTTAGAACAAACCCATGAAGGATTGTCGCTAACTTGCAAGGTTGCGTAACCGTAGCCGGAATCACCTGGTTTGACATCATCAAAATTAAAGAAAATTTGAGATGCTGTCAAATCTTGGACTCCCCAAGTTCCAGCTGTGTCAGCGACATAGCCAGCACCTTGGTCAACCCAAGCTTGGTGACCAACTTCTAAATCAATCTGTCCAGCGACGAACGTATTGTTAGCTGAAACTTCGGTATCATCGAAGTAAGCCAGAGTACCAGCAGAAACGCCGGCCACGACTACACCTAACAAAACTGCGCTTGATAAGATTTTCTTCATTGCACTATTCACCCCCTTCCCAAGAAGAGTTATTTTTAAGTCAAAACTTAAACAAAAAACTCCGCCCTTCGAAAACGAAGTTAGCTACATCACTCCTAATTAAAGAAGTGCTGGGCAGGCAGAGTCCTTGTAAAGTCTTTCGTGCACTAAGTATTACGTGTTTTTTTTTGCTTTGTCAATTAGTGGGTTTGAGTAATTAATATTTTTTGCCAAGTGAGTCAAAATAGCAAAAAGGCATGATAGATAGGCGTGAGAATCCGATGAGATTTTTATAAGTTTTTTTCTGAGTTTCTGCACTTATGAGTAAATTATTTAACACAACACTAAAGCCATAGAAGTCTTGTGCGTGAAAAAATGGCAATGACGATTTTGATTTTTATATGATCTTAAAAAACTGCAAAAACTCTTTTGTTCAAAAATCCAAAGTCTGAAAAATCCCGAGTTGAGCAAAAGCTAACATAACGCTATAATCTTGGGGCTCTTTATATAATAGTACAATTAAGTTTTTTAAGCCAAGACAGCAAACTTGGCCCCATCGTCTAGCGGCTAGGACATCGGGTTCTCATCCCGGTAACTGGGGTTCGATTCCCCATGGGGTCACATCATAAAAAAAGGATGCTTTACAGCAACTTTTTTATGATTGATACCGACAAATATATTTTTTCACTTCCCATTCACATCTAAATTACCAACTTGTCTGGCTCATCGAGCACGAAGGAAAAAATGAAAGTTCAAGTTTTGGGATCGGGCTGCGCCACCTGCAAAAAGCTATATCAGATTGTAAAAGAATCCATCGTAGAAATGGAGCAAGACCTGGAGCTTGAATATCTCACAGGAAACGAAGGCATAAATCGAATCATCCAACTTGGAGCGATGAACAGTCCAGTGCTAGTAGTGAATAATAGAATTGCCATGGTCGGTTTTTCACCAGACAAAGAAAAATTAAAAGCAGCCATTAGAAAAGCATTGGAGGAAACAAAATAATGGATGTTTTTGCACCTCTTCAGGTTTTAGCTGATCGGGTAACTTACAACTTTCTAGGCATCACCCATGATAGTTATTTAGCCGGAGTAGTGAACTTCTGGATTTATGACGTAATTAAAATCAGTCTACTGTTGATTGTCATCAACTATTTTATGGCGATCACACGGTATTATTTTCCAGTTGAAAAGGTTAGAGATTTGTTAGCAGAAAAAAAGTGGTACGGAGTCAACTACTTTTTGGCAGCTTTACTGGGAGTTGTAACTCCTTTTTGTTCTTGTTCATCTATACCCTTGTTTGTTGGTTTTCTGTCTGCAGGTATACCTTTGGGTGTTACCTTTGCTTTTCTGATTAGCTCGCCGCTAATAAACGAGTCATCGCTTTTTTTATTTCCCAGTGTTTTTGGAGTGAGAGCTACAGTTTTGTACAATCTTTTTGGCTTAGTTGTCGCCATGCTGGGCGGTTTTCTTATTCAGAAACTCAAGCTTGAAAAATATCTTCAACCCAATGTTTTGGTGTTCACTGGCAAAAAACAATTACTTGAAAAGTATCAAGGCAAAAGCATTCCTTTTGCTGAAAAAATTAAGCTATGGACAAACGAAATGTGGCAGATTACAAAAAAGATCTATCCGTACGTCTTAATTGGAGTAACACTCGGTGCCCTCATCCACGGTCTTATGCCAGAATCGATTATCAGCGACACTTTATCAATATCATCAGGATGGAGTGTGCCTTTGGCAGTTGTACTGGGCGTACCTCTTTATGCTAATTCCGTAAGTATCATTCCTATAGTCGAGGCGCTGATAAACAAGGGGGTACCAATGGGCACCGCTCTTGCATTTATGACAGCTACAGTTACTTTATCCATTCCAGAAGCACTCATGCTCAAAAAAATACTTAAATGGCAACTTTTAGCTTTCTTTTTCGGCATAACTATTATAGGTATTATCCTGATGGGTTACTTATTTAACCTTTTATAGTGTATTTTCCCTATTCAGAATATTTGCTGCCTTTTCACCTGAGTCTACCGCTCCCTCCATGGTTGCTAGATACTTCTGCTTTGTATAATCTCCAGCTAGAGTCAAACCAGGGAGAGAGGTCGCTTGAGGAGGCCTAAGTTTTTCAGATCCTGGGGACAACGAATAGAAATCTGCAGGATGTCGTATCACACGATAGTTTGTCATTGTCTTGAGATTAATGTTGATTTCTTTTGCATCTTCGAGGGCCTTTTCCAATATTTCTGAGTCTGACAGGTAAATTAGTTCGTCAGCTTTTGCCATAATTGCCGATAAACGTCCGGGTAGGTGTGTAAAAGTTGTTCGGGCTTGTTCTGCGTAAGAAGCCCACAAGGTATCGGGGCTGAAAACCACTCTGTCTGTGTTGGCAGATGGCTCAGATAACTCAAACTGAACAGTCACAGCTGGCATAGTTGGCAGAGCAAGTAATTCAGGGAAATGCCTTTTGAGTCCCGGTGTCTGGCGAATAATCGTTTTAGCTCCTGCCAGCGAAGCAGCCAGAATCACTTCGTCAGCTACAATCTCTTCATAGCTGAGTCGAACACCTCTGACTTTTTTCCCATCAAAGAGTAGTTGGGTCACTTCACGTTCAGAATCAACTCGTCCCCCCTGCTTGGTAATGAAGTCAACGATTGGTTCAATCATTACTTCCGTCATACCGCCTCTAAATGCTCCAATCTTCAGTTGATGGATTCGTTTTAGATATGGTCCTATCGTGCCAAAAAAAACATAACTCGAATAACCCTCAGGAGGTAGAAAAAACAAACCCGTACTGAAGGGAGTTATTATCTTTTTAATGATGTCCTGACTTAATCCTTCTCTTGTAGCAAATTCATATATGGAGACTTCGTCTAAAGAAGCAGGTGAAGAAAAGTACTCCTTAAGGCCCTTCACCATAAAATTTGAAAGAGCAAGTTTCTCGCTCGCTGAGAGAAAATCATTGTTGCCAAGTAATGAGCGTAATGTGTCAACAGGCTGACCTAGCGGAGACAAGGTTAAAATTTGACTTGGGCCAGGGTTAGGCAATCTAATTTCAAGCTCATTGACCCATTGAACAACATCATCAACCTGCACCCCAACTTGGTGCAAAAGCCTAGGCAGAATCTCATAAAATCCAAGAAAGCGATGTAAACCAGATTCGACAACCATGCCGTCTGCTTCCCATGAAGCAGTACGTCCCCCTATATATGGTTTCGCTTCAACGACATGAATAAAAAAACCCTTTTTTATTAAATACACCGCAGCTGAGAGTCCGGCCAAACCCGCCCCAACAATGATTACTTTCTTTCGTCTAGTCATAAGGCTAACTGCACAACCTATTAATCGAATTAGACTTGTAGCCAAATAAAACTTTGTAGTGAAAAAACTGATTTTTTTGAACGAAAAGGGTTTTTTTGAGTGAAGTAGTAGCATAGCTACTTCAAGCAAGAAAAAGAACCTTTGCAGTACTTAAAAGCAGTTTTGTAATAAAACTGTTATTTCACTACAAGTCTATTTCTTGATAGCTACTTTTCCCGACTGATATTGATCTCTTCGGCGTTGTGTTGAGTCATAATTTCCTCAATCTCGGCGCTTTTTTTCTGAAGATCTGCTGAACTGCCTTTGCCCGTTTTCTCAGTTTTTCCAGTGGCGTTCTGCTTTTTTGCCGAATCCATCTTCTCCTCCAAACTCACTGCCACCATTACGTCGCCTTGAATAATCCGATCTTGATAACGCCTGGCTGACTCTTCCGTCATACCCAAATCAACCAGTCCGCCAACTAAACCGCCTGCTAGGGCGCCAAGAGCTGCACCGGTAATACCCCAGGCTGCCATAAATGGACCAGCAACCAAGAGTGAGCCAACTCCAGGAATGGCTACAGAGGACAAACCTGCTAACAAACCCACAATTCCTCCGACCGCTCCGCCAGTCATCACGCCAGAAGTCACCTGGCTGTCTTTCTCATCTCTGGCAATCACCGAAATGTCTTCCCCATAACCTTTTTCGCGTAGCTTTTGCACCACCTCTTTCGCATCCTGTTTGTCGGTAAAAATTCCTGCTATGTACCTCATCTTATCCTTTCTTCAACCCTTAGGGCTGTTTATTAACCTGCCACCTTGAGCACCTTGGCTGTTCGGTGGCAGGACATTTATTGATGTTGCTTGTCAGATCGGAATCATGCCGAGCTTTTGCTATCGCCTGTCTCACGTCTTTTTCTCTCTCTGACATTAATCTGGTTCACCACATCGGTTACGCCACTACTCCAATATGCATCGGCATACGCTAAGGGCTTTGTTCGAGGATTCCTCACCTCACCCCTAAGCGTGACAACTCCATCCTTTACAGAGATCGAGATTTTATCGGCGTCGGAATAGGTAATGCCCGGGTCGGTCCGGATATTGTCATAAACCAGATCTTCAATCTCGTTGTCATCTAGTACAAAATTATTGTTGTAATCATAAAGGTTGTAATCTGTCCAACCTGTCGGGGCTCCCCACCAGTAACTATCCGTGTCACCATAGTCCCAGTTTCGCCAGTATCTGATCATTTGTCTCACCTCCTTTCTATTATTTACTGAGCTGACTGCTATGTTTAACAGTAACTCGCAGCAACCTAAGTAGCTTAACTAAAGCTTGCTCTTAGTATGCCTGTGTCTTAGAGTGTCAGGTTTATGTGTGTCTTAAAGAAAAGGCGTGTAAAGATCGTGTAAGAGGATTAATCGATGTTTTTAATAGGCAACCTTGCCGATATTGACTGGCTGCCTAAACGAACTATTTAAAAATCGAATTTTCTAACGAAAAACTGATTTTTGTGAGAGAAGTCATTCTCGAACGCAGAAATGATAAGGCTACTAAGTTTGATCAAACGACCTTAGTATTAATAAAAAGTAGCTTTGTGCTGCTGCTCTCTACACATCCTTTACATCTGTTAAAAAGGCCTATATATCGCAAAATATACATATTTAATACACTAAAAATCACTTTGATAGGGTTGATAGATCTGGTAGAGCATGATAGTATCAACAAACTTATGACAAAAAAACTACTAACCCTCACTGGATTAGCAATTAGCAGCCTTGTGCTTGCCCCAAAGACCTATGCTGGCAACTTGCCAGGTTTTGTCGTCAATCACGACAATGTTGAGGAAACAATCGAAAACGGCGACGGTACTCAACGTACACAGGAAATAATCCCTAGCACCTATTTAGATGCTGCACGAAATAGTGATATCTTATTCGGTCACCAATCTGTCGGTCGTGTCATTTCTTACGGCGATGACAACACCTCAAACGGAGGTTTAGATGACTTGGTGAGCATGTATACCAATGGTTCACGATATCAGATTAATATGGATGGCAATCAGCCAAATGGCCTCCCCGATACAGTTTCAGCAAACTGGTATGTGACAAATAATGGTGTGGGAGAAGTATTAATTGGTGACAATTTTAATCCCGTTTCCAAAATGGAGCACTTTGTCAATCTACTAGCTAGATCAGATATTAATCAAAACGTCAAGCTTGCATTAATGAAGTTCTGCTACGTTGACTTCACTAATTACACCGCAGCACAGGTCTGGAATGAACTCCCCGTCAACGTGGGTAGTACTACTGTATACGGTTACCGCGGCATGATGGAGTATCTGGAAACGACCTATCCCAACATCAATTTCGTTTGGGTCACAGCTCCTCTAACTAGATCTAATCCTATTAGTGGCTATGGCACCAATGCCAATCGTTATGACTACAACACTCTAGTCAGGAACTACACTGCAGCCAACAATAAGGTTTTGTTTGACATTGCAGATATTGAGTCCCACGATTTATCTGGCAACTATTGCTATAACGCAACTGAGCGTGAGTATGAGTGTGACGGTACCTTGGCAGAAAACTATGTCAATGGTACTGGTCATCCCAACACTTTAGGCGCTTCTCGACTATCTAGAGCATTCTGGTGGTTAATGGCACGCGCCTCAGGTTGGAACCCTGGCTCATCGAATTATTCGCCTGTTGCCAGTTTCACCAGTAGCGTCAACGCTGCCTTGGTCCCTGCCACAGTGAGTTTTGATGCCTCGGCTTCTAATGACCCAGATGGCAATATCGTTAGCTATAGCTGGAACTTTGGTGATGGTAGCACAGGCTCAGGTGTAACTACCAGCCACACCTACACCCAGGCTGGTACTTACCAAGTCACTCTAACAGTCACCGATAATGCAGGAGCAACCGGCACAGCTTCAACTACTCTAACCATAAGTAGCGAGAACTCTGGCACTGGCGCTTTTAACGAAATAGCTGGTCAAGTTTCAATCGAAGCCGAACATTATCATTCAAACCAAGCAGCTTCCAATGGCTCTTGGTCTGAAACAACCACCGTTGCAGCCTTCTCTGGTGAGTCGTATTTGGTGACCCCAGACAATGGCTTATGGAGAAGCGAGTATCAACTAAATGACTCTCCAATGGTGAGTTACGAGGTTAATTTTAGCTCTCCAGGTACTTATTACCTCTGGGTTCGCACCAATAATCCAAGCAACACCAGTGACTCTCTCTACTTCGGAATCGACGGTAGCAGAGTTGGAGCCATGGAATTAAGTAATCTCAACAACTGGGGATGGAGCAGAACGGTTCGCATGAGTTCTAGCCCTGCGTCTGTCACCATCGGCTCAGCCGGCACTCATTCCATCAATATTTGGATGAGGGAGGATGGAGCAACCGTTGACAAGGTCATCTTAACCACCAATGCCTCCTATGTGCCATCAGGCTCTGGACTAGCCGAGAGCCCACGAGGAGAGGTCAATCAATTGCCAGTGGCATCGGCCACTGCTACCCCAACTTCAGGAAATATTCCACTTGAAGTTAGCTTTGATGCCTCGGCTTCTAATGACCCAGATGGCAATATCGTTAGCTATAGCTGGAACTTTGGTGATGGTAGCACAGGCTCAGGTGTAACTACCAGCCACACCTACACCCAGGCAGGCAGTTTCACTGCCACCTTGACCGTCACCGATAACGACGGTGGCACCGCCAACCACACCACTAGCATCACGGTGGTGGATCCAAATGCCAACAATCAGCCAACCGCCAGCTTCACCCAGGACAAAACCAGCGGTGTTGCACCTGTTGAAGTAAACTTTGATGGCTCGGCTTCAACTGATTCTGATGGCACAATCACCGACTACTCTTGGAACTTTGGTGATGGCAATACAGGATCTGGCGTCACTACCAGCCACACCTACACCCAGGCGGGGTCATATCAAGTCACCTTAACTGTGACTGATGATGACGGGGCAACCGCCACCGCAAATCTCACCATCACCGTGACTGTACCCAACGGCACGGGGGCTTTTGTTGAGACGGCTGGCAATGTCTCTATGGAAGCTGAGCATTTCATGAGCAATGCCTCAACGACTATCGGAAGCTGGAATGCAGCCACTGCTCTTGCTTCTTATACCGGTGAGTCTTACATCACTACTACAGACAGCAATGTCTGGAGAAGCGAGTATCAACTAAATGACTCTCCAATGGTTAGCTATGAGATCAACTTCAGTACTCCTGGTACATATTACCTCTGGGTTCGTACCAACAATCCAAGCGGCACTAGCGATTCTGTCCACTTTGGTCTTAACAACGCTCGAGTTGGTACCATGGAACTGAGCAATGTCGGCAGCTGGGGTTGGAGCCGAACCCTTCGTATGAGTTCAAGCCCTGCTTCAATTACGGTGAGCAGTGCTGGCACTCACACCTTCAATATCTGGATGAGAGAGGACGGAACCAACGTAGACAAGATTATCTTGACCACTAACGCCTCCTACACTCCAAGCGGTGAAGGAATAGCCGAGAGCAGCAGACAATAATCAAAAAATAAATTGATATTAAACCAGCCTATTGTCGGTTCATAACTGACAGGGCTGGTTTTTTTGTGGCTTTTTCCCATTTACAAAGCTTTCTTGATCTGGATTAATCCTATAATAATAAGGATTGACATGTGTATTAGATGAGTTACAATTGCTTTTTACATATTTGATGTGTATCGATATGTTAAACACAATTGAACGTATAACTAAAAGAAATCGAGGAATTAGATCATTCCGCAGGAGTGGCGCAGAGCGACCAAACCCCGATGTTTCTTCTGGCACGCTTGCTGCATACCTTTTGCTAGAATTTTTAAGTCGAGAGACTGCCAATAAATCAACTATTCCCTCAGTCGATAAGACCATCACCTCAATTGAACAGCAGTTAAATACTCTCGAGATTGAGATACCAGAAGCACTAGATATTGATGGTTCAAACGAACTTGCTTATCATTATTTAAGAACTTTGAAGGTCGCTCAATACCTTGACGGAGGTCTAGACACTAGAAACACCCCATCTCAAATTTATACCACAGCCACCAGGCTAAATTTGGAACAACAATTAGCTAATCTCCCAGATGGCGTGGCTAATGCTTTCACTAACCCCGCATTTATTCTTAGACAAGAACTTGCCTCGATGGGTTTACATGGATTTGATATTTATTGTGATGCAATTATTAACGGCCCACTTGTTTCAAACGCAACTGAAACCAGAATTTTACATAAGATCAGAGAAGCCAATCCTGAGTTAATAGGTAAGGAGTTAAATAGACTCTCAAAATTGATTAAGAAACTGTCATTGTTAACCTATGACGCTGGCTCCACCACTGGCAACAGCATTCACCAGGACTCTCAAACCTTCTCAAATCTAGAAAAATGGACCATGTTTTTACAACGACTTGAGCGTATTGAAAACGAAAACCAAAGAAGAATAGCGGCCAGAATAGTCATGGAAACTGTCCGTCAACAAACAGCCCTAACTCGAGCCGATGGCCTGGGCTTGGCGTTTGATTCAGTATTTGGTATTTCAGGTACACACTTTATGTATTTCATGGTAAATGGCGACCAAGAAGGTGTGTTGTGTCAACCTGCCGCCTCGGGAAGTACTGTGGGGGATGCTGCTAGAGGGAAAAAATTAGGTGGTGGTGTTGGTAGCTGCGCAAATTTACCAGAAAACAAAAATCCCTGCACCAAGGTCGATGTCACGATCGTACCCAGCCGTAAAGAAGATGGTTCCGCGCTGAGTTTTGAGGAATACCGTTTCCTGCAAATTAAATCGCTTGTTGAGGGTCTGGAAAAAAGCTTGAAAATTTCTGAGACCACCAATAATCCACCTCAGTTTAGCCATCTAGTTGCCATTCCACCCAAGTGTGGCTTGGTTTATAAACAAGCTGAAGAGCTTTTAAATAGCTTTGACCTAAACTATCTTTTAGAGAGCTCAACATTAACAAACAAAGCACAAAAAGCGATAATTACAAAGTTTTTAGAGAAGCAAGGCAAATTCTTATTGATCATCGATGCTGCTCAAGAGCGTTGGCTGGTAGATCCAGCTAAAGTTTTGCAATTGTTTGAAAATAAAGGTATTGCCACTGTCTGGATGAGCACTCTTTCTAAGTCAATCGGAGCCGCAAAGTTGGCCGGTCTTTTTTACTTTAATTCACAGGCCACTGAGTTGGTTGCTGAAAGAATTTCTAGGGCTACTAGAGAAGAAATTCTCAACATAATTCGTTATTATGCTGTTGGTTTCTTGAGCCCAGCACTTGAGCAAGCTGTAATGCAAAGAATCGAGACACTGAATGCACAGCCCAATGCTGAGAAAATACCCACAGAATTAGCTATCAACTTCAACCAAGCAGCCAAAGTTCTGGCCTCCACAGAAACATTAGCGGAGTTTAGAGCTGCCAATAAACACGACATAGACCAAGAAGGTGAACTTCAAGCAAGTATTAACTGGTTAAGGAACATTACCTCCGCCAGCATTAAGGATCATCTCCAGATCAAATTAGTTGATGACCAAGATGCTTCACCCTCAATGATTCAATCATTTCTCATTAAGGATTTGCTTGGTGAGCCATTCAGCTCTACCATGTTAAAAAGACTGAGAGTGATGCTCCGAACCGGCGTTGCTTTTAATGAAAATAGTAGCAAGCTAGAATTTTTTGCTACCAAAACATTTTGTGGCAACCCATTTGATGACATTACTGCCACACCCAAGAGAGATGAAAACGGTAATTTGCTAGACGTTGCCATCAACAAAACCAAACACGTACCTTTCTTAAGGTTTGGACCTAGAGCCGAGCTGATCATGACCATAAGCAAATTGTTAAACGAAAAACAGAGACTGGAAGCTATTGAACAAAAAACTGAGGATGACTTGGTTCAGCTCAATGCTGCTCAAACTCAACTAATAATCATCGAAAAGTTATGGCAAGAAAATATTGATCGATTGAGAAATGTCGTTGAATATTATCATCTGCTTGCAACAAAGCTTTATCAGGATGGAACATCTAATAGACTTGTAGTGAAATAGCATTTTTATTACAAAATTTTATTTCGCTACAAGTCTAATTAACTATCTGGGTAACGCAACATCACTTGAATCATACGAATTGTAGTCAGAGCGTCGAGTGCTTCGGCTAAATTATCAACACAAATGTGGGCTAGAGATATTAGTCCTTCATCGGGTTTTTCTGGATTAATAATGGCAATAGCTAACCCAGCAGCTTTGAAAACTTCGTAATCGTTTGGCCCATCGCCAATTACCAGACAGTTATCAAAATCAACGCCTGCCAAACCCGCTCTTGATCTACCCTGACTCAATTCTTCAAGAAAAACGCTAAGCTGCTCATGCTTCCGAGCTGCTTGATCTGGAAAATAATCGAAACTGACCAGTTCGCCTGTTCGCTTATCCCAATTAAATCTGGCATTAGCTAAATACCTGGAAACCCCCAGAGTACCTGCAAATACTTTGGCAAACTCTTCCAATGAGCCTGTTAAGATACAACAAACAACTCCCCAATCATTTAAAAAATGAACTAGCTCTTTGGCCCACTCTTTCGGCTTAAGCTGTTCAAATATTTCCTCTGCCTTCTCTTCGGAAATACCTAAGCCGTTCCATAAATCAACCCAAATCTTCATTGCTTGATCAAAAGTCATCTCATTTTTAGCAAAAGAGGAATAGGCAGCAAGATGAATAGCAACATTTGATTCAATTTTGTCGGGATCAGACAATCCCTCTGTCAGCTCAACCCAAGAGTTTCCTTCGTACAGCGTGCCATCTACATCAAGAATGGCAGCGTAAATGCTTGGTAAAAAAGAATCTAATGACCTTCCACCTCTTCTAATCATCCGACGAGTATATCACCAGAGTAATAATTCAAAATATGTCGATATTACGCACCTTTTTCGATTCATGCTCCACCGTTGGACTATAAGCATCGTCAAACCAAAAACCCCGGCACTCGGCCGGGGTTTTCTATTTGTGTTAAGACAATTAACGATCGTTGTTACGACCGTAGCCTCGATTTCTGTCGCCACCAAAGTCACGACGTCCACCGCCAAAACCACCACGGCTGAATGATCCGCCACGGCTGTTGTTGTCACGTGGAGCACGAGGTCGAGCGACGTTAACGATTAGTTTACGACCACTCATCTCGGTTTCGTTGAGAGCCAAAGCGGCCTGAGCTGCTGATTCCTCGACGAAACGAACAAAAGCAATACCACGAGAACGACCGGTCATACGATCGGTAACGACTTTGACTTCTTCAATCTCACCGAATTGAGAAAACAGGTCATTGAGTTCAGCGTCGGTTGTGCTGTATGGCAAATTGCCGACAAATAATTTTTTTGGATCGGCTTGTGCCGACTCATCTTGACTATACATATAGTCTCTCCCTCCGCAATTACTAAAACTTCTGCAGCGGAGCATGCATTTAGGCTGAGAACGATTCAGAAACGAGGGAAAAAGACCGACGAAGAAAAGTTCACTAGACCAGGTCTAATTATAGCAGATTTTTACAATAAATCATGACTAGTTGTTGTAAGTGTATTTGTGGTAATTAGGTCGATATTTCAAGCAATTTTTCCAGTTTTTTAAGTTGTTGTTCGTGTTGCTCAACCTCAAGTAAGAAGACCTGCATGCCCAACTCCATAGCTGGGTAAATATCTTTACTCATTGAGTCACCTACCATTAAAATTTTAGTCGGAGACAGTCCCAGAGATCCACAAGCAGCCAAAAAAATCCGTTTGTCTGGCTTAGAAAAACCAACCTCGTCAGCGAAGGTCAAACTTGAGAAATAACCATCAATACTTAGTTTTTTTAATTCATAACGGGCTGTTAATCCTGGCGAGTTAGAAAGCAAACCTAAACGGTATCGTGAGTTTTCAATCTTCTTCAAAAGCCCAGTGACCCCTGGAAAAAGCACCATCTCTGTTTGGCTATGATCCGCCTGATTAGCTTGATAAAAAACCAATGTTCCTGCCAAGTCAAATACAACCGCCTCAACTTGCTGACAATCAATTTTATTCATGGCTCTCGGAATATTTCTTGAGGTATTTTCCGGGCTCTGCCTTGAGCTTGTTGTATTGTTGATGAGTTCCAACATCATAGTAATAGCCATTCTCAATCACAAAAGCGTAGCAAGCTGCCCTATCAATCAACCAAGGCACAATTGCCCCAGGTGAGTCGAGATTGGCACCAGGCAGACTGGCATATTCTTTAATCAGTGGCAATACTTCCTTAGGGTAGATGTAGATGGGAACCGAGGCATAAGCAGCCTTGGGTTCAGCTGGTTTTTCCTCGAAGCTGATGATTTTCCTGGTAGATACATCCACCTCCACGCAGCCAAGCGCACCAGCTATTACTTGGGGATCTTCTTTGCGCACTACGTTGACAAAGCCGCGATGCTCTCGATAGAAAGCCATGAGTTTTTCAAAATCGATATCAACCAGAGTGTCACTCGGCAATACCAAGACATCGTCATCCTGACCGATTTTTTCTAAAGCCAAAAGCAAATCACCAATCGCTCCAAGACGTTTCTCAGATTGACTCACGCCATTATCCACTAAGACAAAAGCCTGATATTTGGGTTGATGCAAAAAATCCTCAAAATGCTTGGCAACCACTGAATTGGCTACCAAGACAAAATTACCCAAATCAGGCAACTTAATAGCTTCGTCAAGTAGATGGGCCATCATCGGCAGGCCACCGATCTCCAATAAGCCTTTGGGAAATGAATCTGTGAGTGGGCGCAAACGAGTGCTAAAACCAGCACCCAAGACGATTAAATTCATATCTCTTTCTTGCATTGCTGGATTACTGCGTCAGCTTTTCCAAACCCATTAAACATTCTTGCTTTTCCTCACCAGAGAGACTATCGCAAATAGCTCCAAGCTGATCAGCACTTGGTCTTACTTCTTGAAGAGCCTGGTTGAGATCAACAAACTTGACCGAAGTTGGTGCAATAAACTTGGATGAATCAACTTTCCAGTCCTGGCACTCAAGCTTTAGATCATCTGCCAAAACTGACATCTGATTCTCTTCCTCATCTTTTGCAGCTTGTTCAGACTCAGTTAATTCTGGGTTATCTGATAAATTAGATTCTACCGATTCATCCACAGGCATGTCCTTGGAACTCATTTTGACACCCTCTGTTGCACCCTTCTCCCAGATATAAACAATCTCACCATCGCTTAAAATGTAACTTTCAACGGTCTTTTCTCCTAAAACAACACTGGATTCCACAAAAGATCGCTTGCCATCGGTGTAGACCGTGCCCATGCTAGTGCCCTCTTGTTGCCAGGTGCATTTTTGAGCCTTGTTACTTGCAATCATGTCTTGAATAGAGCCGGAGAAACTACCCAACTCTTGATCCTTAACTTCTCCCTCTACTCGTGTATTTGTCTCCTGTGCTTGATCAACTTGACGATCAGTGCCAACACCACAAGCAGCCAAGCCCAAAGAAGCAACCATTACCATCGAAAAAAGAAGGACGTTTTTCTTCATATAGCCACATTCTAACAAAGACCGACTTAAAATTCCCAAGTAAAATCCAGGCTAAATTGTCTTCAACTAAACATTTTTTAAGCTAACTAATAAAGCTTCTGTAGATATTCCTGAAGCATTCTTTTGGCGCTAAACTGCTGGGCTAGATTAATCGAGCCACGCATCATTTGCAGCCATTTTTCCGGAATGCCCGCAGTATTGCGCTCGAAATAGAGCGGCACAATTTGTTGCTCTAACTTTTCATATAAATCAGCCGAGACGCGATTGTCATCCAACGTCCAGCCCAAGCCATACCAATCGACCTCGTGCGCCCAGCCATCCGGCACGGTGCACTGTAAAACACCGTTGGCAATTGCTTTCATGCCTGAAGTACCAGATGCCTCCATACCAAACTCTGGCAGATTAAGCCAGACATCAGAGCCCCGCACCAACATCTTGGCCACATCCAGGTTATAGTTTGGAATGAACAAAGCATGGCCAGAAAGTTCCTTGGCCATGTATTTAATGATTGTCTGGAGACGGATCTTTCCAGCCTGATCAAGCATGTGAGCTTTGCCCGAAACCAAGAGCTGAACAGGCCGATCTACCTGGCGCAAAATAGCTCGTAAACGCTCGATGTCTTCAAAAATTGCCTCAACGCGCTTATATCCAGCCAGACGCCGAGCCCAGGAAATAACCAGACTATGTGGATCGTAACCAAATCCAGTTTGCAGAGATACAAACTCTGCCAAGCGGCGCTTATTTGCTTGATGAATCTGCCAAAGTTGCTCGTCATTAAGATCTGGCTTAGCTAACTCTGGGTCTTGCCAGGTGGGAAGGTGCACGCCGTTAGTCACATTCGTCCAGAGATATTGTGGCCACTGCTCAGCCGAGAGTTTGGAATGAATCTGGCTAACGCCGTTGGCTCGGTGAGAAGAATTCAGCGAAAAAGTTGCCATAGAAAAACGATCGGGCGCCTCTGGCGAAATTCCCAGCTCTAAAAGCTGATCAACTCCAATGGCCATTTTATCGGCGTAATACTTGGCGTATCGACGAATTAGGGACAAATCAACCGAGTTATTCCCTGCCGCCACCAAAGTATGATTAGTATAAACGGTTTTACTGACAGCCAACTCCCTCGCCTGGCGATAATCCATGCCATGTTCATCCATCAACTGACGAATCACCTGCCAAAGCATCAAGGCCGGCCGGCCCTCGTTGAGGTGATAAACGGAGGGATGAATCCCCAGGGTCTGGAGCAACTTGACACCACCCACCCCCAAGACGAACTGCTGCTTGAGCGTCACCTCTTCGTTGCCAGTATAAAGGGCGTGAGTGATGCTCCGCTCTGGGAGCTGGTTTTGATCGGTGTCGGTGTCGAGCAAATATAAGGTGACATTGGGAGCGTAGCTCTTTTTCCAAACTCTCGCCCAGATATCCAGTTCTGACAAATGGACGCGAATGAACAACGGCTGATCATCGAGATAAACATGTTCCAACCCTGCCGAGAGCGGCTCGAAAATCATATCTCGATCCTGTTGCATACCATCTTGGTCGATCTGCTGCACAATGCCCTCGCCGCGATACATCAAGCCCAAAGCCACAAAAGGCAGATTCTGATCTGCGGCTTGTTTGACAGTGTCTCCCGCCAAAACCCCCAAACCACCAGCGTAAAAAGGCCAGTTGGTCTGGAGACCATACTCAAAACAAAAGTAGGCAATGGGGTTGTGGGGTGTGATTTGAGGCATTATGAGTGAATTGTTTTAATGGTTGCGCCATATTTGGCTGTGATATTTCTGGCCGTGCTATTTCGGTCCGCGCCGGCCATGTTATTTAATGATTTTTAGATGTTTTCAGTTTATGTGATTTTTGGGGATTTCTGAATAATCAAATCATTTGAGGTGGAATTAAAGGGCTGGAGTCATGATGGATTTTTTATTGATTTTGTCGTTTTTGATTTGGAATGTAGAGTGGCCTCTGATTCATTAGAAATAAGCCTATAATATTTACATATTTGTCTTTTTAAGATAAAATAAGCTTGTTGCCACCATCCCCAAAACAAGTCACAGCGACTTGAGGCGGGGAACCCGGCAACAAAAAGGAGGGAGGCATGAAAAAACTGCCTTCCGCTTTAACGAGGGCCTTAATGGCCCTCCCCCGCTGGGTTCGAATCCCAGCGGGTATCAGCCTAATTGCCGGCCCAAGTTTTTTTCTGGCTTGGGCGAGGCAAAACAATCCCGATGAATGGCTATGGATCGCCATAGCCATCATCGGGTCGGTGATTTTTTCAGTCGTTTTTTGGAACGACTGAGAACAGGTCGCCCCCACCTGAACCAACGGGGGCATTTTCCTTTTTACCTTTCTCCCCACCCTTTCCTCCTCCCACACACCCAGTGTTTTTGCTACACTAGATTGAGTAATTAGTGGAGTGTTTTGGACTTCTTTGGCCGCAGCCGCCCAATAATCCAAAAAAACATCCACAAAATCGATTAACCCTGCCATGACTTATCAAGACATCATCAACATTCTAGGAGAGCAAGCCGAGTACTATCTCGGTCATATTTGTCACAAAATCCCTAAAGATAAAATCCATGCTACCAACCCAGATCATGTGCCGCAGATCTTTGGCTTTTCCGATCGTAATGAGCGGGTGGTCAATAATCTCCAGCGTTTGTATCAACACGGCCGCCTCGGAGGCACGGGTTATTTGTCGATTTTACCGGTAGATCAAGGAATCGAGCACACAGCCGGTTACTCTTTTACCCGTAACCCAAGTTACTTCAACCCCGACGAGGTTGTTACCTTGGCCATCGAGGGCGGAGCTAACGGCATCGCTTCCACTCTTGGCCTATTGGGCTTGGTTAGCAAAAAATATGCCGACAAGATTCCTTTTATCGTCAAGATTAACCATAACGAGCTCCTAACCTATCCCACCAAGCATGACCAAATCCTGTTTGGCAATGTGCAGCAAGCCTACGACATGGGTGCAGCCGGCATTGGGGCAACCATTTATTTTGGCTCTGCTGAATCTAACCGCCAAATCGTGGAGATTTCTCAAGCATTTCATCAAGCACACAAACTGGGTCTTTTTACCATCCTCTGGTGCTATCCTCGCAATCCCGCCTGGGAGAAGGATGGCGTTAATTACGAGACGGCCGCTGATATTACCGGCCAAGCAATTCATCTAGGGGTAACTCTCGAGGCCGATATCATCAAACAGAAAATGCCCACGGTTGGCGAAGGCATGAAGACGTTTAACTTTGGCAAGTATGACGATGAGATGTACCAAAGTCTACTTACCAATCACCCCATTGATATGGTACGCTACCAAGTAGCCAATGCCTACGCTGGTAAAATCGGCTTGATCAATTCAGGCGGAGCGTATGGCGGGGAGACTGACTGGCGTGAAGCCGTCATCCAGGCGGTGGTCAATAAGCGGGCGGGCGGTGCCGGCTTAATCATGGGCCGCAAAATTTTTAACCGACCTTTCTGGCAAGGTGTAGAACTGATGAGAGCGGTGCAAGATGTCTACCTCGAAAAAGAAATAACTTTGGCTTGAGAGCTCTTGAGAAACTCTTCACAGCTTTTTCTCAGACCATTTTCTCTCAAGTCGAAAGAAAGGATCGTATGAATAAAGCTGTCATTTTTTCTCTTGGCGTGGCGGTAGGACTAATTGGAGCAACTGTTTTAAGCCTGTTGTTTAGAGCCTTGAATCCGCCTGACGTACGATATTACCCACAAAACAACGGACAAATTGGCACTGACCCAACTTCACCAACTGGTAATAATATTGCCACTTGTGGTATTGAGCAATGCCATGGTGTAGATGTAACTTGCGGTAGCAATGTTCCCGAGGCTTGCACTCTAGAATTTAGAATCGATGATACCTGCCGCAGCTTGATTCGCTGTCAGCAAACTGGCACGAGATGTGAGCTCGTCAAGGACGATGCTTTTGCAAATTGCCAAAACTGTGTAGAAAAATGCATGCAGCTCAGTGATGCTGACCAATCACTGAACTGTGCAACAAAATGCATAGGGCCGGACATTCCAGAGCTGAGCAACTAACAGTGAAATAAATTGGTCTACGTCTTGCTTTGAGCAAGCCGAGTTTTGAGTTTAAGTAGAGCTTGGTATCGGTGGCTAAGTTGGTTTTTTTGCTCTTGTCCCATTTCGGCAAAAGTTTGACGAAACCCATCCGGGATAAAAAGTGGATCGTAACCAAAACCCTCTTGTCCACGGATTTCCCGTGCTATTTTTCCCTGGATTTGACCTTCAAAGTAGCGTGCGGTTTCGGTGGAAGGATCAAACAAACACAAAACGGTAACAAAACGAGCCTGGCGTTGGTCATCTGGAATATCCGCTAGTCGCTCCAGCAGAGCATCATTTCTAGCGCGATCATCGCCAACCAGCCAACGAGCCGATTTAACGCCGGGAAAATTATCCAAAGCCTTAACCTCCAACCCAGAGTCATCAGCCACGGTTAACATGCCAGAGATCTCGGCAAAGGTTTGTGCTTTGATCAAGGCATTTTCAGCAAAAGTTTGACCTGTTTCCTCAACATCCAATCCGGTCACACCGCTTACTTCCGCCGGAGAAACTAACGAAAAACCGAGGCCACCCAAAATTGAGCGCGCCTCGGCTAATTTACCTTGATTGTTTGTAGCAAAAAGAATATTGGCCATTCTTGCTTGCTAATTTTTTATTTACCTGCGCCAAACAAACCACCCATTCCACCGGTCATCTCTTGAAGTTTTTTAGCAGCTAACTCTTGAGATTGCTTAATAGCTTTGTTTAGGACATCGACAGCTTCTTGGCTAGTGATACCTTGTACGGAAAAACGCTTGATTTTTTGATCACCAGAAATAACAACCATGATGTCACCTTCCTCGACTGTGATTTCCTCAGCTGCCAAGTCTTGTTGCATTTTCTTGGCTTGTTGACGTAAGTTGTTTAAGTCACCCAGAGCTTTGAAAGGGTTGTTCATATTTTTCCTTAGACCGGTAACCCGGCACAACTAACAATATGGCTAGATTCTACTAAAGTTTGCGAAAAATGGGAATGTGAGGAAAGGGGGTTTATTAAAACTATGTGTTTGAAGATACTTATCCATTGATAAGAACTGCTATCTCTATACAAACTTTATGTCTTCAAGAACCAGAAGCATTGTCGCTTTGGTTGAAATTGGATAAAAACTTTTCAAGTTCAGAATTTTGCTGGCAACTATTAAGTAGTTGACTCAAACTAAACCTGAAGAAAACCGGCCCCCTGTTCATTCCCATCACACGGTAAAAAATAAACGTCAACTGATCAGGAAAAGATGATTTGTGATAGTAAACAGCTTCTTCAAATAAAGAACCTCTTTGAAAACCAAACCTCTGTAGAAGATGCGCAAGGTTATCATTAGCAAAACAAATGATCTCTTGCTCATTCGACTTAAAATATTCTTTTCTTGATAACTTCTCGATTAAACTTGAAAATCCTGTTGCCAACATTTGAAAAATGTGTCTCTTAATACTATGTCCCACGTTTGGAATTTGATTTATATCAAAATCAACCCTGAAAGGCATAAAATGAAGTTCGTAACGACCACTATATTGCTGAAGAATTACGCCATGGTGTTCAAATTTCATCAGGTTTCCCTGATCATCAGTTATAATTGATGACTGGACGTTCCAGTCGTATTCCTTAACTAGCTTAGCAACTTGATCAAGTATCTCACTGTATCTCTCTAACAATTCTTGGCCCTCGATGGGTCCCTCATTTTCACTGTAATCAGGTTGTTGTTCTTGTTCAGACATGTTTTTCAAGTTTATTTTGTTTATCTTTCTTACATCAAAACATCCTTGACCATGCCAGACAGATCTTCAGCTGGTTTAGTCACTTCCTTCAACTCTGTTTCTTTCGGCATTTCTTGAAGCAAAAAATTGAATTTGATTGGTACTCCAACTAGTTTTTGGCTACAAGCCTCAATCACCGAATAAAACTTAGGTAGTTGCAGCTGTTCTTGATGAAAACGATAATAAACCCCAACCTTGGCAGTTCCCTCTGAGGAAACCAAAGGGGTGCTTGATCGTAACAAAGCAGCCAAACTCGGGTTTTCTTGAGCAACAGTTCTAACGAAATCTTCCCATCTATCAAGCAAAAGCTGAGTCCGTCCCTCATCAGCTGTTGGCGGTGATTCCGGAATTGAGTCGGTTTTACAAGACAAAGCCGTAACTTTATCTCCAAGCTCTTGAACTCTTTTAACCACTTCAACAGAACCAGCATCAACCTCAAGAGAAGCTATGTCTTTGTCTAGTTGTTCAGCAATCTCGGAATTTTTCACTATGTCTGAGAGGTCATTAGAATTTTTTTTTATGTCCTGGTCAGCCTGGGTTTGAACTGTAACCACCACTTTTTGCTTAGCCTGCTCTGGAGATGTCATGCCTCGGTTTTGCCCATTACCTGACCCATTGCCCTGGTTTTTATTTTTGGAACGTTCTAAGAGCTCCAAAAGCTTGAGCTCTAGAGGCAAGAACTCGATTGGCGATGCTAAGTTGGTGTTGATGGTTAAAAGCTCACTAGTCAAAAAACGAATTACAGGCTGGCTTGCAAAGGCGGACGTCACCGGAGGCTGAGTCTCAAGGCCAAAACTTGATATTAAATGGCGATGTAGATAGTCAAAAAGTGATTTATAGAAAAATTTTTCATCAATATCTCGTTGTCGTAGATCTTCAAAAAATTGACAAACAGCCTGCTCGTTTTTGGCTAGGACTGCTTGTAAAAGCTTCTGCAAATCCTGCTCAAGATCGGTTCCAAGTAGTTGTTGGGCCTTATTCAGTTGGGTAGCACCAGCGTCGGCTAAGTGCTCTAAAAGTTTGACGGCATCGCGGAAACTGCCATCGGCTCGAGCCGCCACTAACTCAAAGACTTCTGATTCAATTTTTAACTTCTCAGCAGAAGCAATACTTTTAAGTGCTGCAACGATTTCATCTAAATTTGCCTTACGAAACTCGATCTTGGTACATCTTGATACTATCGTAGCTGGTAACTTGTGCAACTCGGTTGTAGCCAAAATGAAAACTACATGCGGCGGCGGCTCCTCAAGGATTTTTAGCAAGGCGTTGAATGCCTCGGTTGTTAGCATGTGAGCTTCATCAAGGATGAAAACCGACATTTTCCCAGATTGAGGTGGAAGGAGGACGCGCTCGCGCAGCGAGCGCACATCGTCGATGCCTCGATTGCTGGCTGCATCCATCTCTTGAACAACAAACGACTGGCCATCAAAAATTCCTCGAGCAAAATCTGCCTCATTGTCTGGTTCCATTAGCACCATTTTTTTTGGAGCAGGCTTCTTAAAAAAAAGCGCGTCGACCACAGCGGCATTTTGAGGATCATTGAGCATGGCTCCTATAATACGAGACGTCGAGGTTTTACCCGTTCCTTTAGGGCCGGCAAAAAGCAGCACCTGAGGAAAACTACCTTTTGCCATCATGGCCAAAATCACCTGTCGCACATTTGTTAGGTGTAGTTCCTCAATTTTTTTGGGCCGATATTTGCGAAACCAAGTCATTTTTATCTTTTGCAAAAAATAATCGGTTGATAATGGTCACACTACCAATAAGCCAGCCACATACTAACTTACAGATCTCAGAAAACAGAATCAACTACTAATCGTGGTGATAACCAAGTAGATGCATTAAACCGTGTTCTAAGTAAAAACACAATCGATCATCCACTAGCTTTCCGTATCGCCTTGCTGTCTCTACCGCAAAAGGATAGCAAATGACGATATCACCTAGATGTGGTAAAAAACCCGGTGGTAAAGGAAAATCTTGCAATTGGTTACGTTCATGCTGAGGAAAAGATAAAACATCTGTCACACCCTGGTGTCGTAGCCGCTCCTCATTGAGTTGTTGAATCTTTCTTTTGCCAACAATCGAGACATCAACTTGGGCATTCTCAATTTTATGTGCCTTTAATACTCGATCGACCGTTTGACGCATTTTTTTGCGATTTATTAAATATCTCGAACCAACAAATAAATGTGTTTTTATCATATTTTTCTGCTATTTATTTGCAAATGAGTTGTCCTGTGAGGCAAGTTGCTGCTTGTCTTCCCACTTCAGACTAATCGGACCTAGGGGAATTTTATCTTCCGGATCATCAACAAAAAGCAACATTACCTTGCCTTTAGTCTTTGGACTCCATATCTTGCCTTCTCGGATCACTTCCGGTGACCCGCCCGACTGTTTTTTAACCCACATGGCAGGACCAGCATCAGCTACCACGCCAACCACGGCTACTTCTTCGGCTGGATTGATCACAACCATTTTGCGATATTTGTACCATGGCTTAAGTTCAGGATAGTTTTCATTCCAATCAGGCAGATACATTAGCTGAACAGCGAAGTAGTATTTTTCACGCTCTATGGCTTTTTTTGTTAGCTCACCGCTCTCCAAAAACCAACCAAAAGCACCTCGATTTGGTGCAATGCCAGCCTCTTGATAGGCATCGTGTTGGTCTAGGGTATCTCCTGGATAGCGTTTGAGATGCTGCTCCGAGCCCATTATTCCAATCGTGTGATTCAACCTATGACCATCGAGCTCTGCCGTAACTTCAAAGCCCAACATATCCGCTAATTGCTGTTCCAAATACAACTCGTCATCAGATTTCAAATGACCTGCTGGCATGTTAACATAGCTCACCATCTTACCGATGATCTCCTGATGCTCTTCCTGAGTGATTTTTACTGTCAAAGGGTCAGGTTTTTCCTGTTCTTGCGCCTGGACCGAGGTAGGATTGACTGGACTTGGGTTATTCATGGCCACCTGACCAGCAAAAGAAATAGCTGCTAAGAACTGTTGTGACTTACTTTTCAGAGATTTGTCATCCTTGGCCTTAACCAACCCCAAAGAGTTTGTATTCTGGGCAGAAGACTGGACACTGATGGCTGGCAGACTATCCGGCATATGTTTGTCTTACTTTTTACTCTGCAAAAAAAGAATAGCTTGCTGTATGCGTCTAAAGCTTTCTTCTTGACCTAAAACTGTCATGACTTCAAACAGGGGCGGGGTGGCTTTGCGGGCCGTAACAGCCGACCTCAGCGCCATAAAGACGTCTTTATGCTTCCAACCAAGTTGATCGGCACATCCCCGGACTGCTGCTTCCCACAAATCCGCACGCCACTCATTCAATTCTTTAAGAGTCGTTAATACTAGCTGTAAAGCTTGGCTCATTTCCTCTGGTGAATGCTTCTGTAGAATGTCATCAAGATCATAGTTTAAGTCAGTTTCGTAATACATGGCTAGCAGCTCTGGTAATTCGCCAAATATCTTGAGACGCTCGTGACTCAAGGATAGCGCACTTCTAAAAAGATCTGGCTTGCTTTTCTGCCAATCGAGTAACTGGGAGGCGCCTTTTTTGATGTTTTGGTCGGCACCTTTTGCCACTACCCATTCGGCCCACTGCAAAACTTCTTTTAAGAGTTCATCCAAAGATGTGTGACGAATGTAATGTCCATTGAGCCAAGTGAGTTTGGTAACATCAAAGATTGGACCGGTCACATTGAGTTGCTCCCACTCAAATTCCTCAAGCATCTTTTGGCGATCAAAAATCTCTGACTCATCGTCTGGTTTCCATATAATCATGGCCAGAAAATTCTCGAAGGCCTGCGGTAAAAACCCCTGCTCACGGTACCACCAGATAGAGGTATTCCCCTTGCGTTTCGACAGTTTGGAGCGGTCTGGATTGCGCAAGGTCGGTGTGTGAATAAAAACTGGAGGTTCCCATGAGAAAAATTCGTATAGCAAAACATGTTTAGGAGCAGATGGTAGCCATTCCTCGCCACGCAATTGGTGAGTAATTTTCATCAAGTGGTCATCGACCACTGATGCCAAGTGATAGGTCGGAAAACCATCTGATTTAAGCAAAACCTGATCGTCAATAACTGACGAATCAAATTTGATCTCGCCCCTTAAGGCGTCTTGCACAATAACCTGTCTATTCTCCGGCACACGCATACGTATCACGGCATTTTCTCCAGCTGCTAAACGTCTTTCAACCTCGTCTAAGCTGAGCGACAAGCAGTGTCGATCGTACATCGGCGGTTGTTTGCGTCGCTGTTGTTCTTCTCTCATTTGTTGGAGGCGTTCTGATGAACAAAAACAGTGATAAGCCAGTCCAAGGTCAACCAGCTGCTGAGCGTACTTTCGGTAAATCGGCAAACGCTCCGATTGTCGATAGGGGCCATATTCGCCACCTTTGACTACGCTTTCGTCGGGTGATAAATTCAGCCAATCGAGTGCCTCAAAAATTGCTTCTTCGGCACCATCCACAAAACGTTTTTGATCAGTGTCCTCGATTCGCAGGATGAACTTACCCTGGTATCTTTTAGCAAAAACCCAGTCAAACAGTGCCTGAAAGGCTGTGGCCGCGTGTGGGTACCCCGTAGGAGAGGGTGCCACTCGAGTTCTAACTTTAGTAACTAGTTCTGAATTGCGTTCTTTACTCATTTTTTCTTTTGCTTAATTACAATTATAGAAGAGAGTTAATACTGACTTCCCGAAGCCAAGTATTTGCCATCAATTGCCGTAACCACTGCCAAGAAGTCATCATCCCCTTCAAAAATATAGACTGGTTGTAAGTATTCCTGCTCGCTCCAGCTCTCGTAGTATCCTAAGCGCACTTTTCGGATAGTTGCCTCATCTTTCTTGCCTTTGTTAATTACGTAGCACTCACCAGCTTGAAGCATTTTCCAAGCAAGTTTGGTGGATCGAATCGGATATGTCTCGACTTGGGAATAATCAACGTGTCGGTAGTGATAATCCATCTCGACAATCGAGGCATTTTTTGTGGTTGAACCGGTAATAATTGCACTAACCACTCCTTTGCGGCCTTCTTGCGAGATCATCTCATAAATATCATCAATCGGCAGACGATCGATATCGATCCGGAGAAAATCAGCGTCGGACAAGGAAAACGCCTCCTCGAGTTCCCCACCAAGTGATTTTAAATAGGTAACTCGACCAGCAACAGTTGCCATATCATCACCAAGCAATTCAGCGGTATTGAGAAACTGCTTGATGCGTTCAACTGCTTCGTAATTTTCAGGCAGGGTACTTTTTGCCGTGATAAGCTCAGGTCGAGATAAATAATCGCTTCTCAGCTTAAAAGCCAATGTTTGGATGTCCATTTCTAGACTAGTTTCAAGTGGCTGAGATTTTGTCCACCTATATGTGCGAGTGTCTAAAACCTCAGGCTCAAAAATGAAGGAGTAAATCGAAGCTATTTCTTTAACCCGCTCATCTGCTAGAAGACTTGGCTCAGATTTTGGCATGAGAAAAACTTTAGCACGATCGCTAAATTCAGGCAGTTCTCTGGTCGTAATTTCTAGACGATAGGATTTTGGCCGATCAGCATTATCTTGTTTGGGAAAATCAAGAGCTGGCAACTTGCCAAAACCCACAGTGGGAGGCGGGGGTGGCTCAGGATGAGTTGCTTTCCAATAGGCAACAAAAGCATTTAGGAAATATCTTCCAACAATCAAAACTGCAAGGATTATCAAGCCATATTTGGCAGTTTGCCGACCAAGATAGGCAACATTGGTTAAACTAGGACCGAAATCATTTTGGGTAGTGAGTGACATATTATTACCAGTTTTTGTTTGTTAATCTCGCAACAAAAAGCCGAAGCGTTAATACTTATTGTAAACTTTCTTCTTGAGTAGTCATAGTGGATATTTTACGAAACAATCCTTTTAGAAAATCACTTGGTATCTTGAAGATAATGCTCTTCAACCTCGTCAAAACTAAACCATTGATAGTTCGAGTATATCCAATCAATAATGATCTTTGTATCCTGATAGCGATCGCGACTTGCCATCAAGGCAATCAGGATCTTGTGTCCATTTCTATCCACCAGTGTCACTAAAACCTCGCCAGCATGTGGCGTAGTGCCAGTCTTGACACCTAAGATTGTCTGGTCGACACCTAAAAGTTGATTGGTATTAACCAAAAGGTGATTATTTTTTCCGCTCACGTCGGTGACAGTCTTCTCCTTTGTTGAAACCAGCTCGGACAAAAATTGGTCTTTCAACAGCTCTCTGGCCAAAATCGCTAAGTCTCTGGCTGTGGTCAATTGTCGAAAGTCATCCAAACCAGATGGATTAGCAAAAGTGGTGTGTTCCAGACCCAAGACCAAGGCTTTCTCATTCATCAGGTTGACATATGTTTCGTAACCACCAGCATATTGAGTAGCTAGAACGTAAGCGGCATCATTTCCAGATGGAATTAATAAACCGGCTAGCAAATCACGAACCAAAACCTGTTCACCTTTTTTTAAACCCATGCCGTTACCTTGGTTTTTAATTTCCGGCGGCACCATCAGTACTTGGTCTAGTTGATAAACCTGACGAGCTACCAAAGCAGTCATGATTTTGGTAGTTGAAGCTGGATAGAGATCTTGGTTGGCATTTTTTTGCCACAAGACTGAGCCAGAATCAAAATCACTCACATAAACTGCTTGAGCACTAACGCTCGCTAGCTCAGGTATATCTTGGTTAAGATCAGTAAAAACTCCCGCACCGCTTGCTACGTTAACTGGTATTGCTGGAACCGACAACAACCCTCGTTGATACGCAGGCTCAGGTACAACTATTTCAATATTTGTTGCCAATCCAAAAAGAATTAAAGAGGCAATGATAAACATTACACTCAGATACTGATACCAAAATAATTTAGGCATTTGAATTGATTTCTCCGAACCTTACAAATAGACTTGTAGCGAAATAACATTTTTATTACAACCCATTGTAGAGAATAATGACGACAGAGGGAATGACTTATCTGACCTGATCTTTTTATATCCAGTTAAAAATCAGATTTTTATAGTTCAGCAGAAGCCGTCTTATTCTCTGATTCTGGTGAGCTGCTACTCATTTCTCCACTTATCACACCATTACTACATACCAACCAACCCTCACCAAAGCACAATGTTTCGACACCATTTAGCTGATCATAGCGACTTAATTGAATAAATAGATTCCGTACAAGTCCTTTTGTGTCAGCGTGAGACCAAATAGATAATATCAACTCATAACGAAAAGCGTGAAAGACCTCCAGAAAGTCAAGTTTATCTATCTCTAGAGATTCAACTACAAGAAACACATTTTTACTGTCTCTAGCAACTATTAGCCACTCTGGAAGACAACCGACTTTTCTAAGCTGATCTAGAAATCTGGAAATAAGTATTTGCTGACTATCATATGTAGTATCTCTCTCAGAACCACAACTTCTTTCCGGATGAGACACCACAATTTCCTCCTCACATTAATTTTTAGATTAACTCTGGCTTTTCAAGTTTTATAAAGTCTTGGTATTTCATGACAACTGAGCGATCATGACGCCCCACGTTAAAAGCAATATTATCATTTTTAGCCAAGTGCTGGTGGACAATTGTCCTCAGGCCCATTGCCGAACCAAATGGTGGAATAGCACCAACCTCTAGTCCAGTCTTCGCTAAGACTGAATCTTTAGAGGCCATGTTGATTTTTTTAGCTTTCAAAGCCGACTTTAAGGAGTCTAAATCAGCTCTTTCATTGCCTGGTAAAACGTAAACCAGGTACTCCTTGTCAACTTCCAAAACCAACGCCTTGGCTGCTTGTTCGATGCTTGTGCCACGCACTTTGGCAGATTCTTCACTGGTTTTAACAGGCTCATGGCTCAGATATTGGAAACTACAACCAGTTTGTTGAAGTTTTTCCAAAATGTAGTCATGTGGCGAAAGTCCCTCACCCGTTTTAACAGCAATGCTTAGCTCGGCCAATTGCTCATCAGAAACATAACTCGGACCATCCATGACCGCTGTACGTCCAGTAGAAGTCATGGGGAAAGCAATGGTTTCTTTAAGAGAGCTTTCATTAGCCAAAAGCATCACCAATCGATCCAACCCTAGAGCAATACCACCATGTGGAGGTGTGCCCAACTCAAAAGCCCTGAGCATGTGTCCAATACTTTCCTCAACTTCTTCTGGTTTATAACCCATGATTTCCATGGTAGTGCGTAAAACCTCTGGCTGATGAGCACGAATACTGCCGCCACCCACCTCATAACCGTTACAAACCAAATCGTACTGTGCGGTTAAAATCTCACCGATATTACGTTTGGCAAGGTGGTCTTCAAGACACTGGGGTTGAGGTGTGCTAAAGGGGTTGTGGGTAAAAGTCCAACCGCTCTTACCATCACGCACTTCAGCCACATCGGCTTTGTCGACTTTTTTGAAGAAGGGAAAATCAATCACCCATGCAAAAGCCAACACTCCCTGTGCTTTTTCCTCTTCGCTACGCAGATCGAACTTGTCAGCACCATACTTTTCCAAGGCTTGCTTGTAAGTAAAAACTGGAAAATTCTCATCTTTGAGTTGGCCGCCAACTTGTTTGACAGAGTTTTTTACCATTTCCTCAACAGTCTTCATCACATCTTGCTGTTTCACAAAGCTCATCTCGATGTCTAGCTGGGTAAACTCAAAGCCGCGATCGGCCCGCAAGTCCTCATCACGAATACATCGAGCAACCTGAAAATATCGCTCAAAACCAGCAGTCATTAAAAGCTGTTTGTATTGCTGCGGACTCTGGGGCAGGGCGTAAAATTTCCCAGGCTGAAAACGCGAGGGAACAATAAAGTCTCGGGCACCCTCTTTGGTCGATTTGGTAAGCAAGGGCGTTTCAATTTCTACAAAATCTTTCTTGAAGAGCTGTTGACGGATGGCGTCAATTAACTTTGAGCGCATTCTCAAGATTTTTTGCATTCTAGGGCGACGCAAATCCACATAACGATACTTAAGTCTTGGTTCTTCACCAATTTCTTTACCATCACTATCAAGAGTGATAGGCAACTCAAAGCACTTATTAAGCAAACGATATGATTTGACTTCAATCTCAACACCACCTGTGGGTAAATTTTTATTGATTAATTTTTCGGGACGTGCTTTAACTTGGCCTACTACCTCTACCACACTTTCGGTTGTTAATTCGCCCATCTGATTAAAGGCAACACACTGAACTTTTCCTGATCTATCACGTAAATCTATGAAAGTAACTTTGCCATGGTCGCGCTTAGTATCGACCCAGCCATTAAGCAACACCTCTTGACCAATCAAGTCAGGCGTACTGCTAATGAGTGTGCGAGAGAGTATTGACATAATAGCGGTATTATATATGACTTTTAAAGATTATTAGCTATTGACCAGCTCAATTTAGTTGTTTCAAAGATTAAGATATGGGCAAGTAAGTCTATAGTGCAATTTATACCCTAAATGTACCCTGAAGTTCTGCTTGACATCCCATCAATTATCTTTATGATAATTAACGTCATGAAAAGACAATCTCAAGTTACCTACCGCCAAATGTTGTTGAATACCATTATTTTTGGTAAGAACGGGGTAGTTGTATAGCTTGAAACAAAAACTTTAAGAAAACAACAAACCCCGCAACACCAGCGGGGTTTTTTAGTTTTCCAGGGTTTTTTACTGATCAAATTGCTCACCATCGCGCAGTAATTTGATCAAAACGATGCTTATTAATTAATGATTGGTTTGGGGCGAAAATGCTTGTTTTAAAGCAGCCCGCGGCCAATCAAAGGAGGGGTCATGAAAGATCTCGATAAACACTCACATCTGGTTCAGATGTATGGTTTGGCCCTTAGTTGCTGCGACGGGCTGGCCAAACCCAATTTGTTTGAGGCACGTCACTTGGGTGCTACCCAAAACCAAGCACGTATGAAAATGGTGATTCAACAAGCTATTCAAAATAGTAATTATTTAAAAAATCTTTCCCAGGGATGGGAATAGAAAGGAAGAGATGTGTGAAACTAGAGAGGAAGTTCCTCAAGAGAAACAAGGAAACGGAAATGCTGAAAAAGCCGTTGCTGCAGGAATGATAGGCTTATCCGAAGCTGAAATACCCATTGGGTATGATTATAACGATGCACAGTGGGACCCCAGAATACCAAATACACTTAGATAGATAACGCCTGCAAACATCATTTTTCCCCAGCCCCTTTAAACACAAAGGGGCTGGGAGAAACTTGTTTTGGTCGATATAATCCTGTTTGTGTATAAAAAAATCGCTTTACCCTTGTTAGTTTTTATTGTGGCCTTGGGCATATTCTCGATCGGCTACTTTTTTCCCAAAAACTCATCGCCCACTTCACTAATCTCACCCTTTGTCTCCTCTGAACCTACTCCCAGACCTTTACCACTTTTGGAGTACACAATTAATAACTTGACCCTAAGAAAATACCAACCAAGCACTCATTTCACCCTAGAGCGTGAACTTAATCCTGGCCAAAACTTGGATTTTAAAACATATCTTTTTACCTTTACTACTTTAGAGAAAAAAATGAGTGGCGCTATCAACATCCCGGCCACTGAGCCGCCTACGGGCGGCTTCCCTGTTATTGTTATGTTGAGGGGTTGGGCACCGGTGGAAAGTTATTATTCTGGCATGGGCACCAAAAATGCCGCGGCCGAGTTAGCAAAAAATGGCTTTGTGACTGTTGCTCCAGATTTTTTTGGCTATGGAGAAAGTGATCCAGATTTTGAAGACACCTGGAAAGGCCGCTTTACCAAACCTATCAATGTTATTGAACTGATTAAAACTTTGGAGTCAAACAGAACTCTCGAACTGCCAACTAATGAGCCAGACGCAACCGACCTGCTTGGGTCAGAGGTCAAGATTAATCCAGCTCGTCTTGGCATCTGGGCGCACAGCAATGGGGGCCAAATTGCTTTGACAACGCTTGAGGTGCTTGGCCAGCCCATTCCCACAACTCTTTGGGCACCAGTCACGGCACCCTTTCCTTATTCTGTTTTGTTTTTTAGTGACGAAAATCCAGATGAAGGCAAAGAGGCTCGGGCCTGGGTAGCGCTTTTTGAAAAAGATTACGACGTTTTTGAGTTTTCTCTAACCCAGCATCTTGATCGCCTCAATGGCCCCTTGCTACTTCACCACGGCACTGCGGATGAAGCAGCCTTGTTTAGTTGGTCTGAGGAATTTTTAACAAAAGTTGACCAAGAAAACGAGCGCCGCCTATCTCGTAAAAAAGAATTGAAAAGCCTGACAGCTACTGCCTCAGCTGATGTGTCGCAACTTGAAGAAGAGGAGCTGTTAGAACCGATTAAGGTTAATTTTTATAAATATCCTGGATCAAACCATAACTTGCAGCCAGGCTGGGATGTGGTTGTTGAAAGAGACATTGCGTTTTTTAAGAAATGGCTCTATTAACCATTGGTTATACTTTTGCAAGCCAAATTTCTTGAAAATAAGTCTTAAAAAAATGAAGCCACTCCCACAACCTTATGGTTGAGGATTTAAGGGAGGTTGGTTAAATTTTTTCTCCATCACCCAAACTAACCACGCCCTGCCTATAATCTTCGATCTTCTCAATTCTGCGCTCCATTTGTTTAGCGCGGGTTGTCGTCAGCTTTTCGTAACCGTTGCTCAGGGTATCGATCGAACGACCAAATTTCTCAAACTCACCCTTAAAAACCGTCCACTCATTAACGAATTCATCGACATATTTAACAACCTCACGCAATTTATCACCGATCATAAAGTTACGATAACTTTCCAGGACGGTCCTAGCCACAATGATAAAGGTAAAAGGCGAGACCACAATCACTCTTTTGCTTATGGCTTCGTCCACAATCTCGGAGAATTCTTGATTTATAAACGAAAAAACCATTTCATTTGGCACAAATAAAATTGCATAATCCAAAGTGTTATTTTCAGGAGAAATGTAAGCTGCCACCTTGTTGATTTTGCTACGCAAATCAACAGCAAACTGCTTCATATGAGTGCTTTTTGCCGCCTTGCCCTCGGCCATGGCCATTTTTTGAATCTCCTGATAAGGAAACTTAACATCAACTGGCACGCAGCGGTGGTTGGGTAAAATAAGCGTGATATCTGGCTTAAGTTCGGAACTACCCAGCTTGTTCTGGCGCAAATAGTGCACCCCCTCCATCAAGCCGTTAGCCTTCATAAGATCCTCGATAATGCGCTCACCCCACTGGCCACGCGCTTGGTTATTTGATAAAACCGCCGCCAACTGCTGGGTAGAGGTTTTAAGCTCATCGGTTAATTTACTGTGACCTTCCAAGGCAGTAACAATCTCGGAAAATTTCTTGACTCGATCACGCTCCAAGGAGCGGATTTCTTCCTGGCGTTCGTTGATGTCGTTTTGAAGCTGCTTGACTAGTTTTTCGATCGCAAGCTGTTTGTTGGCCAAGTCTGTCTTGATGGTTTCACGCTCACCCTCCAAAACCGTTTTGCTTTGCATGGTAATTTTTTGGGCGCTCATGCCAAAAACACGATCAATCAGCGACTCTAAATGCTCTGGTTTGTTTTGCTGCTGAAGTTGTTTACTTAACAGATAGTAAAGAGCTGCAAAGCCTGCAATAATTACTAAAAGTAAAACCCATTGTTCCATAACTTCAGTATACTGGAAAAACTATGATGCGCAAAGCTCGATCACGCCTTAGACTTGACAATAACCTAGCCCTAACAGAACGAGCGAAATCGCTTGAAACAGGACTTCATTTTGTTAACCTCGAAAAGAACCGCCACAAAAATACGACCAAAAACAACATCTGGAAACAAGTTATTGTTACTCGTCGACTGAAACTCTTGCCTCACCTGATACTTGGTCTTGGGTTTTCAAGCCTAGTTTACTATTTGATGCATAATTTTTACCCAGATCAGATCAGAGATATTATATTGCCAGACTTTTATTTACCGTTGTTAATAACTCTCATGGCATCTGCATATCTGCTATTGGTTTTCATTTTGGCGAGAAGGCAGCTTTCATTTGTAATTGCTTTCTGCCTAACCTGTCTTGTTTTCCTGAAACTACAAAAGGTTGTCCTCGATGTCAAAACCGTCATAGTGGTTTTGCTTTTCTTTGCTATAATAGGATTATCTTTGACATATTTGTTAAAGCTGTTTTTTAAAGTTCATGATGCAAACTTCAAATCAAAGTCTCGACAAGCAAGTCCAAAGAAAGCTTGAAGACCAGTTTTTTACCCTACTGGCAGATCTAACTCATCCCAAAGATCAAGAGAAATTCTTGAGGGATTTTTTAACTGATACTGAATTATCTGTCTTCTCCAAACGATTAGCTGTCATTAAGATGCTGAATGAGGAAAAATCCTACGCAGATATTAAAGGTGCAATTCAGGTATCGAGCGCCACCATTTCTGGACTTGCAGAAACAAAACATAAACCAGGACTAAAGTTAGCCATCTCCAAGATGAAGTTCGATAACTGGGTAGAAAAGTTTCTCAACAGAATAATCTTGAGATAATTATTTCTTAGTAAATGATCACTCGATCAACAAACATTTTAAGAAACCTAGCTGACATCTTGTGGTTTCAGAGAAAACTCTTGACCTCACAGAAAATTACAGGTTACGTCACTACTCACCTACGTCTATCTAACCAACTGGACGAACTGTTCTTCACTAGATAAAAGTCCTTCTACCAGAGAATTGTGAATCAGCACAAATTGTTAGATAATAGACTTGCTGCAAAATCATGAAAAAATTTTACTTGACTACCACCCTACCATATGTCAATGCCGAACCTCACATTGGTTTTGCTTTAGAGATTGTCGAGGCTGATGTGATTTGCCGTCACCACCGCTCCCATGGAGAGGAAGTAATTTTTAACACCGGCACAGACGAACACGGTCAGAAAATCTATCAGAAAGCCCTGGAAAATAATCAAACCCCTCAGGAATATTGCGATATCTATGCTGCCAAGTTTGCATACTTACGTGACTTGCTAAATTTAAGCTATAACCATTTCATCCGCACCACTGATGACTACCACATTCAAGCAGCTCAAGAATTCTGGCGAAGATCTTTCGCCAACGGTGATATTTATAAAAGCCGCTATCAAGTAAAATACTGTGTTGGTTGCGAACTGGAAAAAAATGATTCTGAGCTAGAGAATGGCCGGTGCCCTCTCCACCCAAAACAAGAAATTGAGCTACGAGATGAAGAAAACTATTTTTTTCGTTTCTCTAAGTACCAACAAAAACTACTTGAGCATTATCAAAACAACCCAGGTTTTGTTCAACCAGCCTCTAAGCAGAAAGAGATCATCGCCTTTGTTCAGAACGGCTTGAAAGATTTCAGCATTTCCAGATTGAAAAATAAAATGCCCTGGGGAATTCAGGTGCCAGACGATCCAGATCATGTTATGTACGTCTGGTTTGACGCCCTGATCAATTATGTCTCAACTATTGGTTGGCCAAAAGACATGGAAAAGTTCCAACAATTCTGGCCCGTGGTGCAATTAGCTGGAAAAGACAACCTTAGGCAACAAGCCGCCATGTGGCAAGCTATGCTCTTTTCAGCGGGCTTAACGCCATCTCAAAAAATTTTAATTAATGGCTTTATTGGCGTTGACGGTCAAAAAATGAGCAAATCTCTCGGGAACGTTATTAGCCCCGCAGACTTAGTGGAGAAATATGGCCAAGACGCAACTCGTTTCTTACTGATAAACTTGGGCACTTTTGCCGACGACATGGATGTAACCAGAGATAAATTGCATGTAGAATATACAGCAAATCTGGCCAACGGCTTGGGCAATCTTTGCTCAAGAGTAGCAAAAATGGCAGAAAAATTTGAACTGGATAATTCTCAAGATCTCACTTCAATCGGAGTAAGTCAAGAGTTTTTAGCACTCATGGATGATTATCAATTAACAGCTGCCTTAAAGAATACTCTTGAGCTGGTAGCCAACTTAGATAAATATCTTGCAGAACAGAAACCTTGGCAACAGGAAGAGGCAACCCGTCGAATCACCCTTCTCAAAACTGTGGCAAAGATCTTGCAAATTGCCAAACAACTAGAGTCGTTTATGCCACAAACGGCTGAACTGATCTCTTCAAACTTTTCACAAAAGAAAATTAAAGCCATGCAACCACTTTTCCCCAGGATCTGAGCGGTTTGAAAGCAGATGCAAATCATTGACACCCACTGCCACCTCAATCTTGAACCACTTTTCTCTGGCCTGCCTGGAGATTTTGGTGAGAATAAAACCAGGCATCTTTCTGGTAAAGGCTGGCGAGACCATTGGCATGCCGCTAAAAACAACCATGTTACCAAGACAATTGTCATAGGCGTGGATCCCGAATCTTCAGAAAAAGCAATATTAATTGCACGAGAGGAAAATCAGATATTTGCCTCTGTGGGTATTCACCCAGAAAATCTTGATAAAAATCTCGACTCGTCTCGTCTAACTGACTTAATACAAAAAAATCGTCAAAACGTAGTCGCAATTGGTGAGGTTGGATTAGATTACTACTTTCTTGATAAAACTCAGCCCAGCTTTTCTCAGATTTCGCTAAAGCAGATAGAACTATTCACCAAACAGATCAGTCTGGCAAAGGAATTGTCCCTACCACTCATCATCCATTCTCGAGACAAAGATCTACCAGAAACACCCGAGCCCAACAACGCATACTGGCAAGTTTTTAGTATCTTAGATCAAGCTAAACTCACACAACCTTTTGTCTTGCATTGCTGCTCAGGCCCGCTCAGCTTTATCAAAGCTGCTTTAAAACTTGGAGCATATATCGGCATCGCTGGTAACGTTAGCTACCGTAACGCCGATCATATTAGACAAATAGTCGGTCTCACTCCTGCCGAGAGATTGCTTCTAGAAACTGATGCTCCGTACCTACCTCCTAATCAAGATCGCGGCAAAATCTGCGAACCCTGGATGATCAAAAACACCGCAGACTACCTTCAAAAAGAGTTTGGCCTTGATTTGGATCAGATAATTGTAAATGCAAAGAGATGCTTTGGAATTTAGCTTCTGTTCATGAGCGTATATAATAGTACTTTGGAAATTCTAAGCGAATAGATTTAATGATGATAAAAAAATTTTTCCGCAGACATCCCATCCGATCACGACGCCTCTTGGAAATTCTTCCGGGATTTTTTTCTTGGTCTCTAATACTTTTCCCAGTTTGGGGCTCTATAGTGGTACCTTCATTTGTTGCCTACTATGTGATCACTTTTGCTGTTTATTGGCTGTATCGCTCAATTTCTTTAGCAGTTTTGGCTGTAATAGCTCATTTCAAAATTAAGGCTTCGCAAAAAAATGATTGGCTAGGTGATCTCAAAAAGGATTTCCCTGAACGCTGGCAAAAAATCCATCACATTATTGTCGTGCCGACCTATAGAGAACCAATCACAACTCTTGAGAGAACATTGGAAGCTCTCTCCCAACAATCATTTCCATTAAAAAACCTTCATATCATGCTTTCTTTTGAGGAGCGAGAGGGCGAAGAGGCAGAAAGAAAGGCCAAGTTCCTGATCGAAAGATACGGTAGTGCTTTTGGCGATCTTTGGACCACAAGTCACCCGGATATCCAGGGAGAAGTCAAAGGAAAGTCGTCCAACACTGCTTGGGGAGCAAGACGAGCCAAAGAATTACTGGTGGATAAACACGGCATTTCTCTTGAAAACATCACCATTACAAGCGAGGATGCCGATGCACTTTTCCACAGCAACTATTTTGCTGCTCTGACCTTTTCTTTTCTCAGTCATCCCAAGCCTTATAATGTAATCTGGCAAGGTCATATTTCCTTCTATAACAACATCTGGAAAGTACCCTCACCTGTGAGAGTAATGGCTTCGGTTTTCTCCATAAATCAAATGCATGTGTTGATGCGTAAAGATCGATTGGTCAATTTTTCAACTTACTCCACTTCGCTCAAACATATTGTAGAGATTGATTATTGGGACACAGACGTAATTCCAGAAGATTATCGCTTGTTTTTTAAATCTTATTTTGCCAAAAGAGGCGATTTTGGGGTCGAACCAATCTTTTTGCCAATTTTTGCTGATGCTGCAGAATCAAATGGTTTTTTCAATACCATGAAAAACCAGTACCAACAACTAAGTCGGTGGGCCTGGGGTGTAAGCGACGACGCCTACATCATAAGACAATACGTGTTGACTGAGGGTGTGCCGTTTTGGGACAAGACCATTCGAGTCTTCAAAGTCGTTGAGGATCATTTTCTTTGGCCAGTTAATTGGTTTGCCGTCACAATCTCTGCCTTTTTTCCACCCTTTCTTAATCCAGAATTCAGCCGAACGATGTTGGGGAAGACACTTCCACAAGTCACTTCAACTTTGTTGACTTTTTCCCTGATTTCCATGATTGTTGTCTTTATCTTAGACGCACGAAATAGACCACCACGTCCTAATCGTTACAATTTATTTTCATATATTTTTCAACCTCTAGAGTTTCTGATGCTACCCTTTATCGGCTTTTTCTTCTCGGCTTTACCAGGTCTCGACTCACACACCCGCCTAATGTTGGGAAAATACATCGAGTACAAAGTTACCGAAAAAGTCTAAGAAGTCTATTGCAATCACTGTCAGGTTCCGGCTAAAATGTAGACATGGTTGAGTTTCTCAAAAAACCAGATAAATTCCTTAAAAAACATCTTTTTATACTCTTCCTACTTACTTCATTATTTTTGCTCAGAATTCCTAATTTTTTTGAACCTTACTGGTATGGAGATGAAGGAATTTATCTAACTATTGGTAATGGCATGCGCCATGGTCTAAAACTTTACTCCGAGATCATTGATCATAAAACTCCTATCATCTACTACCTAGCCATGGTGCCAAACCAGTTTTCTTTCAGAATACTCAATCTGTTGTGGACCTCTGCTTTTACAATTTTCTTTTATCTTTTTTGTAAGAAGTTATTTGGTGGAAGAAAGCTAGCTTTTTTTGCCAGTTTGATCCTGGTTATCTTTACCAGTCTTCCTTGGTTTGAAGGTCATTTGCCCAATGGAGAATTGTTTGTTTTTGGATTCGTTTCCTTTGGGTTACTATTGTTGAGTAAAACTCGTTATTTTGATCGGTTTATGCATCAAGATAACTGCCGTCTAAGTGATAAACAAAATCTGCTTGCCTTGATTTTGGCCGGTTTTTTTGCGGGACTAGGTATCCTGACAAAGGTTCCAAGTTTACTTGATCTAGGAGCCTTTTTAGTAATAGGTTGGTTTTCCTTCTTCAATCAGGTATCTGGGCAAACAAGCTTACACAAACTCAAATCATCTTTTAAACAAATTGCAAAAGAGATGATAATCATCGCGATTGGAGCAGCGGTCCCAGTTTTGATTTCAATTGTCTACTTCATTGCAATCGGTTCAGGCAAGGATTACCTTGATTTTGGCCTTCTCTATAACTTGCGGTACAGCGGTTCGTTGAAACCAGAGTTTACTAACCCAATCTTTGCCATTTTCTTCAAATTACCCATAAAAGTACTGATTCTGGCTGGTCTAATGTTACTAGTGACGTTTGGGCGCAAGTTGCTTCGGCCGGCAAGTCAATTCGCCACTGCCTGGTTCCTGCTAGCTTTTTTTGCTAGTCTCTTATCCAACCGCCCCTATCCGCACTATTTTATCCAGGTCATTCCCTCCTTGGCTCTATTGCTGACTGCTTTGATTAGGGAATTCTATCTTGTACTTAGGAAAAGCCCTCATGCATCGGTTGCTAAAACCATAGCCACTGGAGGTGTAGTAGCAGGAGTTTTTGGACTGTTTGTTTCAGTTTTAGTGTTGCTAAGAGTGGGTTTGTACCAAGTAAATAGCTATTACCTAAGTTTTGCTAAGCTCGTCACACAACAAATCACTTACGATCAGTATATGAATGCATTTAACCCGTATGTCGAAGAAAACCACAGGGTCTCAAAGTTCATAAAACAAAAAAACATCCAGAAAATCTTCATTTGGGGAATCAATCCCATGCTCTATGCAGAATCACAAGCAGTCCCGACTTCTCGGTTCACCGTTTCATTTCATATCAAAGATTTCGAAGCCTATGAAGAAACCTTTGCCCTGGTTGAGTCACAAAAACCAGAATTAATCGTAGTGATGAGAGATGAAAAAACAGCTTTTCCTCAACTGGAAAACTATCTGCGCATTCATTACATGCCAAACTATAATTTCCAACACATGGTTTTATATCTTCGAAAAAAGTAGTTTTTTGCGCGATAAGAGAAACGTTATCGACAAAAAAACATTTCTCCGCAATAAGATTAGATAAAGACATTACTTAGCAAGCTTTTTATGTGGCTGTAAGTCTAATAAAATGATATTACGTAGAAAGTCTATTGTAGTTATAATAGCTAGACCAATCTATCAGTAATGAAGCACTAAGATAGTCAGACCTATCTGAATATTTATGAGCAGATCTTTTGTCAAACGTTTCAACATTCTTAATTTGGCCTCTCCTTGTTCGAGAAACGCCTTCCGTGCCTCAATCTTATTACTAATAATAACTATTGCCATAAGCGTCTTTTTTTACCCTCAGCTTCAACCTGTCATTCCAATTTTTTATAGTTTATCCTCAGCCAACCAACATTTAGCCGACAAAGAACTAATTTTTTTATTACCTGTGCTTTCGACAATCATCTGCCTTTTGCATTTTCCACTCACTAAGGTCATGGCCAATTTTGAGATCGGCCTCAGACAGATCTTTGCCTGGATGGCTACTTTGATGCAATTGCTTGCTTTGGCGATATTAGTACGAACTATTAGTGTTGTAATATAAATGTCATCATTTTTGATTAGTTTCCTAATCGCAACTTTGATTACTCCCTTAGTGATAAAAATTTATCGTAGTCGGAACTGGGTTGACGACCCTGCAACCGAGCCGCACATCAAAAAAACTCATCGATGGCCTGTGCCAAGAGGGGGTGGAATAGTGGTCTTTCTGGCAATCGTTTTTCCAGCTTTGTTTTTCTTAGAAATCGACAAATACCTCATCGCCATCGTTGCTGGCGCCGTCTTGCTCATGATCGTGGGGGTGATTGATGACGTTCTGGACATACATCCGTATATTCGGATGATCACTGGTATATTGGCTGCCCTGATCGTTATTGGCTCAGGGGTGGGCATTGCATATCTGAGCAATCCCCTGACAGGTGGTGTAATTCATCTAGACCAACCACAATTGGCTTTCGAGTTTCTTGGAAAAACGCGTTCGATTTGGCTTCTCGCAGATTTCTTTGCCCTACTTTTCATCCTATGGAATATGAATATCATTAACTGGGCTAAGGGCGTCGATGGACAACTGCCTGGTTTTGTCTCGATTGCTGGAGTAATAATTGCAATTTTATCTCTTCATTTTAAAGATGACCCCACATCTTTTAACACCTCTAACTTAAGCCTAATGGTGGCAGGTGCTTACGCTGGTCTTTTGATCTGGAACTGGTATCCTCAGAAGATTATGCCAGGTTATGGTGCTGGATCACTTGCCGGATATTTTCTGAGCATTTTAGCAATTTTGTCTGGAGCGAAGGTTGCCACAACGCTCATGGTGCTAGCAATCCCCACTGCTGATGGTATCTTTACCATCATCCGCAGGCTTCTAGCTGGTAAATCACCATTTTGGGGGGATCGGGGACATTTACACCACAAGTTGATGGATATATATGGCTGGAATCAAAGACAAATCGCCAGTTTTTATTGGGCAACAAGCTTGCTTATGGGCGGCCTGTCATTGGTCCTAAACAGCTGGGGAAAGTTAATTGCGCTCTTCGTCAGTATGAGCTTCGTTTTTGGATTCTTAATCTGGGTAAAAATAAAGCAAACCAACGAATTGGTGACACCAAAAAAGTAACTTCGTAATAAAACATTACTTTTAGTAAATCTGATTAATAAAGATGGGCTTGATAAATGCCAGGAAATGATCTAAAAATCAATTGGATGAGAAAAAGTCTTTTGTACAATCTGCTCAAAAGTGCCAGACCTAGACAATGGATTAAAAATTTTGCCCTCTTTACTCCATTGGTATTCTCCGGTTTCTTTTTTTATGATCCAAGCGACGCTCCTCCTTACATTGTCACAGTAGGCTACGCTTTCTTTATTTTCTGCATTCTGACATCAAGTGTTTATTTAATTAATGACATTGTTGATGTTGAACGTGATCGGAAACACCCTTTTAAGAAAAAACGTCCCATTGCTTCTGGAGACTTGCCAATTCCAATCGCTATCTTTTCTGCTATTGCGGGTTTATCAATGGTTTTTTTGCTGTCTTTGTCGTTACCAACCTTTTTCCGTTTGTTGACCGGCTCATACTTAGTCCTACAACTTGCCTACGCCACCAAACTTAAAAACGTACCGATTGTCGATGTTATCTCAATTGCTTTAGGCTTCCTGATCCGCATTTATGCAGGCGCCGTTGTGGTCAACTTACATATGAGCGTTTGGTTTTTACTTACAATTGTCTCGGCCTCACTCTTCCTTGCTGTGGGCAAGAGGCAAAGTGAAAGAACTCTACTCGGAGAAAACAACATCGGTGCTACTCGTAAAAGCCTGGAAAAATATAGTCAGCGCTTGTTGGATCAATATACAGGCATGTTCGCCAACGCCACCTGGCTAACGTACGCACTCTTTGCCTTTCAAAATTACAGTAACCAAATTCAATCTGCAAGTTCGCGTTTCCCTGAACTATATACTTTTCTACCCCGAACCTTGCAATCTGAAAAACTGTTGATGCTAACTCTGCCCTTCGTAATTTATGGAGTCATGCGCTATCTCCATCTGATTTACGAACAAAATCAAGGTGAATCACCAGAGGTAATCTTATTAAGAGATAAACCACTTCTGACTGACATAGTGATTTTTGGTGCTCTCACGATGGTAATTGTTTATCTTTAATACAGCATGACGATTCGTAAAGCCATCATCACCTCCGCCGGTCAAGGAACAAGATTCTTACCTATCACCAAAACGATCCAAAAAGAAATGCTGCCAATTCTTAACCGGCCAATTATTGATCACTTGGTCACGGATTGCATTTCTGCCGGCATTACGGAGATAATTTTCGTGGTTAATGAACATAATCGGCAAGTTTTGCATTTTTATCGCACCAATCAACGACTCAACGATTATCTCAATCGAACTGGAAAAAGCCACAAGCATCTCGAGCTCGAAAAAATTGAGACACAAGCTCGATATCAGTTCGTTAAACAATATGACACAGACCAATACGGCACGGCTGTACCTTTGAAACTTGCCAAATCACTTATCCAAGATGAAGAGGCCTTCCTGGTTTTGATGGGCGACGATTTTCTTTACAATCCTGACGGTCAATCGGAAGTCGCTAAGATGATTGAACACTTTGAAAAAAGCCAAGCTGACGGCCTGGTCACGTGCATAACCAAGCCAGATAACGAGCTGTCACAATACGGCATTGCCAAAGTTAAGCACGAAAATGGTTTTAAATATCTAGAGACATTGGTCGAAAAACCAGCTCCTGGCACCGCTCCATCAAATTTGGCCAACATCAGCAAGTACATCCTGACTCCTACTATTTTAGAAATCATCGAGCATCAGCAACCCAATCCTTCAAGCAATGAACTTTACATCACAGATTCTGTGACTGAGTTGGCTAAAAACAAATCGATCGTTATCTACGAACCCCAGGGCGAGTATCTGGATGGGGGCAGTGTGGCTGGCTGGCTTAAAGCCAATATCACAGTAGCTATGAATAACCCAGAGCTACGACAGGTGGTTGTTGAGACGGTTGAGAAAATCAGCCATTCTTAATAATTAAAAATGTTAAGAAGGAAGTCTCCAGTCTGTATTTAGGGATTTTTGTTGATAGATCATTTGCTTTTATTAACCTCTAACATAATAGCGCTCACTAACTAGCCACCCCTCAACATCATGGCATCTACTACTTTTTTAACAGCGTTGAGATATGCAGCCATACGGCCGTCTACTTTATGAAGCTCGATCATTTGCCACATATCTTCAAATGCCGATTCCATCAGCGGTCTTAGCTTAGAGAGGACTTCCTCATGGCTCCAATAGTAGCCGCTCAAATTCTGCACCCACTCGAAATATGAGGTAGTAACACCACCGGCATTGGCCAAAACATCAGGGATGAGCAAAACACCGTGCTGACGCAAAATCTCGTCTGCCTCTGGGGTAACGGGACCGTTAGCCATCTCGATAATGTTTTTAGCCTTGATCCGAGCAGCATTAGAAGCATCGATAACATTTTCCAAAGCGGCAGGAACTAAAACGTCCACCTCGAGCTCAAGTAGCTCTTGGTTAGTAATGGTTTTACCGGCTTTAACCGAGCATGATTGCTCGTTGCAGAAACATTTTGCGAGTGAACCAGTCTGGCGTTTGCACTCGAGGGTCTTTTCGGGATCTAAACCAGACTCAAGATAAATTCCCCCGCGGGAATCAGAAACTGCCACAACTTTATATCCCAAGGCATCAGCATGTTTAGCAAACCAATAACCGACGTTACCAAATCCCTGAACTGCGACCGTGATATCTTGCTTGCGTGTCCAGCCTTTTTTCTCGGCCAACTTCTCAAGTACAAAAACACCTCCCAACCCCGTTGCCTCATCACGGCCTTGTGAGCCGCCCAAACCAAGAGGTTTACCAGTGAAGGTCGCCAAAGGGTTCTCCTGTAAGCTACCTTGTGCTTTTTTAACCTTTTCATACTCATCAACCATCCAGGCCATGATTTGGCCAGTGGTGTTAACGTCAGGCGCTGGTACATCAACCCAAGGACCGATGTCATTAGCCAAAAATCTGGCATAGGCACGGCTCAGGCGCTCCAACTCTGCTTGACTTAGCTGTCGTGGATCGACCACCACCCCACCTTTGCCTCCCCCGTAAGGAATGCCAGTAACAGCACATTTCCAGGTCATCCAAGTAGAAAGCGCTTTAACCTCAGACTCGTTTACATCTTGATGAAAACGGATACCACCTTTGTAGGGCCCTCGAGCAGCGTTGTGCTGAGAACGATAGGCCTTAAATTTTTTCTTTTGGCCGTTGTCCATGGCAATCTCCAGATCTGCCTCTAAAAGTTTGTCTGGTTGTTTCAGACGAGAAATTATCTGGTTGAATCGTTCTTTATCCTGGTACTGTTTCTCCAATAACTTGGCGACAGCTTCCAACTGATTAACAGCGTTCCTATGTGGATCCGACATTTGACCTCCTTATAGTGGGCCATGTAAAAAATAATTTATTTGCTAATGCTTGTCTTGATTTTTGCTACAATTTTTTCCACTAGTCCTGGGTAAAAAGGACTGGGAATGATTAGATCGGCGGAAGGCTGTTCGATCAGCTCAGAAATTGCTTGAGAAGCCGCTTGCTTGACCGCAAAACTGATGGTTGGTAGACGCAAATCAACCGCTGCTCGGAAAATTGCGGGAAACGCCAGGACATTGTTGATTTGGTTGGCAAAATCACTACGACCAGTAGCAACCACAGCTGCTCCAGCTTCTTTGGCTAGATTGGGCATGATCTCTGGCTCTGGATTAGCCAAAGCAAAAACAATCGGCTTTTCGGCCATGGTTTTAATCATCTCAGGCTTAATTAAACCCGCTCTTGAGACACCGATTATCACGTCAGCTCCTTTTATGACCTCGGCCAAGGAACCTGTTTTGTGTTCTTTGTTTGAAACAGCGGCAACAACCTGCTTGTAGATATTTAATCCTGGAGTATTTTGAGAAATTACACCCTTCGAGTCGACCATAATTAAGTCTCCAACTGATTGTGATCCCGCCACTGCTGAACAACCGTTGGCAGAGCATTCCATTCCCAAAAGCATCCGAGCAGTCGCCAATCCTGCTGCACCCGAACCAACAATTACTACCTTTAGCTCGTGATAGTTTTTTCCCACCACCTTGGCAGCGTTACGCAAAGCAGCCGAGATAACTACAGCCGTACCATGTTGGTCGTCATGAAAAACCGGAATTCCCAAGTTTTGGAGCGATTCTTCAACCACAAAGCAATTGGGCGCCGCAATGTCTTCAAGATTAATGGCAGCAAAAGACGGAGCGACTTGCCGGACAAATTTTATAATCTCGGTTGGATCCTGAGTATCGATCACCAAAGGTACAGAATCGAGATTGGCAAATTTCTTGAGTAACAGTGACTTGCCCTCCATCACTGGCATCGCCGCCTCTGCACCGATGTTACCCAAGCCTAAAACGGCCGAACCATCGGAAATTACGGCCACCGTCCTACCTCGCATGGTTAAATCAAAAGATAATTTGGGGTTGTCAGCGATAGCCCGAGAGACTCCAGCTACACCAGGAGTGTAAACCAGTGACAACTCTTCTTTTGTCTCGATGGGTGTAATTAAGCTAACACCCAACTTTCCCTGATACTGACGATGAAAATCTATTGCTTTTTGATAGATATCAGACATTTTTCCTCATTCTTGGGTTTCTAGCCAGCGCTCAGCATCCAAAGCTGCTGCACAACCCTGACCAGCAGCTGTAATGGCTTGTTTATACCGGACGTCAACTACGTCTCCCGCAGCAAAGACTCCTTCGACCGAAGTCATGGTGGGAAAATTAACCAAGCCACTGGGAAGCAAGGCTGCCTTAGCCTTAGCAACACCAAGCTTGCTCAAACTCATCGAAGTTACAACATAGCCATGCTCATCAAGCTGGAGTTGATCTTGAAAAACTTTAGTTGCTGGTTTATGACCAATCGCCAGAAACACCCCTTCTGCCTCAAAAACTTGCTCCTTACCCTCAACAGAAACTTTAATTTGCTTAACTAGATCATCACCAATTACCTCCAAGATCTGAGAGTTCCATAAAACCTTGATATGAGGATGATTTAGAACCCGTTCCTGCATGACACGACTGGCTCTAAAAGAATCTCGACGATGAATGATGGTAACATCCTTGGTAAACTTGGCTAAAGCTAGCGAATCCTCCATAGCACTATCACCCCCGCCAATAACAAATACCTTGCGATCTCGGAAAAAGGCTGCATCGCAGACCGCACAGGTACTCACGCCTCGACCTTTATATTTCTTCTCTCCCGGTACACCGGACATCAACGACGTCGCTCCTGTGGAAATGATGATTGCTTCTGCTGAATAATCTGGCTTTTTCTTGACAATTTGCCGACGAATCTCCCCAAGGCGTTCATCGTTTGCACTTGCAAAATCATCAAAAGTTACCCCTTCCGGCAACCCACTCCAAAGCCGAAAAGGTCTCTGGGAAAAATCTACAGCCGTGATGATTTCGCTGCTAATCTCTGATCCAAAACGAACCGCCTGACTCTGCAAATCCGCCATCAGCCTCGGTCCCATGACTCCCTGGGGAAATCCTGGGAAATTCTCGATGTCTGAGGTATACATCAGCTGGCCACCACTCTCAGAACCTGTAAAAACTGTCGGCTTAAGCATGGCCCTGGCAGCATAAATAGCCGCTGTGTATCCGGCTGGACCGGAACCAATCACAACCAATTTCTTGTGCTTCATAGAAAGAATTCCTATTCAAAAAATTATTCGTTTAGAGCTGCTTCAATCATGCGTCTGTAGCCATCCTCACCTGGGAAGCCGATTTGACTATTAACTACCTTCATCTCACCGTCAACTTTTTTAAACACCAAGACAGTTGGAATACTCATCACTCGATACTGCATGGCAGTCTGGCCGCTGGTATCAACATCAACCTTAGCAATCAAGACTTTGCCCTGATATTCTTTTGCTAGGCTATCAATTACTGGGCCGGCCATCTTGCATGGACCACACCACTCAGCAAAAAAATCAACCATTACTGGGGTTGTTGACTCGTCAAGGGTTTTTTGAAAATTCTCATCATTAAGATGAACTGCACCCTGGGCGTTTTGGTTTTGATCAGACATTTTTCCTTTCTTAGTCTTTTAATATTAACGAAAAACTTCTTTAAGAATCTTGTTAAGTTGCTCGGTGTTTCTTTCACGCGAACAACGAACAGCCTCACCAGTTAAAAGCTCTCGAGCTACCCTGCCCAAGGAGCTTCTAACTGCCATAATTTGGTGAACGATATCAACACAAACTCGCTCATCATCGTACATTTTTATCACTCCATCTAGTTGACCCTTAACACGGTTTAGTTGAGAACGAACCTTATCAGTTTTGTTGTTGAACATGGATAGAGCATACCCCATGGGGGTATGTAATGTCAATAGATAGTTCTAAGTTAGGGATTTCTAAAAAGGGAATTGTCCGTTATCGAGCGATTCTCCGCAGCGATAACTTTTTGCAGTTGTACGATTTCAGCTAGCAACTGGCTAAGACGAATTTCTTCAGCCTCGCTGCGGTCGTTTTTTCTGTCCAGCTTCTCGATTTCTTGGTTGATGTGATTGATCTTGTCGTGAATGGTGATTTTTTCGAGTTTAGAAACCGACGAAGTCCATTCTTTTCCCAAGTTGAGACTGTCGAGATTCTCGACGTATCTGGGCTGTTCATACCAATTGAAGAGATTTTCCTTAAGATCTTCGGGGAGAGTAAGGGCAAATTTTGCGATCTCAAACCTACCTTTCCAGGATTTGAGTTCAACAATGATTTGTTTTGCTCCCGCTGCCCTCAATTCGATATGCTCGATATCTGAGAGTTTTTTTGTGATGTCTTTTTGGTCAGCTAAATCATGAAAAAGAATGAAAAGGATATACTCTTCAAGCATTTGTCTTTGGTCAGGCATTATTGGCTTATCATTTGTCGAGACAGATGTCGTTTGTTCCTTACTGCTAACCTTCGTAACAGACCTAGAACCAGACCTGCTTTGCATGAGTACTTTGTCAATATCTTTTGCGATAATCTCTGGTTTAACATTGAGAATTTTTGCAAGTTTCTGTAAATAGTAGTCCTTTTCGACGGCCAAGTTGATGCTGTTGATGATTGGAGCCATCTCAACCAAGATCTTGGCTTTGCCCTCTGGTCGGGTAGTATCGAATTTTTGAGAAATAATATTTAGTAGAAACTCGTAGGCAGAAATTGATGTGTTGGCGACCTTCCGCCAAAGCGCGGGTGAGTTTCTGGCAATATCGTCGGGGTCTTTTTTAGCTAATTCTGCATCCACACTCGAGAAATCAATAACTCTTAATTCCAAATTGCGTTGCTTGACCACTTCAATCGCTCGTCGGGTAGCCTCTACTCCTGCCGAATCGCTGTCTAGGCTTAAAAGAATGCGCTGAACTACCCTCTCCAAGAGCTTGACTTGCTCGATGGTTAAGGCGGAACCCTTGATCGCGACCACATTGTTAACATGTGCCTGAGCAGAAGAAATGACATCGAATTCTCCCTCAACCAGAATGACTTCGCCTTTTTTTTTGATTTCTCGATATAGTTCAGAAAACCCAAAGAGCATCTGAGATTTGTGGTAGAGTTGTGTCTCTGGAGAATTGATGTATTTTGCTTCCTTGGCATTTTTCTCCAAAAGGCGTCCTGAAAATCCCACAGTCACTCCCCGATGATTTTTGAGTGGAAACATTATTCTGTCACGAAAGCGGTCATAATATCGGCCTCGATCAGTTTTGATTACCAAGCCGGTTTTTAAAATGTCTTCGAGTTTGTATTTCTTTTTGTGATGCAGATACTTGATCAGCCCATCCCACTCCGGCAAAGAATAGCCAAGCTGGAAGATTTTCAAGGAATCCTGAGAAACTCCACGATCTTTGAGATAGTGACGAGCTTTTTGGCCAGTAGGATGTTTATTGAGTAAAAATGCGTAATACTCCTTTGCTAAATGTAGAATTTCCAACAAACGTTCATGCTCCTCGTCTGCTGAAGTCTTCTGAAACTCTTTTAGTTCTATCCCTGCCCGTTGTGCAAGCAGCTGCAAACTCTCAAGAAAGGTAAGGCCATCATATTTTTGCAGAAACTCCAGAACATCACCACTTTCACCACATCCAAAACATTTATAACGCTGCATTTGCTCACTAACAAAAAACGAGGGCGTGGTCTCACTATGAAAAGGGCAATTGGCGCGAAAGCTGCTACCAGATTTCTTGAGTGACAAACGCTCGCCAATGATCTCAATGATGTTGCTGGCGTCTTTGATTTGTTTAATCTGGGACATATGTTATAAATAGTAGGCTCTAACAAAATTGAGATGCCTGTTTGAAAAACCTCTCAGAGCAAATTCTCAATCTTGTTCAGGTCTGGTTTTATACTATTTTAAAGGTTTTGTCTATGACAGCAAGAATGCATAAGTATCCCAAAAAGAGTCAAGCCACAGGAAAGACTAAGAACACTATTTATAAGACTCCATTTGGTAAATATTTTCGTCTTTTGGATGATATTGACAAGGGCACACGTTATAAGGAGGAGTTTGGCTCGATTCTGATTCTAGGCTTAGTTGAAGAAATCGGCGAGATGGCCAGAGCATATCTGGCTGAACATGGCCGCAAAAAAAGCAACCTTGCGGCTCAACGCGATGAAACCTATGAACAAGAGCTGGGTGACATTATCGTTTCAATCATTCGTTTTGCTCGAATTAAAAAAATCAATCTAGATGAAAGAATCATGTACACCATTGATAAAATCAGTCGCAGAAAACTCCAACCTAAAGAATAGAATCAATATTTTCTTGGCCATCAAATTCTGATTTTTGATTGTAGAATTCGTCTTTGTTTTTCGAATTTCATCAGTCATGGCAAGTTAGTTTTTTCTTAAAAACTATCAACCGCAATGATAAGTTGACAAAATCGCCTGATTGTTAGACAATTTCGCCTACTTACCGGTCGGTAAGGATTATTTTACATGACCAGAAAATATGCTGAGCACTTGATTAGTCGCTCAATTAATTATAAATGCCGGATAACATTAAACGACAACAAATTATTCATGAGGCGGCCAAGCTTCTAGCTCAATCTGGTTACACAACAACTAGTATGCAGCAGATTGCTGATCAAGTTGGTACAACCAAAGCAGCCCTTTATTATTACTTTGAAAGCAAAGAAGCAGTTATCAAAGCAATATTTGACAATGACTATCAACATATCAAAGAAGATTTTGACAAGATTTTCTTGTCCAATCTAAGTGACTATAAAAAGATTGAAAAACTAATTCAACGCCTAATTGAAACAAAAATAAAAAATCCGGAATTTCAATTGCTTAGTCACATCGGTAATTCACCAAAAGATCGCCGATCAATTGCCGGTTATGTTAGATCATATAAAAAGAAATTCTTTTCCCTGATGAGGCGTTCCTTGAAAAAGACCAATCTCTTTAAAAATTGCCCAACATATCTGCACTTAACAGAAACACTAATAATGGGAATTGTTTTGTCAGCAATTATTCACAGCAAAAAACATGCCGAACAAGTTACAAGATCTTTTATTACAATTTTGAAGAAAATGGAAAAAATCCATGATTGTAAATAAACTTAAAACCATAGTTAAAAACTCACTGAGGTTGGTTGCTAAAAAGACAACCGCTTTATTAAAAAAATTTCCGATAGTTATCACTGTTCTAATTTGTTTCATATTGATGATACTAATCATTGTCGGCGAAGAAATTCGAGCTCGAAATGCGACTGTGGTTGTTCCAGAAAAAATTGCCAAAAACACCACAGTCTTTCGCATCGGCGAAAGTGCACGCATCGAAGTGCTTGGAACAGTTAAGAATAATAACATAATTCATGTTTACGCTCAGACTGCAGGAGTTGTACAAAAGGTATACGTCAAAGAGGGTCAAGAGATTAAGCGCGGCAAACAACTGATATACATAAGTAGCAACTATCAGGGAGCAAACGCACAAGCTGTTCAACGACAAATTGCTCAAAAAAACTATCAAAATATTGTTGATACTTTGGATCAACAAAAAGAAAGTATCGATAAACAAATCGAATTAGCTAAGCAAGTCGACAGTAATAGCGATGAACTGGCTCAGATTTCTAAAAAGTCTATCGATGGTCTGAAAAATCAGTTAAATCTTAATGGAGAGTTGTTGTCTGCAGTTGAAGAAAATCTGGAATCACTGAATGCAGCTACTCCCTCAGCAGAGAATAAAGCACTAATCGCGACTGCTAAATCGTCCAAGGCTCAACTCTTGGCAGCTGAGTCGCAACTTAAGACCAATATTGACAACTTGCAATATTCCACTAATCCAGAAAAACCTCCGACAAATATTTCAAACCTGCAAAGAGACATTGCAATTTCACAACTTGAATTGACCAAAAAAAATCTTGATCTAAATAGAGAGATTAGTCAGTTGCAACTGCGTTTGGCGCAAATTAATGAGAGTCTTTCCTATCCAAGCAGTTTCTGTGAAGGAACAGTGCAAAAAGTACATGTCAAACCTGGAGACGTGGTCAATCCTGGTCAACTTATCGCCACCATTTCTGGAAAAGAGCAATCTCTTTCCATCGAGGCTCAAGTCAGTAAATATGTCGCAAATAACTACTCAAGGGTCGAGGATTCAATAATTCAAACTGATCTTGGTGTGATTAACCTTAAACCAAGTTTCGTCAGTAGTGAAGCAACCGATGGAAGCTTATACTCAATGATTTTCCATCTAGACGGAGAATCAACAAACCTGCCAAACCTTGCTGACAATCAGGCAGTTAGTATTAGTTTGCCGATCGGACAAGCAGATAGTTTGTCAAGCATAATATTGGTGCCGATCGACAGTGTCACCAAAACTAATCAAGGTGCTTTTTTGTTTGTCGCTGAAAATAACCAAGCAAAAATTCGGCAAGTGAAATTAGGTACTGTGTATGGTCAATTCGTGATAATCGATGATGGACTGGGTAAAGGAGATATTGTTATCAACAACCGTGCAGTTGTCGACGGTGACAAGATAGTAATTCACGAAAAATAACATGGCAAAGAAAAATTCAACACCAGCCAAACAAGAGAGTTATATTGACAAGTTGCAATATGACCAAAAGCTTGATTACAGTTGGCCAAATAGATATTTTTCTAACGTCCGATTGATGGTCTTATTATTGTTGAGCGTGGCATTCTTGGGCTTTTCGGCCATGTTTACCTTGCCGAAAACTCTAACGCCCAAAGTCGACATTCCATTTTTTGTCATTTCCACCGTGCTTCCTGGAGCATCTCCTGCTGACATAGAATCTCAGATAACCAAACCAATCGAAGAAGAGCTCAAGAAGATTAAGGCAATTGACACCTATAGTTCTGCATCACAAGAGAATCTTTCACTACTCACAATTGAGTTCGTGCCTGAAACAGATCCAGATAAAGCAAGAAGCGACTTACAAACTGCTGTCGACTCAGCTTCAACAAAACTACCAGAGGATGCGAGCGAACCGATTCTAAAACAAATTGATTTCGAAGATTCACCAGTTTGGGTTTTTGCTCTCAAAAGTAGAAACTCACAACAAGACTTGGTCAGCTTAATGCGTTTGTCAAAGAAGTTGAAGGACGAGATTGAAGACCTAGCTGAAGTAGGCAGAGTAGAAATTTCTGGTTACGATGATCAGGAAATTCATGTCGTAATCACTCCTGAAAAAATTAAGGAAAAGAACATCAATGTTGTTGGGGTAATGCAAAGTATCGAGAGAGCCTTGAAATCGTATCCAGCTGGACAAGTTATAACTTCAACCTCAGCTTATTCTGTCTCGATTGATCAGGCAGCAACCACAATTGATGACTTGCGCAACATACCAATAACGGCTGACAATCAAAACTATAAATTGTCTGAGCTGGCAGATGTTTACCAAGAGAGTCTACCAAATCAACCACAGAGTTTTTATAAAGAGAATGGTCAAGAGATTGAGTCAGTGGTTGTTTTTTCAGTTTATAAAAATTCTGACGGAAGAATTGATGATGCAAGAAACTCAACTAAACAAAAAGTTGATGAAATTGTTTCTCCATACCAGGAAACATTTGAAGTTGTTTCGATTAATGACTACGCCCAAGAAATTGATGACCAACTACTAAACTTAGGAAGTAATTTTCTACAAACATTAGCCTTGGTTTTTGTTTCAATGTTCCTTTTATACGGCGCTCGACAATCATTAATCGCTGCCTTAGCCATCCCGTTTACCCTGCTTGCCACCTTCTTCTCAATGCAAGTCTTTGGTTTTACTTTAAATTTTCTCTCAATTTATTCTCTACTAATTGGCCTCGGACTGTTCACGGATAACGCTGTGGTTATTATTGAAGGTTTTACTTCGATTTATAAAAGTGGAAAATTTACCGCCAAACAAGCCGCCCTACTCACCTGGAAAGATTATTCGGCTGAGTTATTTTCTATTAACTTACTAACCGTTTGGTCATTTTTACCACTTTTAACCATGAAAGGAATAGTCGGTGAATTCATAAAACCACTACCAATCATCGTGTCTGTTTCAATGATGGCTTCGGTCACTATCGCTCTGCTTTTTACCTTACCATCAATGATGATTCTTGTAGGGGGCCGATTGGCTAAAAGAGTTAAAGTGTTATTGGCAATCATAACTGGCCTGTTGTTGCTTATCTCAGCTGCTATTCTTCTACCCCGATCACCACTCTATTATCCGTCCCTAGCTGCTTTCGTAGCACTTTTTGCAGTAGTGGTGGTTGTTCGTAGAGAGCTTGCAACTAAAGTACGTTTAGTGGTGAAAAGCAACGGACATTCAAATCGGTTTGGCAAATTCTTAATACGTGCTTTCAATAGAGGCTTCATCAATCTCGATTGGCTAACTGGCTACTATCGCCGAGTCATCTCCAAAGTATTAGCTAGTTCAAAACGCCGAAAAACCGTTTTGATCACTATCGGCATTTTTACCGTTTTTTCGTATTTGTTGTTGCCATTAGGCTATGTAAAAAATGAGTTTTTTCCAAAGACCGATAGCGACCGTCTTTACATATCTTTAGAATTACCAGTGGGGACCAACCAAAACATCACATCAGAAAAAGCCAAAGATCTTCTAGCTGATATTTCACAAAATCCCGATGTTAAATTCATCACCGCTGAAGTTGCACAGGGCTACTCTGATGGTTTCAGCCTGACACAGCCTGATTCCAACAATGTCTTGCTCACCCTCTTTCTAGTTGATGAAAAACATAGGGATTCATCATTAGAAATAGCAAAAAAACTCAGTCAACAATTCGCCAATTACACCCATGGCAAATTAAGCGTGATGAGTGATAACTCTGGTGGACCACCTGCTGGCTCAGATCTTGACATCAGCATCAGCGGCAAAGAGTTGCTAGTTTTGCAACAAAAAGCAACCGAGGTTGAGGCATTTTTAAACCAACTTCCTGGAGTTGAGAACGTTGATAAATCCGTAAAAAATGGTAAATCAAAGATAAGTTTCATCCCTGATAAAACTGCGCTATTAAGCAAAGGACTGGATGAATCTCAACTGGGATTTTGGCTAAGAACATTTGTCAACGGAGTTGACGTTAAAAGTGCTAATTTAAACGATGAAGACATTAACATCGCCATTAGGGTCGATAGTCAAATGATCGGTCCAGAGAGTCTAAGTCTGATCGAAATTCCAAAGAATGGCCACTACCTGCCCATTACTGAACTAGGAAAGTTTGAACTTTCAAATAATCCCAACGTTATTAACCATAAAAATGGTCAACGCATTATCACAATCACAGCTTCTGCTCAGGCGAATTATATTCCAGCCCAACTCAATCAGAAACTTGTTGAATTTGCCGAGCAGGAACTGAACTTAGACAACGGCTACTCCTGGGCCATTGGAGGTAGTAATCAGGAAAACGACCAAGCAAATCAATCAATCCTCCAGGCCATGGTGATTTCAGCAATATTAATTTTAGCAACTATGGTCATTCAGCTGGGGTCATTCAGGAAAGCGTTAATTGTTATGTTAGTTATTCCCTTGGCAATTTCTGGTGTCTTCATCTTCTTTGCGCTATCAAACACTCCTCTTTCACTCCCTGCGATGATGGGTGTTTTGTCACTTTTTGGAATTGTCATTGCCAATTCATTGATGATTGTTGATAAAATCGGCAAAAATCTCGAGGTTGGTTTTCAGTTAAAAGAAGCAATCCCTGAAGCAGCAACTAGTAGAATCGAACCGATTCTCCTGACTTCAGCTGCGCAAATTATTGGTCTGATCCCTGCTACCTTGGCCGACGCTATGTGGAGAGGGTTTGGTGGAGCGATCATTGCCGGTTTATCGTTCTCTGGGATTATAATGTTGTTTTTCATACCTGTTGTTTATTACTATTTTTTCCCCACACAGGTTGCAGGCACTGATGAAAAATTATCAACATCCCCAAGAGTTTCTTAGTTCAAGCTTTCTGCTAAATGACGTATTCGCATTTACTTAAGTTGCTGACGGATTTTTGCGTAAAGATTGTCGATACGATCGTGATGTTTCAGAAAATCAAGCCTATCTCTTTTTAACTTCTGCTTTACATCTCCTAGCATCTTTTCCCATTTTTCATTTTGAACGAAATGCAGGTTACAAATCTTAACAAATGGCGGCTTGTTAGCTAAAAATAATTCTGCTGCACCAAATGATCGATTTATAGAAAATTTAATCAACAAATTATCTGCATCTGAGAAAACATCTGCCCAATCTTGGTTGACACGTAAACCTAAATATCGAACATGATACTCTTTATCACCTACGGCTTCCATTGCCCAAGGTGTTGCCTTGATGGCAACATGTGCCTTAACCATGTTTTTGATAAGAGTATCTACAAAAGCTTTGTTCATAATTTAACATCACAATCGAATAGACAACTTGTTGTGAGACGCTGACTCAAGATTATATCTTAAGCTTTCTACTCAAATATAAACCAAATATTAACAGCATCGATGGCAAAATCAACTTAGGAATACTTACAATTTGGTAATAGTAGCTAAAAAAGATCCTTAAAAATAACGTATGAGTCAAATAAATTAAAAACGATTGTTTGCCGATGACTATTAATGGTTTGACCAATAATTGAAACCGATGTCTCCCTAATTGATAATTTGATCTGACCAAATCTAACAAATCCTGCAATAAAAACATAACAACAAAAGTGGAAAAAAGTGTAGCAAGAGGTGTGGTGTATTTAAGGGCAATAATTGGATCCAAACCATTTTGAATTTTTGATTGAGCTACAGTGACGGAGAAAGATAAAGTTAGAAAACTAACCACCGCCAAAAATAATTTCATTGATTTCAACAACGACACTCGTCTGCCAATTTCCACCTCATTATCATTTCTACCAGCAAAAAACATCCCTAACACAAAGTACCAAATCCAAGTCCCAAAAAATAAATATTGCAACTGGTCGGTAATAATTTTTTGGTTGAACAAACTGGCAACCTGGGGATGATCAATAAAACTAATCAGCAGAAAGTGCCATAACCCAGCCATGAATAGAATTGTAAGTGGTCTGCGCTTCATAAAGAAAACAAAAAAAGGGAAAAGCAAATACAGCTGTAAAATCATGGGAACAAAATAAAGGTGATAATCTGCCTGTCCGAGAATAATCTTAAACAGATAATTATCAAAAATGCCTACCCACTGCCATTCACCGACAGCTTTAATTGACAAAGATATTAGCAGCGACCAAACAATAAATCCCGGAAGAAGTTTCGAGAATCGCCTGTACCAAAAACTTACTATGTAACTGATACTTGAACTCGAGCCAAAAACTTGGGCGTAACCTGAGTACAACGCAAATCCAGACACTGAGACGAAAAGAGGTACACAAAAACGACTCAACTGATCAAAAAAAATAGCCCAAAACTGCCACGGCTCTTTGAAGTAAATGGGAGCTTTTATATTTGCTAACAGGTGAAGACAAATCACACCAATTATTGCTAAACCCTTTAGAAGATGAATTTGGTTGATTACAGCTATTGGTTTTGTTTTTTTCATCCCGGTTGAAAAGGCTGAGTTTGTTACTTTAACTACTTGTTCCTATTCTCAACTATTTCTCAACAAATTTACTATAATAGAGTTGTAAAAAAATGCATTAGTAAAATGATGGAAAATTAAGACATATGTTGGGTCTTGTCTGATTGGTTTTGAAAAAGGCCTTATGAAAATATTAGTAGTCGAAGATGAGCCACGAATTGCCCATTACCTGAAACTTGGACTGGAAATGAAAGCCTACATCGTCGACTTAGCAACCGACGGTGAACTTGGTCTGGACCTAGCCCTATCTGAATCCTATGACTGTATCGTTTTAGACAGAATGTTGCCCAAGCTTAGTGGCGATGAGTTCTGCCATCGACTACGTCAAGAAAAAGTCTCGACTCCAATCTTGATGCTGACAGCCAAAAGTGACATTGAGGATAAAGTTACTGGTCTAGATCTAGGCGCAGATGACTATCTAATTAAACCTTTTAACTTTCAAGAATTCTTGGCCAGAATCAGAGCCCTAACTCGTCGCCGTGGCCTGAATTTGGTCGATCAAGAACTAGTTGCAGACAATCTTGTTCTTAATAAAACTAACTACCAAGTTAGTCGTGCTGGAAAAGCTGTAACACTCACCAAGCAAGAATTCGCTCTGCTAGAGTTTCTAATGCGACACAAAAATCAAGTTTTTAGTAAAGAACAATTGGCCGAAAAAGTCTGGAGCTACGATAGCGACATTCTACCCAACACAGCCCAAGTATATCTTGGATATTTGCGTAATAAGATTGATAAAGACTTTTCAAAAGAAAAAAAACTGATACTCACAGTACGCGGATTTGGATATAAACTATCAGACGACAAATGACAGTTTTTACTAAAGCTCGAATTAAACTAACTCTCTGGTACTCTTTGGTTATTTTTATCATCAGTAGCACTCTCAGTCTACTTTTTTATAATCGAGTTTCATTACTATTAGATTTTGAGTTCGTACGCATTGAGCGACGAATTGAACGCGAGCAACAGATGGGGATGAACACAGGCTTTGGTCAAAATGCTGTGGCAAGACCACTAACACCACCAAGGATCAATCCCGAAGAGATAGTTGAAACAAAAAGAAAAATTGCTTTTCAGCTAATCATGATTAATCTTGGTGTCTCGACAGGCTTCGCGATAATTTCATATTTTTTCGCTCATAGAACTCTCAAGCCTATTCAGCTGGTGCACGAACAGCAAAAGCAGTTTATTACAGATGCAGCTCATGAATTGCGCACTCCTTTAACAGCGCTAAAAACTTCTCTTCAAGTCAACTTGCTTGATAAACAATTGCCTTCTAAAACGAAGCGGATTCTTCATGAAAATTTAGCGGATGTATCAAATCTTGAAAATCTCACTACCAGTTTGCTTAAATTGGCTGAGAATAACATTGTTTCATCAATGAGCGAAGTGGCCATCGATAAATTATTAAAACAATCTCTCAAGCAGATCAAACCTCTCTTCGAAGAAAAAAATATTTCCATAGTCTATAAAAACAAATTTAAGAATGCAAAAGTTTTTGGAAACGAGACTCAATTGGTCGAACTCTTCACCATCATCCTGGATAACGCAAGGAAATACAGTTACAACAATTCCAAAGTTGAAATTACAACCAACCAATCCAGAAGAACCATCCAAATCAACATCAGTGATCATGGACAAGGCATGTCACAAGAAGAGCAAAAACATATTTTTGATCGTTTTTATAGGGCAGACAGTTCAAGAAATAAATCACAAGCCAACGGCTTTGGCCTTGGCCTAGCTTTAGCCAAAAAAATCATCAACAACCATCAGGGAAAAATCGAAGTAATAAGTCAAAAAAAACGTGGTTCACAGTTTATTGTTACGCTCAATAAATCCGCCAAAAAATAAACTTCCGCCCAAGATAAAGGTTTTTGCACAGGAAGTCTAAAGAAGCTGGCAACAATTTGCCAGATAGCCCGATTCTCAATCATTTCTCAATCTAGCAAGTTATATTCTTATTAATATTTATAACAACCCGTAGAAATATTTTAGCGCGAAGTATTTTGGCGGGTTACATATTGAAAGGCAAAAATGAATCTTTCACACAAGATCGCTTTATCAGCCGCTGCCGTCTTATTAGCAAGTGGCCTGGCAGCCCACCAGGTTTTAGCCAATGGAAATAATGATAATGGCCCCGACCAGCTGTTAGATCGGATTGCCAGCAGCTTCAGTCTGGACAGAACCAAGCTACAAGAAGTCGCAGACCAATTTAGAGATGAAAAACAGACAGAGCAACAAGCCCAGAGACAAGCGGAGCTGGAACAACGACTTAATGAATTCGTAGCTAAGGGCAGCATCACCGCCGAGCAAAAAGCACTCATCCTAGAAAAACACCAACAACTAGTCAACGAGCGCGAAAATGACATGGAAAACTTTAAAAACATGTCTCATCAGGAACGTCAGCAAGCCATGGAAAAACGACATCAAGAGATGAAGACTTGGTTGGAAAATAACGGCATTTCCGAAGAGGTTTTCATGATGGGACCAAAAGATGGCATGGGACAAGGTCGTGGTCGGATGGGAAGAATCCCCCTCGAGATAGATCCAACAAACGATGCCACTAAATAAGCTTGAAAAACTGCATCGGAACAGATAACTTACAAAGCTCCTCCTTGCGGAGGAGCTTTTTTTAGCTTTTTTCCTTATCTAGGTTAACCGATGGAGAGTATAATCACTATATGTTTAAAATCGGTAATTTCTTCCAGAAATTTTACTACTGGTTCCATGATACGGCCCAGGTTAAACAACTAATTACGCAACTAGCTTATGAAAACTATTTACAATCAGCCAAAGTTCAACAACAAAAAAGAGTCTTGAAAAACGGCTATTCAGTCTTTTCTCAATCAGATGAGGATGGAATTTTATCGGAAATTTTTCGCAGAATAGGCATTAAACATTCCACAGCAGTCGAATTTGGCCTGGGAGATGGTTTAGAATCAAATACCTTACTGCTGGCAATGAATGGTTGGAAATGCTGGTGGTTTGAAAGTCAAAGCACTTTGGTTAAGAAGCTCAAACAGAGATTTTCAAGAAAGAATTTACCACTACTAACAATTACTCAAGCACACATCTCAAGTAACAACATAAATAAAATTTTCCAAAAACAAAAAATTCCCAAAGAAATAGATTTACTTAGCATCGATATTGATAGTTGCGACTACTGGGTTTGGAAAGGTCTAAGCAGCGTTTCACCTAGAGTGGTTGTCATAGAATACAATGCTGAATGGGGACCAGATGTAGCTTGGACCATACCCAACAACACACGACACAACTGGATTGGTGACAGTAATTATGGCGCCAGCTTGAAAGCACTGGAGTTTTTGGCTAACTCCAAAGGCTACAGCCTGGTTGGGTGCTCATATTCTGGAGTCAACGCTTTTTTTGTGAGGAATGACTTAACACAAGACCACTTTTGCCAACCGTTCACTAGTCAGAATCATTGGCAACCACCAAGAGAAAAATTGATCTTTAAAGCTGGAAAAAAGCGATCTTCAGAGCCGATAGTCCGCATTAAAGGTTGAGATAGCGTATAATGTGCTTATCTTTAACTCAAGAAAAATAAGCAAAATGAACAATCAACCTGAAAAATCGATTACTGTTATCGGTGGAGGAACAGGTACCGCGGTGGTTTTGTCGGGACTAAAAAAACGTTGTAATCACCAATTAAATGCAGTAGTGGTTGTTTCAGACTCAGGTGGCTCGACTGGGCGACTTAGAGATGAGTTTGGTTTTCACGCAGTGGGCGATTTGCGTCAGTGTTTGGCTTCTTTATCTGATGGCAAGTATCAAGAAGAAATAAAAAAAATTCTGCTATACCGCTTCCAAAAAGGAAACGGCTTGGCGGGCCATAACCTTGGCAACCTTATCTTAACAGCTCTCGAAGATATTTATCATTCTCCAGGTAAATCGATCCAGCTAGCTGCAGATATCTTTAAAATCAAAGGCAAAGTCTATCCTGTAACCGAAAAGAACATCCAACTCCTAATCGAATATCAAGATGGTAGCAAACTGATCGGTGAAGACTATCTTGATAACTATCACCTTGGTGGAAAAAAAATCAAACAAATTAAACTCTCACCTCCAGCCACGATCTATCGTCCGGCTGCCCAAGCCATCGAAAAAGCCGACCTTGTTGTTCTCGGCCCAGGAGATTTGTATGCCAGTTTACTACCCAATACCATAACAAAAGGTTTCCGAGCAGCCCTCAAGCGTAACAAAGGCAAGTTTGTCTATGTTATGAACTTAATGACTCACTACACACAAACCTTCAACATGACAGCTCAAGATCACCTGCATGAGATTTTTAAGTATTCCGGTAGACACCCTGATGTAGTCATACTCAATTCTGGAACAATTCCAGAAAATGTTGCCCAATTTTACCGTAAACACAATGAGTTCCCCGTGTTCAACGATTTAAGTCCTAACAAAAAAATCCAGGTTGTGAACAAGGACTTACTCTCAACAACTTTTGTAAAACAACACAATAGCGATAAGGTTCCACGCAGTTACCTTCGTCACGATGAACAAAAATTAGCAGAAGTTATTTTGGAGTTAATCTAACATGAAAATACAACAAGCAATCATTTTGGCTGCCGGACAATCATCACGCTTTGCGCCCTATAATCACAACCAGCACAAATCTGAAATTGTAATACTGGGAAAAGCAATCATAAGCTGGACACTACAAGAACTGGCTAACTCTGGTATTAAAAAAGTGGTGGTGGTCATCAATCCAAAACATGACAACTTAAGACAAATTGTTAGCCATCACCAGCAAAGCTTTGAAGAACTGAAGATTGTCGAGCAACAACAACCACTGGGAATGGCTGATGCGATTAATTCAGCCAAAGGATTGCTGGAAGAAAGATTCTTTGTCTTGGATTCCAACCAATTTAACTTTCAAGAATTAGCAACCTTGATAAATGAAGCAAAAACAGAGGTTGTTTTAACTTCACAAACAACCACCCAGCCTCAAAAATACGGCATAATTTATCAAGAAAACGGATACGTTACAGCTATTGAAGAGAAGCCCCAACACCCAATTGAAAATCCTCAAAGAATAGTAGGTGTCTATGTTTTGAGTAAAAAGTTTGTTGAGTTCATGGCTAATGTAGAAAAGTCTGAGTATCAACTGGAGACGGCTCTCAATCTTTTTGTAAAAGAAAATCCTGTGCAGACTGTCAGCTACCAACAGCCACTCTCCAGTACAAAATATCCTTGGGATTTACTGAAAGTAAAAGATCAGCTTCTCGAAAAAACCGATAGTTATATTTCGGACAAAGCTATGATTTCAACTACTGCCGTTATTAAAGGAAAAGTTATCATTGAGGAAGGCGTCACCGTCGGCGACTTTGCAATTATCGAAGGTCCGGCTTATCTTGGGAGAAACAGCGTTGTTGGACGTCACTGCATTGTAAGGAAAAGAAGCTGTCTAGAAGCTGGGGCAGAAATCCAGAATTTTGTCGATGTATCTAACAGTTTGTTAATGGAAAAAGCAACTATACATAGCGGTTTTTTGGGCGACTCAATTGTTGGCAAAAACTGCAAAATCGGGGCTGGTTTTATTAGCGCAAACAAGCGTTTTGATCGCAAAACCATCAACACTTTGGTAAAAAATAAAATTACGCCCACAGACCTGACAGCACTTGGCACAATAATTGGCAACCAAACGAAGATTGGTATCCAGGTTGGTACCATGCCAGGTGTGATCATTGATAATGAGTTGATGATCCAACCAGGAACAATCGTTAAAAGAAACCTTATCTAACTCAAAAAAATCTTACTCGGAAAGACTTTTGTCTACGCTAGCAAACATTACCACATAGTTTTTGCCATATTTTTTAGCACACCCAGGGCAAGTGGTGTACCACATGTAGATTTTTTTAATATCAAAACCCTCGCTGCTTGCATATTCTTTGAAATCCTTACCCCAAGCGGCAGTATTTTTGAAGTCGCCCTCATAAACCTTGCTTAAAAATGTTCCAGAAATCTCAACATTGTTCAAACCTTCAATTTCTTTATCAACCGCTAAATATAGATCCATATTCCACATAGATGTATGGTCAGATAGACACATCCAGTCTTTTATTTGACCACCGCTTTCTTCAACCGCCTTGTTCAAACGGGTAATTACTGGTCCAAAATTTACCGGAACATAAAAAAGCGTAAAAACTTTGTCTTTTACGAATTTCCTGTTTTTCCATTGGAGAACTTTGCCATCCCAAGGCTTAGGATCAAATTTCGGACAGCATTCTGTTGTCTGCGCTGCTCCATTTGTCATAAATATCCTTTCCAGCTCATGCCGAAATCGGGCTTCTTTTTAATTTCTCGGCTCTGAGCCCTTTAATAACGCTCTAAATAAAACATAGTGGAAAATCATAAATAGGAAAAAAGCCAAAGTAACACTGAGCGTTTCTGTTTGTAAATCTCCGGTAAAAACTGTGCGCAAAACCTCAACTACAAAGACTTTCGGCTCAGAAAAAACATCCCAACTATTCCAGCGCAAAAACCTACCGAGATAAATCCCAAAGCTTGAGAGTAAGAGCGAAGTAACAATCACCAACCAGCCAACAAGTCGATTTCTCCGATGACTGTCTATATAAGCATGAACATGCATCATCGATAGAAAACCAAACAGCAAACCATTCAGAGAAAATGATGTAAGCAATAGAGCGTCAAACCATAGAGGAATGCCCAAACGTTGTTTTAGATGAATGAAATCAGTCAATATATATGGAGCGTTGGGAAAGAAAAGCAACCAAAGGACCAATAAAGAAATGATTATTGGCCAATATTTCTTAAAAGGCCAAAACCGAATGGCAAATGAACTTAATGCATAAGGAATAAAGGCTAAAAATAAATTCCACGACAAAAACAAATATGTCGGCCATGCCGTAAACCAAACTCTGAAACCTAGTAGCAATAAATTAAAAACCGAGTAAGATCCCAACCATAGGGCCTCTTTCGACCAAGGAATTCGGCTAGAAAGTTGTTGCTTTTCTTGATGTTCACGAACCTTACCACTAATAAGATTGACGAGTTTTTTCACCCCAATAGCTTATCACTTCCCGAAGTCTTCTACTACTAGGTCGGATTGGATTGAATTTAGACTGATCTGGTGTTGACAGATCATTAATATTTGTGTATGAAAAAATGCCTGATAGATCCTTGCAAAAAAAGAGAAAAAGGTGTTCAATACACCAACATGATAGTTGCGAAGACACTCTGTTGTTTTCGCTCCCAAGAAACAAACCACCTTTAATAGGAGAGGAAAACCAAGAGAGCAAAAATAGCGGAGTGTTTTTTTTGTTGGCAGTGGTTTCGTTGTGCCTAAATGATGAAACCAAAATAAGGTTGCTTTACAAATTATGATGTCGTTTCTACAAGCAAGTCATAATTTTTAAAGGAAGATTTTTTAATTTTTTACTAGAACAGGCAAAACATGAAAAACTCCACCTCATTTCTTGATAATCTTGAATTAGCTGAGTTACACGCTCATCTCGGCGCGGCCTTATCAGGGACAGAGTTGTGGGAAATGGCTCATGACCAAGGTCTAAAACTTCCAACAAAAGATTATCGAACATTTGAAAAAATGGTAAGTGTCGGTGAAGCAAAAGATTTAGAAGATCAATTAAAGATATTTGATTTAACAGAAAAAATCCAATCTTCACCTGAAGCAATGTTTCATGCTGTTCAACACGTGATCTCAGAAGCATATAGGAAAAACAACATTACAACTATTGAATTACGATTCAATCCAATCTTTAGATGTCAAGAAGGTGAAAGAGACATGGATCACATCCTCATTTTCGCACTCCAAGGGATGGAAAGAGCCCAGTTGAAATACAACGTGAGAGCTGGTTTAATTCTCTGTCTTGATAGAAGATTGTCTCTAGAAAAAAATGCTGCTATTGTTCGCAAGGCAATAAAATACCATGATCGAGGAATAGTTGGAATTGACATGGCCGGACCAACGGAAAGAAATAAATATTGCCGATCATTTCAACCAAAAGATATTACCAATCTTGTTTCTGAAGCAAAAGAAGCAGGCCTCGGTATCACATTCCACACGGGAGAGGCCACGGATACTGAAGAAATGTGGCAAGTCGTTGAAGAACTGAAACCTAACCGCATAGGCCACGGAGTTGCCTGCGTAAATGATGAAAAATTAATGGATAAGCTGAGGGAAGAGAATATTGTTCTTGAGCTTTGCCCTTATTCAAACCTACATACAAAAGTCCTTAAAGATTACCAAGCCGTGAAAAACGTAATAGATGCTCTTAAAAAACACGGAGTTCTGTTCACGATCAATACTGATTGGCCTGCTACCCTCAGTCTTTCATTAAGAGATCTAATTGCCGAACTTGTCAGAAACCGCATCTTGTCTGAAAAAGAAATAATTCATTGTAATGAGATTGCTCACCAGGCAGCTTTCGTCCATGTTCCGTTTATGTCTTCAAAGTAGAAACTAAAAAAGACAATCTATTTTTGATTCACAAAGATCAGCTCAAAACATCATACCCGACCAGTTTGACAGAAATCGCAAAAACCGATATAAGGTTTGGAAGGTGAAATCAAAAAACAGAATCCTGCCAACATTGATCGTGATCGCTTCACTGATTTCTTTGTTTGCATTTAAAAATGCTTCCTCAAATAACCCAACTAAGCCACCGAGTACAGAGAGTCGAGCCGAACAAGCGAGACATTCAGAACTACCTGTGGAATTTCAAAGATTAACCATTCCTTACTTAAGGAAACAAACTTACCAAAGCCAAATTTCTTCCTTAGAAATGATCGAAAGAAATAGTGACTATGTCAGCTATCTAACTAGTTATACTTCAGAAGGCAACCGCATAAATGCGCTCCTAACTAAACCTAACCAGGAACAACCAGAAAATGGTTGGCCCGCAGTTGTGTTTGTTCACGGCTATATCCCTCCGCCTTCCTATAAAACCCAAGAGAGATACATCGATTATGTTGATAATCTAGCTAAAAGTGGTTTGGTGGTCTTCAAGATCGATTTGCGTGGCCATGGCAACTCCCAAGGCCAAGCTCGAGGAGCCTATTTTTCTGCTGACTACGTCATTGATGTACTCAATGCAATTGCTGCACTTAAAAGCTCGGGATTCGTCAATCCAGATAAAGTCGGACTTTGGGGACATAGTATGTCCGGCAACGTAGTACTTCGGGCCCTTGTGGTCCAGCCAACTATACCAGCCACTGTCATTTGGGCTGGGACAAGGTACCCGATTTTTAAACGATTTGTCTTTTCTGTTTGTTAATTAATACTTGCCTGTAAGCGACGGGAGGCATTTTTAATGCCGTGTGAATTCTCTCGTGATTGTAATAGTAAACCATTTGA
>JBMORQ010000004.1:0-21585 GCA_049322575.1 Patescibacteria group bacterium
AAATGGTTTACTATTACAATCACGAGAGAATTCACACGGCATTAAAAATGCCTCCCGTCGCTTACAGGCAAGTATTAATTAACAAACAGAAAAGACAAATCGTTTAAAAATCGGGTACCTTGTCAATTCGACAATTTGGTTATAAGGGGATAATTACTTTCCGCCCTCCCAACGGTAAAAAACTTTTCTTTCTTCCTTGGTACCTAGAACAGCAGGGCATAACAACCATTATGTGGGACGTTGAGCCAGACACCTTTTTACCTCAAAATCTGAGCGTTAAAGAACAAACCGATTTCTTGGTCGAATATACTATTAATAAGGTACAACCTGGGTCAATCATTTTGATGCATCCATTTTGCAGTGAGTGTCAGGCTGATCGCCTAGCAATTGGTAAGATCATTGACGAGCTCCATCAGCGCGGTTATAAATTTGTGACAATCTCGGAGCTACTTAGCGTAGCCAACGGCTCATAATTTTGCCAATTCACCCGATAAAAGTTGCTCAACCAAATTAACCGCCGTCAAAGAAAGTCATCGAGGTTATGTCATGAGAGTCTCAGTCATCACACATCCAAACTCAAGAAAACCGAGGATAGAGAAAGATTTATTCGGCAAGATTCATGTTTTCGTTAACCAACCTGCGCTGGAGGGAAGGGCCAACCAAGCAACGCTTGAATCGTTAGCGAAGTTTTTTCAAATCAAAAAGTGTACCATTAAACTCATTTCTGGATCGAAAAGTAAGCAAAAAGTTTTTGAGATAATCAACCCCACTAAGCAAGAAATTTTTTGATCTCGTTGCCTTAAGGATATGATCCGTGATAATCTAAAATCAGAGTTTTTCCTTATAGATCCAGACCTTTTTTGATACTCTAGGTTACTGTTTGATAGATTTATTGGGAAAAGCTTGGACATGTTAAAAAAGTTTTTTTTCAGAAAAGTTTCCATCTCAAAGTGGCAATTCAATCTTTTTGGCCTGATTGTTTTTTTTATTGGATTTTCTACTGGCTTTTACTTTCTTACCAATAAATTTCTCGTGCCATTAATTCAAGCTGCTAGCACTAGTCAGGCGTGGAGTTTTGCCTCGGCGGGCGATTACTCTGTGGGAGACTCAAGTTTCATAGAAGTCGCAAGCAATGTGGCCAGGCTTAAGTCAAGTGACTACAGCGTGGACGCTAACACAACAGCTTTATATCATCTTAACGAAACCAGTGGTACAACCGCCAATGATTCAGCCACTAGCGCTCATAATGCTACTGTCACCAGTGGCACGTGGACCAGCGGCAAGCTGGATAACGCCGTAAATTTGGACGGTGTCACTAGTAGTCTGACGGCTGCCGATAGCGATGCCGTGTCCTTAACCACAGCACATACCTTAGAAACATGGGTGAAATTTGACAACGGTTTTACTGCAGATACTAGATCAAAAAATCAATATCTCTTTGACAAAGGTTCCTACAAGCTTTTTTACAACAAAAACAGCGGCAAGCTTCAGTATGAGCTCCAAGATGCTAGCGCAACTACCTGGACTCAGGTGGCCGGTCAAAATGGAACCAAGGGCTGGGACACATGGATGCCCAGTAATATTTATAGCCAGGCTTTTGTAGGAGGTGTCCTCTATGTATCGCTTGGGGACTCAACTTATGACGGAGATGTCTGGAAGTATGAGTCCGGCAGTTGGACTCAGGTAGGCGGTGATAATCTCAATGGTAGCTGGGGCACCGATTACGAGGCTGCTTATTCTTTGGCCTCTGACGGTACAAATCTTTATGCCGGATTAGGATTAGGTGGTAGAGATGCTGAAGTCTGGATGTGGAATGGCTCGACCTGGACCAAGATCGGTGGTGATGGCGTTAACTCAAGCTGGGCTGAGGCAACAAATACCACAATCGTCTATTATTTGGAATATTTTGGCGGTAATTTGTATGCTGGTCTAGGTGCAGGAACAACCGTCGATCACATTTGGATGTGGAATGGCTCGACCTGGGCAAGAATTGGAGGCGATGGTCTAAACTCCAGTTGGAACGGCACAGAAGATGTGGTTAATTCCATGACCAACGACGGAACCAATTTGTATGTCGGCCTCGGTTATCATGCCGGCGAGGCAGATGTTTGGCGTTGGAACGGTACAACATGGGCACAAGTTGGAGGAGATGGCACCGGATCCAGCTGGTCAGCTTCATATGAAACTGTGACTGCACTCCACTATTTTAACGGTAGTCTGTATGCAGGACTAGGAACATCGGCGGGTGACGCAGAGTTATGGAAAATGACCGGTTCGACTTGGACAAAGTTAGGCGGTGATTTATACAATTCAAGCTGGGGCTCATACAACAATGTAAACTCGATTTCCGACGATGGCACTCACGTCTTAGTAGGTTTGGGATCTACTGATATGGCTGAGGTTTGGCAGTTAACTGGAGATACCACTTGGGAAAAAATTGGAGGAGATAGCTTAAATAATAGTTTTGCAAATTACTCCGACACAGTGTCGAGCCTTGGATACAAGGACGGTCTAACCTATGCCACTGTCTATTCATTTGGTTTCTCGCCTCAAGTTTGGACCTGGGACGGTTCAACTTGGTCAATGATTGCTGGATTTTTTGTAAATGACAGCTGGGGAAGCGACATTTATGAGGTAACAGCTCAAAGCTCTGACGATCAGTATCTTTATGTGGGCCTGAGTGGCTACACAGATAGTCATGGCGTAGCTGGAGTCTATCGATATGATGGTACAAACTGGGAAAGAATTGGCGGACAAGGAAAAAACAGTAGCTGGGAAATCGGTACCAAATCGGTGGTCAGGTCATTGTACGTTTACAAAGGCAAGCTTTACGCTGGACTTGGCTGGTCGACCGATGACGCGGAAATTTGGGAATGGAACGGATCTTCCTGGACAAGGATCGCGGGCAATGCTGAGGGCAGCAGCTGGAACTCGACCTCTGACTACGAGACTGTTTATGCCCTAACGGGAGATGATACCTATCTCTATGCAGGGGTTGGCACAGGCAACGACGCCGACGTTTGGCGCTGGGATGGAACGACCTGGTCAAAAATTGGAGGTGAGGGCGTGGGTTGGGCAACGGTCGGTCTTGACGAAATCCACACCATGACAATGTACAACGGCAACCTAATCGTGGGCGCTGGCACTGGCACAGCCGAAGCCGACGTTTGGCAGTGGGACGGTTCAAGCTGGACCGAAATTGCCGATAGTGGCGATAACAACTGGACAGCAGACAAGGAGACAGTCATGTCCTTAGCGGTATACAGCAACGAGCTTTATGCCGGATTAGGACACAATACAGGCGGCGATGCTGAAGTCTGGAAGTGGAGTGGAAGCGGAAACACTTGGACAAAAGTTGGTGGCGATGGATATAACTCAAGTTGGATTGATGGTCCTTACGAAACTGTCGAGACGTTGACCGAGTATAACGGCTATCTCTATGCCGGCCTATCCTACGGTGGCGGAGAAAGCGAGATTTGGCGCTGGGATGGAACAACCTGGGTGCAAATTGGAGGTGACAATTTAAACGGCTCCTGGTACACAACTCCCTACGTGACACGTATTTCAACCTTAGTTGTGGCCAATGGCAAACTCTATGCTGGAATGGGAGCAGGTGGTGGAACAGCCATGGTCTGGGAATATGGAAATAACCGAATTTTACAATCGACTCAAACCTCTCAAGACACAAGTTGGCATCATATTGCAGCTACCTATGATGGCAGCACCATGAAGCTGTATGTTGACGGAAGCTTGGATAATTCTCTTTCGAGCACAGTCACCATGCCTGATAACAATAAACAGCTCTGGATCGGCTCTTCGATGGCTGGAGATTCTTCATCATCGGACCTAGGACGTTTTGATGGGAGTTTGGACGAGATTAGAATTAGCAACGTTGCGCGATCTAGCTTTATTTCATCTGCGTATAGCAGCAGTGCCCAGACCGTTCAAATCTCCACTGCCTACAATCCAGTGGGTCTAAATTCTTGGTCTGGATTTGAAACAAGTGAAACAACTAATGGTGATACGATTAAATATCGCTTGTCGAACGACGATGGGCTTACTTGGAAATATTGGTTAACTGATCAATGGATAACATCAAGCTCAACAAGCCAATCCAACACAGCTGCAGAGATTAACAGCAATATCAGCTCTTTCCCTGTCACATCTGACGGTTTGATTTGGCAAGCAATTTTGCAAGGTGATGGCGACCAACAAGTCACATTAAACTCAGTGACAGTTCATGCCGAACTCGACAGCACTGCTCCTCCAACCAATGCCACATCCGTGAGCGTGACGGGCCTTGGAAGTGGCAACTGGATAAGTAGTGAACCAACTATTACCTGGGAAGAAGGTGCTGATAACAATGGTGGTGCAGGAATTTTAGGCTACTGCATTTCCCTGGATGAGGCAACTTTAAGCGCTACTCAGAGCACTAGTCTCAACCCGCAGACTACTGCTGGCAGCGTCTTCGAAGTCAACGGTAGCGTGCTGGACGACGGAGTGAATTCTGATGCTTGTCCATACATCGTGTCTGGCTCTAGTATTAATCTCTCTAACATTTCTGGCCTAACGCTGAGCTCCGGCAAACAGTACTTTTTTAGCATCAAGGCTGTAGATCAGGCAGGTAACGTATATGCTGGTTCAGCAAGTAATTATCAAGATTTAGCTGTTTTTAAACTTGACTCAACCCCTCCAAGCAACCCCTCATACATATCTCTCCCCGGAGACTTTGTGGCAAGTAAAGCAGCCTCGATTTCCTGGCCAACCTCAGCAAGTCAGGGTGCATCTGACAGTGAGTCTGGTATCGCTGGTATGCAGTACAGGATAGGAACAAGTGGAACTTGGTACGGTGACAGTCATAACGGGGCTCAGGACTCGACAGATTTATTATCTAATGACGGCAACTACGATTTTAGTGAAACATACGATTTCGACACCATTACAGAGGGAACCAATTTAATTCAGTTCAGGACATACGACAATGCCGGCAATGTTTCAAGTTCTGTTATCACTGGCCTCTTAAAAATCAACACCAATGCCCCCAGCTCACCCACAAATCTAAGTGTTGATCCAGCCACCAATACCGAGAATCTCTTTTCGTTTGATTGGGATGTTCCAGATACTTACTCAGGAAATATTGATAATTTTACCTACTGTTACACCATCAACACCCTGCCCTCTGCCACTAGCTGCAATTGGACCGAGGCTGGAGTTACCCAATTGGCAAGCGACGCCTACGCAAACCAGCCGGGAGAAAACACAATTTACCTAGTCAGCAAAAGTGATTCCGGAACAGTGAGCTATGGTGATTACGCCTCATTAACTTTTACTGCCAACACCTCAGCCCCTGGAATTCCTCAAAATGCCGATGTGGCAGACGTAAGCGTTAAAGAAACAAGCTCGTGGAAATTGGCAGTTGCTTGGGAAGCTCCAGCTAGCTTGGGAGCTGGAGTTTCTTACTACCAGGTTTATCATTCGATTGATAATTCAAGTTTCTCTCTGGAATCAACAGTTTATGACATTTCCTATGTCGATACTGGCTTAACCCAGCAAACTCATTATTATAAGGTTAGAGCCTGCGATAGCGCTAATAATTGTGGTGCTTTTTCTCCAGTTGTCTCACTTTATCCAGACGGTAAATATACCAGTGCCCCTAAACTTAATTCAGGTCCAGCTGTATCAAGTATCACAACCAAAAAAGCTACCATATCATGGACAACTAGTCGCTCTTCCGATAGCAAGGTTGCTTTTGGTACAAAAACCTTGGATTATAACGATGAAGAACCATCCAACTCAGATCAAGTTACCGATCACGTGATAAAACTAAGTAATTTGGCACCTGGCACCACCTACTATTATGTTGCTAAATGGACAGATGAGGATGGTAATACTGGAGAATCAGACGAAAAAACTTTCACCACCAGTCCTGCACCATCAGTCTCGGCAGCCGAAGAAAGCGATATCGGTTTAAGTTCGGCACTATTGAGTTTTACAGTCAAAGATGCGGTTAAAGTTAAGATCATGTACGGGCAAACAGCCAATTATGGAGGTGTCAAAGAGGTGACAACTTCAACTTTAGAGTCCAGCTATTCCGTTAAATTATCTGATTTAAGTGATGGAACACAGTATCACTATAAGCTAGTCTTAGTGGACAGCGAGGGCGATGAGTATAGTTTTGAAGATCATGTCTTTGAAACATTGCCACAACCTCGGGTCAGCAATATTGAAATAGAGGAAATCAGAGGCTCAGCGCAACCTGCAGTATTGGTTACTTGGGAATCCAACACCGACATCTCTAGTATTATTAGTTATTATCCTACTGATAGCCCCAAGAACGAGCTTAGCCAAGTTGAACTGGATTTAATCAAAGGTGATCACAAGATGCTAATCAAAAACCTCCGACCAGAGACTAGATACAACTTGGTGGTCAAAGGTAGAGACAAGGCTGGAAATGAAGCAACTTCGAGCATTATTAGTTTTACCACTGCTACTGATACCAGGCCCCCGATTATCTACGATTTTAAGGTAACAGGTTCCATCCTAGGCCAAGGCAGTGAGGCACAAGCTCAATTGGTGGTTTCATTCAACACCGACGAAGATGCATCTACTCAAGTGGAATTTGGAGAAGGTAGCGAACAGAGCTACTCACAACGCACTCAGCTGGACGGTGAGTTAACTACTTATCATTTCGCTGTTGTGCCCAACCTTCAACCCTCGCGGGTCTATCATCTGCGAGTTTTGACCAAAGATGCTGCAGGCAACGAGACAAAATCTATTGATAAAGTTATGGTTACACCTAAATCAACTGACAACGCTCTTGATTTAGTTATAACAAACCTATCTGATGTATTTGGATTTTTAAAGAAATGATTTTACAAAAACAGCTTTTAACTATCAAAAATTTGAAAAAAGACTTTACCACTGCCTCGCAACAAAGCCAGATTTTAAAGGGAGTTTCTTTGGAAATTAACGATGGTGATTTCTTGATAATCTATGGTCCGTCCGGTTGCGGAAAGAGTACATTCTTGCACGTCTTACTCGGTTTGGAAAAGCCGTCTTCTGGCAACGTTCTATTCAGAGAAAAAAATCTGTATAGCCTCAGTGAGGATCAGCGAGCAGATCTGCGTAAAAAAACCATTGGCATGGTTTATCAGCAATCCTATTGGATCCAGTCGCGCACTGTCTTGCAAAATGTTGCTTTCCCATTGACTTTACTTGGTTTTTCACGAGAGAAAGCCTACCAAAAAGCTAAAGAAAAGTTGCAACTCATGGGCATGATTGATTGGCAAAACCACTTTCCCACCGAGCTTTCTTCTGGACAACAACAGAGAGTGGCAGTTGCTCGCGCAATAATTAATGAACCAGACTTAATAGTAACTGACGAACCAACCGGAAATTTGGATAGCAAAGCCAGTGTAAGTTTGATGAACATCCTCAAACAACTCAATCAATCGGGTAAAACTATCATTATGGTAACTCACGATCTAGAATTTTTGGGTTTTGGTTCGAGAGTCATAAAAATGAGTGATGGCTTGATAGTATCAGATGGAGACTCAACTTCAGTTGATGTGAGCGAGATTGCTAAAAATGGTAAACGCAATATTGATCTATGAAAAAAATCATCTATTACTTTAGAGACAGCATAATTAACATTAAAGAAATCATTTTCTTTTTCTTTTTGTTAAACTTTTTTTTTATCAATGAATTTTTGAACTTCATAGCTCAAAAAATTACTTTTTTCCGTTTCTTTAGGAAAATCATTCTATGGCTGAGTAATCAGTCGGCCTACTTGTTATCAAAACTTGATAAGGGAAATCTCAACAGTATTTCGCAACAAGAAATCATTCGTATCGCGGTCGAAAATATGAGGGTCAAGTTTAATCGAACTGCGGTAACTGTTGGCGGCATGAGCCTGGCTATTTCAATGATCGTGTTTTTAGTCTCGGTCGGTTATGGTTTGCAAGATTTGGTAATTTCGCGAGTCAGCCGGCTGGAAGAAATGAAGCAAGCAGATGTGAATCCAGCTGATGTTGGTAATCTGTTCATCAACGACGAGAGTCTTAACCAATTTAGACGAATTAACCAGGTTGAAAGCGTCTATCCGATCATCTCACTCGTTGGAAAAATTGAGTACAAAGAATCGTCATTCGATGTGGTGCTGCATGGAGTCACTACAGAATATTTACAAAAATCATCTCTTAAACCTTTCACTGGGGAAATTTTCACAGATCAATATGAAACAATGCCAATTTCTGCATCGGAAAAGATCGCAGAGAAGATTGACAGTTCGGCAGTAAAATTCAAAATTGATTCTGGCAGTTGGATTAAGGTGCGTGATCAAGCCTCAAATCAAGGAGAAGTTATCGGCTACACCAAAACAAATAATGATCTTGCTTGGAATGGCAACGAGGTTGATGGCGACCCTTACACCGGAAACAAAACTTTGGGTCAAATAGAGTCCGAAGACGGCAACAGTTACGGCAAATGGATCAAAGCCGAGGTACCTTTATGGACCGAAACCTCATGCCAATTAAGCAGTAAAGATTGCGTTGAAGGAAAATATGTCTTGATGAGAGACAACGATGGCGAACAAACAACAAAAGTCGGCTACTTTGCACAGGTTGGAGTAAGTGTCGTGGAAAGACAAACAGATAGCCAAACCGCTACAACTACTAAAGATTCTGATGGAAAACAAACCATCGATGATCAAATCAAAGAACTAACTGCTTCTTCAACAGACAATCAAATCAACACTGAATTCGTTAAATTAAATAAAAATAGCTCTAAAAAAATAATCATCAACTCAGTAATGGCTCAATTGCTGAACGAACTGCCTGAAGATATTGTGGGAAAAAATATCACTCTCTCGATTGTTGTAACAGGCGACTTAATTAATGATAAAAACAAACAAAAAATCGAGTCAATTCCAGAGGAGTTCACCGTAGTTGGTGTTATAAACAATGGTAAAAATGGTATGGCTTGGTTACCATTTTCAGAACTAAGATCATTGGGCATTAGCAACTACTCATCCGCCCGAATCGACGCAAGCTCAGAAGAAGCGCTGAAAAAAATTCGCTCTCAAATAGAAAACATGGGATACAAAACAAGTTCTGTCGCCGATACAGTTGCCAGAATAAAAGGCTTATTCGGTACAATCAGGGTGGCCGTTGGTGTAATTGGTATGGCTGCTTTAGCTGTGGCTGCGTTGGGTATGTTTAACACTCTAACGGTGAGCTTGCTTGAAAGAACGAGAGAAGTTGGTGTCATGAAGGCCATCGGTATGAAATCAAGGGAAGTCCGCGATCTTTTTCTCGCGGAATCGATGATAATGGGTTTTTTGAGCGGTTTTTTTGGCTTAATCCTTGGTTTTATTTCTGGAAAACTCGTTAGTCTGATCTTATCATTCTTCTCACTTACCAAAGGTCAGGGATGGTTGGATATCACCGCACTGCCAATAGTTTTCGTTCTTTTAATTTTGTTCTTATCAATCATGGTAGGATTTATGACCGGCTCATATCCAGCTAACAGAGCTAAAAAAATTTCTGCTTTAAACGCTTTAAGGTACGAATAAAATTTTTAATTCACAAACGTATTCATTGTGGTTATTAATGTGGTTGACATTGTGAAATACATATTCTAATATACGAATATGTATTCAGAAATTTTTGACTTGCATTCCAACTTACTGAAAGCATTGGCACATCCCAAAAGGTTAGAAATCATTCATCTGCTGCGGGACCAAAAACTAGCGGTGACTGACATTCACCAAATGCTCGATCTACCTCAAGCAAATATCAGTCAGCATTTGATGATTTTACGTGATGCTGGGGTGGTGAAAACTAAGCGAGAGGGTAAACAAATCATTTATTCACTAACTAACAAAAAAATCATTAAGGCCAGCGACCTGCTTAGAGAGGTGCTGATCGATCAAAGTCATAATTTAAACTTAGCAAACGGCTTGACCCTAAAAATGAAAGATTTAGTTCCAATTGTTCACGACCCAGTCTGTGGCATGAGGGTCTCACCAAAAACTGCAGGGTTTCACTATCGTCACAACAATAATGATTATTATTTTTGTGCCAGCGGCTGCTTAAAAACTTTTAAAAAAAGGCCTGCCAAATATGACTCAAACAAACAGTAATGAGAACACAAAAAAACTACACGGCCAAATAAAAAAATATGATGTGCAAGGTATTCATTGCGCTTCATGCGCCAACATCATTAAAAGGAGTCTGGAAAAAATTAATGGCGTTAAAAAAGCAGAGGTAAATTTCGCTGATGAAACAGCCAAGGTTGTTTTTGACTCGAAAGAAATTTCTACCACCCGGCTAAATGATAAAATCGGCAAACTGGGTTATAAATTAATCGCCGATAATGATAATCTAGTCAATGATAATCTAGTCCAGATTTCTGCTTCGTCGGACGCTCACCACCACTCAGAATCTCCCAATTCATCGTTGACAGAAAAAAACGCCTCGTCTGATCATTTGCTGCAACTTACCAAACAAATCAAAATTCTCCTGCCACTGGCCATATTTAGTATCTTTATTATGGTCTGGGAAATGACTTCTAAGGTTCTGCCGATCATCGCCATGCCTATGTTGCTGGAAAATCTTGTCAACAATCTCCTGCTAGTTTTCGCAACTTATACTCTTTTTGTTGCGGGTGTTCCGTATTTAAGGGGCATCTGGCGTTTTCTCAAATATCGAGCTGCCAACATGGATACATTAATCGGCATCGGCACTTCTGTGGCTTTCGTTTATAGTTTCATCGTCCAGACTTTTACTGAACAATTGTCACCGTTCTTAAACACCGCCCAAAACTACTACGACGTAACAATAGTTGTGATTGCTTTTATAACTTTGGGCAAATACCTAGAACTTAGATCAAAACTAAAAACCGGCGAAGCTGTAGAAAAACTCATTGGATTACAAGCAAAAAAGGCACTTGTGGTGAGAAATGGCCAGGAAATTGAGGTTCCCATTGAACAAGTGGTAGTCGGAGATTTGATAATTACAAAACCTGGCCAGAAAATCGCTGTCGATGGAGTGGTGGTTGCCGGACAAACTTCTGTTGATGAATCAATGGTCACTGGTGAACCAATTCCTGTCGATAAAAAAATTGGTGACACTGTAATTGGAGCAACAGTTAACAAGCATGGCTCAATCACCATTCAAGCCTCGCAAGTTGGTAGTGATACTATGCTGGCCCAAATCATTAGCATGGTTAAAGAGGCCCAGGGATCAAAAGCGCCAATTGAAAAATTGGCCGATACTGTTTCGGCAGTCTTTGTGCCAACTGTTCTAGTTCTGGCTGTAACTACTTTTGTTCTTTGGTTGATAATTGGGCCCTTCTTCTTTGGCTTGTCTCAGGCTATTTCATTGGCCTTGGTTAGTTTTGTAGGTATCCTGGTAATCGCGTGTCCCTGCGCCATGGGCCTAGCCACACCTATGGGAGTGATGGTTGGTGTAGGAAGAGCCGCGCATATGGGCATCCTCATCAAGAACGCCGAAAGTTTGCAGAGGCTTAACGATATTAGTTATGTAGTGATGGATAAAACCGGAACCCTCACTAAAGGTGAGCCTGAAGTGACCGAGATAGTTGCTCAATCTGGATATGACCAAAAGAAGTTGCTGAAGATTTTGGCATCGTTAGAAAAGCACTCTGAACATCCACTGGCATTGGCCGTGGTTAAAAAAGCCGAAAGACTTGGTTTAAATCTTATGTCTGTTGAAAAATTTTCAATCATTGAGGGTCAAGGTCTAAAAGGCATCGTAGGCCAACAACAATACTATGTTGGAAGTAGTTCTTTTGCAGAAAAACTCCACCATGAGCTAGATAACCTGACCATTGAAAAACTAGCAAAGGAAGGAAAAACTCCAATCGTTATCATGAACCATGAGCAAATTTTCGGCTACGTAGCCATCGCCGATACAGTGAGAGACAGCGCTGCCTCGGTGGTAGCCAAATTGCATCAGATGGGGATTGGCGTTGCCATGTTAACTGGTGATGACAGACGAACAGCAAATTTCATCGCTCAGAAAATCGGTATCGATCAGGTTTTCGCACAAGTTCTCCCAGGAGAAAAAGCTCAAAAAATTGACGACTTACAGAAGATGGGACACAGAGTAGCAATGGTCGGCGACGGCATTAATGATGCTCCCTCTTTGGCCAAAGCTGACGTGGGAGTAGCCATGGGTACTGGCACCGATGTTGCTATCGAGTCGGCCGGCATCACTCTTCTGGGTGGTAACATTTCCAAATTACCACAAGCCATTTCCCTAGCAAGGGCAACCATGAGAATCATTAAACAAAATTTGTTTTGGGCGTTTTTCTACAACGTGATCGGCATCCCATTAGCAGCTGGTGTTTTTTATCCGGTAATCGGACAAATGCTTAGTCCAGCCGTTGCTGGGGCGGCTATGGCCTTTTCGAGTGTGAGCGTGGTTTTAAACGCTCTTCGATTAAAAAAAATTAGCTTGGCGAAATAGCTTTTTCGTCACAGACAACGAAGAAACGATGAATTATTTAGCAATTTTTTTAACTGGCTTAACCACAGGTGGATTATCTTGTCTAGCTGTTCAAGGAGGATTGTTGGCAAGCGTGATTGCTAATCAAAAAAAGAACGAGCTGGCTAGTTTGAAAAAGGGACAGCAATCTCAGAGTAAGTTTTCAAATATGATTGCGTTATCGAATTTCCGGCTACTATCATTCGATCATCTCGACTGGATGCCTGTAGCTATGTTTTTGCTCACTAAGCTGGCAGCGCACCTGGTCCTTGGGTTTTTGCTTGGATCTATTGGCTCGGCGATTAGTTTGAGTCTTGATGCAAGATTGTTTTTCCAGACTTTTACCGCCTTGTTTATGATAGCGACGGCCATGAATCTTTTGCGAGTTCATCCCATTTTCCGTTACGTGGCATTTCAGCCACCCAAATTTTTACAGAAAGTCATTCGCAATTCGAAAAATAGTCAGGCCTTGTTTGCCCCAGCTGTTCTGGGAGCTATGACCGTTTTCATTCCCTGCGGCGTTACACAAGCCATGGAAGTTCTTGCTATAAATAGTGGAAATGCGATTGAGGGAGCGCTGATAATGCTTTTTTTTGTTTTAGGTACAATGCCTTTGTTCGGTTTTCTGGGAGTCGCCACTGCAAAACTCTCCGAAGGTTGGCATAAAAAATTTGAGAAAATCGCCGCTATTAGTTTGATTGTTATGGCAATTTACACCTTAAACGGTGTTTTAGTCGTTGTTAACTCGCCAATAACTCTCAATAAAATTTTTGCTCCGGTGAGATACTTTTTTTCCGACGAAAGATTTAATAAAAATGACACAAACAAAGCAATGGCGCTTGATGGCGGCTTGGTTGGTGCAATTGAAACAAAGGGCGTGCAAAAAGTTGTTATCAACATCTTGGACTCAGGTTATCAGCCTAACTACATTCGCGTTAAAAACAATCTCCCGGTGGAACTAACTTTAAAAAGCGATAACACATATTCCTGCGCCTTAGCATTTGTTTTCCGCGAGTTTGGCATCAATACATTTTTGGAAAAAACTGACCAACAAACATTCAAATTCACGCCACAGAAAAAAGGCAGATTTACCTTCACCTGTTCCATGGGAATGTACTCCGGTATCATGGAGGTAATTTGACCATAGACTTCTGCTAGATAAGATCTTGTAATAAAACTGATTTTGGTAAACCAGTGAGCTATTTACGAGCAAGTTAGTAGCATAGCTACTTCGAACGAGAAAAAAGACCCTTGCAGTGCTTAAAAGCAGTTTGGCAATTCATAAAGTGATCAGACTGGTTGGGACATACCCCACTGGTCAAGACACAGCAAGCAAGATAATTGTTACCTATGATAGCAGCATTCGTAGCTGCCAATTCATAGCGACAGAAAGGAAGATATGCAAAAGATCTCAAAAAAACCACAGACAAGCCATCAAAAGCAAGTTAAGCTCAAAATTCAAGGAATGCATTGCGTGAGCTGTGCCATGAACATTGACATGCAGCTGGAAGAACTCCCCGGAGTCATTAACTCTGACACCAATTTTGCTAAGTCACAAACCCAACTGACTTATAAAAGTGATCAGGTCGATCTCGCCAACATCAAAAAAGTTATCGAAGAAATCGGTTACCAAGCAGAGGAAATCTAATTCATCATCTCGAGATGCGGGTAGGCGGTCGCCTACCCGCATCTCTCATCTTCAGTTTAACTCTCACCACCTTTGCGTGCAGTGTCTTCAACATCTTGTTCAGAACGATTGGCAAAGTTTCCAGGGTTATTATCCTTTCCCTGAGACTTGCCCCCTTTTTGACCGATTTTTTGGTAAAAGTCGCGGTCATGACTTCTGGAAGTTGCCTCACCGCCTTTGCGGCCAGCCTCCTCGACTGTCATGCGTCCTTGGTTGTCGTCATTGGCCATATGTCCCTCCTTTGACTGTAATTATTACTGCCCTTAAACTAAAACAAGTATTTATAAATTGTATGTATTTTTGGTGATAAGGCAGTAAGAAAGCAGTTTCCGGTCATCTAGCTAGATAGACTTACTTGAAATAACATTTTTATTGGAGATGAGTTGCGATTAATCAATTCAGGAAGTTTGGTGCAGTTCACTAAAACCAACCGTTTGCCTAGCAAAAGATAATTTTCTTGATGGGAGTTTATATTTGTTGACGATCATCTCTGCTACCAGCTGGGCCGAAACTAGAGCGATCGGTACCCCAACTCCAGGATTTGTGTACTGTCCAGCATAGTACAAACCTTTAACCTTGGAGTTACTGTTTGCCGGGCGCAACCAAAGTGATTGTTTGAGAGTATGTGCCAAGCCCAAAGCTGTCCCTTTGTAAGCGTGGTATTTTATAGTGAAATCATTGGGTGTAAAAAATTCTTTGACTACTAAGTGTTCACGAATAGGTAGTTGTAAGATCTGTTCCAACTTATCGATAATTTTCTCACTATAAGCTTCAAGAGCTGTTCGATCATAGGATGCGCATCCTAATGGAACAAGAACAAAAATTTCTTCAGAGTCATGTGGAGCAATGCTCTTGTCCGTGGCCGAGCGAACTGATACATAAAACGAAGGATCACTTGGCAAAACGTTTTCTTGAAATATTTGGTCAAAGTTTTTTTGCCAATCTTTGGAAAAATAGATATTGTGATGGACCAGTGATGGTATTTTTTATCGATTCCTAAATAAAGTAGTAGAGCTGAAATTCCAAGTGTCTTTTTTTCCCAAGTCGATTTAGTCCTGGAGGTATACTTGCTGGGTAGTAATTGAGTTTCAACATGAGCCAGGTCTGTGGCCGCAATTACAATTTCTGCCGGATAGAAATTGTCACTAGTCTTAACACCAGCTACATTCCCATTCTCGACTTCGATAGCAATAGCTTCAGAATTTATCTTTATCTCAGTTCCATAAGCCAGGGCTAATTTTTCCAGGGCTTCGACGATTTTGCTCATACCGCCTCGCGGATACCAAATACCTTGACCAAAGTCTGCCCACGCCAAAATGCTGTAGAGTGCTGGCGTATTGAAGGGAGAACCTCCCAAAAAGACTGCTGGAAAACCCAATATCTGTTGCAACTTAGTGTTCTTAAAAAAGCTAGACACTTCTTGATTCCAACTTCTCCAAAATCTGAGACTGCGAAAAATTTGGCAAAGTGCCAAAAGATTTTTTTTATTCAACAACGATTTCAGACTCCAAATGTTTGCATACATTAAGTATTTTGTTGAGGCTTCGTAGGCGACTTTTATCTTTCTTAAAAAAGACTCAAGTCTGCAACCAGCTCCGGTTTCTTGAGATTCGAACCAAGAAATATTTTGCTGTAAGTTGTCTGTCAGCTCAACCTTCTGACCGTCAGCAAAGATAATCTGATAACGTGGATCGAGTCGTATCAAATCATAAAAGTCGGTTGGTTTTTTATCAAAAACAGCAAAAAATCTCTCAAAAACTTCTGGCATCATGTACCACGATGGGCCCATGTCAAATGAAAAACCTTTTTTCTTTAAAACCCTGGCCCTGCCACCCAATGAGGAATTTTTTTCTAACACAGTTACTTGAAATCCCTGTTTGCTAAGCAAAGCAGCCGTGGCCAAACCGGACAAGCCTCCACCAACAATTACAATTCTAGGTGAATTAAATTTTTCTTGTGTCATATGCCCAATGCAAAAGTGCTTGTCTTTGTTTCCTTCTACAAGCCATATCTAATGGTTTACAGTTTTTGATAATTTGCGCCAGATGTCTCTTAATTGCCTTCCAGCGCTTGATTTGTCGAGCGTCCTCAACGGGAATTCTTCTCCCCATGTAATATCGACAATACCACTGAAACCAACCCCGAGGATCTTCCCAATATATCCAGCCTTTTTCTCGCCAAACTGCTAGAGGTTGGCTGGCATTAATACCAAAATAGTTTAGAGTTGGATCATGGAGCGTGGAAGATAGTTTAGCGTGACTAAACCACTCAGCAGGAAATTCCTCGCGACAGTCAGTCATATATTTGCCACCAAATATACCAAGCTTCAACATCTGTTGCGGGGTGAGGTCCGGTTTAAATTGAGTATCAAAATCTTGACCCATGGGAACAATTAACTCATAAACATAGTTGCGCTGCATCTTATCGTCGACCACAACCCTCTTGTGCATATTTTTATAATCTTTTAGCTCATCAGTAGTTTATTTATCCATAAGTCTAACACAAGTGTTTTTGGGAAAAAAGTTAGCGAATCAAACACTAAACCAATACTTATTTATTCACCAATAAATAATATTCAGAAAGTTGACGGTAAAACTTTGACCTCATGGCTAAAATTGTCATTAAAAGGCCAGTTAAACCTGCCAAAGTAAAAACTAACGCCAAACCTCGATCAGGCCCAACTGCAAACCAGCTACCAATCAGCTTGACTCCTGCCCCCGTGGTCATAAAAGGAATGAAAATATACTGAGCGATCGGACCAATTAAAAATGAAGTTAAGGGTGAAGCTGCTTGCTCAACACTGTGAGCAAAACCAAAAACCCTACCCTGTCTCTCAATTGGTACTACTTTTTGCAAAATTGTTTGTTCTGATGCTTCGATGTAAGGCACAACACATAGGTAGATGAATGATCCTATCGTTAACAAGATTATTGATGGTTGAATGGTGAATAATGAGCTAGAAGTCCAAATAATAAGATTGGCAATAAAAAGAGCTCTCAAAGGATTTTTGCCCAAACCTATTTTGGAAATAATCAAACCACCAATAATAAAACCAGTACTCAAAAAGCCCCACAATATTCCCCAGACTTCAACAGAAACCAAGGACAAACCGTAGGCATCCATCAGCGACATAAAAACACCACCTAACAAATTATTGAAACAAGCAAATAAAATTAACGCTATCAATCCAGGAACTGACGAAATTATTTTTATCGTGCCTTGTATGTCGATGTTTTTGGGTTTTTCTTCCTCACCCGCAGAATTTTGTCTCTCAGGAACTTTCAAATAAGATAAATGTGCGATTGCCAATATCGTAATAATAATCGCTAAAATCAGCACCCACTTCATTCCAGAATGACCAACCAAAATTCCGCTGAAAACAGAAGCAATTAAAAAAGAAACACCTGTGGAGGTTCCAACCATGCCGTTAGCTTTATCTCGTTTTTCATCATCAAATAAAATTGAGACTATAGTTGGTAGTGCGATACCACGCAAATTTCCTGCTACAACTCCGATCATCACCATCAAAACATACAGCCACAAAATTGGACTGGTTGCATTTTTAAAAGTATCGGCCCCGTATAAATAATAGATGGCATATGAGCAAACAAAGGCGAACAAAGAAAATATGCTGGAAACTAGCATGACACTTTTCTTTTTGTGATGGTCAACAATACTACCAAACCAAAAACCGGTTAGTGCATTGGCAATCATGAAAATCCCAGAAATTATGGCAGTCGCAAAAACTGCCTTCGTTTGCAAGTAAACAAAAAACACTAATGCGAACCAAACAGTAATATTGGTCACACCGGCGATGAGGGTGTTGATCAGTAGTTGATAAAAAGTTTTCATGGAGCGTTTAGTATAGCAGTTTGGTTGCTTTTTTTAGGACTGTGATAAAGCGAAATTGAGTTAAATGTTTACGCAGTTTGCGGTACGACTTTTTGATATCTTAATTATCATTAAAGCTAATATAGTAGTAGTTATATACGTTTTACCAAAATTGATATATCATTTTGATTTATGTCAGACCATTCCACAGCCAAAGAGACAATGCCCGCCGTACCAACCTTTGAAAAACTGCAAAAAGATAGAGAAATAGCCGAGGGCTACGTTGATCAAATTGTTGAGATTTTACAACAAAATGGAATCTGGCAATGGATACTTAGTGAATTAGCCAAAGAAAGCAGCAGTAATCCCGATGAGGCTTATCCTGGGCAAGGACTAGTTGTGACGGGATATGAGGAGACAAAAGAGGTTAAAATCTCGGAACTTGAAAAAAAAGAACTCGATGATGATACATTAGACAAAACACTTAGACTTTGGCTTTATCTTCTATTATTATTTAACCATCCGAACAGAATTGATAATCTCTACAAACAATCAAAAAGACCATTTAGAGCACCTAAGAAAAAATTGCATCCTTATTTTGCCTTATCCAAAATATTCAGAAGCTCTATTACCATCAGCGATCTAGCACTCGACTGCAACCACGCTGAAAATCGTAGAATCCAACGCACTCCCTTGCATCAGAGAGGAGTGTTTGTTAGTTACAAACGTCCACTAGCAGTAAAGGAAAGAATACAAAACAGTATATCTGCCAGTTCTTATAACTCAGGAAGAGAACAGGCACGCAATCCAATTGTTTGCGCTGCTAATCCAGAAATCACAGGCACGCCAATGGCTTTAGCTACCCTGGCTCAGGCTCACAGTTTAGTTTGTGTTCCCAGGGATGGACTCTTTTCTAAAATTGATCGCCAAGTTGATTTAGTCAAAGAAGCTATTAAGTGGCTAGAAAAAAGTCCAATACTTTTGGACAAAGAACAAACTGAAAAATCACGTCTATTAGAATTCTGGGTCCATAATTTGGTTGGAGTTCTTGAGGCATCTCCAGAAAAAGCTCTACTCAGAGCAACAGCTTTATATGAAGCTGGTATTAGAACCTTTAGAATTTACTCTCCTGAGCCATCCGATGGACCCCTAGAAACACTTAAAGCATTAAGACAATTAGAAAAAGACAACAACTGGGAACCAATCGAAATATTTGTTGGACAAGTAGTTAACGTGAAACAAGCAATTGAATTGGAAAAGGCTGGAGCTAACTCTCTGTATTTTGGAATTGGTGGAGGGGGCAGATGTACAACTGGAATGGCAGCTGGATTGACAATCAATTGGCCAGAATTGGTCTGGAGTCTAAGAGGTAAGATTAAAATTCCAATGATCGTAGAGGGTGGAGCAAATGATCATATTCCAGAGTCATTAGCAGTAGGTGCAAGCGGCATTGGAACAGCGGGCAAATTTGCTGGAACAATTGAAACCCCAGGTGGATATTTATTTTATTTCGATAGAAAAACAGAAAAACTCGTAAAGCATTATTTTGGAGAAGCATCTAATGCCATGAGAGCACTTGCAGGTAGAATCGGACCATTCGGCATCATTCTAAATAGTGAAGGAGAAGCTACTTGGAGAGAAGCGCGTATTGATGGTCAAAATCTACCAACACTATTACTTGTTTTATACGAGCAGATGCAAGGAATTGTTGCTGGTCTTGTTTTTCAAAGCACCGAATCAGTTGAAAAATTTGCCAACATTGCTGCAGAAAATCTTGTAAAAGCATCTCCGAATGATAAATACATGAGGAAGCCACATTAATTTTGCTGAGCTATTTAGCCATTGCTCTTGCTCGCAAATCCTTGGGCATTTTTTCGATTGCGTAGCGCAAAGCAGTGCGCGGCATATGGTTTTTATGAGTCATCACGTAATCAAAGACCTCTTTTTGGTAAGCCTCACTTGCGGCTTTTAGCAACCAGCCATAACCCTTTTGTACTAAATCGTCCTGATCCATCATCAAAATGTCAGCAATCTCAAAAATATCTTTTAAGAATTTACCATGTCGAGCTGGAATTATTAAGGAAACGGCCGCTGCTCTCTTCACCCAACGATTATCTGATTTTGCCCATTTTTTTAAACTCGCCAAATGAGAAGGATACATTTCTACAAAAGTTCCAACTGTGTGATTGCAAAGTGTATCGCATGAAGCCCAATTTGAAACGTAGTTACTCACCCATTTTTCTAAAACAGCGAAATCTGCCGGCTGATATTTCTGATGAATAAGATATGACCAGTGACAAGCAATAAATGACTCTTCCATGTAACCAGATTTCCACAGTTCCTCGCAAAGATCAAAAACTTCCGATTTTTTTAAAGATACAATCTCCTTGTCAAAAGAGCGGCCCAGCTTCATGACCATAGCGGTTTTAACACCATATATGTTAACCTTTTCTTTGAAAAATCTCTGTCCGCTGGTTTTTGTTTGCGGATCGGCGTTGGCTTTGAGTTGTTTTCTTAATTGAGTGACGATGGTTTGCATAAAAAAATAGCAATAACAAAGACAGAGTCTTTTAAAATTTTTCTACTGTTTGGCGAACAATCTTAGCAACCAACCAAACATACCACTTGATTTCTCTTCAAGGCTAATTCTTTCCTGCAAGGATTCATTCTGAGTGTTTAATAGCTGAATTGTTTGTTCTACAGTTTCGATTTCACCTTGGTTACTGAGTTGAATCTTCAGTTTTTCTAATTGGTCAATCCTTAACTGATTTTGCTCGACTTGACTCTCTAGATTTTTTACTGCAGTACGATCAGTTCCTGTTAATAGGCGAGCAATTTTTCCCTTTGACTTAAGTTTTGACAACTGCTCCTGTATTGTTAATTGTGCCTGATTTTGTTCTTTCGCAATTTCTCTTACCTGCTCACCGATCCCGCCCTTAGTTTTGACTTCCAGCAATTCTTGAACTTGCTTAGCAACTTCGCTCATGTTTTCTTCGGAGTTTTTTCCACTATCAGTTGAAGTGTTATCGCTGTCTGCTTGCAATGCCTCTTTTTCTTGAGTATTGATTTGCAACTGATATTCCTCCCCTTGGTTTTGGGTTTTAACTTGATTTTGGTTTTGCACAGAGTAACCGGTTGGAGAAGGAGCGTTAGTAATTTGTTGTCTGCCTGTTGGAGAAGACTGGGTTGTGTCATCAATGATTGACCCTTGGTTAACAGGTTTGACTGTTGCCACTCCTGCCTCAGCAGAACCAGGACTTGTCATCTTAGCTGAAACTACCGAGGTGAAGTATGAAGCTGAAATAACTGAAAACAAGAAAAGAAAAGATGAGGTTTTGATTTTCATAGTCGCACTCCTTTTCTGCTTATTGGCAGTAATTAGCAAAGCCAGTATAGCAGAATTTGAACAATAATATTTGGAATCGTCCATTTATCAGGGCATCTGCGTTCTAATTCAACTAACAAGCAAGTCTGAAGTGCCATTGTGTGGTGGACTCGGACTTGGTGAAGACGGTTGATAAATTCTGGCTAGCTAAAATAAAAAAGGTCAGCGATCTC
>JBMORQ010000005.1:0-19898 GCA_049322575.1 Patescibacteria group bacterium
TCGTGTTCACTACTTTGCTCGATAGAACGAACCAAAGGTTTGTCTCCCATGCCAACTTAGCTTTAAAAAAAGAGCCAGGTTTGGCTCTTTTCTTAAAGCGGAGGTGACAGGATTCGAACCTGCGAAGCCGGAAGGCTCACGCTTTCCAAGCGTGTGCAATTGACCGCTATGCGACACCTCCATTGTTGCTGAAATAAGTTGCAATCAGATATTTTAGCAGACAAAGCCAACTCAGCCAGCAGTGATTTGTTTATCAGGCTAGGTGACACTTTGACTTCGCAAAAGTTCCCTAACAAGTTACTTCCATACCTCGTGGTTGAAATTTGGAAACAAGGCTCGAGTCGTTTTAAAACACACCTGTCGACTCCATAATAACCTCGAATAACTCATAACTTGCACTGATCTGTATAATGGAAAGCAACCAAACAGGACTCTAAACGTTTGGCCAGAAGGAAATATGACAGGAGCGATTATTTTTATTCTAATTGCTTGGGTAATTTTTTTTACGATTGTTAAAGGCTTAAGTAAAAGTTCGAGTTCCGGTGAAAACTCAACCACAACTATTTCTAACGTCAGCTATCCTAAGTATTTGGGTCTGTCGATCGGAGTGATTGTTTTTGCTTTCAACATTTTTCTTTATGGAACTTTTGACGCCAACCGTCTACCGGTTTTGGGTCTAGCAGCTTTTAACTTTGCTGGTGTGGCAGCCGTACTTTTGTCGATGGATCGAGCCAAACGCTCGATCTTTGTCTGGCTGGTAGCTGCCCTAAGTGTTGCAGCGGGGTTTTTCTCGGTTTACCGTGCCAACGGTTTTGTCCAATCTGTTAACACTGGCACTATGTTAGTTTCAAACCTATTGCTTTTTTTAATTCATGTTTATGACCAGGTCACATGGAGTGGATTGTGGCTATCAAAAAACTTTTTAAGGCTGATCCCGCAATCAATTGTCCAAGTTGAGGCACTGACTCGTAAAAGAGATCCTGAAAATGACAAAAGGGCAGGAATTTTGGCGGTTTTGAAAACAGTTGCCATCACAGCAGTCGTCTTAGTTTTTTTCGCAAGTATTTTGTCGTCTGCTGATCCTGTTTTTGCCGAAATCATTAAAACATTTCGCGAACAAGCCCTTGCTAGAACCATTGCCTCATTATTGTTAGCTGGATTATTTGTTATTTTCGTAACTCAAAAAAATAGCGCCGATCAAAATAATGCTTACTCATTAAGATTCTTATCTTTTAGAGATTTGCTTTTTCCGGGAATTGGTTTGGTTACTCTTTTTGCTGTCTTTCTCTTTGTTCAAGCCAACTATCTTTTTGGCAACCAACACGGTTTGGATAGTTTCAATTTGACTTATAGCGAATATGTGCGCAAGGGTTTCACCGAGCTATTGGTCGCTACATTTTTTGGCGGTTTGTTGTCCTACATCATTGTCCAAAAATCACGCTTGCTTGAAATGGCTGGGCAACAATGGCAATTACGATTTGTTAATGTTGCCTTGATTGCAGAATTATTTTTACTTTTGGTTTCTGCACTCAAAAGAGATTTGATGTACGTTGAAGTTTATGGACTTACGAGAGTCAGAATTGTCGGCGGAATCTTTTTGGTTTGGTTGGCCGGATTTTTATTGCTTCTTTTAGTGCTCAATTTATTCAAAAAATTTGCTGAAAAAAAGTACTGGACATCTATAGCTGCCTTGAGCGCTGGTGTGGTGTTGTCTCTTAATATTATTAATATTGATCAAATGGTGGTAAATGGTGCACCTGCTCATCACGATTATTCTGATTATTTTTATATCAATAATTTGTCAGAAGATGGTTATTTGGGTTGGTCAAAATCTATTAACGACATCGGCGAACGAGTTAACAAATTGATCCAAAAGAAACAACTAAGTGACGAAGAAAAATCTCAACTTGCTGGAGATAAACTGGCATTAATTGCTTTGCAAGAAAAACGAACACAAATTATGTTTGAGCAGGCGCCAGAGTCATGGTTGTTAGCAAATGCTTGCGATGAAAAACACTGTCGTTTTGAGAATAAAAATAATAAAAACGATTATTACTATAATGAAGATCAAATTGCGCAGAGTGGTTGGAACAGAAACGATTACCAATTAAAAATTAATAAAGAAATTATCAAGGGTCGCAATTGGAAATTTTTTAATTATTCTCAACTCATTGCTTATAAAGAAATTTCTAATAATCAACAACTTTATTTTTCTAAGGTTGATGGCTTATTACAAAAAATCCGTCAATATCAGATGGATCAATCTCTTGATTTATATAAACAGGAAACATGGTTTATTGACGATTTTTCCTACCCCTTCATTAATATAAAGTTGGATTATCAACCGCAAAAACTGACGCTGTATGAACAACCAAGTTCGATTTTCGAAAAATTCGATAAAGATCAGGTTGCCATGATGTCAAATAATCAGATTAAAATGTCTGAGTTAGAGTATCCAAAATCATGTTCCAAAATTAGCAACGGCCAAGAACTCAACCTGGTAGTGATGGCTTCTCGAACTGTCCTGGATGGGAACGACAATTATACCGGAGCCAAACTTTGGGATGACTCTAGCAAAACAAATAGTCAAACAATATTTGCTGAGACTGGACCAAATGCAAGCTTTCGTCTATCGCTTTTGCCTAAAACTACTTTCGGAAAAGCTAAACTTAAAGTTAGCAAATTCGGTCCGGAAGAATCTTGTTTTATTAGCTACCAACTACTTGATTGGCAAGAAATCAAAAAATTTGAGTAACAAACTTGCTACGAGTTAAGCCTGTTACAAAATATTTTTTGCCACTAAACAAAACTCTCGCCATTCATACCACGAGGAATTTCTTGACCCAACAAGGTTAAAATCGTGGGCGCAATGTCTCGCAGCAAACCGGATTTTCGTTGGAAAACTTTGCAGTTGTCACCATCGGCCGAAACTAATATTAGAGGCACTGGATGTACACTGTGAGAAGTAATCATTTCGCCGGTTTCTTCATCCAGCATTTCGTCAGCGTTGCCGTGGTCAGCGGTAATTAGCACGTCATAACCGTGTTTTATTGCAACAGGAATAACTTTTGCCAATCCAGCATCAATTGTTTCGATACCCTTAATTGCTGCCGGAATGTTGCCTGTATGGCCGATCATATCGGCATTGCACCAATTGGTAAAAATCATCTCATATTTTTCCATCTCCAATGTTTTAACCAATTCTTCGGCTAAATCAGGAGTACGCATTTCAGGACGATGATCGTGAGTTGGAATGTCAGAGTAGGAATCAAACATCATCCTGTCTTCTCCTTCGTATGCAAGCTCACGTTTGCAATTTAAGAAAAAGGTTAGATGAGCAAATTTTTCTGTCTCGGCAATTCGCAATTGCTTTAAACCAGCATCAGACAAGACCTGTCCTAAAGTGACTTCGATTTCTTCTGGTGGAAATGCAACCTCAACTGCATAGTTTGGATTATACTGAGCCATAGTTGCGAAAAATAAATTGTCGAAACCATGCTTTAAAAAGACCTCACTTAACTGACGAGCTCGATCGCTGCGGAAGTTAACATAGACCAAAGCATCATTTTCTTCAATGGTGTGGCGATCACCGCTCGTTGCTTCAACCACAGCCGGCTGTATAAACTCATCTGTAATATTCTTTTGATAACTGGCTTGAATTGCTTTGATGGCGGATGAGAAAGACTCTCCCTTGCCCTCAGTTAGCATTTGAAAGGCCATATTGACCCTATCCCAATTTTTATCACGATCCATAGCGTAATACCTACCAACCACACTAGCAATTTTACCTACCCCCAGTTGTCTCATTTCATCTTCTAACTCTTGGATGTATTTGACCCCACTGGTGGGAGAGGTGTCGCGACCATCGGTAAAAGCATGTACGTAAACTTGGGAGATTCCTGCTTTTTTTGCAGCAGCTAGCAGTGCCTTGAAATGGTTAATATGTGAATGGACACCACCATCACTGACCAAACCCATTAAGTGCAAATGTGATTTATGTTTTTTGACATGTGCAAAAGCGTCTTGGAAAGCCTTTATGGCACCAAACTCACCGCTATCAATCGAGCGATTTATCCTGACTAAGTCCTGAAAAAAGATTTTGCCAGCGCCAATAATCATGTGATTGACCTCTGAAGTACCCATCTGACCTTCTGGCAAACCGATCGATTCTCCTGATGCCTCAATCACAGCCGAGGGATGATCTTTCCATAATTTGTCATAAAATGGCTTCTTTGCCAATGAAATTGCATTGCCGTGGTAAGATTTGTTAAGACCCCAACCATCCAAAATCATCAACATCACTTTCTTTTTGTTTTGTTTAGAGTTGGACATTTTGACTCTTCCATTGTCGTCGATGTTATTTATCTGCGGCCTCGGCCGCTAACTTTGACGATATGATTTTTTAAAAACTCATTTTTCTGCCGACCGTAATTCAAAACCTTCTGGCTGAAAAACAATCGGCAGAAAATCAATTTTCAATAAATTTTATTGACGGTTTTTTCCCGCCCAATCAAATTATTTTTTGAATGGAAAGGGAGCGATTTTGGCTTTTTGACCAAGCTCTCGCTCGATTCTCATCAATTGATTGTATTTGGCAATACGCTCGGAACGACACAACGAACCAGTTTTAATTTGACCGGTGCCAGAACCAACCACAAAGTCAGCGATGAAAGCGTCTTCTGTTTCGCCTGAGCGATGTGAAACCACTGCGGTCATACCTGCGGCCTGAGCCATCTTGATTGTTTGAATGGTTTCGGTAACGCTACCGATTTGGTTGAGCTTGATAAGGATTGAATTAGCAGCCTTTTCGCTGATACCTTTTTCCAAACGTTTGGGATTGGTCACGAACAAATCATCACCCACAATTTGAACATGATCGCCGACCAAACTGGTGAACTTGCTAAAACCTGCCCAATCATCCTCGGCGAAACCATCTTCGATAGAAACAATTGGATATATCTTGGTCCATTCAACAAAACGTTCCACCAATTCATCAGTAGTTAGGCTCTTGTTCTCGATTTGCAATTGATATTTGCCATCGGAATAAATTTCTGAGGCAGCTGGATCAAGGGCAATGGCAATTTGCTCACCTGGTTTGTAACCGGCTTTGGTGATGGCCTCAACAATTAATTCAAGAGGAGCCTCGTTGGAAGCCAAGGAAGGAGCATAGCCACCTTCATCTCCAACGGTTGTAGGCATACCTTTGGACTTCAGCAACTTACCCAGGGTGTGGAAAACTTCAGCACCCCAACGCACTGCTTCTTGAATACTAGGAGCACCGATTGGCATGACCATGAACTCTTGCATATCGGCCGAACCGATAGCATGTTTGCCACCATTTAAAACATTCATCATCGGAATTGGCATGAGGTAACTGTTCTCATCGCGGCCAAACATTCGAGTTACATATTGGTATACCGGAATTGAGTTGGCAGTGGCAGCAGCTTTGACAGCTGCCATGGAAACAGAAAGAATAGCATTGGCACCGAGCTTGCTTTTGGTCTCTGTTCCATCAAGCTCTAGCATGACTTGGTCGATTGCTTGCTGTTGGTCAACTTCCATACCAACCACTGCGGGAGCAATGACTTCGTTGACATTAGCCACTGCTTTTAGAGTGCCTTTCCCTAGATAACGAGAGTTGTCACCGTCGCGTAATTCTAAAGCCTCATGAGAACCAGTCGAGGCGCCCGAGGGAACAGCCGAGCGAGCCATTATGCCATTCTCCAGGGTTAGCTCTGCCTCAACTGTTGGATTGCCGCGTGAATCCAAAATTTCTTGGGCTTTGATTGAAACAATTTTCATTTTCTCCTTTGTTTCTTTATTTGTAATTACTACTAAAATTTGCGTTTTTTGTCGAGTTGCGCAATCTGCCAGTGTATCTGGATTGCGCATTTGCGCAATTGCGCCATTTTTCAAACTCTGCTTGTTAATCAAAGACAAACAAAAAAAGAGGTGCGCAAACACCTCCTTTTATTTCAGTCTTAGAATCTTAACAACTTGTGCAACGAAATGGATTTTGGTTGCATAGGCGCTAATTAGTATAATCTGGAAAAATTGCTTTTCAAGTAGTTAAGCGTTGTTTGGCGCTGAGACTCAAACTAAAAAAATTTGTTTTCTTCATCAACAAATATCCATAACCAAAAAACAAATCACCTAAAAGTGTGTTGCGATAAAAAGGCAATGCCAAAAGATAGCATTGTGCCAATCCAGCAAAGTCGTGTTGATACCACAGCCACCAAGAACCAAGATTGGATAGCAAGAAGAAACTCAGCGATGCTAGCGGTAAAAACAGCATTTGCTTATTTAGATTATTGGCCGCCAATTTACCAAATAAATAGTATGCTAAAAATCCCAGGTAAGTAAAAACAAACCCTTGATAAAAACCACTTTTAATAATGTCGAAAATAATAATACTCACAAAATATAAAAAGAAATTTTGAGAGAAAAAACCAAAACTTCCCAGGGGACTAAAATTGGCTGGCAGATAATTGAAACGCGAAATCAAAACAGTTGCTGCTATTGGTAACTGACGCCAAGTTTGTTTGAGTTTTTGAGAAAGATTTAGAGTAATATCTGGCATTTTTTTGTGTTATTTGTTGTTGATTATAGATTTCTTCTTTTAATTCAATCTAATTATTGCGCAAGCCAACAACTTATTTAATATCAGCTGCTTCAATAGGCGTGTATTCGAAGGAGACCACGTCTCCGGTTTTTAACACCGTCTTATCAACTGCTTGTTGAGCCATTTCTCCATTAACTTTAAAAGCCCAAAAGTTTTTATCATCACCTTTCAGGCCATTGATTGATTCGATAAAAACTCCAAAATCGTATTTTTTGCTTTCAACCTTTGTTGACGAGGATAGCAACTCATAGGCTGTCTGACCATCTTTAGTCGCTGTCATGGTGTAAGTCGCCTGTTGTTTGGCTGAGACGGTTGCTCCTTGAGTTGAAGCGCTACCTGTTATCTCAACTACTAGGCTGTTGGAGACAGAAGTTGTATTTTCTAATGGCTGTTGCTTGTCTGATGATAATTGACTCAAGTCGGCAAGTTGCAAATTTTGACAAGCTGAGAGTGAAAATCCAGCTAGCAGGAAAAATATGACGAGAAAAGCAGAATGTTTTTTCATTATGGCCAATGGTAATTCATTTTGTGCAATTAGGCAAATTTTTAATTAGTCACTTGAATACTATTATTTCTAGTTCTTGTTCCTAGAATTGTTGCTATAACCATAATTGAATTCTCATCTTCCAAAATGTCATTGAGCATTCTAAAGAAAATTATTGCGTTACCTTCTTCAACAAACCATCGTATAAAAAAGTTAACCTTATCTTCATGCGCCATATCCATAGTAATCTGCCAGTCAATTTCCTGAGAACCTTCCATCTTTTCTAGCTCACGAATTGAATCAAACATTGCGATTATCAGTTCGTTAACAAATAATCTCAACTGGCCGATTCTTTCAGCTTCTCCCAATTCTGGAGAACCAACTCTATTTTTATCTTTAGGATCAACTATTTCTTTAATAGCTACTAAACACTGTTCAATTCTTTCTTTCATTCATTGCTCCTTAAATTTAAATACCAATAAATTGTTGCCACAAAGAAACCACCACCGACAATGTTGCCGGCTGTCACCACTAAAAGATTAATCAGGATACTATATATATTAAGCACCGCATCTGTTCCTTGTGCAGCCATCATTCCCGCTGGCAAAAGATACATGTTGGCAACTGAATGCTCAAATCCCATGGCAACAAAAGCCATGATCGGAAAAATAATTGCCAAAACTTTTCCTGAAATATTTTTGGCGGCTATTGACATCATCACACCAAGACAAACCAACCAATTAGCCGCGATACCGCGAAAGAAAGCCACGCTAATTGGCAAAGCGGCTTTTGCAGAAGCAATCTTAACTGCATTTTCTCCAACCAGCGTTAGACCTGCTGCATCGCGATTAACTTGAGTTGCCATAATCAGCAACACCAAAATAAGTGAACCAATTAAATTGGCAAAATAAACGTTTGACCAGTTGCGCAACATACCATTCAAAGAAATCTTTTTTTGTAGCAATGCTTTAATCATTAGCACATTGCCGGTAAATAATTCAGCACCGACAATTAAAACTAACATCAATCCAGTGCTAAAAACCAAACCACCTAAAAACTTTGTTGGACCAAAACCTATTTTTTCTGTCGCCCCTGCGGTGACTAGCGTATATAAGTGCGAGGCAAATGCTATGTAAGCACCAGCTAAAAAGCCTGATAGCAACTGTTTAGAAAAAGAAAGCTTGGATTTTTTTTCGCCAATTGCAACAAGTTCGCGGCTGATTTCATTGGGAGGTAAATACTGCAAATTGTCAACTGATGCAGAATTTAGGACACTTTTGGAGGAGCTTGATCGTGACATATATTTAGCGCTACAACAAAATTATTATTGGAATAATTAATATGCCAGATTGTACTGCCGATTTTTAGTTGGTCAAGGTTGTGGAGGAAAAAATAATGGCAACAATAAAAAAACCAGGAACCTATACCCTTTTTACAACATACGTCTCAGCAATTTTGTCATGCCAGCCTTGTTTCTTTTTGTCTTGGAGCTTTTAGGTTACTACAATTTTCTCAAAGATCCTGCCAGAACAGTTGAAGTTTATGAATAAGAAGACAACTCTTTTAATTTGATTCAAAAATATGAGGAAGAAACACCCGATACTTATTTTTGATTAATTTTATTCAACCTATAAACAGTGTTTTTTCCTTTTCCTTCAATTTCTAAGATGTTTTTATCAACCAGAGTTTTTAATCGTCTTTGAATAGTTCTCTCTGGTACCTGTAAAACATCTACTGCTTCTGACAAGTTAATTTGCCCAAACTGATTAACAAAGTCGAGAATTTGCATTTCCTGATTATTCAATCTAATAGTTAAGTCGTCATTATCTGAGCTAACTATACTAATTTTTCGTTCTAGGTCTTTGCTCACTTGATAAAAACCCTCCACAAAATATCTAAGCCAGCTAGTCAGATCAGCTTCACGCTGATCTGCATAATTATTGGCTTGGTTTAAACTTTGATAATATTTATTTGTATTTTCCCAATAGTAAGTGTCTAAAACTAAACAACCTCTAAAGTCATAATCTAATAAATCCAGAAGTAACTTAACTAATAAGCGGGTAACTCTACCATTACCATCACTAAATGGGTGAATAGATACAAATTCATAATGAATAATACCTGTTAATAATACTGGATGGAGTACTTTTTCCTGTTTTTCAATCCAATTTAGTAGCTCTGACAACAAATCTTTTACCTGTGATACATCAGGGCCTGTACACCTAACCACTTCTTCACCTTTAATGATATCAATAATATAAATGTTACCTGGTCTGAAAACACCAACTTTATTTTCTGGGAGAAGCTGGTCGGCAACGAAGCTATGCAATTTCAAAATATCGGCAGTAGTAATGGCTGTTTTTTTTGACTTCTTTGCGAAATCCAATCCCAAGCTTTTTTATAATTGGTTACTTCAATTACCTTTTTCTCCCAAGCGTTCATTTTGCCTGCCAATGCAGCTGCAACCTGTTTTTTATTAAGAGGATTTCCCTCAATGCTGGTAGAGCTATGAGCAGATTCAACAGCGGCTCTGTGTCTTAAGGAAATTTCTTTGATAGGTAGGATTTTGGAATGATCAATTTTTTGCTTAATGGCCTCAATCTGAGCGATCCAATTAGTAATTTCTGGGGTAATGGTAAACTTAGGTTTGTACATGCTATCCAGCATAGCATATTCCCGCCATATTCCCGCCAACATTCACGCCAAAAGCAAAAAACAAGTCAATTTTATGTAGATTTCTGTAATTTCTGGCGGAACGTTGTGAACAACGTTAGAACTATTTTACAGGAGACAACAAAGTATATATGTATTCCGGATTTCAGGCCTGAATTGGCATTTTGAACATTGTCCAAAAAGATATTTTTTTATAAACTGAGGTTATGGAATCAATTTATTCTGACCATAAGGAAAAAGTAATTAAAAAGCCAGAAAAGCTTGCTTTTGTCGTTAAAAATAAAGGGTTTCATCTGCTCCAATTTTCTGCCAGAACTAAGAATGAGATACAGATAGGTGGAACGGACGATGAAGATTTAAGAATTGAAATTGATAAAAGAAAATTTCCTCAGCTCACTAATAATCAGAGATACTTTGGTAGCCCAGCTGCCTTTTCTGGTGGAACTTCAAAAGGACTAACAAAAACAGTTTTCTTTCTTCTATGGCTTGAGTCGGGAGAACACTCTTTTTCCTTAATCCCTGATTTATCTGCAACTTTTATAGGAGTTGATATTTTTCAGGTAGTTCAGGAGTCAACTCTAGAAAGTTTTAGTTTACCTTTGAATCTCACTGCTGAAGATGGAGATCGACGAGACTGGATTACTTTTGTTTTGGTAGATACTAATTTAGTCTCCTTCAAAGTTGAGCTAACACTCACCAGAAGATTTATTGACAGCGATGATATCAAAATTGTGATTGATGACTCTATAAAAAGAGCTCATTACAATAAAAGGCAAAAATTTTGGTACTTCATTACTTCTCTAATAAAAGGTGAACAACAAAGTGAAAAGTTTGAGGCAAATCTTCCATCTGGATTGCATTATATCGAGTTTTGGGCAGATCGAATGCCGAAATTTGAAAAAATAACCTTTAAGAACCTTTCCTTCAGGATACCAACCACTATTCAAGAAAAAATTGAATATAAATCTCAGCAGTTTGGTTTGGATTCGAAAATGATGCTTAGAATAGCAAAAAGAGAATCACAATTTGATCCAAAGGCAACATCTGGAGCAGGCGCCAAAGGCATTTTTCAACTTACAAGTATTACCATTAAGCAAATCAAAGAACTAGGATTTGAAGTTTCTAATCCTTATGATGTCGACCAGAACATTGAAGGTGGATTTATTTACTTCAAATGGCTATATAAGCGATATGATGGGCAAAGCGATCATGTAAAGAAGACCTTAGCTGCTTGGAACTGGGGATTGGGTCATATACCGGTAAAAGAACCATTGGATTTTAATAATCTCCCTGAAGAAACTAAAAAGTTCATCAATGATGTTTTAGGAAATCATGATTTTTAGCCTTTTCTCTCTTACTCCACTCTTTTTTTCGGTTCTTTTCCCATCTCCCACAATTACTGTAGCGAATGTTAACGATTGGAGGAGTGATGTAACTTCTCAAGAAGAAAAAGCTGAACCTCATCATGTTGGTGTCGACTATAGTAACTACGACAAAAACAAAAAAATTGAAGAGCCCGAAGTTTCAAACTGGATCCTAGATCTTGATCATAATGGTAAAAATGAGAGCATCGTTGTTAAATCGTATCTCAGTATTCATGGTGATCAAAATACTGAAATTTATATTAACTCAAACTCTCAACCAGTTCTGACCGAAATTGGTTCATTTCACTCCATCGAAATTCACAAAATGGATAATTCAGGCCACTATATTGTAGAGTTGCAACTCCAAACTAGCCAGTCTATCAATGCACTTTTTTACTTATATCAAAAAGGAAAGCTAGAAAGAGTTTCTGTCTCTACTGAAAAGTCACCCTCCTGGCACGGAATTATCAGTAGAAACAGCCCCGAACTCAAGGACATCGACAACGATGGAACCCTAGAGCTTTTAGCCTATTACAATTTTTTATCTGATCCCATCAGAAAAGTGGAAGTATATAAATACAACGGCAAATCCTTCAATAAAACTCAGGAATACGAAGAAGTTATACCTGACAAATATCTTTAAAACCTTAAAATCTGGATAAAATGTCCTAAGTTAGGCAATATCGACTGCTAGTTAGTTTGAAACTAACATCAAGTTCAAACACTAAGAGTAGTAATTATGTAATTTTTCATTCTTATTGCAAAATTACATAAAAAGCAGTAAGATGGACTTATGATAAAACGTCTGATTGCTTCCCACATTGATCGCCTGAAAAAAAAGTTTCCAGTGATTGTCGTAACAGGTCCTCGTCAATCTGGAAAAACAACCCTTATCAGAAAGATATTTTCAGATTACCAATACTTCAATCTAGAAAATCCAGAGACACTGGGGATTGTTGAAAATGACCCTGCTGGTTTTATCAATGCAAACACGCAGAAGATCATCATTGATGAAGTGCAAAGGGCTCCTCAGCTTGTTTCCTACATTCAAGCAGCAATAGAAGAGCAAAAAATCATGGGCAACTTTATTCTCAGCGGATCGGAAAATTTGTTGATTTCAGAAAAAGTGAATCAGTCTTTAGCGGGAAGAGCGGCATATATAAATCTACTTCCCCTCTCAATTGAGGAGCTCAAAAATCACAAAGATGTCGCTGGCGATGTCTATGAACAAATCTTTACTGGTTTTTACCCTGCAATATACGACAAAAATATTACACCAGTTGATTACTATGACCAGTACATTGCCACCTATGTTGAGCGCGATCTGAAACAGATCAGCAACATTACAAACTTGAGCCTATTTCGCAAGTTTTTAGTATTACTTGCTGGTCGAATTGGACAGCTTGTAAATACATCTTCTCTAGCCAATGACGTTGGAGTTGCACCAAACACGATTGAAAACTGGATTTCTATTCTCGAAGCAAGTTATCTGGTATTTAGACTTCAACCCTACTATGAAAACTATGGCAAGCGATATATTAAATCTTCAAAGATTTACTTTAATGACACTGGTTTAGCCTGCCGCTTGTTAGGACTTACTTCTGCAGATGAAGTCAGTAAGCATTATCTAGTAGGGGGATTATTTGAGAATCTGACCATTCTTGAACTAAAAAAACATATTCTCAATCACTCAAAATCAGCAAAACTGTATTTCTTCCGAGATAGTAATGGAAATGAAGTAGATTTACTGATTGATGGTGGCATCAGTCAAATTCCGATTGAAATAAAATCTGGTGCAACATTTTCAACAGAATTTCTCAAAGGATTAGAGTATTGGCAGAAACTCAAGGATGATCAGCCAAATACAAAACCTTCGCTACCCGGTTTTGTCATTTACAATGGCACGCAGGCGCATAAGTCACAAAAGTATGAGTTGCTTAAATGGAGTAATTTGAATAGCTTGCTGGAACAAATAAAGTAACCGTTTTGACCTCAAAAATATAATGGAGCCTACATGCTTACATTTTCACCCGGTCAAATAAGCCTATATCGTTCACTTTTTGCTACTCGCGATGATGTGTTTGCGAGATATTGGGCAGACATGATGAATAAGAGAACTGGTTATGCCCCAGTGTATAAATTGAATCAAAAAACACAAGCATTGACGGACGACGTAATACGTGACCACTTGCATGGACATCAAACTATTGGTATTTACCCGTTATTTCCTGACAACACAACAGCTTTTCTCGCTATAGATTTCGATGGTAATGATTGGTTAGTGCTGGCTCGAAAAGTTATTGAACAGGCAAAACTCATAAATATTTTTTCTTACCTTGAAAGATCTCGCTCGGGTGAGGGTGGCCATGTATGGATATTTTTTGATCAACGTATTGTCGCACATAAAGCACGACAGCTAGGAAAGCTACTCTTATCCCAAGCAGGAATCACCACACGCAAAACGTTTGACCGCATGTTTCCCAGTCAAGATGTGCACACTGGAAAAGGCTTGGGAAATCTGATCTGTCTGCCATTACAAGGAAACGCAGTTGCTGAAGGTAATACAGTATTCATAGATGGTGAAGGCAATGTTTATCCAGATCAATGGCAATTTCTTGATTCGATTAAAAGAGTGAGCCTGAGTGATATTAATCACTGCATAGATGTAAAGACAAAAATTCAGTATCTGCCAGATCCAATTACAACACATTCACTGAAAGAAGCTTCTCGTGAATATATAACAGGACAGAGCAAAGATACAACAAAAACAGACATCGTCGATGAACTAGAGATTGAGCTAGTAGTGGCAACAACCCAAGGTCATGAAATTCATGCCACGCTTTTCTCAAGTATTGTGATTCCAAGTCTGTGGTTGCCAGATAAGGTGTATCGATTTCTGAAAAAAGAATTGAATTTCCCAAACCCCGAATTTCATATTAAAGAACGATTTGGCTATTCAACATGGCAAACAGCCAGATTTATCAAAACTTTAGAGGTATTTCCTGATCATGTTTCTGTGCCACTTGGGTTTTTGAATAAACTTCTTGCCTATACTAAAAAAGAGCAATTGATAATTGATGTGAAAGATGAGCGTGTAACGACAAAGAGAGTTCAATTCTCTTCAACACTAAAGCTGAGACCAGATCAGCAAAAAGTTTTTAAATCACTAATGGGAGAGGATCGCAGTATTCTTGAAGCTCATCCTGGTTTTGGAAAAACAATGGTGGCATTGGCACTCATGAAGAAGCGTCAGCAGAAAACACTCATTATTGTGCATACAACAATTTTATTGGATCAATGGATCAAACGACTCAATACCTATTGTAAACTCACCAATGAAGACTTAGGCATCATTGGAAACAATAAATGGCGAGTTGGGAAAAAAGTAACTATTGCTTCGTATATGACATTAACACGTAGAGGTTTAGATAGTGTGAAAAACCAATTTGGATTGATCATTATTGATGAATGTCATCATGTGCCAGCAAACACATTTTGCGATGTGGTCAAACAATTTTCTGCGAAATATGTTTTAGGCCTAACTGCGACGGCGTATCGAAAAGATAAACTGGAAAAGCTGATGCACTTTTACTTGAGTGACACTATTATTTCGGTAGTTGATCAGGTAAAAGGAAATGAGCAAGATGAAGAGTTGTCATCTATTGAAACACAGCTTGTAACGCAGAAAACAGCTTTTACTGTTGCTCGCAAGACAGATGAATTTCAAGAGCTAGGGAAGTTTTTGGTTGCAGATCAAAAACGAAATGGTCAAATCGCTACTGACATTGCGGAGGTTCTGAGTACCGGAGCAAAATGCATTGTCCTGACTGAACGTATCGAACATTGTGAGACACTACTTGCTTTAGTTCGTGAAAAAATAAAAAACATTCATGCAGCAATTGCAACTGGCAACATGACCAAAAAGAACCGTGAAAGGATTGCCAAACGAATGATGCAAGAGCGTTTTCAACTGCTGATCGCAACAGGGAAGTTGATTGGTGAGGGTTTCGATTGGCCAGCAGTCTCTCACATCTTTTTTGCATTTCCTTTTTCATGGAAGGGAAAACTGATTCAATATGTCGGAAGAGTTCAACGTCCATTTGAAGGAAAGACCATTGCAAAAGTTCATGATTACTTTGATGAGCAAGTGCCGATGCTGAAACTCATGTACTTTAAAAGATTGCGGACGTATCGCAGTTTAGGTCTTACAAAAATAACTTCTCCTACAGCAAAGAAAAAGTCGATTGATGAAAACCAGCAAAGCTTGTTCTCAATTTAAGAAACAAACTCCATGACTACCTCAGAAATTCAAGCCCAGAGATTTGAAACACTAAAAGCTGTTTTACATTATTTTTATCGTGATAATACACGCTCGGGTTCTCATTCTCGTCATAACATTAAGTATCATTTTGTGTGGATTCCTAAGTATAGACGAGAAGTTCTTGTGGGAAAAATACCTGCAAGACTGAAAGAAATACTTGAGGAAATTGCTCAATCATATAAATTAAAAATAGTTGCTCAAGAAGTAATGCCCGATCACATTCATGTATTAGTTGAAGCCCCTCCGACACACTCTCCGACGAAGATAGTACAGGTACTAAAAGGAATTTCTTCAAAAAAGTTGCGTGAGGAATTTCTTCCACAATTGAAAAAACATATATGGAAAGATGGTGTTCTTTGGGCAACTGGTTACTATGTAGCTTCTGTTTCTGATGGCGTAACCAGCGATGTAGTTAAAGAGTATATAGAAACACAACATCAAAGACCTTATAAGGTGCCTGTTAACTTGAAAAATAATCAACCTTAAAAATGGTAAACCAGAAGGTGCTCTGATTACAGTGAGGTAGCTTGCCAAATAGTGCAGCTTTGCACGTTCATCCTATATCTCTCAGCTAAGGAGCTTACAAGGCTGTTGCAACGAAAATTGTTCAAATCAAGAAAATTTTGCAAGCCCCATCAACCCATTCGAGGTTATTAGACGGGTCTATCAGAACTTTTCGATTATTGCGGAAGGGGTGGTTCCATTCGCCCTATTTATAATCTTCATCACAAATGTGCTCAAGCTGTACAGACTCATATTATTGAAAAGATACCAAACTGCACAGAGCGAACCTAGTGCTCTTCTCAACACCACTCCGCTTTAAAAAAAGAGCCAGGTTTGGCTCTTTTTTTAAAGCGGAAGGGGTGGGATTCGAACCCACGAAGCCAGTGAAGGCGCCAGTTTTCGAAACTGGTGCAATAGACCGCTATGCGACCCTTCCATATGCTTTGCCTGCTATTCCAGGAGAAATCTCGCTGGACAGGTTGGTGACAAAAAATTGCCCTACCCAGGCGGTACAAAAAGTGCGCCCACCAGGAATCGAACCTGGACTAACAGTTCCGCAAACTGTTGGTCTATCCATTAACCTATGGGCGCAAATTTGTGGCCGTTTTGCGACCAAAAATCGCAACTCGTTTCACAACCTCAATATTGTAATCTTGACAACCCTATAAGTAAAGTTTTTAATGCAAATTGATCCTTAACTATTTTGCCCTATTTTCTCGAAACCCAATCATATGCAACGAGGCGTCATTCAATTTACAACCCAAGAAATTCAAGCGACTATCTCTCAAATTGACACAGCTGACAATATTGACACAGCTGGCAACCAAACAGCTCAGTTTCTTTTGCAAAAACTTCAGAGCTCTCTTAAAATGGAAAACTCGGCTGAATCAAGCAATTTATCCCTAGTACAAATGAGCGAAGAAGAGGTTGAGTGGTTGATTGATCAGTTACCGCCACCCATTCCCTCCACCTCGGAAGTGCTTCAGGAATTGAGAAAAAAATTAGCAGATTTTTTGACAAAGCTACGCAATCCTCAGCGTTAAAGCCAACTACAGCAAGTTGCTCGCCCCAGCCATTTCCAGAATTTTTGGCAAGAAAACCACCACTGCGATGCAAATTGACAACACTGTCAAAACCAAAACCGCACCTGAGCTAACATCGCGTGCCCGACGCGTAGCTTGGTAGGATAAATGCAGCTCGTCACGTACGATGTTGGACAGTTCCTCAATGCCAGTGTTGATTAACTCGGCCGCCATCACCAGGCCAATAGCAATCAAAACAAAAAGCCATTCGTATCGCTCCAAACCAACTATCGCCCCCGTAGCCACTACCACCACCAAGGCCAAACCATGCACTCGCATGTTGCGCTCACCAAAACCAGACAAAATTCCCTTGGAAGCGGGCGCAAAACTGCGAAAAACCTTAAACCAAAATTCGAGCAATTTCTTCATGATCTCATTGTAATATAAATCGGCGCGCTAAACCTAGACGATTTTTCGAAAGCCGCGATCTTTTACAACTACTTAGCTAACTCTTCACGCAAAACCTGATTGAAGGCATCAGAGCGAAAACCAGTCACCTTGCGTCCGTTGATATAAAAGGTTGGTGTAGCAGTCAAACCTGCTGCCTCTGCATCTCTCATATCACGCTTAATGATCTCAGCAACTTGCTCACTGTTCATGTCGTTTTTGAATTTTTCCACATCCAAACCAAGATCTTTGGCATAGCCATAAAAAGTTTCCTCGACTTTATCAAGCTTGGTCCAATCGGCTTGAGTATCAAACAATTTGTCGTGCATTTCCCAAAACTTGCCCTGCAAATGAGCCGCCTCGGCCGCACGAGCAGCTTGTTGAGAATGCAAGTGAACATTTAGAGGATAATGGCGATAAATCAAGGAAACCGAGTCTTTATTAGTTTCCAAAAAACGCTTGACTTCCGGCTCAACTACAGCACAGGCCGGACACTCAAAGTCGGAAAACTCCACAATTTGGACCTTGGCATTTGAATCTCCCAAACGATGGGGATTTTCTTTATACAAGATCTTGGCACTCACAACCTGGTTGGAAACTGTAGTAGTAGAAAGATTCTTTGACAGAAAAAAGACGGCCCCAACAATCAAAGCAACGCTGATTAGTGAAATTACCAAAATCATGATGGTGCTGTTATTTTTCATAGAAGGTGCGTGATACTTGCTATTTGGGTTTATTGTATCAGTAACACAAAATTGTAACATTTGTGCGGGGGATTTGTTTTAAAGTGCTAGAGCTTTTAGCTTTTTTGCCTATCGACCTGTCAGGGCTAATCCTGAGGGTCAATATGTTGACTGCAAATTATACATAACAAAAACATATTTGTCAAAATTATAGGCCTATGAATGCATGGCTCATGGCAACCGGACATCGTAAATAAAAACCAACCTCACCCACCTTTTAAATATCGTTTTTTCTTTAACTCATCTGGTAAATAGCTATTGGTTTTGCCATCCTCCCGAGGATACATTTCGTAACCTTTGCCATAACTTAAATCTTTCATCAACTGGGTGGGAGCATTTAGCAATTTCAGAGGAATTGGCAAATTGCCGTGCTGTTTAATATCCGCCTGGGCGGCTCTAAGGGCATCATATGCCGAGCGATTTTTCTTGGCTTGAGCTAAATAGGCCACGCCATGAGCTAAATTAATGGCACATTCGGGATAACCAATTTCCTGGCAAGCTTTATAGACCTCGTTGGCCACGACCAAGGCTGTTGGCTGAGCCAAGCCCACGTCCTCCGAGGCAAAAATCACCATTCTTCGAGCAATAAAAAGTGGATCCTCGCCTGCCTCGACCATGCGCGCTAGATAGTAAATCGCGGCGTCAGCGTTGCTGGCTCGCATCGACTTAATAAAAGCACTGATGGTGTTGTAATGCTCTTCGCCCATCCTGTCGTAGCGCAGATATTGGCTTTGCAGCGCTTCTTTTAAGTTTTCAACGGTCAAATCGTCATAGAGTTCGTAGGCGGCCTCCAAAACATTGAGCATTTGCCTGGCGTCACCGTTGGCCATCTGCACTAACCATCCCCGGGCTGATTCATCAATCTTTAATTCCGTGCGCTTAATGATGAGCAACATTTCCTGATCAGTCAATTCTTTAAGCGTAAAAATGCGCATGCGCGACATCAAGGCAGAGTTAACACGAAAACTGGGATTCTCGGTAGTGGCACCGATCAACGTCAAGTCGCCTTTTTCTACATAAGGCAAGAGAAAATCCTGCTGAGCCTTGGTAAAGCGATGAATTTCGTCCAAAAACAAGACTTTGGGCAAATTGCCAGAGAACTCTTGTTCGACAAACTGTTTGACATCGGCCTTACCAGCCGAGACTGCCGAGAGCTCAGCATACTCTGCTCCAAGTTGTTTAGCGTAAATTCTGGCTAAAGTTGTTTTTCCCACTCCAGGTGGTCCCCAAAAAATAAAGGAAAATAAATGCTTTTTCTCGATTGCCACGCGAATTGGTTTGTTAGGTCCAACCAAGTGCTCCTGACCAATAAATTCATCCAAAGAATCTGGTCTAACTCGAGCTGCTAAGGGAGGAAGTTTTGGCATTTGTTTGGTTATTTATAGCACGAGAAAATGGAAGGCTGCCACCGGAGTTTTTGCTTGCCTAGGGATAGATAGCAAACACGACTGACTCAACCCAGCAAACAATCAGTACATGCTTAAGCGAACTCTAAAATATAACCTGCCTAATCTACCCTGCCACTTTCCTAATCTGCCCTGCCACTTTCTAATTCAAATTGCTTTGATAGACTGTATGGATGAATTTATTACAGGACTTTCGCTTCAGCCACGATAATTTGATATAGTGAAGAGGTGAAAAAGAATCAGTACATTGAATTTTTGATTCATACGCCAGTCAATTACACAGGGACGGCACTGGCAGATCATGTTGAGGGG
>JBMORQ010000006.1:0-19784 GCA_049322575.1 Patescibacteria group bacterium
CGAGATCGCTGACCTTTTTTATTTTAGCTAGCCAGAATTTATCAACCGTCTTCACCAAGTCCGAGTCCACCACACAATGGCACTTCAGACTTGCTTGTTAGTTGAATTAGAACGCAGATGCCCTGAAATGTTTTGCCAGCTTTCCATTAAACTTCTTGCGCAATCAGTCCTGATTCACCAGCCTCTTTTGCCGACTCAACGTTCGACTGGCTGGAAACACCCCCCAGGCTTGGGTCAAGTAACTTGGCATATCTGAAATATCTAATTGGTGAGTTTAAATGCTTACAGGTATAAAAAATGGCGTCTGCAGAATAGTCAGTAATTTCTTGACCTTCCTCACCAGCATAAATTTCATACACCCATTTACGTTGACCGGAAATTATCTCGACTTGATCACCCTCAACCAAGCTTGGCAACATGTTAAAAGAATTCTTTTTACCAAAGTCGCTCTGCCACCACCAATCCCAACCAAAACGATGTCCAGCGACAATCATTGGTAACTCACGATCCCCAGGCTTGCCATAGTCAGGAGCCATCCAGATGCCTTGCTCTAGGGCCTCATCGGGATCTTGCGTTGACCTAAGTTGACTATAAACACCAATTTTTGGAATGACTATCCATTCACCCTCTGGCAAACTTACATCGATTGGCGGAAGGTAAGTCTCCTGATGGCTGTTTGATGAGTGCTCAACAGAATCTATTGAAATAGCACCCGACCCTGACGCTTCTCCATTTCCACCAGTGGAGTTTCGATCGACCAGCGATCTATCAGTTATTGACTGCTCAAGCTGGCCAAAAACCGTCTGGGCAGTAACCTTTGCAGCTTGGTCTGAGAAAAAGGTGTAATAGAGCTTTGGAGCCCACCAAACAATTCCAGCCAACAAAGCGATAGCCAATACCAGATTCAGGACAACACTAAAAAGTGAACTGGAAGATTTTTGCAGATTTTGCCAGGTATTATTGTGAGTGATGTTTGGCAACTGCTGATTTTTTCGTCCCAACAACATCGCCCGGGTCAAAGCATAATGCTGCCTGAGCAATCTGGGGTCAGTACCAACGCTTGTCAGATATATAACTTGATTTTTCATTTTCTTAATTCCATCCAGGGTATTGTATCAAAATATATCAATTTTTTCAATATTATAGGATTAAAGGGCAACGACTCGGTTGCATGTCAAAAACTGAATGAAACAAAAAGAAGTAGTAGCGCTTAATACAATTGACTGAACTGTATCCAGGCCGTTAATTCTGGCACTGCTCCCAGCAGTTTTGTAATAAAAATGCTATTTCACTACAAATCTTATAGAAATGCTGTTATGAAGAGAGTCTATTATGGAGTTTACTGATTTATACCACTCAGTCCAAACTCAAACTAAAAGAAAAAGAGGTGTTTTGTGGAAGTATGCGGTAGCCTGCCCAACGACCGATACTTCCACAAAACACCCCTAAATTTACGTCAAAACTGCTGGAAATCGCAGTGTTTGATCAAAAAATCAAGTTCCGAACACAATTTTACCCCAAATAAAACCCAATAGCAATCGGATTCGATCAGTTTCGATATACAAATAACAGCTAAGATACAATTTACATAGACAACCCAAAATGATAAATTTCTGTCAATTAAACACTTTCTCTTTAATCGCAGATCGTGTTTACAGAAAAAAGCATCGTTATTCGTGGTCCGTCCAGCGGTAATAATGCTTTACAATCCACCTAATTTGCGCTTCTGCCTGCCTTTTTCAGAGAGCAAATTACGGTGGATTTTTTTATCACTTCGTCTCAGGCTTCCCTCAAGAAACCCTCAACCAGTTGTTTGTTAAATCGCTAGCCATCAGACTTTCCGTCCAAAGTCTTTTTTTTGATGACTACCTCTATATAACTCCATTTCAATGGTTTTGTCAACCTATAGTTTTTTTTCTGGGTTTTTTGATATGACCTATATTTTTATATGATTGCAATTTATTGATTAAAATAAATATTTTTTCCACATTAAAAAACTATTCTGAAAAAGCTGTGAATTAACAGAATCAATCGCTTCTCCAGCCCAACACTGAAAATGCTATACTTATCTGGAATATGCCCTCCCAACACACTATTTTTGAGATTCGAGCAGGTCGTGATGCTGAGCAAACAGTCGAATCTGTTGTTCAGTTACTTTCGGCCCTTCCAAAACTTAAGAATTCCTGGTTTTATCATCTTCTTGGCAAAGACGAGCACTTGAGTTTAGAGTTTTTAGTCCAAAATCAAACAATATATTTTCTATGTCACGTTCCGTGGCGTCTGGCAGATTATCTTCAAAGCCTTTTTACAGCAAGCTATCCAGAGGCACTGATTCATCAGCTTGATTACGACCCTCTGGAAAATTTTTTTCATCTGCCTAGCCTCAGTCCTGATCATCAGGGTGTTAAGCCATCTCAAGCCATGGGAAGCCTGAAATATTCTCAACAAGACTGGCTACCCTTAAAAACCTATAAAGACTTTCATCAAATTGATCCGCTTTCGACTCTGCTTTCCGTCTTATCAGATAGCCAAATCAACGATCAAATTTTGATCCAATTTAGTCTCGACAGCAGCGCTCCAAATAAAATCCTCACAGTTGTTTCAAAAGTAGTTGATACTCCCAGTGAACCCGGTCAGATTTCGACTCAAGAAACCGGCCAAGAGGCCTTGATAAAAAACAAAAGAACATCTCATCATCTTGAGGTCGGTATAAAAATCCTAGTCAGTTGTGAAAATCAGCAAAGAGGTCAAGCAGTTCTAGAAAAGATTGCATCGGCCTTTAATACATTTAGTCAAAGCAACGGCAATTCCTTACAACTCAGCAAAGTCTACTTGTTTAAAAAACACTTCATTTCTCAACTAAAAAAGCGTAGTTTTTCTCGCTCAAAAAAACTTCTCCTTTCCCTGGAAGAAATGGCTACACTATTCCATCTGCCCAACAAAAGCCTATCAGTAATTCCAAATATAGCCTGGGGAAAAAATCTTTTGGGAGAACCACCGGAAAATTTGCCCATTATCAATCAATATACCCCTCCCGACATTAAGCAACAAATCAATGTTTTTGCAGAAACTAACTACAAGAACAATTCCGCCAAATATGGGTTATTAAAAGGCGATCGTCGACGACACATGTACGTAATTGGAAAAACTGGCACTGGTAAGTCAACCCTTTTGGCCAATATGGCGATTAATGACCTCAAGAAAAACGAGGGGCTTTGTGTGATTGATCCCCATGGTGATTTGGTCGAGACCATCCTTAACTACATACCCTCCCACCGTATTAATGATGTCGTATATTTTGATCCCAGCGACCCAAACCGCACAGTACAAATCAATCTTTTTGAGGGTGAAAACATTGCTCATCGCGAATTAATTGCCTCTGGCATCATTTCGATCTTTCAGAAACTCTACGGATATTCTTGGGGTCCAAGATTGGAATATATTTTGCGCAACGCCCTGCTCACGCTACTTAAAACCAAAACTGCTCGCCTCTCTGACATTATTGACCTGCTAATTAATGCTGATTTCCGTGAAAAAATTGTCTCACAATTAGATGATCCAATCCTAAAAAGCTACTGGCTCGATGAATATAACAAAATGCAAGACCGCTTGCGAACTGAGTCAATCGCTTCAATTTTAAACAAAGTCGGCCAGTTCGTTTCTTCGCCCATGGTCAGAAACGTGGTCAATGCCCCAACTAGCTCATTTAGCATCGAGAAACTCATGGACGAGGGCAAGATTCTCTTGGCTAATTTATCACAGGGCAAACTTGGAGAAGATAACGCAACATTGTTGGGGGCAATGCTAATTACCAAGATACAGCTCGCAGCCATGGGCCGCGTCCAAACCGAGGAAAATCAACGTCGAGACTTTTACCTATATGTCGATGAGTTTCAAAACTTTGCTACCACAGCTTTTATAAAAATACTCTCTGAAGCACGTAAATATCGTCTAGATCTAATCTTAGCCAACCAGTATATCTCGCAAATTCCTGAAGAAGTGCAAAAAGCAATTTTTGGCAACTGTGGCAATATCGTGAGCTTCGTGATGGGTGCCGATGATGCTGCAGCCTTCAGCAAAGAGTATGGAGAGAAATACAAGCAAGATGACCTAGTTTCGCTAAGCAAATATCAAATCATCAACAAAATCTCGATCGACAATGTAGTTTCACGGCCTTTCCCCGCATACACCCTGCCCTTGGCAAAAAGCTCAAACATGAATAGAGAAAAGGTCATTCGCGTTAGCAGTGAGAGATACGCAAGAAAAAAATCCAGCTAAAAGAAAGATCTGGCAATGACCAAGATTCCGCCCTCTGTGATCAAGAGAAGTGTTGCTTTTACCAGAATACGAGCTGCTCTAATCATGAGACTAAGGCGCGTTCGCTGGCTAGAAGCTCTTTTCTTACTTGGAACGATCATTGTTGCCATAGTTTTATCCATCCCCGACCTAGGGAAAGACATGCAAATCGAGGTAGATGCATATATCCGTTCTCTCGATGCAATGAAAAAGTTTGAGAATCATGATCTTCAGAATTCCTTCACCTGGATGTGGCTGCCTTGGCACGCTTCAATCATGGCCCTCGGTTTGTTTCTCCATAAGAGTTTTTTTACACTCAGAATTGAAACGCTGATCATTGCATCATTGATTCCGGCTGTTATTTTTAAGTATGCCCAAATTTTTTCCAACAACCGCACTAAGAAAACGGCAATAGCCGTGACATCGGCAATTCTGGCAATTTTTCTGCCAATTAGACTCATTTACTCAACAACAACTCTAACTGAACCAGTTTTTGCTTTGTTTTTTCTGTCATCGATTTACTTTCTCTTTAAGAATAAACCCAATTTCTTACTCGCCATCATATCGCTTAATATCGCCCACGGCATCCGCTATGAATCGTGGTACCTTCTCCCCATCATTATTCTCTATATTATGGTCGGCAATAGAAACATCCCACTTTGGCAACGTCTATCAGTTTCGGTATTTTCTATGGCTTTCCCTATCTTCTACATGTATCAATATTATGAGCATGCAGGATCGGCCCTGGGCTTTTTTTTCGAGAAAAAAAACTTCGCTCAGTTATCTCCTATTCCCCATTTTGGAAACCTACAGATGAGCTTTTTTGCCTGGTGGCACCTCCTTGTAGCCTCTGTTTCGCCCACAATTTTACTTCTCGCAGCGGTAGGCACTTTTGCACTTAAAAAAACTTTGAAAACTCTTTTATTAATCGCCATGCCCCTGGTTGCCTTCATATCACTAGTTGTGCAGGTGTATTTGGGTACAATGGAGTGGTTTCCCATTAGATATTTGTACTTTATCGAGCTTCAACTACTCCCCCTCTCTTGTCTCGGCATATTTCGCATTAGCCAGATGATCGATCAATTCACATCTTTGGCAAAAATGCTTTTTCTTAGTCAAATTGTGCAGGTTATTATGCTGTTTTTTGTTCTATTCGGCCTGGTTTTTTCATACAAATCAGTACACAACTACACTTTCTTAAACCCAGATTATTTCATCCCTGGCATCAGACCGATAATAGAGGTGATAACAAGATTAAAACAGGACAGTCCTCAAAGACCAGTGAGATATTTCATTTCCAAACAGGGCTACTATAACGATCCATTCGTACTCTACTTCCTGGACATTGAAACGCTTAGAAAAGCTGAATTTGTCTCGGACTTTGACCCCACAACAATCAATAATGAGCTAATTATTTACCAAAAACTTGGAGAACAAAATTACATTAACGTCTTTCTCGAAAATGGCTGCGAAATTATCTATCACAAAGGTGACTTTTTCCTGTTGGAGAAACAACACTCTTTCGTTGCTAATTAACCTGATTTTACTTCGAAGAAGATCAAGTTTTTACCATAATACCTGTAATAGACTTGTAGCGAAATAAAAAAGCTTAAGGGCAAAAACCCCATCTCAGTGGATGCCTACTGAGAGTATTACAAACCCGGCAGTTTTACCCAACCCTTCCAACCATACCAAACTCTTTTAACACTTCCATAATATTCTTGTGTGTTTTACGGGAAATAATTCTCTCATAACCCAAACGATGTGCTTCGTTTAGTCGTTTGTCCAGCAAGTTAACGGTTCTAATCTCACCCAACAAACCAATCTCACCGATGAAGATGGTCTTTTGAGGTAATTTTTTACTCTTTAGTGAACTAACAATAGCCATGGCTAATCCCAAATCGACCGCAGGTTCCTTAATGCGAAAACCACCGGCAGCACTTAAAAAGATATCAGTCGATCCCAGTGGCAAGTGCCCATGCTTTTGCAACACCGCTGCCAAAACTTGAATTCGCGACAGTTCAATACCTCGACCCACACGTCTTGGCATGGCCAATTGTGACTCTACCACTAAGGCTTGAACCTCGACTAAAATTGGTCGAGTTCCCTCCATAATGCAAGCAATGGCACTGCCAACCACGTCCTGCCCCTCGCTTTCCAAAAATATCTTGCTTGGATTTGGTACTTCCTCTAATCCATAAGAGTTCAGCTGGAAAACACCAACCTCATCGGTAGCTCCGAAGCGATTTTTAAGGGCTCGAAGTATACGTAATTGGCCGGATCTTTCGCCACTTAATTCAATAACTGTATCAACCATGTGTTCAAGGATTTTTGGTCCGGCAATGGTGCCTTCCTTGGTAACGTGACCTACAAGGAAAGTTGGTACGCTTAAAGCTTTAACCAAATTGACGATCCTCTCGGCTGACTCTCTTATCTGGCCAACGCTTCCACTAGCACCAGTTAAGTCTTGGGTAAACAATGTCTGGATGCTATCGACAATCAAAAGTCTGGGGTGTTCAGCTTGGATTATTGCTAAGATCTCATCCACATCTGTGGTCGTAACAAACACTAATTCCTGGCCTAACTTTTCGGACAAATCTTTACCGAAACGATGAGTGGAAATAAATTGTTCGTCTTCTAAAATTCTATTGATTCTTAGCGATATTTGAGATGGACTTTCTTCGCCAGCAATGTACAAAATTGGTCCGCTTCCGATCTCTTCTTCCGCCAAACCCGAACCTTGATTTGTGAGTGCACTTATCTTTTTCGCTGTGCCTTTCGTTTTTTTTGGGTAATCATTTTTGACATGATTTGAGAACACAATGGCATGATCTTTAGCAGTTAAAGCATCATTCTGCCAATTATCAGCAACAATCAACTCAATTACTACCTGGGTTAACAAGGTTGATTTGCCAATTCCTGGCTCACCACCAAGCAATGTGACCATTCCCGATACTAATCCGCCTCCCAATACCCGATCCAACTCGCCAATTCCTGTCAAAAACCGCCTTTTTGAGGCTCTGGTGGACTTGACTCGAGAAAAACTAACCACATTTTCAGGATTAACAACAGTTCTTGCTGAGATGCTAGCCCTACCAACCCCCCGAGCCGAACGACGACCAGAACCAAGAGTTGGAGGAGCTACCTCCTCCACCAAGCTGTTCCACTCGCCACACTGCGTACATTGACCCTGCCATTTAGGAAATGTTGCTCCACAGCTCTGGCAAATAAAAACTGAGTTTGATTTCGGCATGATGATTTGAATCCGTCTTATGTCTCGCAGGTCAGAGTGGGATAAAAACAACTACAAGTCACCACACATCCAAGACCCGCACCAAACTTGTAGCGAATTTGCGTTCTTAATTCACAACTTCATCCGCGACAAGTCTATTAGTTGAAGCCTAGCAAATTTATGACAATATGTCTTTGTCAGTTTTGTTGGAGGTCTCGGTACAAGATTTAATCGGTCATTACACCTCCTGTCAGACAAGATTTTGTTTACTGAATTTTGCCCACAAACAGAGTGTCTCCACTATACTGACCGGTAATAGTCACTTCTCTACCGACGTAATCTCCCAAGTTAACGCTGTAACTTTCAATTTCTTTTGCAGGTGAACCAGCGGCTGTTATAAAAAAACGACCTCCAACCTCTGAAACTATGCCCGACATGGTGGTATCTCCGCTTTTTTGCTCTGCCTTGAGTTTCTCAGTGTCGCCGCTTGTCTTTTCCGGTGTTGCCAAGCTACTTCCAGTACAAGCTGACAAGATAATCGGAGCAACCATTAGCATACCCACCAAAAAATGACATCTTTTTGCCATCATACTGTACCTTTCTGGAATTGGTTCTATTGGACTCGCGGCGAGAGATGTTGTCCAACGACTACTTTTCTTTTCTATCACCATTCTACACGCGCTCAACAGAAAAATGAAATATTGGCGCAGAAGGAGAGCATTATTGAGCTTCTCCAACTGTCTACAGTCATCCTTTCTCATGCATATGTGAAGCATTAACTGTCAGACTCGCCATCCAAAAATTTTTGATCACAAAAATCCTACTCTCGAGAATTTTGCTTGTTAAATTGCCTCTGAGCAATGATTTTCGACGAAGAAACATCAGGATTTTGCTCAAGAACCACCACAACCTCGCCTCCGAACTCGCGTAAAATCTCGATTTTTTCTTTAATTCGAGGTGTATGTGAGGAAACGGCCAAATATCTGGGCCGAATCTTGGCAATAAGCTTCTTGTGATCTTTCGCCGAACTAAATTTCTCAGGCAAAATGAACAACTCATCAGCTATCGAAAGCTTGCTCAACTGTCTGAGTCGTTTACGTTGATTGTTAACCGGCCTTCCTTCCCCCTTGAGCTGGCGAACCCTGTAATCGGACTCGATGCCCACAACCAACCAATCGCCTAGTTCGCGAGCCTTCTGTAGGAAATGTAGATGCTCGTTATGTAAAACATCAAAAACTCCCGTGACCAACACTTTTTTCTTAACATCTTGTGCAGCAGATAAGGTCCTGTCCCTATATGCCAACCACCCCCTGCGACTTTTATCCAGCTTTTCCAAGTAGGCTAGCTGTTTTTTATAAATATCGGCCCATCGTCGTTGTATGGACCGCTGAGTGTTATCACGATGTAAGAAACCGCGACCAAGAGAGAAATTTCTGCCTGGAATCGATTGCTTTTTCTGCAGATGCAACCTCTCCGGCCAATACACCAACCAATTTGCAAGCAGCAAAAATATTTGCCAAGGCTTAAAAGTCTTCTTGTTCAGGAACAGCTCTTTTTTCACAGGAAAAAATGGCAAGAGGTCTCTGGTCCAGTCATTTTCGCAATAGTATTTGTTCATTACCCCACCCTTATCGAATAGCCATTGCGCTTGAGTTAGTTCATAGGCAGAATATGGACTGCGACGCCTTGAGGGTAAACGCAGGTTGTCCTCATCTAGCCAAAGATTAAAACACCAAGCACCTTTTTCTATTTTTGTTCCTGGTGACACAAAAAGCTTTCTTCTCCCACCGATCCAGGCCTCCAGCAAAACCCACAGTCTCGCCATCCAGAGCCCAGCTGACCTAGTGATAACTAAAAAATCTAAATCGTCATCAACTGAGCTAGAGTTTTTCATTGCCTCAGAGCCAGTTAGTAAGAGTCCGGTCACCAAGGGATTTTTCTCTAAAAACTTCCTAGCCAAGTCAAGCTCATCGAGGCGTTTGAGAGAAATCGCTTGCCGATTTACACGTTGACCGAAAAAGGCATCGTCGCCTCGAAAGGTAAATCTCGAACCTTGCTTAATGAGTAAGCCAAGTTCCACTAGCTTCTCTAACGATTGCCGAACTTGTTCAAAACAACTTGCTTCTGTTTTCTCAGACTTTTCCAGGCAAGAGGAAAACCAACTATGTTTTGAAAAAAAACCAATCAAAGCCTTCTTGCTCAACAATCGCCAATAGACCTCTTTGGCAGATAGCGGATATTGGAACTGGGAAGTATAGGCTAGTGTGGCAACTACTTGTAAATCAATAAATGTCATGACCATGTCATCTTACATCAGATTTTCCAGTTGTGGGATCAGATAGACTTCGGGTTTTAGCAAACAACACGCTTTGAACAAGATTGGTTTCTAGATGTAAGCTTTTGTTGCTATCAATTTTACTGGTATTGACTCATTACTTCATTGACACCTTGTTCAAGTGTCTCCAAGGTATCTGTGATATTTTTACCCTGCAAAGTTGCATCTATTGCATCCGAGTAATACTTAATTGTCTTGTCGTTTATACCGTTATCATGAGTGTAGGAACACATGGCTCCGCTCTTCGCAATCAAAGCATCATTGAGGAGGTTTGTTAGAGACTCATTTGATTTGAGCTCAGAAGCCAACTCAACTCTAGAATATGGCTCACCAAAAGCTCGTATCTGGCTAGCCGACGAGAAAAACTTCATTTGCGTCTCTTTGCTGGCCATGTATTTCAAGAACGACCAAGCCAGGTCTTTGTTTTTGCTCTTCTCGCTCACACCCTCCGCCCAATAACTAGCCCAAGCAGTTGATTCGTCACTTAGTTGTGGAACTGGGGCCATGCCGAAATCAAGTTTTGGGTTGAGGTTTTTAATCTCATGAGCCCTCCACGAGGGACCAAACATCATTGCAGCCTCTCCCCTGGCAAAAGCCACTGTTGAACTCGGTAATTTGCTGTCCCAAATTTGGTCTTCTTTGACAAAGTTGGTGTAAAACTTGAGGGCATCACTCACCTCGGTACTATTTGGCGAGTTAATGTCGCCGCCATTTTGTAAAATCAGTAAAGCTAAGATGTCAGAAAAGTGTTCAACATTCGTGGAGTTTCCGATTGCCAATCCACCTCTCTCCAGACCGGCTCCACGCTCATCTTTTGATGCTGGCACCGTTAGGTCATTTGCTAATTTGCGTAAGTCTCGCCAGTTTGAGGGAGGTTGAGCATTAGCTGTTTCTAAAATTTCCTTGTTGTAATACAAGACTAAACCATCGTACATCAGGGGAATACCAACAATCTGGCCATTTGATTGTAGTTGCTCGGCCGCCACCGGATAAAATGTTTTTTGATAGTCCGTAACAGACATCACTTTTGCTGGCATTGCAGACAACTCATTCTTGAGCATGGGAGTCCAAGTGGCATGAAAACGGAAAATATCAGGACCGTTGCCAGAAGCAATGGCTGTCTGCAGTCTCTCACGATAGTCAAGATGCGACTGAACACGATAATCGATTTTTACAGAAGGATTGGCTGACTCAAAATCGGCAATGATCGAATCCAAAACTTCATTTGGTTCCCATAAACCCCAATAAACCAAGGTGACAGGTTGTTCAGTTTGCTTGGTCGAACCAGACGTGGCATTGTTCCCATCAGTGTTGGTAGTACCTGTTTGTTTGGTTGTTGGAGGAGTGGTAGCAACCTTTTTGCTACCTCCAAACAAAGCTTGGAAAACTAAACCCAAAATTGAAACTATCAATATGCCAGCTACAGCGAGCAATATCATCTTTTTCGGAGACTTTTTTATCTCAGCAAGCTTTGCTTGAGACGATTGTCCTGGTACCTGTCCAGTTGGCTTATCACTTGAACCACTGCCTCCAGCACTACTTGAATTTGAGCTTGAGCCTGCTGTAGCCGATACTCCAGTCCCAGGCCTGGGTGGCGGAGGTGGAGGGGGTGGGGCCATTCCAGCAGCCATATTGCTTGACAATCCCGGAGCCGTCGACCTCATTGGAGGCCTTGGAGCAGAAGGCTGAGGCATTACCCCAACACCAGTTTGGGATTGAGGTGATTTTACCTGAGCCCCAGTTAAAACCGGTGGTGTTTGGCCGACTGCCATCTTGTTTGTGATAGCTTGGTTGGTTGGAAGCGGTGGCGTGGGTGGCTGAAGAGGCGCAGCCGCAGAAGGCGCTGCAGGTCGTGGAGCGCCAGGAACCATACCGCCAGGGGCTTGATTTGATAAGCCAGCTGGAACAGACTTGGTTGCTATTGAGCCCGTCTTGGGTGTGGGAGTAATCGGTCTAGGCAAGCCTGACCCACCCCCAACATTTCCAGGTGGTAACTTGCCAGCAGGAACCTGGGAAGCAGCTGCCGAACCCACAAGTCCGGCTTGTGGCGGCGAAACGGCTGAAGTCTGGGGCTGTCTCTGTTGAACAGAAGGAGTTGTTGGTTGGGTCCGGGTCGGGATTGGAGCCGATGTTGGGGATGGAGTCGGGGCCGGAGGCTGAGGTTGTCTTGGAGACGACATGGGTGGCATGGATGTGGGTGAAGGCGAAGCCTGGTTGTTAGCCACACCCGGTGCAGTTGTTGCCAGGTTTTTCAGTGGGGCAACTTGATTGCCAGCTTGAGTTGGCCGATCAGCCGGCTTTAACTGACTTACTGTTCTTTGATCAGTCGATTGAGCTGGAGCTTGTTGACCGCCCTGAACTTGGCTAGCATTAGCCGGAGAGGAGCTGTTTGTAGCAGTAGTTGTTGAACTAGTTTTACCACTCAGCAACTTTTCGTCTGGGGCAGCGATACTAATTGGTTTCGCACTTGAACCAGGCTGGGGCAAGCTCGTTTTGTCTGTCATATATACTATTATATTGTGTATATTGTGGTCTAAGACTTGTGACTCTAGACCACTCAACAACCTACTGGATAAGATGCCTTAAGCGATTATTCCAAACAAAATTAAATAATTAACATCTATAATAGTCACATTATGCCCAGTTTTCATTTGCGGATCAAGACTGCTTTTTGGCCACCAGACTGGCGTATACATTGCCCAAAGCCACTCTGCCTAATCGCTCTGTCGGTCATCGGCTCCCTCTTGTTGGCTACGTGCATTGCCGGTCTCTTTTTTTACCAATATCGAGATAGGTTTTATCCTGGGATATTCGTTGAGGGTCGCAATTTAGATGGTCTGACACTGGTCCAAGCAACCAGCTTGCTGGAAAAATCGGCTCAGCCCAGACCTCACCAGATAATCCTAGCGGTAGACGACGTTGAAATTTCCTCTTCGTCGTCACAGCTCGAGGCAAAGTACTTACACCAAGAGACCTTAATGAAAGCATTGTCTCTTGGCAGAAAAGGTGATCCTCTTTCCAGGATCGCCCAAGTAGTCGGCTTACTCTACCATCCAGTCAGTCTTGAGTCTCGGTTGGATTACAATCAGGAGAAAATTGCACAAATGGCCGGAGAACTCAAAAAAATAATTGATTTACCAGGAAATCAGCCATCTGCTGAACTGAAAACCAGTGGTCTCGCCAGCAGCTTAGTAATCAACCGAGGTGCTCCAGGCAGAGAACTTAACATTGAAAAAACAATCCACAACATCAATCAACTTCTAACATCTCGCTTAGAGACCAGACCTTCTGATTTCTTCCAAGAGAGAGTCGAAGCAGTAGTTGCTTCAACCAGCGGCACTCTTACCCCGGAGCAAACACAGTTAGCAGCAAACAGAGCTGCAAAATATGTTGGGCACAAACTAAAACTCAGCGGAGAGAATCAATCACTTTTTCTTTCTGACCAAGAAATGGTGTGGTTACTCCTCCTCGATGACACCAACTCTGGAATCAATCAGTCAAAACTTGAACAACTACTCGAGAAATGGAATCAAGCAATTACCCGACCACCCCAAAATGCAGAATTAGAATATGACCCCAAAACGCTCAAAGTTACCAAATTCACTCCCCCACGAAATGGTCTACAGCTAAACAAAAACCGAACAAAACAAGATCTACTCAACCTTTTCTCTCAAATTGAAACTAACCAACAGGAAACAGGCACTGCCTCATCTTCCTCAACCCAGTCTAGAGACCATCAACTCGATCTTGCCCTAGCAGTTAAACCACCAGAAATTTCGCTAGCTGAAACCAACGATTTAGGCATTAATGAGCTAATCGGATTTGGTGAAAGCTATTACCCCCACTCGATTCCCAATCGTATCCACAATGTGGCCATCACTACTCAAAAAATTGATCTGATCATTATCAAACCTGGAGAGGAATTCTCCTTTAACAAAACTGTGGGAGAAGTTTCCAGTAAAACCGGCTACAAATCTGCCTACGTCATCCGAAACGGCAGAACCGAACTGGGTGATGGCGGTGGCGTTTGTCAAGTTAGTTCCACTCTTTTCCGTTCCTTACTTGACTCTGGTTTAAAAATTACCAAACGTAAGCCACATAGTTACAGGGTGAGTTACTACGAAGAGAACAACCGCCCTGGCTTTGATGCCACGGTTTATGCTGGAGATGTCGATCTGCGATTTGTCAACGACACTGGTCACCATCTATTAATTCATGCCCAAGCAGACAGCGAAAACGTCTATATGCAGGTTGAAATATTTGGAACAGATGATGGACGAACCACAGAGATAGTAGACTACAAGCAATGGGGGTATAGTCCACCTCCAGCAGCAGTCTATATTCCAGACCCATCACTACCAACTGGGGTAAAACGCCAAGTTGATTGGTCAGCAAGTGGTTTGAATGTTAGTTTCAAGCACATCGTTAGAGATAAAGAAGGTAATGTTCTTAGAGAAAATACCTACGTCTCAAATTACCGACCTTGGTCAGCCAAGTTTTTAGTTGGTGTTTAAATCAAAGGCCAAATCAATAAAATTTCTTAATGAGTTCTCGAACAAGTTTGATCTGAGCAATTATTAACGCATTTTTGCCGCATTATTGTTGCATGATCTGGCAGATGCATCTCTCGATGACGAAGTAATCGACTAATATTCGACTATATTTCGACAAAATAATCTACAAATTTCTTTCTAAAAAAGAGTTAATACCTAAAATATTCTACTTTCTATGACGAGTCGCTTAGTCATTTTTGTTTGCCCAAAATAAAAATGTTATAATTTCTTCAGTAAATGTGCTTACAAAGGAAAAGTGCCAAAAGCAATTAACAAATCCCCATCAACCAAAACAAGCGAGATGCCTCCAATCTCTGATCTCTTTAAAGAATCATGGGAAGCACTTAAAAAAAGCTGGAAAAACTTGCTTTTGGCTGAGGTAATCGCATTTTTGGGAATTTTTGCCTTGATTATCATGATGTTTGCTTTCTTTTTTGGCAGCGGCGTCTTGGCCGGTATAACTAGTCCGGGCATCGCTAATAATCCTGAAGAGATTTTGAGCCTTATCAATCCCGGAACCATTGGAGTCACCGCCCTGCTGCTTGGTAGTTTCATCTTTTTTGCATTTTTTATGCAAATGGCCTTCTCTTCTACCTTAATCGCCTCGGTTTACCAAGCAGATGAGAATCCATCATTTGGCAAAGTACTTGGCCATGGTTTTAGAACCGCAGTTCCCATGTTGCTCACAGGTCTTCTGACTGGAGTTATCGTCTTGGGTGGTTACGGCCTACTACTTATTCCAGGAATTATCATTTCGATTTTCTTAGCTTTTAGTCTTTATGAGGTCAGCACTCAAGGTCGCAACCTTTTTGAAGCCATGAAAGAGAGCTACAACATTGTTTCCAACAACTTCTGGGAAATAGTTGTTCGTGGAGTCCTTGTCTTTATCATTGGCTTGTTCGCAAGTTATGTCCCAGCAATCATGGCTGAATCAATTAATATGTCTGAGTCAGGCATTTTTGTCTTGCTCAACATGATTATCTCAATCTTCGTATCGTTCTACTCCTTATCTTACATGGTGGTTCTTTATAAACATGCTAGAAACGCAACCCCAGTTGGCCAGAATAAGAATATGGCCTGGATGTATGTTGTGAGCGCTATTGGTTGGGTCGTCTTGGTGTTGGTGGGTGCTGCTGTCTATCAAGGTATCGGCGAAGCAATAGAGACCATGAACAACGATCTAGGTGTTAGATCAGATTTCAAAAAATCCTTTGAGGCTGGTCAGAGACGGAGAGAACTCAACGAGCAAGATTACCTCATGGACGATGTAAACACTCGTTTTGAAGAGTCAGAAGAAAACTTTTATCAATTTGAACAAGATGTTCAAGAATAAATAAATTGATTTATGAATAATTGCCGCTAAATCTGAAAACCAGGCTATTTTCTTGAACCCATCAGGTTTGTGATTCCCTCAACAGCTCTTAAAACCTCCAAGGGTACAGCAAATACCACAGTATTTGATTGATCAGAAGAAATATCATTAATTGAATTGAGTGTACGAAGATGTAGAGCTCCTGGGGTCTGAGCCATGGTATTAGCTGCTTTTGAAAGATTTTCTGCTGCTAAAACTTCACCTTCAGAGCTGATAATTACCGCTCTTTTTTCGCGCTCGGCCTCAGCTTGTTTGGCCATGGTACGAACCATCGTTTCAGGCAACTCGATATCCTTCAACTCGACTGTTTCGACATCAATACCCCAACTATCAGTTGTGGCGTCAATAATATGCAAGATACGAGCTGCAACTTTTTCACGATTTGACAAAAGTTCGTCGAGATCGACCTCGCCTGCAATACGACGCATGGTTGTTTGAGCTAATTGCGAGACCGCCCAAAAAACATTTTCTACCTCGTTTATGGCCTTGCCCGCATCAGACACTTTGTAATAAATGACTGCGTTCATTTTGCACGATACATTGTCTTTGGTGATGGTTTCCTGCTTGGGAACATCAACAGCCTTGGTACGAATATCGACCTTGGTGAAAGACTGAAAAATCGGAATAATCAACTTCCATCCTGGACCAATTAGACCAGTAAAACGACCCATGGTGTAAACAACTCCTCGCTCATATTCATTGATTTGCTTGAGCGAAATCAATATCAAAATTAAAATTGGAACGATTAATGCAATCAGAGACATGTTTCCTTTCTTTATTATTAGACTTGTAGTGAAACAACATCGTTATTACAAAAATTTTATTTCGCTACAAGTCTATTTCTTTTTACAATGAAAACTCAGCCAATTGTAGCAGATGTTTGATTGAGCACACGACACAACCAAAACATCAGAAAGACAAATCGGTTTTAGCTAGTTCTTTAATGACAATTATCATCAATCTGCTCGCCACATCGCGTAACTGCCTGTAGTTAAACCTTGCCCCGTTTTAGCCAACAATCCCAAATCACCAAACTCAATCTTGCCCTTGTAACCAGAGCTCAAATTAGAAATACCCCTCTTCAAGATATTTTTTCCAGCATCGTCGGTGTATGTGTTTATTAAAAGCAATAGCGGCTGGTTGCTCACAATCTTTTTGGTTGCTTCGATTAGCTGGGGAAAATTACGACGGAACTGCCATTTTTCACCCTTGGGCCCATTACCAAAGGCAGGCGGATCCATCAAAATAACGTCATATTTGTGTTGACGCTTGGCTTCCCGCTCCACAAATTTTAAGGCGTCTTCCAAAATTAGTCGAACTGGTTTGCCATGCAAGTCAGAAACAACTTGGTTCTCACGGAACCAAGTCATGGCTGGGCGTGAAGAATCAACTGTGGTAACTTCAGCTCCGACCGCGGCAGCGGCCAAAGATGCCAGGCCAGTGTAAGCAAAAAGATTAAGAACCCTGACAGACCGACCTGAGTTGACAGCGTTGGCAATTACTTTTTGCATTAACTCCCACTGAACCGATTGCTCAGGAAAAATACCAGTGTGCTTAAAAGGCGTGAGTTTTGTCCAGTATTTTAGTCCGTTCCAGGATCCTAACCATTTTTCTGGCAAAGTCCGAGTCGTTTGCCACTCTCCACGTTTTTCTCCCTGACCTAAAAACCTTGCCTCAGCTTTTTGCCAATCAGATTCTGACAAAGACGGACGGTTTTGGGCAGCGAAGTCTGGACGAGACAACACGACCTGACCAAATCTTTCGAGCCGTCGCCCATTGCCAAAATCAAGCAGTTCGTAGTCAGACCAAGCTGGAGCAAGCCATTTTTTCATATTACATTTGCAAATTCACAACACCTCTAATCATATCGGAAAAATAATTTTCTCCAATTGGCTTAAATAAAACTGGCATAGATAAATTTCCAGCAAAATCAGCTGGAGAAAACTAACAGATTTGCCAAAACCTCAATCCAAATCAATGATGAAGCCTTCTTCGAACATTGCTAGCAAGATGCACTGTTCCTCTCATAGCGTCACCCACAACATCCAAAGCACCATGAGCCGCCTTCGGGATATTTTCATCGAGCCTAAACCAATAATTCATCATCTCTAGTGATTTTATAGTCGGGTAAATTGACAGAAGAGCAGTCAGCAAAACAGTTACGGATAAAAAGGGATTGTCAAACTCTTGTCTTGCCACAGCATCTAGCCTCAGCAGATTGTTAAGGTGCCCCACTGCGACATACGATCCAACTGCCTGCAATATTGCTAAGAAGCGAATAAATGTTTTTGCTTCAGGAGATTTTCCAATTGATCCCACACCGTTGCCCAGAAGATCAATTAACCATAGCAAACCCAATGAAACAGCCGGCAAAACATCATTGAAATCAAAAATTATTTTGTTGCGAAGCTGTTCATACTGAGCTGCTTCCACCAACAATTTGTTGATGACTGGAGTTAACGAACACTGCTCGGGGTTGGTAATCACCACTTGGCCCGCTTCAATTGCGTGTTTACAACCAGTCATTGCCTCTGCAAAGATCGATTGCCAACGAGTTAATTCCGTTGCGCTCAGTTGTCTGGGAAGAGCTTCATTACCAAACCATTGTTCCAATTGTCTAAGTGCTAAATAGGTTAACCACACTCCAAAACCACCGCCAGCCATACTAATTAAACTAGTTTCAGAAAAGTCTACCAGACCTTCTTCATGTGTATTCATTACTCCATTTGCCATACGCGAATTATAGATCTAGATCAAAAAATATCAAATATGACACAGAGCCGTGAAAAACGACCACATTTTCAAACAAAATCCACAAAAAGCGTATAATTGCGCCCAGATATGAGAAACGACACAAGACAAACCGGCCAGTTCAATTCAAACAGCAAGCGAACCTTTCGCCAAAAACCTAACTCATCCTGGCAAAATGTTGGTGATTGGTACCACAAATTGGTCGGATCAGCAGGTCATTATTACCACCAACACACCATCCTGCCATATCTCAAGCAAAACTGGCCCATCAAACCTGGCGAGTCAATCCTCGACCTCGGTTGCGGACAAGGAGTCTTTGCCAGATTTTTGGATAACTGGCTTGATAACTACATATATGTAGGAGTTGATTTGGCAGAAAACTTGCTTGCCCAAGCAAAATCTGCCTTGAAAAACTCCCAGAAATCTCATTATTTTTTCAAGTCAAACGCTGCCAGACCGCTAGAAAAAATCCTCCAACCAACCCTTGATCTAGCCAAGATCAAGAAATTCGACAAAATCATTTGTTTGCTAGCTTTACAAAATATGTCCAACGGAGCTGGATGCATTGACAATATCGGCAAGCTACTCAAAACAACTGGCAATGCCGTCCTGATAATTAATCATCCCTGTTTTCGCGTGCCTCGCCAGTCTGGCTGGGAAGTTAACCTCAACAACAAAAGCCAGCAACGCTGGATTAGTCACTACCTCACTTCAATCAAAATTCCGATTATTTCCAACCCCGGGGAAGAAAATAGTCCAGTTACCTGGAGCTACCACCATTCTTTGCAAGACTACTCTGGCTGGTTCTCTGATGCGGGCCTGACCATAGAAAAAATTGCCGAACTAACCTCAGACAAACAAAGTCAAGGCAAAATGGCCAAATCAGAAAACCGAGGCAGAGCCGAAATTCCGCTTTTTATGGCGATTCATCTTAGAAAAGTTGGGTAAATAACAGGTAATTTTTAGCAAAACAACGGTTCCCAAAAAGTTTCCATTCACAATGGAAACAATTAGAAATAAGCCTGGTAAACAAAACATTAATAAGACAAAATTTCTATAACTTTGCCCAAAAAACCCTCAAAAATTGGCAGTATTGCCAAACAAAATGAAGAAAAATCAGCTTAAGTAACCAAAACAGTTGCTGAAACGGCGATTTAGAGCGACTGCCAGATAGCCCATAACTTTCTCAAATCGGCAGGTGTAGCCACTTTTTGAAACGTCAAATACCAACTTAAGAATTGGAAT
>JBMORQ010000007.1:0-2344 GCA_049322575.1 Patescibacteria group bacterium
CTCCAACTGCAGCTGGAAAAAGTTCAGGATGTTTGAGAAGATATGTAAAGTTCATGGGCAGTTCCTTTACTAGAGAGATTGGTACTGCCCATCATTTTATCAAACGTTATTTCGCTACAAGTCTATTCTTGAGTTACGGGAGGAAATGTCCGTTTTTTTTGCCGATGTTTTTATCTAGTGTTTTTAAGTCTAGTATTTTTGGCAATTTTTTTAGCCAAGCGTTTTTAGCCAATTTTCAAGTTGAGGTTTGATGATAAAATTAGACTCGCTGCCAAATTTTATTTGGTAGAAAGTTTGCTGTGAGGCTCTTTAATTTTTCTTATGTTTTAGTTGGTCGCGTTTTTTTGTTTTTGAAGGGCTGAAAAATGAAAAGGCGTCTAGCTGACTCATGATTCAAATCAACCAAGAACGCGGGTGTAGTACAAAGGCTAGTATATCTCCCTTCCAAGGAGAAGACGAGGGTTCGATTCCCTTCACCCGCTCCAGAAGTGACAGAAATAAACATAAAATTACATAAACTAACATGAATGAAAAAAGTAAGAGTACTGTTTTTAGGTATACATGTGTTACATGTGGGAAAGTGCACGAAGGTGCACCAAGTTTTAGTTTTTTAGGCCCAGTTCAGTATAGTAAATCAAAAAACTTTCTCTCAAATATTTTTTTTCGGCGTTATCTTAATAATGACTTCTGCTCCAATGGGCAAGATTTTATGATTCGAGTAGTTTTGGAAATTCCAATTCTTGGGTTTGAAGAGCCTTTTACGTGGGGTGTATGGGTGTCACAAAAAAAGGAAAACTTTGATTTTTATCGACGTCATTTTAGCGAGGATTTGCGAGGGAGAGAAACATTTGGATGGTTATGCAATAAACTACCATATTATGCCGATACTTTAAATTTAAAGACTATGGTTATGTTTCGATATAATCATCTACGACCGTTGATTCGTATAGAAAAGACCGAGCATGAATTGTCTCAAGATTTTTATAATGGAATTACTCTTAAAAAAGCACAAAAAATTGGCAGTATCGCCAATCACATGTTTGAGACAGGCAAATAATATTATCGCTTAAAGCTTTTAATGTTCATGCGGGTTTTAAGCAAATTAACTTTTAAAATAAGATCAGGAGTTATTAGACGAAATAAGTTTTCGAACAACCACAGAGGGAAGAGGTTCGAGCCAATTACGGTCACCAGCTCACTAAAATTGTTGGCGCTTGCGCCAAGAATTTTAGTGAATGAGATGGCTTGAGAATCGGTCTTGGTTCGATGATTGAGCTGATAGTGGAACCGCAGCGAAGCGAGGACCACTATGCTCAATCATACGAGGAAGCGCAGCCAAAGCCAGAAACATAACTGCGAAGAATTACAAAAGATGAGCGTAACATAGTTCGCAGTTATGCTGGCGATGCGAGCAAGCTCTTATTCCCTTCACCCGCTCCATACGGTGATGGTTTTGCAACTTCATCAAATTTAGCCTTGAAATCCCCTTTTAGCCTGGTTCTAACCAGGTTTTTTCGTCTTTTAGAGTTAGCCTGGAAGTTTTGGATACTGGATACCGGAGTCGGACCCGATACTGTTGCAATTCTTTTGTTGAAGGACTATAACTACATCATGGAGAGTCAGAAAGTTACCAACCCGAATATTTCTGTTAATCTAACACCAATTACTCAGCTGCCAACTTTTTCGCAGACAAAAAGTAATGTTTTGGTGCCGATTTTACTTACATTGGTTGTCAGTGGAGTAATTTTTGGTTTTGGAGGGTATTATTTTGGTTCACTTACGGTGAAAAATATCAACGAAAAAGTTAATCTCGAGCCAACGCAAGTAATCGCTTACCCAACTCCAATTTCTTCAAACGATCAAATAGCTAACCATTTAACAGCGGCTGGTTATCAGAACCATGAGCTAGGATTCTCTTTAGATTTTCCAAAAACTTGGCAAATGAAAGAGAAAAAATATATTGGTCAGGCGAAATATTTAGTAATCCAAAATAAAGAATTAGATATAGCTATTGGTATCGCATATATGGAAAAAGGGGCAGATGGCCAAACAGGTCCAACTGGCATGGCTGGCGAAATGGTCAAGCAGGGAACGATTTTATTGTCAGACAAAAAGTTGGATAAATATTTCAATATGTTTAAGGATGAAAAAGGCGTGAATGGTATAGATCTGGTGTATTTTTCTGACCCAGGTAAAGACAGGGGTTTGGAATTCATTATTAGACTTGTAGCGAAATAACGTTTGATAAAATGATGGGCAGTACCAATCTCTCTAGTAAAGGAACTGCCCATGAACTTTACATATCTTCTCAAACATCCTGAACTTTTTCCAGCTGCAGTTGGAG
>JBMORQ010000008.1:0-19445 GCA_049322575.1 Patescibacteria group bacterium
ATTCCAATTCTTAAGTTGGTATTTGACGTTTCAAAAAGTGGCTACACCTGCCGATTTGAGAAAGTTATGGGCTATCTGGCAGTCGCTCTAAATCGCCGTTTCAGCAACTGTTTTGGTTACTTAAGCTCAAAACGATAAAATTCACCCAAGAGCAACAGTTCATTCTTTGTAAAACTCACACCAGCCATCGCAAAATTTTCTTGTCCTGAAACGAAAACTTTTTCAACTTCTTGCCAAATTTGTGAATCATTGTCTCCAAAGACAATTGGCAACACACCGCCAGCAGAAAATAGTAACTTGCCAGGGGCGTCAACAAACCATTTGTTTGGTTCTTGAGAAATTTTTGCCCAAAGGTCATAAATTGGAACGAGCTTGGGAGACAGTTTGGCAAGCTCAATCGAGTAAAAATCTACGAAGTTCATCGCGATTCCTTTCTAGTTTTTCAGCCTCAACCGAAAAACCAAAAATTATTTGACCAAAAAGAAATTACTATGAAAATTTTTTAATTATTCTTTTGCTATATATCCAAGTTCTTCTAAAACTTTACGATTTTTCTCCACCAAGCGTTGATCTAAAATGCCCGTATCTTCAATTAGATATTCTAATTTACGACCTGCCATTTTTTCATAAAACTCAACTTGCAATTTGATGAATTTTTCAGCCAATTTCCTTGGTGCTTTTGATATCCATTCAGCTGATATTTGATATTGACCCAAGTTGTATGTTTGCTCACCGCCGGCCAAAGTGAAACAAATCTTGTTGGCAATATGCAAGCCACGAGGACGAACCATGTGCCCTTTAATATCGTGTACTAGATCCTTTGGGTCAGCAAAAGGTAAAAACCCAGCATAGGACAAGCCCACTCGATCAGCTAATGATTCGGCTTGTTGCTGAAAAGTAGCATCAGCTTGCTCGTAATTGTCCAAATCAAATGCTTGCTTAATCCACTCGTTTTCCTGGGTAGCAGCCAAGTAGATATTTTTACCCAACAGGTCTTTGAGAATCTCAACAATTTTGTCAAAACCATCAACTTTAACTCCGGCACCAACAACTGACAGGCGTATTCCTTGATTAATTTGAACACCCTCATCACCGTCGGTGATAACGTAAACTGGAATGGTTGGTTGGTCGTTCATAATTGACCTTTCTGTCACCTAAGCCAGACCAATAAAGGCTAGCTATTTCCGGTCATGGCTTTGACCGACTCGAGATATGCCTTCATGTCGGTTTCGACTTTTTCCCAATCGCCACCGGCCTCTCGAATTGCGTTAAATAAGAGATCCATGTCGATTAACAATTGATCATCGGTAACTATCATGCGTTGTTTTGACATATGGTATCTTCCCGCTTTGTTTAAGGCTAAATATTATCGAGTTTTGTATTATAGCATTTTTCTGAGAAATACTCGAGGGTAAAGAAAATTGATCAGAAAATAGTAATCAAATTTATTGTTTGTGGTCAATCTGGTTAATGTAACCTTGATATTGTTGCAAAAGACAAATAATGCAATCCGCAAGGACCCCCAGAAGATTGAATTGAATAATTAACGATAAATGGTTTGCCAAAATCATAAAATTGATAGACAGACACCCAGCTAACATCATTATATTTTTCTTGAATTATTTCTACCTCTATCGTTGGTGGAGGGGAATAATCTGGATTAGCATCTCCTAAACAACCACGAGAATGTATTTGTTTTTTATTAACTACATAATCAGAAGGAACCTCAAAACCACCAATCTCGCTTTTTATGTTTTCTTTCCACCATTTTTCTAAGTTTTCACCATCAGTTTTGTTTGCATCAAAGATTAGCATTTTTATCTCACCAGTTTGAAAATCAGGTATCTTATATTTAAAATTGTACACTTCGTTAGAAATTGATTTAAATTTTGAAATCTCAGCTAACCTTTGCTCCTTCTCCAGCCTCATTTGTTCTAATAACTGTTTTTCAAGTTCTTCCTCACTCTTGCCATTATTCGTATTTGCCATTCCTGTCAATTTTTGAAAGGGTTTGGTTATTTTTTCATCATTGTCAGCAATTTTCCCTTCTTGCTTTGGTTCCACCATTCCTTGAGGTTGGTTGGTAGGTTTTATTTTAGTGCTAATAAAAATAAGAAGTAAAACACTGATCAAACAAACCACTGAGACAATAATCGCTAATAACAATTGTTTTTTCCAAATAGTCTTGTTTTCTGGATTCTGACTGAAGCCCTCAATTGATTCACTGTCTTTACTATTTAATCGAATTTCATCCATAAATAATAATTATGTCATATAAATACAAAAAATCCCGGTGGCTTGCGCCGACCGGGATTTTATTTTTCACAAACGTAAAGTTTATTTGTAACCCATAGGAACTTCTGTCAGCACCAAGCTCAAGCTCATGCGACGTTGTTCAGGGGAAACATTCTCGACATTAACGGTAATTTCTTCACCAACACTCAGTTCTTGACCAGAGGTCAATTTTGAAGAGTGAATTAAACCATCAACACCTGGCTCAACGTTAACAAAAACGCCGAATTGTTCAATCCGAGACACTTTACCAGTAAAAGTGGTTCCAACTGGGTATTTTTCGGCGATAGTTAACCAGGGATCATCTTGAAGTTGTTTAATCGACAGGTTAAGCTTGCCGGTTTTCTCATCGATGCCCAAAACCTTAACCTTGAGACGATCTCCAACCTTATGATAATCCTTAGGATGGTTGACTTTTTCCCAACTAATTTCGGAAATGTGGACCAATCCTTCAACGTAACCGATGTTTTTGTTGTCAGCTTCGTCAACCGGAATTTCCACAGTGACGAACAAACCAAAGTGCATCACACCTGAGACAACACCTTCGTAGATTTCGTTGACTTTAACCTTGTCCAAGGCCTCTTCGCGTTGAGCTAATTCCTTGGCCTCACTTACGTGACGTTCGGAAAAGATTAAACGATTGTTTTCACTGTTGACCTCGATGGCGCGAACCTTGAAGGCTTCGCCCTTGAGTTGACCAATTTTCCCAACAAAATGACGGCCGAATTGGCTGGAAGGCACGAAACCGCGCACACCATTGACCAAAACGATCAAACCACCTTTATTCAACTCAAGACCCTTGGCTTCGAAGATTTCTTCTTCCTCCATAGCCTTTGAGAAGTAGTCCCACTTGGCTTCCGAAGCAGCGCCCTTGAGTGACAAAATCACCTGACCACGATCATTTTCTGTTGAAACGACGATGGCCTTGACTTCGTCACCGACTTTGAGGTCTTCAATAAACTCACCAGCAAAATCGTACTCCTTACCAGAAACGACCCCCTCAGTTTTGGAACCCAAATCTATGATTAGGGTGCGTTTTTGCTTGGCAATGACCTTGCCTTTGACGCTGTCGCCCTTTTTGGGAACTATAAGTTGGTAATTTGAGGTGGCCAAAAGTTCGGCCATGGTTTGAGGCTTAGCTGTTTTGCTTGATTTAGCAGTTTCTTTCTCGGCTGGTTTTTCAGCTTTGTCTGCTTTTTCAATTTTTTCAACTTTTGCTTTTGGAGTTTTTACAGCTTCCTTGGCCTCTTCTTTTTCTTGAGGTTCGCTAGACTTTTCAACCTCTTGAGTCTCTACTATTTTTTGAGGCTCTTCTGCTTTAATCTCTGATTTAACCTTAACGGTCTTTTCAGTTTTTACTGATTTAGCAGTCTTTTCTGCCTCGGTTTTTGATGTAGCTTTTTTTGTAGCCATAGATCAAGTGATCTCCTTTCTTTGAGATGTCGAGAGTATAGCACAAGATCAGCAAAAGTGTGATGCCTGGTTGGGGGAACTTGTGTTGAGTAAGTTTGGAAAAAAATTACAGGATTAGAAGAGCAACGAAACTGAAAGAAAGATATCGCCCAGGGGAAGTGATGACAAATACTAGCTGGTCAGCTACACTGAAATAGAAGCAAACAATGAATTCTATTAAAAAGTGGTAAAAAGTTATTGCCTAGGAAGTCTAGTAGTGAGCCAACTTGAAAAATGAAATTAAAACTGCCACAACCTCAAGATGTTTTTGCCAAAACGGTTCTACTTAGAACCGACTACAACGTCCCACTCAAAAAAGGAGCCAAACAATGGCAAGTTGCCGATGCTCAACGGATTGAAAGATCTCTGGAAACAATTGGTTTTCTACTCAAAAACCAAGCAAAAATCGTAGTAATTTCTCATTTAGGTAGGCCGTCTGGCCGAGAAGAGCGCTTTAGTCTTTTTCCAGTGGTTGACGAATTAGAGAAAATGATTGGTAAATCAGTGGTATTTTTAGATGATATGTTTGATGCTGATACGCACGAAATTATTAAAAACGCGCCCGCCGGCTCAGTTTTTCTTGTGCAAAATCTGCGTTTTTACCCGGAAGAAAAGAAAAATGATATTGAGTTTGCCAAAAAACTTGCTCAACTTGCCGATGTTTATATTAATGAAGCGTTTTCCAACTCGCATCGAACTCATGCCTCGATGGTGGGTGTAACAAATTTTTTGCCAAGTTATGCGGGTTTTAATTTAGCTCGAGAAGTCGAAAACCTGACCAAATTAACCGAAAACCCTACGCGACCTTTTATCGCCTTGATTGGCGGAGCAAAGATTTCGGACAAGGTTGAGGCCATTGAAAATTTAGCACATTTGGCTGATGCAGTCCTGGTTGGCGGCGGAGTAGCAAACAATTTTTTGAAAGCAGAAGGGATAGAAATTCACAAGTCATATTTGCAAGATGTCCCGGCTGATCTGAAAAAAGAGGGCATTAATTACGTTAAAGTGGCCGATGAGCTGATTGAGCAGCATCGATCCGAGCATATTTTAAAAGACGGTTACATTCCTCTGCCAAAAATTATTTATCCTGCTGACGCTATGGCTGCACCAACAGCCGTGATGGATGAAGATGACAAGTTGTTAGATAATTTTGGAGTTGACACCAACAGCAACATACCAAGTGGTGTCAGAATTGACGAAAGTAGCAAGTCGTTTACTGATGACGAAATTAACGCTCACGAACAATTATTTAATAATGGCGAACTTGACACTGAGAGCAAGTTGTTTAAAGAAGAAATTGATCTGACCCACGATATTGACGACACTGACAACGATCGCGATCTAATGTACCTAGATATTGGACCGAAAACTATTAAGCTATATTGCGAGCTAATTGCCAACGCCGGAACAATTTTCTGGAACGGACCAATGGGAGTTTTTGAAAAACCAGATTTTAGCGTTGGCACGCAAGCGATTGCAGAAGCAATTGCCCAAGCTACCAGCCGAGGAGCAATATCGATTTTGGGAGGTGGCGACACAATTGCTGCCATTGACCATTTCGAACTTTCTGGTAATTTTAGTTTTGTTTCGACAGCGGGCGGCGCTTCCTTAGAGTTTTTGTCAGGTAAAGAAATGCCTGGATTAGTTGCCGTTTGTCAAAAATAATTTTCTTGCTAAACTGCTCAGTGCAGCGAGCTATCGCTCAACTGCAACCCAATCATACTTGCTGAAAGTCAAATGACTATCTCAAAGTTTTCATTATCTATACAAAAGCGAATTTTTGATGTGTTGGGTAGCATGATATTAATTTTATTGATTTGGCCTTTGTTTATTTTAGTTGGTTTATCAATCTTAATTTCGTCTGGTCGTCCAATTATTTTTTGTCAAAAAAGAACAGGTTTAAACAAAAAAATCTTTACAATTTATAAATTTCGTACCATGGTGACAGATGCCGAGAAACGCAAAGAAAAGTTGTTGGGGCAAAACGAGGCACCCGGGCCAATGTTTAAAATTAGCCATGATCCTAGATTTATTGGGTTAGGTAGATTTCTATCTCAAAGTGGCTTGGACGAAATACCACAGTTGTTGAATATTCTAAAAGGAGAGATGAGCTTGGTTGGACCAAGACCTTTGCCGGTCGAAGAGTCAAGCCGATTGCCAAAAAATTGGGACTTTCGTTTTGCGGTAAAGCCAGGAATCTTTTCCTATTGGACTTTAGATGATAAAAGGCACGAGTCGATGAAAGAATGGCGAGAGTTGGAAGCAGCAACCATTAAGATTTCCAGCCTTCGTCACGAAGCACGGTTGATTGTCCGCGTCTTAATTCACCAATTGGCAAATATTATCAGAAAATTTTTAGTTTTTTAACAAATTTACGGACGGAAAATTTTTGTAGTTAATTTTGACTCAGCTGCGTTGGAATCTACCAACTTATTTCATTATTCATTGCCTATCCACCGCGATATCGTCGAACGACTCAAGCCGAATTGCATCTTCAGGAAGAAGAATTCTGATAGATTCATAGTGTTGCTGAGCTTTTACCAAATCTCCTTCTTTAATTGCTGTCTCTGACAACTCGCGTGCCTTTTCAGCTAGAGATTTTCTTTCAAGGATGTCCCAGGTTCTGACAGTTGCCTCTCCATGTTGTGAAAAATCAACAATGACTTCATCATAAAGCTCTTGGTTGATAGGATCTTGCGGTGAGTTTTGTAATTCTCGATTTACTGCCGACAAGGCTTGTCGCCGAAGACCCGATCGGTTCCATGGCTCAATTTCCTCTGCTGTGTCAACTAAAGAAAAAATCTTAGAATCAATTGTCTTCGCCTTGAGGTTTGCTTCAAATACTTGTAATAAATAATTTGCGTATTCTTTACGATACTCACCAAAACTTTCTGGCGAAATTTTTTGGATCGCTTGCGCAAAGCTTAACTGTTCGGGAACGACCTCACGCCCAATAAAGGCTGGTCTATGAGAAATAATTATCCAAGGACGATCTTTCTCTACTTGCAAATATAGATCACCAGCTTCCCCATACCTTGAATGAGTATAAGCCGCGTCGGCAACTTGCAAAATATTTTTATAGAGACTTTGGTACTGGCTAAAACTTAAGTAATATTTTTCATTTTTCATTGCCTGACGAACGGTATGCAAAAAATATTTCGCTTTACTGATGCTTAAGTCAATTTGTCCATTTTGTAAATAAAAGTCAAAGCTTGGATTGAGAATTTCGTACCATTTGTCGATTTGATAAATTTTTTCTTGATAGTAATTCTTCTCTGATAAAGTGTTTACTAATTCAAGTTGTAGTTTTAGATTTTTATCATTGTTGGAATAAGACTGAAAAAATTCTTTGATTTTTTTTGGATCGTCCTTAAAGTAATCGTAATAAATTTGTTCATGCCAAAGAAAATGGGGCATATTTACAAATGAAAAATCTATGCGGTTTTTTCTGATTAACAACTCTGAATAAGCAAAAATAAGTGCGTAAGAGATAATCAATAAACCCAGAGCTATTAATACAAATTTTGAAAACAGCTGTGATAACAAGGATCGACGATTTTTTGTTTGGTTTGCCACAAAAACTAACATCAGTAATACAGTCAAAAAAATCGTTACGAAATCGAAATCGAAATCGAAAAAAGCATTAACCATACCAGAAGCTGCTGCAACAAAAAAAGCAAAGTTTAAATTTTTTAAATCTTTTTTCACCACAACAAAAGATTGGTAAGTTAAATATCCAAGAACAAAGAGAAAGCTACTCAAACCAATAAGTCCAGTCTCTGCCAGCAACTCCAAATAGTAATTGTGAGCAAATCCTGAACCTGCACCCGGTTTGCTTGCATAAAAGGATCTAATTTTGCTGTAAGTACCTGGACCACTGCCTAATAATGGATAATCACCAAAAATCCCAACAGCTTGCCGCCAGTATGTAAATCTGCCTTCATGGTCGAGACGTTTGCAGAGCTGGTTGTCAAAGTTACCCGGCAAACAATTATCTTTTTGTTGGAAGGTACTGATTAAAGAAGTTGCAACCATTGTCAAGAAACCTAGAAAAACGAGTAACAAGGTTATACTGAAAAACCAACCATAGGGTTTGAATTGAAAATGTTTTTTCGTGCGATAAAACATGCTGGATTGCTTATTGATTAAAAAAAGGAGAGCAGACTGAATCACGAAAATCATGTTTGCCACACGCCCAAAACTTAAAATCATTAAAATTGCCAAGAAAAAATATGCCGAAGCAAGGACTCTTTTCTTGGTTTTGGAATAATCACCTAATTGAAAAAAGCTGTGCAAGATCAGAGGATTAATGAGTAGTAACCAGGCTGCGATATGGTTGTGCCCCACAATGTTGCGAAACAAATTAAGACCCGGCACCCAGTAAAGATATTCGACCGGTAAAACAAACATTAAAACATTTAAAACAATTAACAACAAGCTGACAGCAAAAATTGATAGAAGGAACCTACGCTTATGCAAGATTTTTGGATTTTTCCTAAAAAAAATCACCAAAAACCAAATAAAAAAGCTTTCAAACATGAATGTCTGACTCACAGGCTTCGTCACCGAGAGAAAAGTGCTTACAACCTGTACTAGTAATAAAAATAGAATTGATGCAACAAAAAAATTACTACTAGCTGTCTGCGATTTTTTATTGAAAATTTCAAAGCATAAAACACAAAAAGCAATTAAACCAAAGATAAAAACGCTAATAAAAGTTTTCTCAAACAAAACAATACATAAGGAAAATATCACGAAAAGAGACTCAACCCAAAAGCTAGAAAAAAGAGTTTGCAATGCTTTCATCATTCGACCCCACCATTTTAACTGATGGGAAATACCCACTTAATAAGATAATACACTTATTGCGGGAGAAAAATTCTACAAGTGTCAATTCATCAACACACCTCATTTCCCAGAGTTGAGAACCATTTTCAAGATTTTTTTCGCCGAGTATGAAAAGACCAGTTGAATAAACAATAATCCATCTGATAAATACCTTTTTGATAGCCTCCTTGGCTCCAGCGCGAGCCTCCACAACCATTCCAAGCCAATCACTTGCAAAAATCTTGGTGCACGAGGAAAAGCACCCGACAAGATATCAAGAGCAGAACCGACACTCAAGCAAACAACAGAATCAATCTTTGAGTAATTTTCTAACAACCACTTTTCTTGTTTGAGCGGACCAAGTGCTACCAATAAAACTTGGGCCTGGCTGTTGTTGATGGTTTTCACAACATTCTGGTTATACTTTGTGCTTTGCAGTTGACTTGACGATGGCGACAACATACCTACGATCTGCGATGGAAAATGTGTTTTAATCGTTTCTAAAACTTCAATTTTTGAACCAAGCAAAAAAATCTTCATACTACTCTTAGATAGTATTTTCTCGGTAATAGCTGTTCCTCCAATCCTTTCAGGAATTGATTTGCAACTAAAAAATGGCAATTTCGAAAAAATTACTAAAGGAAAACCATCGGCAAAAATAATCTCGGTTTTTTCTTCGAAATTTTTTTTAATTTTCTGATTTTTCCTTAAAGAAAGCAAAATATTGAGATTAACAGGACAGACAAGACTTTTGCAGCGAATTTTAGTTTGACGCAGAATGAATTGCCACAATTGCTCAAAAGTCAGGCAATTAATCTTCTGTTGAAAGATTAATGTTGACTCTTCCGGCAACCGATCTAGCTTGTTGAGTGTTGTGGACATCTGCAAGACAATCTACGTTTAATATCTCTAACCGTTCTGACTAAACCATCCGAAAAATCTGTCTTAGCTCGCCAACCAAGATCATTGATCTTACTACAATCAAGCAATCTGCGTTGTGAGCCCTCTGGTTTAGATAAGTCAAAAATCAGTTGAGGATTTTTTCTTAAAATTTGGCAAATCATTTTGACAACTTGCGCAACAGATTTTTCCTGTTCAGCATCTACATTATAAACCTGACCATTCTGGCCTTTTTCCAATAAAAAGATCAGAGCGTCAACAACGTCATCAACAAAAATATAGGAACGTTTTTGCTTGCCACTGCCAAAAACAACCACCTGTTTATCGGCTTCGATAATTTTGCGTGTCATCATTGGGATAAAATGCCCCAAATCATCAAAATGATCATTTTGGCCATAGACATTGATAAATCGGGCAATAACCGTTCGCAATCCGGTATTTGTCGCATACCAATGAGCTAGATTTTCTCCCATGAGCTTTGCCAAAGCATAACCGAGTTTTGATGGCTCAGGGTTGTAAGTGTCCGCTGTTTCTGGTGTTGGGACCTCTTTTTCCATTGCTTCACGGGAATAAACACTCGCGGAACTGACTTGAATAAAATCTGTGATATTTCCAACCCTAGCTGCCACTCGTAAAGGAATCATTTGGAGTAGCATATTTTGTTCAAACATCACCTCGGTTCGGCCCATGTCAAAGTCAACTCCAGTATTAAGCGCAGCCAAGTTGAAAACAATATTATAGTGTGAAAAGATTTGCTTCAACCCATCTTCACGGGTTAAATCTTTGTTATAAATTGTGATTTTATCCGCAACTGGAGCCAAGTTTCTCATCGAACCTCGAGAAAAATTGTCAATCACGCCTACATTTTTTTTCATTCTCACCAGGCGTTTAACCAAATGAGAACCAATAAAACCAGCCCCTCCCGTCACTAAAAAATTATCGTAATTTTTCATAAAATTTGATTACTTTAACCAATAAAAAACTACTAGCCAAACCAAGAGCGAAAAATGGCCACCATAGAATACTCAGATTGTAGTCGATTAAGTAGTTTTTCAAAATAATTAACGAAGAACCTACGGTCTGAGGAATATTTACGAGCTTACTTTTTTTGTAAGTATGATGCCATTTTTTTTCATATGCAGCATGAGCTCGTGAAGAATTGATTATTTTCTTAAGATAAGCAATGAGATCATCCGGATCACGGTGAAACACCACGGCTTGATCGGCATATATGGCTTGGCCACCTGCTTGAGCAATTTGCATCCCTAAGTCACTATCCTGACATGCTCCTAGAAATCCGTCATTAACCAACTTTTGATCAAAGCCAATTCCCTTTTCGATCAACCATTGCTTGCTATACAAAATATTTTTTGTGTCTAATATTTCCAAGTTTGAAATAAGATTATTGTCATCTGTCGCCATCTTTTTCCAAAGAAAATCTTTAAAATGTGTTAGATAAGAAAAAAAATTTTTCTTTTGAGTTTGACTGTTGCCAACAGCAGCAACAAGATGCTTTTTGCGCTTGCAAAAAGCTTTTTCTAACTTACCAAGCCAATCAATTGATGCCAAACAGTCATCATCCAGAAATGCAACCAGACTATGCTTCGCTGTTATCAACCCACGATTGTATATAAATGGATATCCGACTGCTTTATCAAGAACATAGTGAATTTTTAGTCTAGAGGTTTTTTGCAATCTTTTAATGAACTTCGCCGTCCCATCTGTTGAATTGTTATCAATAATAATTAATTCATCCGGTAGACGGGACTGGATCATTATTCTTGACAAACACTGCAACAACTGTCGAGATCTGTTTTTTGTCACGATCACTAGTGATATTTTTTGCCTTTTCATTTCTGATTGATAAAATCTCCAAACCGTGACCAAAAATTTGTGATTATCTTTCCGGCAGAAGTTTGGCTATTTATAGAAGATTTAAATAATTTCATTGTCTTTAAAAAATTTTCTTAGACGTTTTCTCGAATGATAAAGTGATATATTTTTAATAGCAGCTGAAGAGAGTTCTTTTCTTCTTGGCAAATTGTGCAACATCGCTATCACCTTCTCAGCAAAATCGTTTTCCTTTGCCAGCTCAACGCCATATGTTGAATCCATGCCCCAAGTTGACTGCTCGATTGCGACAGTCGGAATGCCGAAGCTTAAATAATTTAAGACTTTAATTTTAATGCCACTATTAATTAAGATTGGTGAGATAGCTAAGGCAGCTTTCTTGTAGATGCTAGACAAATTTTTTACATAGCCAGTGAGTCGTACATTCTTGTATTTGGAACAAAAATTTCTAAATGATTCACTAGCCAAATTTCCAACAATCAATAGTCTGGTTTTTGGATGATCTTTTTGAATTTTTACCCAACAACTATCTAAAAACCACTTAACTCCATTAATGTTTTCGGGCCAACTAAGAGTACCAATAAAAACTAGATCTTTAGATTTTGCCGAAAAACAGTTTTCTGCTCGATCAATCAATGTTGGCATAAGCACAACCTTCGCTGGTGATAATTGTTTGAATCGTTTTTGCGAGTTGGGACAAATTGCCCAAATGCTTGAAACGTGACGAAAGTACTTTTTTTCAAAAACTTTACTTCTCCAATATTCAGTTAGGAAAAATATTTTTTTGAAGATGTTTAATTCTGATTTGGTCCTCTTCCAAAGCAAGTCAGTAATATCTTCATTATCAATATAGATTTGATTTTTGGCAAAACGCCTTGAATACTGCAACATTGAGTAACCATCAAAAAAAATGGTGTCATAATTCTGCGAACTGATCAGAATTTCTATCAGCTGATCAAGACGGCGATCAAAAATTCTATTTACCAGAACTGGTTTAAAAGAAAAAATCAAGGAAACCAACTTGACTATCAGAGCAATTCTTAGCTTACGTGTTCCTTGTCGATAAACACTGAAAATTCTTAAACGTTCGTGAGATAGGTTTCTTTTCTTCAGCACACCAAAGTCAATGCATGCTACGTCAACATAACAACCTTCGGACAAAAGCAGTTCGATAGTACTCCTTGTCTTGACACTTGTTCCACTTAAGCCTGATGGATAAGTTTCTGGGATGAATAAAAACCGCTTTTTTGAGGATTTCATTTTTGTCATTCACAAAATTTAGTTATGTTTGCAACTTTTTTTATTTGAGCCAAAGCTCTCTTTGTCAAAAAATCTCACGCTAGATAGCTAATAACCCCTAAAGGCCAAGACATCCCAAACTTTACTGTTCAATCTCTGGAACTGCAAGCCTGCACTTGACTGTGAGTAATGGATTTATCCATTTTTAGCAAAAGGTTTTTCAGGTAGTCAATGGCAACAGTTGTGTATATTACTGCAATTACCGCAATTTTGGTTATGAGATTTAGCTTTTTGTTTCTGCGATTGAGGTGTTCTTGCCAATAATTTCGAAATTTAATTACTTGTTTTTCTTGCTGTTTTTCTGGCCATCTTTTACGGAAATAATAAAAACCAATCGCTGATGATAAATATTTTCGTAAATACTTGCCAAAGGATGTTGGATCTTTGTGGAAAATAGTTATCGAACGATCATACATCGCAAGGCTTTGATGATTTGACAAATGTTTTGTTTTTTCTTGAAATAGTCTTCCCAACTGACAATCTTCGATTTCAACAACACCGGCTGGTTTTGGATACGATATGAAACCAATCTGTCTGTTAAGGAAAAAATTTTTATCAAGAGTTAAATTTTTTGTGTCAAACATCTCAAAATCAACTATCTTACTACCCCTAGGCACCTTAACAGATTGCTCTTTTCGATAACTGTCAAAAATCTGGCGTGCAATTGCAAATGAATTATTTTGAAAAAAGGTATCAGCATAACCAACAATGACCTTGACTGACAAATTCTTTTTTAAAGTTCTTCTTATGTTTCTAATCCAATTGAAATCAGCAAAACAATCATCGTCGATCATTGCAACATACTGCGATGTTGCTAAAACTAAAGCCATGTTACGTGCTGCAGCTCTAGATTTTTGACGATGGTTATAGACTCGAAAAGGAATTTTTAAACTATGTTTAAGAGTTTCCAACAAATATCGATCATGGTTTGACAGATTACGCAACCTTTCATTTTGTTCGCTGAGATCATTGATTATCAATATTTCATCAGGCGGTGTTGATTGTGATGCAATTGAAACTATACATTCGAGCAGATCAACAAAATTATTTTTTGTGATTATGCAGACGGTGATTTTCACATCATCTTTCTCAATTTTTTCATCAAATTATCATTCCTCAGAAATAAATCTTGTTACAACAGGCGCAATAGAAACATTGGAGAAATTTAGTGGTAGTTCTTGTCCAATTAACACTGGGACATTGTGATAAAGAAAATACCGTCCATTATTTTGATCAACACTAAGTTCTAATTCATAAACAACACTCTTTAAGCTTGCATCTTGTACCACCACCAGCTGACCGAACTGGTTACTATTCTGTCTTATTGAAGGACTGATTCTTACATTCTTCACTCGAACTATTTGATTGCCATCAGAGTCAATAATAACTTGATCCTTTTGAACTGCATTTGCCAAAAAATCATGAACGCCATCAACTCGGTCGGAATGCCAATCATCATTTAATAGCATTGCTTCAACGGTTACTTTTTTGCCAGACTCACTTTTCTCTAATCCAGGAAAATCAACTACAACAGAAGAGAAGCTTACGTTTGAAAAAGAAAACAAGTATTCTTGACCGAAAACCAACGGCTTTCCTTTCAGGTAATAAAGATTTTTACGAGGATCATAATTTGCAGGAACCTCCAAAGTTAAATACAAGGAATATTCATCTGCACTCACAGGCAACACACTCACCTTTTTAATTTTTGAAGTTTTCTTCCCCAACTCATCTTTCTCAACATCGCCAACAACAAATCCTTGGGCATATTCGTAAATTGTGTTTGCATCCATCCTCCAAACTGTTGACCTTGCAACCTTAACGGTTATTTCGACCATTTTGTTTTCCCTTGCAAAAAAAATAAAAACAAAAACAAGCGAAGACATAAAAATACAAATCAAAATGAGATCAATTATGGAAATTCGTTTCATGATTTTCTTAAGCATTTTTTTTATTTTTTTTCCAGTTAGATAAAGATAAATCTGCCGCGATATATCCAGCAATTAGACCGAGTAAAGGCACTTCGAATCTACCACCGTGAGGTTGAAAAACATAGTAGCAAAATACGGAAAAAAGCAGAGAGTAATTGACAAATCTATTGATCCTATATGATTGATCTGTTTGAAATATCTCAACAGATTTTAACAAAATCAAAAAAGGTAAGATGAGAAAAGCTGTTCCCATCAAGCCGAATTCTAATAAGAACTGAACAAAAGCCGTGTGAATGGGTGCAGGAAAATACGCAATGTAACTGTTTGGTACATTTTCAAAAATTGACTTTATGTTATTTTCCGCGCCAAAACCCCATAAAGGAGAAATTCTATACAACTCAAACCCCTGTGAAAGCATTTCTAATCTTATAGAGCCGCTGCCACCATTAAAGCTTGAAAATATCGCCAAAGATCTTTTGATTACCAACGGAATCAGAATAGTTATTACTGATGAGCCAACAAGAATGAATCGACCATTAATGACTTTTTTTGAGAAATTCAAATATGAACGATTAGTCAAAAACCAAAAAAATGATAGCGTAGCTGCTATCAACCATCCAGTTCTACTTTGAGTCAAAATTAACAACACCAAGGTAATAATCTTGAAAAATTTATTCTTTAAAATACCCCTCTGAGCATTTATTGACAACAGAACTAGAATTATTATGAAAAAAGCGAATTGATTTGCATGTAAAAAAGTACCGGGAATTCTAAATATTCCTGGCCACTCAGAACTATTCGCAGCTCCGAAACTAATGATGCTTGATAAGGGTGAGAAAATAAAAATCGCATCTATAATCGTTTTAAATATGTTAGCCAATAGTAATGACGACAGCAAACTATTAAAAAATGACCAGTTCTGCTTAGTAGAGAGCAAGAATAATGTTGAAACAAAAACTACAATTATCTTTGCGTACTGAAACAGAACAAAAGTCGAAAAGATTGGCTCAAAAGTCACGTTAACTGCTGAAAACAATCCAAAAGCAACAAACATAAACCAACAATAAATAACTAGTCTGTTTGGTAAAAAGGATAGCTCGCGTATATCTGTGATTCTTCTTTTAAAGACTAACTTTTTTAAAATATATGAAAACGAATATCCAATTAACAAAATTGCCAAAATATCTGATACTATCAGACCATATGACATGTTGTACCCCTCAGACCAAAAGGGTTCTGCCCAAATTAATCCCGGTCTAATAACTGCCATTGAATAGTATTTGCCTGGCTCCAAAAAAAACAAACTCACAAAAAATACTGAGTAGGTAGATAAAAAAAAGTTTTTGTATAAAGTAATCAAAAGTAGAATCAGAAGAAAATTTACAAAAACAAACAACTTGAAATCGTCAGGAAAATAATAAAATGAAATGAAAATTGCTGCAAAAGAAAACTCAAAACGATATTGATTAAAAAAACTAGTTAAACCTGACACAATTTTTTTTATATGAACAACCATTTTAACGTTTTTCTTTTGATTAGATCATGGAATTCATTCCAATATTTTGACAACTGCATTAATTCAGTTTTCCAACAAACTGATTCAGATTACCAAATTTTATTTGTCGACGACAATTCGGATTATAGCCCAAGTCAAAAAAAATACATTAAATCAAAACTTAATAATCATAAAGTTATTTTTAATAACAATAGAAAATTTGCCTTGAGAAACGCTGTTCAAGTTATAAATCAATATGTACACAGTCCTGACGATGTCGTAGTCAATTTAGATTCTGACGATTGGTTGTTGGACAAAAATGCCATTTCAATCATTAGAGAAACATATAGCCGACACAACTGCGATTTTACATATGGAGATTGCCAAGAATTTATAAATGGACGACTCTCAATTAATAGTTCAAAGGCTCTTTTTCCCACTAATCACCGATATCCCGAACAAGTTGAAAAAAACAACTTATATCGTCTGGAACACTTTAGACCAAATCATCTACGAACCTGGAAGGCTGGAATTTTTAAAAGCATTAACGAGAGCGCTTTTAAAGATCGAAACGGACAATGGATAAAATTTAATGAGGATTTGGCAATATTTTTTCCTTTACTTGAACTTTCAAAAGGAAACTACAAAGTTATTGATAAAAGTCTTTATGCCTACAACTGCTCAAACCCATTAAATGATAAAAAGATAAATCTTAAACAAAAGCTCGAAGAAGAAATTTATTTAAGATCACAAAGACCATATGGAACTTAAATATCATCCCAGTTTTGACAAGAAAATAGTTAGTAATTGGAAATATTTACAACAAATTGTTGTTTTATTGTTTTCTAAACCACAAGCCATTTTTCTAGGAAACAATGAGCGTTTTTTATTAAGGCTAACTATCAAAATCGCTGAGATAAAGAGCGATAGGTTTTCCTGTAAATCGTGGAAAATTGGCTACAATCTAAAGTTTTTTAAAAAGCCAGTTTTTCTTAGTTTTACACAAAAAGCGGTAACAACTAAGAAGGTAACAATCAATAATTATCAGAATTTGATGTGGACGAGGTTGTTAACTAGAAGAAATTACAAATAATTCTTAGAGTTAAATAATTAATAAAGACATCATGATTTCAGTCATAATTGCTACTCACAACCGACCAGAAAAACTTAAAAATTGTTTACAATCTATTAAACAAAATGAGTTTAATAATTATGAGGTAATTGTCTTAGATAATTATGACAAACCAAGTCCTAGTCTTTGGCGAGAGATAAAAAAATTTCCAAAAACAAAATTATTTTTTTGTAAAAATAAATGCAAAACTCAGTCGCTCAATTATGGAGTAAGCAAGGCAAGAGGATCAATACTTGCCTTTACTGATGATGACTGTGTTGTTACGAGAAATTGGTTAAAAGGAATTCAGATGGAGTTTTTGTCTCATGGAAGGAATAATGTATATATCGGAAGCACTCTTCCCTTCAATAAAACAAAAAAAATTGGCTATTTTTGTCCAGCCACTTTTAAAAGAATAAAAAAATCAAAATTCATAAAAGAAATACACCAAATCATGCCAATTGGTTTTGGCAATAACTTTGCCATAGATAAAAATAATTTTGTTAAATTAGGAAAATTTGTTGAGTGGCTCGGCCCAGGAACAATGTGTCACAGTGGAGAAGATTTAGAATTATTTATAAGATCACTTGAAAATATTCATAGTATTTTCCGATCACAAAAAATGATTGTTTATCATAACAACTGGATCAAAAACAATAACCAAACTCTCATGTATTTTAAATACAAAATAGGAGCAATAAGTTGTTTACTATATTCTTACTACAAATATGAACAGGCTATTTATAAAAAAATATTTTCATATTATCATTTAAACTCCAAAAAAAACTTAAAAGCCTTTTTATATATGAGTATCAAAAAACCCAGATACTTCACAATTTTCTTAGAAGAAGCAATAACTACCATAATTCCAATTACTGTTGCCGTGTGGCAAATTTTTAAACTAAAAATTGGGCTTATGAGGAATTATTAAATGAAAATATTATTTATAATGGATAATTACGATATCGGAGGTGTTCCTTCATTTGTCAAAAATTACACAAAAATTCTGGAAGTCGACAACAAAATATATGTCTACGGAGAACAAGGCAACATTGACAACCCAAGGAAATTTTTTCCAAACAGCAAAGTGTTTATAACCAATAAAACAAATTTATTTCATCCTTGTATGCGTGTTTGGTTTCTAATTAAAAATATATATTTCATCAACAAACTTTTAAGCACTCAACAGATTGATTGTATTCACCTAACTACAAGTTGGTCTGCTTTGTCAACTATTTTGTCTCCACAAAGCTGGAAAAAAACTATTATCAGTACATTTTTTGGATCATATGAGCGAGAAAGAAAGAGTCAGGGTGATAAAAGTTATCTTAATGCACTACTTAGAAGAGTGTTTCAGAGCATGGTTTTAGTAAGATCAAAAAAAATTGCTTCATTTAGCCAATACTCAAAAAATCTTATAATAAATGACTTTGGTAAAAAATTTAAAGATAAAATTTTGATAATTCCTGGCATTATTGACAGCTCTTCAAAAGCAAAAAATGAAGTCTGTTCTAATCAAAAGATAACTCAACAAAAAAGAGAAAAGTTCGCAATTTTAAATTTTGGACGTAATGAGCCAAGAAAAAGCCTTTCTTCACTTTTAGAAACAACAAGAATTCTTTTAGATAAAAAATATAATGTAGAAACAACTATTGCAGTACCAATCGATTGGCAAATACAAGGACTACTTAAAACATACGAGGATCTTAATTTATTTGAGAATGTTAAATTGATTCACAAGGTTTCCGATCAACAAAAAAAACACTTGCTGTCAAAAGCTGACATTTTTGTAATACCGTCAATTGACCTTGAGACATTTGGATTGACAATAATTGAAAGTTTATCCATGGGCGTTCCGGTTATTGGAACACCTATAGGCGCTATACCAGAAATCTTGTCAAAAGTAGACCAGAGATTAATATCAAAAAGCTGCGACCCAAATGACATCGCTAAGACCATTATATGGTACCTGAAGCAACCCATTTCCATAAAAAAATTTATTCAAAGAAAATCAATTGAAATTGTGGATACATTTTATTCTTACCGTGCAAATAGAACAAAAGTCATTGATTTTTTTAATTGCATTAATTAGAAATTTTTACCCAAAACTTATTGCTTTTTAATAAACATTTTTTGGATGAGTAAAAATTTTTAGATAAAAAAATTAGCTAATGTAAAACAAATGGGTTGCTAGATGCTAATATAAACGACGTTTCCACATATCCCATAGTTGTTTAAGTTGTTGTTTGTTTTGTACCCTCGATAACGCAAGTTGCCAACACATAATTGA
>JBMORQ010000009.1:0-2194 GCA_049322575.1 Patescibacteria group bacterium
TCGCTTGTCTGTACAACTTTAACCTAGCCTACAGAAGCAACAAACTAAACCACTAGCTAACAGAAAAACAAAGACAAAAAAAGACAACATACTGGGAGATGAGGTGTTATTTCGCTACAAGTCTATTTCACAAATTTTCACACAATCAAAAAGCAGCGAAGATAAGACTAGTCCTCATTAGAGACCGCAAATTCGAGCACGTTTGCATTTGTTTTGAGCTCTTTACCCTTTTGCCTGTCGTCGTAACGCATTTCAGCCATCCACTGGTTGACCGAGTTAGCCCAACTGCCGTTACTGTGCGGAGTATACTTTCTCATAATGTCCTCGGGGGTTAGGCGGCCTTTATCGATGTAATAAGCTTTGAGTTCCTTGGCGGCGCGCTCGAAGCCTTCCTCATAACTGCTAAATCCAAGTGTTCCCTTGGCGTGGATGCCGAACCCAAGGCAATTAAAGGTACCCTCAGGGATTCTTTTACAGAGGTTGCTTTCTTGCATGGCGATAGCTGGTAGCAAGCGAAAGTCGATCTCATAACGGTCGGCGATCTCGACAAATTTCTCACCAAAGTAGTCATAAGGCTGAAGAGGTGATTTGTATCTCTCGAGGAATTTAGCCACGATTTCAGCTCGACCATCCTCTGACTCCATGACCGTTTCGACTCCCATCACTTCTCCAGTTGGAGGGTTGTTCTCCTTGGCTGAGGAAATCTGAACTGCTCTTTCTTTGTCTGGTTGCCAGGCTAACTGAGCTTGGTCATTTTTTGCGAGATATGAAAAGTGAAACAAGGCCACACCCAAAAAAAGGCTGCCGGTGGTAACCAGCATCCAGGCGAGGGCGAAAAAAAGTTTTTTCATGAGTTGATCGCTTTTTCGAAACAAGTTTTTCATTTAAGTCAGATTTGTTTCGAATCTAGCTAGTATAACATCGACTCGACTTTTGGGGCAACTCGTGATATCCTATAATATAGTGAAGAAACTGAATTTTCCTCGACTAGCTCAAGCATTTCTTTTAGCATTTTTGATGTGTTTTTTGTTGGTTTCCCAAGTCAAAGCCGAGGCTGAGGTTCTGGGTGTGCATGTGCTTCATCCCCACGAAATCGATCAAGCAAACGAGCTTGTGGCCGATGAATCAAGCGAAAAATGGCACTACCTAACCATCCCCTTCTCTCTTGAGGATCTGAATCGCAAAGACGAATGGAAAAATTTCTTCCAACAAGCCAAGGAAAAGCGCATTATTCCCATCGTTCGTCTGGTAACCAAGTTTGAAAACGGTTCTTGGAAGCGACCCAACCGTCGTGAAGTAACCCAGCAGATTTCTTTTTTAAGTGAGTTAGAATGGCCAACTGAGCAAAAGACCTTAATTATTTTTAACGAAGTTAATCACGCCTCGGAATGGGGCGGCCAAGTTGATCCGGAGTCTTATACGCGAGTGTTAAGATTTGCCAGCCAATGGGCTCACGCCGAGGATCCGGGGTTTGTGGTTTTGCCGGCGGCCATGGATTTGGCTGCGCCAAATGGTGGCAGCACCATGGAGGCCTTCAACTATCTGGAATCGATGTATAAGTATGATAGCCAGATTTTTAGTTACCTTGACGCCTGGAACTCTCACTCCTACCCCAACCCCGGCTTTAGTTCTTCGCCTGAACGAGATACCAAAAACTCGCTGCGTGGTTTTTTGCACGAGTTAGCTTTCTTGAGGGAAAAAACCGGTCGTGATTTTAAGGTCTACATTACTGAGACCGGTTGGGTGGCTAATGGTGGCACGGTGCGTTGGCTGGAGTCGTACTATTTATATGCTTTGCAACATATTTGGAATAATCCACAGGTTGTGGCTGTCACGCCGTTTTTGCTTAAGGGCGACCCCGGTCCGTTTGCCGGTTTCGGTTTTTTGGATCGCAACGACAAGCCGACAGCCCAGTACATGGCTTTGCAGGCAGCTTTGGAGAAGTTGAGGAAGGGCAAGAGTTAGGCGTGGGTGTGGAGTAACTGAGGAAGGTTGGAATTAGCTGATGACTTTGGCTTAAGTCAGGGAGGGCGAGAACGGAGTGACGATTTTAGAGCAATGGTAAATTAGACTTGTAGCGAAATAACACCTCATCTCCCAGTATGTTGTCTTTTTTTGTCTTTGTTTTTCTGTTAGCTAGTGTTTAGTTTGTTGCTTCTGTAGGCTAGGTTAAAGTTGTACAGACAAGCGATGT
>JBMORQ010000010.1:0-2019 GCA_049322575.1 Patescibacteria group bacterium
TCAAATGGTTTACTATTACAATCACGAGAGAATTCACACGGCATTAAAAATGCCTCCCGTCGCTTACAGGCAAGTATTAATTAACAAACAGAAAAGACAAATCGTTTAAAAATCGGGTACCTTGTCAGAAGGCTTTGCAGTTTTTATGCAAACTGCACATCTTCAAGACTTGAAAGGTAAAGACGTTGCTATGAGGTGGCTTGCCAATTCCCATTTTCCTCCAGAGTATTATCAAGCATTTTCTATATTGAAGTTTGGTCTTGATTTGAGCAAGAGGTATCGGGACTACTTTACTAGCAAGGTTTCTCACCTAAGTATGTTGACCAACATAAGGAAAGATGCGGTGAAGCACAATTTGCTTGCTGACCCACTAGCACTGCAGCAGTATCTTTCTGATGCCCAGAATAACCCCTCAGAAAGACTAAAAGCTATTTGTGAATCATTGAAGTACCGAGGATGGATGGTTACGAAAAGTGAACAGGAAATAGCTAACTTTGCTGGGGTTGCATGGTTTGACCCTGCATCACAACAAGATGTTGCCGATTACCTAAATTACTTATTGTCTCTCTCAGGGAAAGAGGCGGTGTTCAAGCCTGAGCATATAAACACTTCTCCCAAAGGAGCTGAAGTATTTATTCGATCATCCGAGAATATGATTGTGGCTAACATGAATCTCAACTTCACACAAAGAGCCATGCCAGCCTGGAAGATTGAAGATTTTATTTTTTCATGTAGAGATGCCAAATCTATTTTCATTATCCCAAATAATAAAGTGGCAAAAGATCAAGAGCTTCTTAGTTTTTTTCCAATAGAGCCTGACGCTGCGTATGCCCTAATTGGTTTTTTAAGTAACGGAGAAGTATACATGACCTATGTTTCAGAGAATACTGCTGAACGAGTGTTATCAAATGAATTCGCTACCCAGACACTTATAACTAAGTGGGATTTCTTCAATCAAATAGAAGGCAAATACCTCAGATCAACCAGTACCAACATGAGGCAACCCGATTTACTAATCCATAATAATGTAAGAAGCATGGAATACATTTTTAGTGAAATGTCGAAAATAAATGAACATCAGAACTTTGCACACCTTCACGCTGGTTTTATGGAAAATCACCCTTTCCAGTCACTCATAGTGATCCCTGACGATAAACCAATAAACATAGTGAATGCATTTGGTAACGCAGGTATAACGAAGGTTATAAACATCATTAGACAACAATCAAAAGTCATGGAAAAAAATCAGTTGTTATCAAACAAGGAAGCAATAAACAACGTAATGAGCATTTGGATGGGACTATATTGGGAAATTGATTGGGTTGAAACAATGGTTAGTGATAAGAAAACAGTATTTTACAGAAAAATCTGAAGCTCCTCACAATTCAAAGGACTCTAATCAACTCTCACAAATTCTAATAGTGTGATCCCACGGGGAATATGAGCTTGCTCGCTCGTGAGAATAACTTCGCTCATTCGCTCCGTTATATCTCTCACTCGCTTGTGCTTCCTCATACTGTCAAGAATAGTGAGCCTCACCCATGGTTCGGGTTCACTATTTACTTGACAGTCGAACCAATGGCCCAATTCCAACAATGGTATCAAACCATAAAAAAACACGCTTAAAGCGTGCTTTTTTACGTTGTGACCCCACGGGGAATCGAACCCCGGTTGCCAGGATGAAAACCTGGAGTCCTAACCGCTAGACGATAGGGCCATTGTTTTGCCGTTTAATCGGTTCTCATTTTTCTACCCGATCTAAGGCCAAGTTATGTTTTTAAAATGCTCGATGCCTTGCGGCGACACCGATATGATATCAAACCGCCAGGTTTTCTCCAAGCCCGAGTCCAAATTTAACTTCGAGTCCAAGTCCGAACCCTGCTTTGAGCTCAGGACAAGGTACCCGATTTTTAAACGATTTGTCTTTTCTGTTTGTTAATTAATACTTGCCTGTAAGCGACGGGAGGCATTTTTAATGCCGTGTGAATTCTCTCGTGATTGTAATAGTAAACCATTTGA
>JBMORQ010000011.1:0-16346 GCA_049322575.1 Patescibacteria group bacterium
AACCTTGGTCAGAATCTCATCCTTAATTTCTTTGGGAATGGTTTTGCCCTTCATAATTTTCCTTTCGGCACAAACTATTGTGCACTAGGAAAAGACAAAGTGTCTAGTTTTTCGGGTACCTGCCCCAGCCTCAACTCCGAACCTATGTTCTTAATAAACTCAGCGGCCACCTCGGCCATATTTCTCAGCTTTTTCCAATTGACTGCCTGCTCTGGGTTGCCGAATGACAGGTTGGATCGGCTTTTAACCTCGATAAACACAATTTCGTGTTCATGGGGGTCATAGGCAATAATGTCTACTTCTTTTCCTCGGAATTGCCAATTGGTTTGAAAGATCCGCCAACCTAAGGAACGCAAAAACTCAACAGCTTTTTGTTCCCCGGCCAGTCCCAAAATTAATTTAGGCTGCCTTAGCTGTCTTGGCGAAAATGTTTTTTTCTTTGATGCGGGAAGCGGCTTTACCGATCTTGTCACGCAAGTAGTATAGCTTGTTGCGTCGAACATCGCCCTTGCGTTTGATTTCGATTTTCTTGATGAAAGGCGCGGCTACTGGCATGATTTTCTCGACACCAACTGAGTTGGAGGCGATTTTGCGTACGGTAAAGGTTTTGCCGATTTCTCGACCTTTAATGGCAATTACCAGGCCTTCAAAGACCTGAATACGGGTCTTGTTGCCTTCGCTGATTTCTTGGTGGACACGAACGGTGTCGCCTACTGCAATTTGTTGATCTTGATAATTAAAATATTGTGACATGGTGTTCTTTACAACTTGAGACTACGAGATAACAGGTTATTTTACTCTTGAGAACCAAATAGCGCAAGCGCAAGTATAGATGCGAGCATGGGTGTTTAGCCAAAAAATATCGACTTGAATCTGACTATTTTTTCTTTTTAAAGCTGGCAGCTAAAAACTCAACAAAAATTGGATGCGGATGTAATGGCCGTGATTTGTACTCAGGGTGCGCCTGGGTGGCAATAAAAAAGGGATGATTTTTACGAGGTAGTTCGATCATCTCGACAAAAAAATCATCTGGGCTAGTACCTGAAATCACAAAGCCTGCTTCTTCTAAAACTTGACGATAATCATTATTGAACTCAAAGCGATGACGATGACGCTCAGAGATTAGATTCTTCTTGGCATCTTTGAAGGCTTTATATTTTTTGTAGATATCAAAAACCATGGTTCCAGGCTTGAGTACACAATCATAGGCGCCTAAACGCATGCTAGCACCGTCACCTTTGATACGCTGGTATTTCTCCTCAAAAGGAATATCGTGGACAATCGGATGTGGAGTTTGAGGATTAACCTCTTTGGTGTGAGCGCCTTCAAGCCCCACAACATTTCGAGCAAATTCAATCGAGGCGAGCTGCATGCCGTAGCACAAGCCAAGATATGGTACTTTATTTTCTCGGGCATATTTAATAGCGTTGATTTTACCTTCAACACCGCGTTCTCCCCAACCAATCGGCACGATGATGCCATCAGCTTTTTTAAGGTCCTCGAGGCTTTTCTTTTGACCCTTTTCCAGGGCTTCGGCGTTGATAAAAGTGATTTTCAGTTTCACTTCATTGTGCCAACTAGCGTGGCGTAGGGACTCAATTAGCGAGGTGTATGAATCTTGAAGTTCGTAATCGCCGGTGGCGATATACTTGGCGATAATCGCGATGTTGGTGGTGCCCTTATGACCGTTGAAGATTTTCTCGACTAGTTTCTTCCACGCCTCAATTTTGGTTTTCTTATGTGGTAGACTTAATTTCTCGAGGATACGGCGATCAAAATTTTGTTCATGAAAGATCAGAGGAATTTGGTAAATGCTCTCGCTATCAGGGTTGGAGATAATGTCGGCCTTGTCCAGGCCACAGTAATAGGCAACTTTTTCCTTGCGTTTGTCGTCAATTGGATCTGGAGCGCGTCCGATCACAAAGTCCGGCTGGATTCCCATGGTGTTCAAGGTTCGGACCGATAGCTGAGTAGGTTTGGATTTAATTTCGTTGATGTGTGGAGGTACTGGGAAATAGGTGACATGGGCTAGGATTACATCTCTGGGCATGCGTTGTTTCATGATGCGATAAGCTTCATAGTAGATCATGTTTTGGTACTCACCCGCGGTGCCACCTAACTCAACCAGACAGATATCATATCCTCGACCCGCCTCTTGAATGCGACGGATTACCTCTTCCGGTACATAGGGCAAGGCATCGACCGTTACGCCGCCATATTTTAGGTCTTTAGCATTGTTGATGACCGTTGAGTAAATCTGTCCCATGGTGGTGAAATTGCGTTGACCAACCTCCTCTTCAAGGAAACGTTCATAAGTGCCGAGGTCAAGATCGGCTTCCAAGCCGTCTTCACACAAAAAAACGTCACCGTGTTCAACGGGATTGATGTTGCCTGAATCAATGTTGAGATAGTTCTCGCATTTGATGTTGGTAACACTGTAGCCTTGTTCTTTCAGCAGCACGCCAATTGAGGCCGCCGAAATGCCTTTTCCCAGGCCAGAAAGAACTCCGCCAGAAATGAAGACGAACTTGGTAGAATGATTGGTTTGGGGTTTGAGAAATCCGTGTATGCTCACGGGATGACATTGTAACCACAAAGTTGTGTGGCGTGAAGCAGCAAAATTGTTATTCTACGAACTCCAAACTACTACCCCTTGTGGTAGTATAGATTGATGATCAATATTTCCACTAAAACAGGCGATTCAGGCCAAACTGGCTTGGCTAATGGCCAAAGATTGGCCAAATCAGCACCTATTTTTGAAGTCATCGGCAATATTGATGAGTTAAACTCTTGGCTAGGCTTGGTAGTGGCCAAATTGGGACCAACTTTTCGGAAAGAAAAAACCTTTTTGTTAATGATTCAACAAGAATTGTTCGTGCTTGGTGGCGAGTTGGCTAAAGCCAAAAACTGTTTGATGGATAAAGAACTTTTGCTCAAAATTGAAAAGCGCACCGACCAGTTGCAACAAAAAATGGCCGAGGGGTGGCACAAACAATTTCTCTTACCCGGTGGTACTGAAATGGCTGCTGAGATTGATGTCGCGCGGACGGTTTGTCGTCGCGCTGAAAGAAGTTTGGTTGATTTGTCTGAAGTTGAAGAGGTTAGGCCCTTGCTCCTCAAGACTCTCAATAGACTTTCTGATTATCTTTACGTTTTTCGTTGTTTTGTTAATTGGACAAGCCAGGTTGAAGAGAAGAAATTTGAGAGAAATAAAGTTAGTTAAAATGAACATTGAACATTCACCTAGTGAAAAATTAACAAAGACAGGTTTTCTTAAGACAAGGCTTAGGGCGGTTCTCAAGGGATTGGAAATAGGTTCAAAAGCTGGCGTTGCTGGTCTGGCTATTGGGTCAAGCCCAGAAGTGGTACCTGCTGTAGCCTCCTATTTGCTTATAGATGAAATCATCCACAAGCTCTTAAGAGACAAACCAGATTGGTTACAAGCAGCAGTTGGCGCAGGAATGGCCATACCACCTTTGTTAATTTTTAATCAGGCCCTTGGTGATGTTTGGGACAGAAGTTTTGAATTATCTGCGCGAATGTTGGAATACATTAAAATGCCGCTTTTTCCTGAGATTTACAGAAACTTGAAAGATGCTCCAGAATTTTTTGTTTACTTAGCCTTTTTTCTACTTTTTGCACGCGATTTACAGAGAGTTGCTCTAAATATTGCTGATAAGAAGATAGAAGAATCTATTATCGACTCTTTGCCTAATATCTAAACTTCCTGATTAGTCCTGTCACTCTACCCTGAATCTGAACGTTGGTAGCGTAGATTGGGCTCATTGAGGAGTTGGCTGGCTCGAGGCGCACACGAGTAACTTCGCGGTAAAATCGTTTGAGGGTGGCTAAGCCGTTATCTAACAAGGCAACCACGATATCACCATCCTTGACGTCTTGAGTCTCTTCAATTACGACATAATCACCGTCATCTATATGATCTTCAATCATTGATAGTCCCTTAACTTGTAAAACATAAGAGCGTTTCTTGCCGCTGATCATCTCCGGAGAGACTTTAAAACTGGCATCTGGGTCTGAGTGGGGCTCAATCGGAGATCCAGCAGCTATGAAGCCAAGAAACGGTAAATCTACGCTATCGGTTACTTTAAGGAACGTCCTATCAATCAGTTCAATACCACGAACTGTGCCCTCGTGCTTGCGGATAACGTGTTTTCTTTCAAGTGCCTGCAAATGTTCATGAACCGTGGCTAAGGAAGAAACACCCAAGGCCTCGGCAATTTCTTTAAGAGTTGGTGAAAAGCCATTTTTTTGTATATATTGAGCGATGTAATCAATAATTTGACGTTGACGTTTGTAGAGCGTGACAGCCATAGATAATCCTTAGTTAACCCAAATACTACACAAAGAATAGGCGAATTTTTAGCAAACATCAATATGACCATCTGGTACAAAATGGATCAATTTTGTCTCTATCACTCATCAATTTTTACACTTACTTTTGTTGAGACTTTTAGTTATACTGTTCGCCTATGTCGATAATCAAATACTTTGCCGATTTTATTTTGCATATTGATAAGAACTTGGTGGCTATCGTTAGCCAGTATGGTGCTTGGACTTATGCCATATTGTTTGCTATCGTTTTTATGGAAACAGGATTAGTTGTAACGCCATTTTTGCCGGGAGACTCTTTGTTATTTGCCGCCGGAGCGATTGCCGCTCAGGGAGCGCTGAACATTTGGGTAACTTTTGGTTTGCTATTTGCTGCTGCTGTTATTGGTGACTCGGTTAATTATTTTATTGGTAAATCAATTGGACCAAAAGCTTTTGAGGGTGATCATCGTTTATTGAAGCGTGAATATTTAGAAAAAGCTCAGAGTTTCTACGAAAAACACGGTGGTAAGGCGATTGTTTTAGCTAGATTTGTACCAATCGTTCGCACCTTTGCTCCATTCGTTGCTGGTGTCGGCACCATGGATTATGGAAAATTTATCACTTATAACGTTTTGGGTGGATTTATTTGGGTTTTTCTCTTTACTTTTGGGGGATATTTCTTTGGCAGTTTGCCAATTATTCGAGACAATTTCCATACAGTAGTGATTGCTATCGTGCTTATCTCAGTAGTGCCGGTGGTACTTGAGATCATGAAGGCAAGACGAGAGAAATAATTCCTGCAAAAAATAGCTTGAATGTCGCAGCAAAACTCTACTTTGGATTATTCTTTGGGCGTTAGTTACTAACCTGTTGCTAGTCTTGAGTTTTTGCCGTTAAGCCGAGCTTTTGCCACAAGCCTGTACTAAGCGTTTTAATCAGTCAGGCAGAGCCACCTTAATGGGTTTTAAGCGAACAGAAACGATTTGCCGGAGGAGTTAAATGTTCGACTCTGCTGGCACTTGCTGCTGAGACATTTCAAGTAATTCTTGGTGAATTTTTAGGAGACGGTTGTATTTAACAATTCTTTCACCTCGATTGGTTGGACCAAATTTGGTGTAGTCAGCTCCAACACCAACAGCAAAGTCAGCGATTAGGTCATCATTGGTTTCACCACTGCGATGGGAAACAACAACCTGCCAGCCAGCTTCTTTGGCGATCTTACAGACTTCGATTGATTCACTAATTGTGCCAACTTGATTGGGTTTAACCAGAACACTATTGCAACTTTTTTCTGCAATAGCTTGATTCATCTTTTCTTTGTTGGTAACTAGGAAGCTATCTCCCACAATACTGGTAGTGTTTCCAAGCTCATTAGTAATGGCTTTCCAGCCGTTAAGATCGTCTTCTTCAAAAGGATCTTCGATATATATTACCTTGTAGGCTTCGCGGATGTTTTTGTAGTAGTCGACGAGCTCGCCCGTGCTGTATGGTTGAGCATTGTCTCTGAGCTTATAGCTGCCGTTTTCGTAGAAACTTTTTGCTGAAGCATCAATGCCAAAAAAGACGTCTTGGGCAAAAATGTATGGTGTTGTTTTAATTGTTTCTACTAAAATCTCGAAAACATCAGTGTTGTTGTAGAGATTTGGGGTGAAGCCCCCAAGTAGTCCTATGGAATGAGTTGCACCTCTCGCCACAAGAACATCCTCGAGCTTTGACTGCAAAGTTGAAGCTAAGTTTAAAGAGTTGGGAAAGTCGATGTGACTGGCTGGGATGATCTGAAACTCTTGAATGTCAAGGTTATCTGCGCCATGTTCTCCGCCGTTAATGATGCCATAAATCGAGGCAGGAATTGTCAGAGACTGAGTTAGACCATATTTTTGTTGAATATATTGATAGAGCGGCAAACCCTGGTCAAGCGCGCCAGCTTTCAGAACAGCTTGAGAGACTGATAAGATTGCATTTGCGCCAAGTTTTGAGAGGTTTGGAGTGCCGTCCAAGCCAACGATGATATCGTCGATTTCTTTTTGCTGACCTGGCTCTTGGCCAATAATGCTTGGGCCAATGATTTCGTTGACGTTCTTGACTGCTTGGCGAACACCTTTTCCCAGCATCCAGTTTTGATCCCTGTCGCGAAGCTCGAGTGCTTCGTATTTGCCAATCGAGGTTCCGCTAGGGGCGCTTGTGGTGACGGAATAACCGCTATCTAACCAGAGGGTTGTTTCGATTGTTGGGATGCCCCTGGCATCCAGGATTTCTCTTGCTTGTACTGCTTGAATTTTTGCCATATCAATTAACGATAACCCGAACTTGTACTTGAGACAAGGCTCAAATTTTTACACTCAGTTTTTCTTTGCCAATTTGCAAAAGGCTCAAGACAACTGAGACTTAAACCAGTCAACAAATGGGATGGGACTGGGATCGATTTTTTCTAGGATGGCTAAATAAAAATTGGTAAATGAGAGCAAGGTGATTAGTTCAAAGACTTGGGTTAACTTGGTCTCTGACACCAACTCAATTGTTTCAATTTCTATCTGATTGTCTTGAATTACTTGCTTGGTTAGTTCTAACCGTTTTTGGTTACGTTGTTGATAAAGGTTTGAGTTAACAATTAAAAATAAATCTGTGAGTGAGTTGGAAGTGGGGAATCTAAGGCCTTCCATTAGGTGATGGTTGAGTTCTGGGACAACTTTATAGTCAGCGAAAATCTTGGCGTTTTCGTTGAATTGATTGGTGGCCACGTGGCTGGCTCCCGCTAAGAACTCTGCTGAAACCAAAATCGGTTTTTTCTCTAAACAGGCATAAGCCAAGAGCTTTGCTTGGTTTTTGTCTGGAAGTACTTCAACATTATTCTTTTGGGTGACATCTATGATAGTAGTAATAACCTGATCTATCTCCTCTTGGGTGATTTGAAGCAGGTTTGCTTTGGCAAATAAGCCAATTTGGCCAAAAACCGAGTAACCGATGGCCATTCGTGGCTGATCTGAAGGGTTGTGTTTGGGATCAATCAAGTAAATGGGCTTGTTATGTTTCTCGGCAAACTCTTGAAGCTTACCTCCAGAGGTGATCACCATAATTTGAGCGTGTTTTGTTAATGCTTCTTCGGCGCATGAAAGAGTTTCCTCAGTGTTGCCAGAATAGCTAGAAAGAATTACTAAGGTTGTTTGATTTACGAATCCTGGTAAAGCATAGTCATTGACGATTGTTATGGGCACAGTGAGTTTGTTTTGAAAGAGGCTTTGTATGACATGAGCTCCAAGGGCAGAGCCTCCCATGCCGCTTACAACAACGTTTTTAATTTCTGCTGAGGGTGAGAAATTGATTTTCTGGGTCTCTTGCCAGGCCTGATTGATCTGATCAGCCAGAGCTTCAATTGAGCCCAACATCTTGGATTTATCAAACTGGGCAATTCTTTCTCTCGATTCAAGTAGTTGCTTATCAATGGGTTGTTGCATATTTGCTCTTTCTTTGTTATCAAAGCCACGAAAATAACCTAAATTGTGCTGTTGGCTTGAGTGAAGTAGGATTTTTCTTGTATGAAGCTACTTTTTCATTCTAAAAATCTGTCTATCACCCCACTTGTATTCCACAGAAAGTTTGGTTAGCTTCGCTGCAAGTCCAATTTTAATCCAGTCTATGAAATTTGCTAAGTGCAGCTTGTCTGAGTAGACCGTTTGTGGCAAAAGCTGAGGTCGTGTCGGGGGTGATTTGTTCTCCATGAATGTCACTAAAGCTGCCACCAGCCTCCTTAATGATTAGATCAAATGGCGCCACGTCCCAGATGTGGGTGGACGGCTCGATGACTACGTCCAGTTTTCCTTGTGCCAGTAAATGATAATTGAAGAAATCTAGGCCGGATTTGGAGTTCATGCTGGATCGTGCCAGGCTAAGAAGCTGTTCAACATAACGGGCTCTGAGAAAATGTTTGAGTGAGCCGTAGCCAAGATACATTTCTTCGAGACGTGTGGTTTTTGACACAGAAATCGGCTGATTATTAAGAAACACTCCTTGGTTTTTGCTGGCATAAAGTGTTTCTTGTATTTGTGGAGCCATGGAAACGCCGACAATGACTTCGTTCCGGTGCATTAGAGCAATCAAGGTTGAGAAAAAAGGGACCCTACGAATGAAGTTTTTTGTTCCGTCTATGGGGTCGATGGTCCAGACAAAACTATTGTTTGGATTTTCTATTCCCGACTCTTCTCCCAAGAATCCATGACTAGGAAAAGCGTTTTTGATGACCTGCTTAATGATTTTTTCAGCCTCTGTATCTGCTGAGGTATAGGGTGAATTGTCATTTTTGTAATTGACATCCACGTCAACTTTTTCAAAATAATGACCTATGGTTTCCTGCGCGGCCTTGGCGGCCTCAAGTGCTACTTTTAAGAATTCTTGGTACATTTTCGATGATTTTTGATTTTTTATTAATTCTCAGAAAAACCGAGGCCAATTATTGAGATTTGTGATTGGCTTGATCGGCAACAAATCTTTCAATATCGTTAATGTCCGGTATTTGATTTGTTGAGATTTTGTAGGCTGCGACAGCGTTAGCATAGCTTAACGCTTGATCCAAGGTTTTATTTTGGGTCATGGCTTTGATTAATCCGGCGTTAAAACTATCACCCGCTCCCACATTATTGAGTATCTCAACTTTGTAGCCCTGACTTACGATATTAGCCTTTTTTTGCTGGAAAGCTATGGCTCCACCGGCATCTTCCTTGACGACAATCAGGATTTCTGAGTTTATTTCATGTATTTGCGTACAGGCTTGGTCTACGGTCTGCGAGGGACAAATTGACATGATCTCTCTTTTGTTTGGTAGATAAATGTCGATGAGCGGCAAGATGTCCTTTAGGCCCACTATCTCTCTTTCACCCACATCCCTATTGACCTGACCGTGGTCAAGAACTGTTTTGGTTTGGTGTTTCTTGGCAATCTCAAGGATGTGTCGGTAGTATGGTTGTAAATTCTTGAGTTTAAAGTAGCCGCTCAGAAAGAGGTACTCGGTTTTCGGAATCAAATCCTCGAGCTTGTTGGCGATTTCCTCTGCTCGGAGTTGTGCGTTAGCGGTGCCAACAATTGTCTGGATGGGTGTTGAGTGGTTGTTGACGAATTGGATACCCAGATTCGTTTGCACGGTATGATCAACTATCAGCTCAGAGGAGATGTTTTTCTTTTTGAGTTCGCTCACTACCATTTCGCCGGCACAATCCCCACCCACTTTGCCGACAACGGTTGGTTTTAGTCCCAAACCGGCAGCCACCATGGCGGTGATCACAGCCGATCCTCCTGGAGCCATGGCATAGTGCCTACCAACCAATTCTTCTCCAGCGGTGATTTGGTCGTTGAAGGGAAAATCAAGACAGTAAATGTCCATGTAGACCGACCCGAAAGTCAGTAAAGTATATTCCCTCATTTGGCTCCATTCTGCTCGCAAACTATTTCTGAAGTGATTCAGAATAGCCTTTAATCGAGCGCGTGAGTATTAACACCACTATTCCAGTCAACCTCTGGGTGTTGACTAAGAATTTCCTTGAGAACTAACTTCATTTTATCGTACTGTGTTTGGGTTTTTCCTTCAAACTTAACAGTTACGTATGGGCCGTTCTGTGAGGCGCGAATAATGGCCATTTCTTCTGGAGTATCCATCCTAATGCCATCGATGTCGATATACTCAGCATCTGGCCAACGCTTCTTGAACTCTTCACGGATTACGGTGTCAATGAACTTGAATTTAATATCATCTGCCAAACCGAGCTTGATTTCTGGACTGCTCACATAGAAGTTTAACTTGCTCACTTCTTGACTTAATTTGGCATTCTTCCTTTCTAAGTATTGAAGTAAGCGTAGACTGGCATAGGCACCGTCATCATGGCCATAAAAATTGTCCATGAAAAAGATATGGCCAGATAGCTCGCCTCCAAAAGGTGAGCGGACTTCTTTAACTTTCGCCTTGATGAAGGAATGGCCCGTCATCCACATCACTGGAGTGCCGCCGGCTTCTTTAATCGCATCAGTAACTTGTTTAGAGCAGAGCGTGTTGTAAACGATCGGTGATCCCGGCATGTATTCCAGCACGTCCTTGGCGAACAAAGCCACAATCGTGTCCATCCAGAGCACTTTACCGTTTTCATCCACGACAGACATGCGATCACCATCGGTGTCATAGGCAAAACCGATATCAGCGGAGTGTTTTTTTACACCTTCTGCCAGTCGATTTAACACCTCAACTTCTGTTGGATCTGGTACACCTAGAGGAAAAGAACCATCCATTTCACAATTTTGTTCAATCACTTCGCAACCGGCCTCACGGAAGATCTCGGGATAGAATTTACCAGAGGTAGTGTTACAGCCTTCAACGACGATTTTCCATTTCTTTTTGAGTGAGAAGAGCTTGAGAATGTTTTTCTTGTAGTAGGGATAAACATCGTCACTGCGATTAGTACCCTTGCCCTGGCAATACTCGCCTTGCTCAACAATTTGCCTGAGATAGAGGATTTCCTCAGTGATCATGGTGTCTGAGTAGCCAACCCCCAGCTTAAGACCGTTGTATTCCTTGGGATTGTGCGAGGCGGTGACCATGGCGCTCCCTTTAGTCTGGTAATGGTAAGAGGAAAAGTAAACGATTTGACTAAGACTGTAGTCGAGGTCAATGGTATCGATGCCACCATCATTGAGACCGGCGATGAAGGCATTTTTATAAATTTCGCCGGTTAATCGATTGTCGCGTCCGACAGTTGATTCCATAATTCTGCGTTGGTGAAGAAAAGTGGCGTATGCTCGTCCGAGCGTGTAGTAAACATCTTCGTTGAGGTCAATATCTGCAACCCCTCGCAAATCGTAACCACGAAAGATGTTGGGATTAATAGTTTTTACGATGTTATACATTGCAACCCTTTCAACAGGCGCTATTAATAACCATGTGTGAAATGAAAAATGACTCTCCAAGCGTCTTGATTCAAGCTTGCAAGTGGCCATTTTGCTAAATATGACTCTACATTTCTAGGATTAAAAGATCAAGTGATTGTGCGAGGCTTAGGTTGAGTGATGAAGTCTTAAATTTTTGATCCAACTCGACAAGGTGGCCATGGATGCTTAACAATTTTTCTATAGAAAATTGGCTGGCTTGAGTTTTGAGTTTGTTGATCATAAAGCCAGGACCTTTAATTGGATATGAATCTTTTGCTTGAATCAGTAGTCGTATTTGACGAGCTAACATGGTGAAGCACATTACGTCACCATTTTGTTCAATTGCTTGGTGCGTGAGTTCAAGTTGGCGTTTTTTTTGACTTGTCCGAGGTTCCAGAGCTTCCAACCAGCTAAAAAGACTACTCGATAACTTAAAAAGGACGACTTTGGCCGCTCGGAATGGCTTGAGATTGACTGCGGTGAGGGTTTTTTTCTCCCAGAGGATTAAATCTCCTGAGTAGGCGGCCAGCATTTCAACCAGTTGATCCCGTTTTTTTGAGCGCGGCAAAGAATGAAGCTCCTCGATTACAATTAACCTAGGATTGGCAAATAAATCCAACTCGCCGATTGCCAACTCCAAACTGGCAATGTTGAGTTGCTTGGCATCAAGTCTTTGTATTTGGTGTTGTTTGCTTTGGGCTTGTCTAACAAGCTCGACTAGTTGGTTGCGAGACTGGACTGTGTTTTCTCCATGTAGGATAGTGATCATAGTTTTTGCTGGAGATGTAAGTACTGCTATTGGAGTTCCTGCATAATTGTATTCCTTTCACAACAACCAGTTTCTTATAGAAAATTTTCTTTTTGCAGGAACTTAACTAGTTGAGGTTAACCCAGTTGCATCATCTTTTCAAGCCGAAATGGCGATTGTTTAAGGAATGTCGTAGGCTGCAGGCACGATGGCCTCTCTATTAGACTTGTAGTGAAAAAACATTTTGATTACAAAACTGCTTTTAAGTACTGCAAAGGTTATTCACTCCAGAGTTGGCCATTTCTTTTCAGCCAGCCACGGTGAATTCGATACTCAGGGTCAAATTTTTCTACAAGTTTCCAGAAACCTTTTGAATGATCCATGAATTTACGATGAGACAGCTCATGAATGATCACATAGTCAATAACATTGTTGGGGTGATGTATCAGACGCCAGTTAAAATTCAAGTTTCCTTGGTTGCTGCAGCTGCCCCAACGGGTTTTTTGTTGACGCAGAGTGATTTGCTTGTAGGTTATACCCATGTGCTGAGCTAATTGCTGGGTACGTTTGGTAATGTAAAGGGTAGCTTTGTTCTTAAGAAACGATTCTAGAATTTGGCTATGTTTGCCTGTTTTCCAGGAGTTTACATAAACCTTGTCTTTATTGATAGTAACTTTTGGTACGCGGCTTTGATCGCTGAGCCTGAGTAGCTGGAAATCGCGGCCAAAGATCGTCAGTATGTTGCGATTTTTTTTGTTTTTGGCAAAACTTAGTAGTTTTTGTTCAATCCAGGTGTTTTTACTTTTCACAAAATGATCTACAACCATTCTAGGTATGAAGGGCGGGAATGACACAACTACACCGTCAGACTCAGAAATTTTTATCGAGATATTTCTGGCCTTAAAACTTGATCTATAAGTGATTTTATACATCTTAAATGACCTCGACGACTGACTTTACTAGCCGGCACGGGGAGGTTGAGAGCCAATCGTAACCTAAGAGTCAGGGTATGAAAAGTTGTAAAATTTGGTAGAAGATTTGTCCTAAATCAAACACCCCGAAGAAGCGGTTGATTGCAGAACTGGCCACTAGAAAAACACTGCCAATGGCTGTTTCGATTTTTTTACCTAATCCTGGTGGAATGATTGAGATGCGGATAGCCAAAAACATATTCACGACCGTTCCCATCACAGTCACAAAAGCCTTGTCAGTAAAGGCTCTGATTTCCTCTGGGGGTAAAAGGTGCTTGTCCAGCAGAAAGTCAAGCTTGGGATACTCAACGAAAATAAATCTAACAGAACTATATATTCCGATAATACCCTGAACTGCCAGAAAGATGGCGATAATCTTTGGCCAGGAAAAATTAGTTAATAAGACGAATCTGTCCCAAAGATTGAGGTTTGATTTGGTGACAGCAGCTGAATCGCTATCAATAAACTCCTTGTTGCTTAAACCTTGGAGATTGACAGCTTCTTCGTTTGTTTTGGGCTGATCTTTGGCGGGTGTACTTGTTGTCCAGATAGTGTTTTGTTCAGTGTTAGCAATGATTTCAGGTGTCTGAGTGGAAGTGCTAGATTGTGGATCGTTATCGCTAATATTGGTTTTTTGGTCAGTCATGAGTCTATAATATGATACCTTGAAGAAACACTGGTTGTGAAGCCTGAACTAAGATGTAAAATACTTGAGGAGCTTTTAGTTACGGACCTGATGTCTCAGGTGTCGGAAAATGCCGAAGTGGCGGAATGGTAGACGCGCACGTTTTAGGAGCGTGTGGATTTATCCGTGGAGGTTCAAGTCCTCTCTTCGGCACTTTTTCGTTCTCAGTTCTAGTTTTATCCATGACCGCCTAGTCTAATAAGCCTGGTGAAATTTGGCCAGAGATAAGCCCAAGTCTTGCCGCTAGACAACTCTTTTGCAGATCAAAGCCTGCTTCTCACTACAAAAACTTATTTAGCAGGAAATCTATTTTTTTGGAATTTGCTTATCACCGACGGAGCGATGTAATTCTTGATTGGTTATCAGCTTAAAAAGTTTTTCGGCTGGGTAATGTTGAGTGTTTTGCAAAATTATGACTCTGGGATGGTCATAAACGGTGAAGGTCTCGTCTCCTCCATCATTAATGAGTTGAAGAGCACATTGCGGATTGCTTCCCAGATCAATGATCGGAGGTGTGGGATCAAAATCTTGCTGAGGGTCGTTAAAGTAGCTTTTGGTTTCGAAAAACTCAGTTTTTGGTAAAAGACAGGGGTATTGAGAAAAGTTGGCCACGATTTCGAAACCCAGTTCTCCTGTGGCCAATTTTTGGTAGTAGCGCGTTGTATAGGGATACGTTTCTGGCAGTGCGGAAATTGGTCGCCAAACTCGGTTCGAAGTCAAGAGAATGTAGTCCAGCTGGCTAATGGTATTGGCCATCTTTTCCCATTTCTGAAGAGTGTCAGAGTCGTAGGGTGATAGCTCACTATTTAGGTAGGGGCTGATGTTGTGTCGTCTGACATTTAAGGGTAGGCCGTCGTCCCAGGTTTCTATACCTAATCTGGCGTGAGTGGGAACATTATCATAGATCCAGTTTGAGGCTTGAATGCGACTGTGGGGGTGGTAATAAATCGAGAGAAAGCCAAAAGACCACCACAAAATTGTCAGTAGCCAGCCAATTAGTAGTAATTTGAATGGCTTTTTGGCCTTTTCAAGCAGTTGGTCAAGAATTATTGCAGAGAAAATTGCGATAAAGGGCATCAAAAAGTAAAAATATCTCAGAGCTTTAGCAAATTGTATGCCGTTATAAACGAAACCAACAACTACCCAAGACCAACAGAGGATGAGTAAGTAATTCTGTTGGATTTTGAGCCAGAGTTTTTTTGATTTATCTTGAAAAAAATTCCTAACATAAATCATTGAGCAACTGATAAACAACAGACTCATCGGGATACCTATCCCCCAGAAAAACAGATGAATGGCTGGGTAAATCAATACTTTAGTAGGTACCCACTGCAAACCAAACGGCGGCACCTGTCCGGGCTTTTCCCAGTTTTTGAGTTGTTGCCAGTTGGCAATGACTTTTTGGTTGAGATCAAAGTTTAAAAACCCTGGCCCAGCAAAGAGATAGGGTTGGAAAATGCGCAACGACACCAGAAAAATCAGACAAATTACTAACACTTCGGCGATCTTCTTCAACATATTAGTCGGGTTGAAATTTCTGCCTGTCCATTTAACCTCCCAGAACAAATTTTTAAAGGTAAAGGCAGCTAAAATGAATCCAGCGAAGACTACTCCGCTAATTTTGTTGGCAACAGATAGGCCTAAACTCAATGCAAACAAGCCAAGCAGTAGCCATCTTTTCCATAACTTAGGTGTTTTTGCAGATTGGCTATTTTTATCGTTTGTTTTTTTGTCCAGAACTAATAAAAGATAAAAAGCCAAAATTGCAAAAGTATTCTGCCAAACATCGGTAGTGTAGAAACGGGCTTGTTGTATGACTGAAGGCATGGCTGTATAGAAAAGCATTGACAAAGTGGCAGCTTTCCAGCTGTTGCTGATTCTTTTAACAATTAAAAAAATCAGTAAACAACTCACCACATCCAGTATTAGGGAAATTCTTCTACCTAAAAGAGCGATGCTATCGTAATTATCGTTGTCAGAAAAGACCGCCAAGTATTTTGTGAAAACTATGGGAAAAGTACCATACACATAAAAATCATAATGAAAATTATGGGGGTTAAGCGATGAGGTATTGGTATTGAAATAGCTTGCTAGTCCATCCTTTGGTAACTGCATATCGTTTGTAACCATGGTTAAGAAGCGCTCATCTGGGTGGAGGTGCTGATTGGAATCCCAATTTAGGTTATAAAGACGGCTCCAGATGACGAAGGCAAGAGCAAAGAAGAAGAGAAGGTTTTTTTTCCACACGAGTTCTCATTATAGCTAGAAAAATCGAGATGAAAACCCAAACGAATATTTTCTCCTCAGATGAGGTGGGTTCTCCAAGCGTTTGAACTTACTAAGTGAAAAATCGAGAAATGACTATAAACTCCCACGACCGAAGAGTACAAAAAAATCCCGCTGGTGCGGGACTCTTTTGACTCAGAACGTACCTCCCGGTGAGGATGAACCTTCTGAGGTACGAGTACTATATCAAATTATTATAAGATTGTCAAATCCCATATAAATTCTAGAAAACATATCAAAACAGATCAGATCATTGATACAATTTAATATGGTTTTGTCATCTTAGAAAACTAATATTAGACTTGTAGCGAAATAACGTTTGATAAAATGATGGGCAGTACCAATCTCTCTAGTAAAGGAACTGCCCATGAACTTTACATATCTTCTCAAACATCCTGAACTTTTTCCAGCTGCAGTTGGA
>JBMORQ010000012.1:0-15837 GCA_049322575.1 Patescibacteria group bacterium
CATCGCTTGTATATACAACTTTAACCTAGCCTACAGAAGCAACAAACTAAACCACTAGCTAACAGAAAAACAAAGACAAAAAAAGACAACATACTGGGAGATGAGGTGTTATTTCGCTACAAGTCTATTGGTGAAGTTTATGGTGAACTAGCGGATTGACGATAAGGCCTGTTGGGGCGTTTTGGCCTGATTAAACTAATGTCTTTCCCAACAACCGCCCAGGTTTTGCTAGCAAGCGTCCAACCAAAGACCAGTCTTCCGGAAAAACAGCCATTAAAGAGGCAACGTCAGCATTTTCTTGAATTAGCAATCCCTTACTTTTATCCTTTGGCAAAGAACTCTGGGCATTTTCTAGCAATCGTCCGATGATATGGTTGCGAACATACTGATAAACTGCCATCAACTGATGCGCCAGTTCTGCAGCGCCTTGAGCCAATTTAGAAAAATCGACTTGCTCGTTATCATAATCAGCTCTTTCTAATGCGTCTTTCAAGGCATTGGCAGCTTCATCAGATTTAGAAATCAAATCTCGAGCAGCGTGGGCAGCCTCAACTACTCTCACCATATTAGCGTTAAACACAGCATCTGAACCATCTTCCGACGCGGCTTTTATTAGAATATCGACTAGTCGTTTTGTAACTGTGACCTCACCGCCCGACATCTCCTTACGAACTTGGAGATTCATACCCAAACCATCAGCTCGTTTTCCAACTATCGCACCTTGATAATTATCGACCATCTCTTTGGATGAACCATATCCGAAGAACGCGTTAACAGTTCCTCGCAAAGCTCCTACCAAATTGCTTTTGGAATCTGTTCCCTGCTGGGCAGTTCCTAGCTGATCTACTTGAACAATCATTTCTACTATCTCTTGTGGAGTAGATTTTCCAAATCCTTCATTAGCCATCAACTGGAGTAAATTAGGGTTTCTTCTAATGATCGAGTCACCCTCATTACCGAGATCATTCAAAAACTGAGCAAATATTCCTTGAAATTGTTCATAATCTGCGTCCGTAGCTCCATTTGAGTTACGCCTCTTGAAAGCGGTAATGACATCACTGCTGAAAACCTTGCTAGCATGTTGATTTGGGAGGGCCTCCTCTCGCTCTGCAACTATATTTGCCTGAGTTACTCGCCATGATGCATACTGTAAGCGATTAGAATCATTGTCGATCATATTTTCTTCCTTGGACAGGTGCTTATAGTTATTGTGTAATGTTTTGTATCTCTAAGGTCTAGGAACTCTCCCAATCTTGCTGTCTGAGGATCCAATCCTTTTGAAACCAACTCACACTTGTTTTTGGATAGTTTTAAATTTGTACTAAGTTCCATATGAAATAATATATCATCGAAGTTCAAAAGAACACAACCTTATACCAACCAAGCACACACCCAAGTTCATCGTACCCTTCGTAGGATAGGAAAAGACTCACAAAAAATGAAAACTGCCGAGTGATTTCCCGTAACTGAATTTACTTCAACTCCCGCACTGCCCTCTCCAACACCTCGTCTTTGTCGGTCTCTGGATCGTCTTTCACTTCAACGTCAACCGGGATGCCTTCGTGGTGAATCCAGTCGCCTTTGGGCAACATCCACTTGGCGATGGTGATGTGTAAGCCACCACCGTTTGAAAGTTCTCGCCTTTCTTGAACAGTCCCTTTACCGAAAGTCTTCTCCCCAACCAACTTTGCCCCAACGTCATCACGTAAGGCACCGGCCACAATCTCAGCAGCAGAAGCACTGCCCCGATTAACCAAAATCACCAGAGGCATACCAGTTAGGCGAGCCTTACCATTGCTTTTATACTCTTGCTTGGTGTATCTACCTTGTTGAGTAACAACTTTTCCTGACTTGATAAAATCACTCGCGATCTCGATCGAACGATCGAAATAACCACCGGGGTTGTTACGGAAGTCCAAAACGATACCTTTGATTTGAGAACGATTTTGGATGATTTCTTGCACCGCCTTGTCCCATTCGTCAAAGGTTCTCTCTCCAAAACGAATGACTCGCAAATGAGCGACTTTTTGACCGTTCACTTCGGGAAATTCCAGCTCCACCGACTCAACCACAATTTCACCCCTGGTGACCCTAACCTCAAATGGTTCGCCCTTATCTTTGCGCCACAAAGTTAGGATTATTTCGGAACCCTTTTTGCCCCTGATATGATCAACTGCTTCTTGGAGAGTCCAACCATTCGTATCTTCATCAAGGCCGACTGAGGGATCTTTTACATGTAGAATCAAATCACCAGCCTCAATGCCCACTTGAGCAGCCGGTGTTCCCTTGATTGGGGCTACTACTGCTAAGTTGTTATCGATATAGCCTAACTCTATGCCAATACCATAAAAGCTACTGGACAAATCCTCGGCGCTACGCTGGTTAGCCTTGGGGGACAAATAAATAGTGTATGGATCGCCAAGCGACTGAGTTAGGCCAAAGACCGCCCCATCCACCATGTCCTCGGTCACGATTTTGTCTTGTTCAAGGTAATCTCGCTCTAATAAGTTCCAGACTTCCCAAAAGATACCAAAATCAATATCCTTGCTCACACTTTGACCGCTAAGTTCACCAGTTAGCTTGGACAAGGAAGTTGTTCGATTCTGACTCTCAGAGTGAACAAAGGGTAATTTAATTCCTAGAGGTAAACTGCCAGTATTTGCGTATCTATAGCCCAAAACTACACCTAGTGCCAACAACAAAAAACCGGTTAGAAAGTTAATAATTGTTTGAAAACGAATTTTCATGTTTTAGCGAATCCTGTGGTTACGAGAGTTCATTGTAACCTGAATGTCTGGGTAAGAAAAGACAAAAAGTAACATAAACTTGGCAATTCAAGCCACAGCGAGTTTCGCTAACGAATGAAGATGTTACCACTCGGCAAGCCAAGTGTCCTCTATCGTTCCCATACTAACCAGACCCAAAAACCCTGGCAGAAGCCAGGGTTTTTCATATCAATTGCGACTTGACCAAAAACTAAAGTGTCTGGGTAAAAGGCATCAAAGCCAATAAACGAGCCCGTTTGATTGCAGTAGTCAAAGAACGTTGCTGTTTTTGAGACAATCCTGTTTCAAATCTGGAAATAATCATTCCCTGATCATTGGTGTATCTTCTCAATTCTCCAGCCTTTTTGTAGGTGAAGAACAGCTCTTTATTGAGTTTCTTGACTTTACTTTTAGTTTTGGTTTTTTTTCTCATCATAGCGAGTTAACTAGTCCTAATAAATTATTTTTAAAACGGAATATCATCTGATACGTCTTCTACCTCAGCCGACTCAGCTGGAGCTGAAGATGATTTGCTAGAGGTTGCTGGAGCCGCATGATCTGCGTAATCGTCAACTGCATCTTCATCGCCCTGAACTGCACCAGTCTTGGATGAAAGTAGCATCATATTATCAATGACGATTTCAGTGATACGACGCTCAGCACCGTCTTCGGTCTTCCAATCACGTGTCTGGATACGACCTTCAACATAAACTTTGTCACCCTTATGTAGTAGTTGTCCACAGATTTCAGCCAATTTCGACCAGGCAACAATGTTATGGAAATCAACTCTCTCCTGTTTTTCACCACCATCGCTAGGTGTCCATGAACGATTGGTCGCTAAACCAAAGGAACAAACGGCGGTGCTATTGGGTGTAAAACGCAAATTGGGGTCACGGGTAAGATTACCAATAAGCATGACTTTATTTAAAGATCTGACTGACATTGTTTCTCCCTTTTTTTGTTAGTTGTTACTAACTTGCAGTATATAATCCATTCCTTACAAAAAGCGTTACTTTTCTAAATCTGCTTCGGCCAACTCCTCCATTTGCTCGGTTTGTGACCCGGCAACGGAATCTTCCTCAGCTAAAACTAAAAGATGACGGACAATATCTTGGTTTAAGAATAGATCTTTCTCGAATTCTGGAGCTTCGGTAGAAACAAACTCAACTACCCAATGAGAATATGTTGCTTCCTGATATTTCTTACCTTTTTTCTTGATGGTATAGGCTAGGGTCTTTTTACCCCAGTCTTCCTCTGATATCACATCTCCGTGATGCTTTTTAACCAAAGACTGAACCTTCTTCTCAATATCCTTACGCTCAGTGTCGGTAAGAGTTGGATCCAACAAAAATGTTAGCTCGTACTGACGCTTGTTGGCTTCTTTCACAATCTTCATTTAATTATTCTCCTTTTACGATTTTATCTTGAGGGCGCATTATAACATAATTCTTGATGCTAGAACTGACTGTTTTGGACTTTTATTTGCCAATCATAAACTCGACAATATCGCCCTCTTGCATCATGTAATCTTTGCCTTCAAGACGAACTTTACCGACTTCCTTGAGCTTTGACCAACCCTGGTATTTGATGAAGTCGTCATAATTAGCCACTTTGGCCTTGATGAAATTTTTGCAAAAATCGCTATGAATTACCCCGGCGGCTTCTGGGGCAGTTAGTCCACGACCGATCGTCCAGGCGCGGACTTCCTTTTCGCCGGCTGTTAAAAAGCTTTGGAGATTGAGAGTTTGGTAGGCAATTTTTGCCAACCTCTCCAGGCCTGAACATGCAATACCTAAATCAGCCAAATAAATTTTTTGGTCTTCATCGGCCAGACTCGATAACTCGCTTTCGATCCTGGCACTAATCACAACAATTTGTTCCGGCTTAATCTGAAGTTTGCCGGACCACATAGAAATGATTGCTTGCTGATTTTGTAATTCGCTTTCATCAACATTGATCACAACTAGCTCTTTTTTGGCGGTTAAAAGACCCAATTCCCTGGCAACCAATTGTTCAAGCTCACCTGACTCCGAGGTTGACCAATCGATGGCATTTTGGCCATTCTCCACTCTCGATTTAAAACCGCATACAACCTCCCAGCGCTCTTTGGCTGACTTGTCCGTCGAACCTTTGGGTGGAACCTGCTTTTCTAGAGTGCTTAGGTCGGCCAGCTGCAACTCGGTACGAATAGTAGCTAGGTCCTCATCTGGGCTAATTGCTCCTTCACGCAAGATACTTTCGTCTGAAAAATTGCGCAAAACGTGGCAAATGGCATCGGTCTCGCGAATGTGGGATAAAAACTGATTGCCCAATCCTTCGCCCTTACTTGCACCTCGCACTAAACCAGCAATGTCGACAAACTCCACCACGGCCGGTTTAATCACACTGGTGTTGACTAGTTTGGCCAAAATCGGCAAACGCTCATCCGGCACCTCGGCGATGCCGATATTGGGCTCAATGGTGGCAAAAGGATAATTAGCCGCCAAAGCCTGTTGTTTTTTTAGTAATGCATTAAAAAGGGTTGATTTGCCAACGTTTGGCAGACCAACAATCCCAACTGAAAGTGACATACCGGTATTTTATACTTTTCTCTCGGGAAAAGTAGGCGGAAAAATAAGTAAATGGCTGGAGATTCTAAACTGAAGGACCGTTTGCATCAGTACTGTAATTATCGTATGGATCGGATTCATTAGAGGCCGAAGAGAATCCCTGAGCTGCATCAGAACCATCGGAGCCTGAACTATCGGAAAGCAAATGAGACAATGCAGGGTATTTTTCGTCAAACCACTGTGCAAGTTGTTCTTCTGTTTCTGTATCACCGTCTTTCAATGCCTGAATAAATTGAGCCATCTTTTCAGCATATTCATTACCTCCTCTATAAGCATCAAGATATTGAGCAGCTACATCATCACCTTGATATTTATCTCGCATGGCATCAATTGCCGCTTCCCTTTCCTTTTGGGACAAAATCGCCGTCTGGTTAGCAGCTAAGTGATCTTCCCCAGTTAGACCTCGTCCGTCAGCACGCTCTCTTTCTGACATAGTTTTCTCCAATCTGGCACTCAACCAATTCTATTTGTGGATTTATTGTATAAAGTGCCTTTTTGACTTAAATTGTATCACTTTTACACATTTTTTCGGACTTAAGCTGAAAAATTGTTTTAAATTATTTCTTTCTTTTATTATAAAATTCCATCACCTCTGAGCTACGAATTAGAATCGTATATCCCCCCAATCCCCAACTCCCTCTTTAAGCCGTTCCAGCTCAAATCATCACCCCGTCGACGCAGCATCTCGTAAGCGACGTTCTTGTTGCGGAAATTTGGATCGAAAGCCAACTTGGTGAATTCCTCAAAAGTTAATAACTCGACTTGGATTTTTTCGCCAGCGTCGGGCGTGGGCTCGGCGACCCTCCGACAGTCTGTGGCAACCAGGACAAAACAGCACCAATCAACTCTATCTAGCGGCTGATGAATATACCAAGCCTCTAACTCACCCGCCACATAACCAGTTTCTTCCCGCAACTCTCGCCGCGCCGCTGCCTCAACCTCCTCGCTCTCGTCAATCATGCCTCCAGGTAGACTAATAAACTGCTTGAGAGCTGGTTGCTCTTGGCGAGTGATGACAATCTTCTTGTCCTCGGTCACAGCGATTATGTCTACTGTATCCGGCCTCATGACCGACTCAAAAGTTGCTACCGAACCGTCGTAAAGTCTCTGAGGCCACTGCACAACCGTATAAAACTGACCTTGGAAAACCACCTTGGCTGTGGCTGGAATCTGGGCTTTACTGGGTTGACGTTCAAACATAAGTGACTTTCATCTAAAACATTCTTGTCCTGAGCCTAGTATAATTCATGGCAATGAAAAACCAAAATCCAGATTCGCCACTACCAAGCCCAGATCGCAAAGCGACCAACGCCGGCAAATTTCCAGACAATTATTTGTCAGAACTGACAATTAACGGCAAAAACCAGCTCTTCCCCACTTTTTTGCCAGATGCAACCTACGGCGTGGTGCGCAACCTCTCAAGTTTTGATGTTAAGCAAGCTGGCATTAGCGGCGTGGTCATTAACACCTATCATCTCATCTCCAACCCCGGTGCCAAACTCCTCACCCAGATAGGAGGAATAGGCAGACTAATGAATTGGTCTGGTCTGATGGCCTCTGATTCTGGTGGCTTTCAACTTTTTTCCCTGATTAATAAGAACCCAGATCTAGGAAAGATCACCGATGAGGGTGTAGTGCTGTATCACGGCAAAAACAAACAGCGAAAAAGCCTCTTTACCCCAGAAGACTCGATCAAAACTCAGTTTGCTATTGGCAGCGACATCATGATTTGTTTGGACGATTTCACTCCACCAGACTCCAATGAGTTGAGAATCAGGCAAAGCGTAAACCGCACAACTGCTTGGGCGGAAAGATGCCTTGCCGAGTTTAACCAGCAACTCAAGCTGCGAGGTTGGCAAAAAGATACAACTGGCGACTGGTCTCATCCTGATCCCACCAAGACGCGGCCTCAGCTGCTGGCTGTTATTCAGGGTCATCGCCATCAAGAATTGCGCAAAAGATCTGCCAGGGAGTTAACACAGCTGGGTTTCGACGGTTACGGCCTGGGTGGTTGGCTTTTCGATGAGAAGGGTCAACTTGACTACTCGATCTCGGAGTTAGATGTTGCCAACACTCCTAACGACAAGCTCCGCTTCGCCCTGGGGGTAGGTCACCCGCGTGACTTGGTGGTGCTAAGCAAGCAGGGGTATCAAATCTTTGATTGCGTCCTGCCTACCAGAGATGCCAGGCATAAACGCCTCTATATTTTCTCTCGTCCAATAAGTCAAATTAGCTTCTCTGCCAATATTGACTTCAAAAATGATAAAAATAACGATTGGTTCGATTATTTGTACATCGATAAGGAACGATGGGCAGCCGATCTGGGACCAATTGATCCATACTGTGACTGCTTTACTTGTCAAAATTACTCTCGAGCTTATTTGCGACACCTTTTCAAAGTTGGAGATGCTCTTGCCTGGCGCTTGGCTACGATTCACAATTTGAGATTTTTTGCACAACTTACAGGTCTTTTGAGGAGATAGCCTCTTTGATTTGGATTAATTCCTGTTCGATTTTTCTGATTTTAAGCTGAAGATCAACATTTTCTTGGTCTTCTGGTTCAAAAAAGTAATTGATCGGCTTGTGAGTCGCTTTGCCGAGTTCGGCTAAAGTCTCTATTGTTGGCTGAGCCCGACCAACCTCATAAGAACTTATTGCCTTGTCAGATAAATTTAGAATTCTTCCCAGTTCTTTTTGAGAGAGTCTAGCGTGTTGTCGAGCAGATTTGATTTTTACACCTATCAGTTCGTTTATTTTGATATTTGACATAGCTACTCTCTTATAAGTAGAATTTTTCTATCTTAATTAGATAAAATATGACTTTTGTTAATCCCCAGTCACAAGTCCTAATCATTGAACCAAACGATGACTTGGTTAATCCCTATGCTTTCTTTGATGCTCAAGTTTTTAATTGTCAAAGAGTGCGGAGTCTTCCATCTGCCAAACAACAACTCAAAACGTTTAACTATGATCTGATCTGCTTAAGCATGACATTTTCAGCCCAAAGCAATCTAGAAATGCTTACGGCCATAAAAGACAGCCTAAGAGATCAAATCACTCCGTTACTTTTTGTCATTGATCTTAACCAAGCACTCTCGATTGTTCCCGGCACGCACTGGGGCCAAAAACTTGCCATCCTCCACTCAGACTCTGACAAAACTGAGTTCGACACTTCCATGAAGCAATTACTCAAAATGTAAGCTAAATGTAAGCAAGTCTAATTATACTAGACTCATGCCAGTTTCTTCATCCACCAATTTTAATCAAAATTTAAGATGCTTAAGATACGGACCCAGAGAAAAGCTGCAAAAGTTTGGTTTGCATAATCTAACCAACGTAGATTTACTATCATTAATTATTAACAGTGGTAGTAAAAATTTATCTGTCAAAAAGCTGGCGGAAAAAATTTTGCGCACCTGGAGACTGTCTGAGCTGACGCAGCTAAACATCTCCAAATTAACTAACATTCCAGGAATAGGAAAAACTAAGGCTGGCGCTCTCCTAGCAACCATTGAGCTTGCCAAGCGCATCTCTCAAGCTGACGATCCTACTACTGTTAGTCACCCTAAGACCGTCTATCAATTAACTCGAGAAATTACCAGCAAAAAACGAGAGTATTTAATAGCCTTTTTCCTCAACGGTCGCAACCAGCTACTCAATCAACAAATTATCTCTATAGGTAACCTCAACCAAAACCTGGTTGAACCACGTGACATCTTTATCCCTGCGCTTAATTCCGCGGCTGCCTTCATCATCTTGGCCCACAACCACCCCAGTGGTGATCCCAATCCTAGTGAGAATGACCTCCTAGCTACTCAGCACTTCGTCGAAGCTGGCATGATTATCGGGATTGAGCTGATAGATCACTTAGTGGTTTGTGAGAACAATTACTACTCGATGAGGGAGCATGGTCAGATTAGACTTCCTGCCAAATAAGATTTTGTAGTGAAAAACTGATTTAGCTGAGAGAAAAACTGCTGTTTTCAAATGAAGTAGTAACAATATCGCTACCTGGAACGGGAAAGCAGACCCTGCAGCACCTATAAAAATCTTTCAACAAACTTTTTGGCAGATCTAATCACCAGCTAAATTTTCCTCAGGCGTTGTCCGCTCGATTCGTCGATGACCTCATAACCTCTTTCCTGCAAGTCTTGGCGAAGTTTGTCAGAGAGGTACCAGTTTTTTTGTTCACGAGCGATCCTGCGCTCGTCAAGAATACCAACGATCTCAACTGGCAACTCCTCAAGCCCTAAATATTGTTTTACCAAAAGGTTATTAGGGTTAAAGATATCCAGCTGGAAAATCTGCTCAAATTCAAGCAATAACTGCAACTTAGCCAGAGTCGTTAAATCTGCAAAACGCAACACTTCAAAAAAAACAACCAACGCCTCAGGGGTTTTTAAATCGTCTTCTAGAAAACCAAAAAACACAGACCTGAATTTATTTGATATCGTTCTCTGCTCGGATGTTAGCTCTAGTTGAGTTGCTTTTTTGGGAATGGTCTCAACCTGTTGCTGAATATCTTGTGCCATACGACAAAGCCGCTGGTAATTTTTTTGCATGCCGTCGAGTGTTTTCCAGGTAAAATTCAACTTGCTACGATAATGAGTCGACAAAAACAACATCCGTAACGCCCGAGGCGAATAACCACGATCCAGCAAATCATCAATCGTAAAAAAATTGCCCAATGACTTACTCATCTTCTCCCCGTCAACCCGCAAGAAATTATGATGCACCCAATATTTTACAAAAGGCTTCTTACCTGTTGCGGCCTCCGACTGAGCGATTTCATCACTGTGGTGCACAGGTATGTGATCGATACCACCAGTGTGAACATCAAATTGCTCGCCCAGATATTTCATACTCATCGCCGAGCACTCAACATGCCAACCAGGAAAACTTCTTTCGGCCCAAGGGCTGGGCCAAACCATAGCCCGATTTTCACCTGGGCGCTCAAACTTCCATAGAGCGAAATCAGTTGGGTTGCGTTTGCCTTCCACCATGGCTACGCGCTGACCTGCCCTGAGTTTTTCCGGTTTAAGTCTTGCTAGATGTCCATAGTCATCAAGTTTACTGGTGTCAAAATAGATACCATCGCCTGGAATTTGGTAGGTGAAACCTTTGTCATCGAGTTTTTTCACCAAGGCGATTTGCTCTTCAATATGATCAGTAGCGCGACAGCTCACATCTGGACGTAAGTTACCCATCAAGTCCATCGAGTAAAAAAAGTAGTCTTCAAACTTTTTGGCGATATCCCAAACTGTCTGGTGGTACTTGCGCGCCCCTTTTTCCAGCTTGTCCTCTCCCTCATCTGCGTCCGAAGCCAAGTGGCCAACATCGGTTAAGTTTTGCACGAATTTGACCAGATACCCCGCATGTTTCAAGGTTCTAATCAGCACGTCATCCATAGTGTACTTGCGCAAATGCCCGAGGTGAGTGTAGTCATAGACAGTTAAACCACAGGCATAAAAGCCAACTTTTGGTGGTTTAATAGGCTGAAATTCCTCAACTTTTCTGGATAAAGTGTTATAAAGTTTCATTTTCAAAGCTCTTAAAACGACTTTTAGCAGGTGCAATCAGTTGTGATAAATCCTATTTTTGAGGCAGTTAAATATCTGAACACCTTGTCTGAGTATAACAGACTAAGCTCGCTTCAATCCAATCAAATCAAGTTGGAGCTTACTCCCACTCATAGAAAAACCAGTTTCTAATGGAGGTCTTTTGCAAGAAGTTGAATGAGAGACTCTTGCGCAAAAAATCTCATAAGATCATGAAGATCTAACCTGAACCCTGCAGGTTGCTCAAAGTCTTACGGTTGTGTTGGAGTTGCTGGGTTGCCTTTTGTCTTTTCGATCCTGAAGGTCCAACAGGACCTTTTTTGGGACTGGATGGCAGAGCAAGCGACTGAGAGTTAAGTTCGGCTTCTCTTTGCTTTTTCTGTTGAAGTTCCTGCTCCTCCCTTTGTTTGCGAGCCTGCTTCTCCTGGAAGAGCCGCCTGGCTTCTGCCTGTTGCTCCTGATCAAGTCTTTGCCAACGCTGGTGAGTTTGGCGTTTTTTTGCCTGCTGCTCCGGTGTATCGGTCTGGGGATTGATTCCCAAAATTCTATCCGGGTTAAAGATATAACTAACTTCTTTAAAAATGTCTTGGACCGGTCTAGTAATTAATTCTTCAGGGATCGTTCCCATTTCCCTGGGATGGGGTTGTTGCGGAGAATTCGTTGACTTATTTGCCAACTGATCCATCCCCCCCGGCAAGACTCCGTCAAGACCAGCACTGCTATCTAAAGGGGATCCAGACTTCGGCGCCGAGCCAGCTAATGTGGGTTGAGAACTATTTGCCTGCTGCTGAGCTAAGACTTTCTGGGACGTTGCGGCTTGAGATGCATTTTCCTCAAGATGAGACTCACCAAAAGAACCAAAAGTTTGGCGAAAGCCTCCTCCCGGGCGCATAACTGGTCTTGGGCTTGGCATATTTTTGTACTTGTTAATCGATAATTTATACAAGAATTTTTTACTGGAAATTGACTTCCAACTAAACCTTGGTATGACCAAGTTGATGAATCTGTAATTTATCTGCTGTATCAATCTTTTCTTTTTGTTCTACTTTTTTTTGTTCATCCTGTTGAATTCGAACTTGATACTCTGGAGTCTCTGCTACTCGATGCAACTCCTGTAGCTTTTCCTCAAGATGTTGCTGATCCTCCAGTCTTTTTTCTTCCTCAAGTTGGGCAATCTCAGCTAACTTTTCTGCTTCCTCTGCTGCAGCTTGGGCTGCTTGGTTAGCTGCTGAACCACCCGTCTGGTTTTTCTTAGCGTCTTGTAAAATTGACTCGAGGGCAGCTAATGGGTCTTGCTGAGCATCTTTGGCATCCCCAGGCATTGGGGTTTGAGGATCAGTTTGCAAACTAGCTCGAATAGGAGACTGAGCCGCTAGATCCGACTGGAGTTGTTGGTCGTCTTGGGCCAGCTGCCCGCTCAGAGGATTCGAGTTTTGTGGATCTGTCATGTTTTTAGTTTATACCACTCTGCCCAAATGAGTCCAGGCTCGATCAAGCCGAGCAACTTAAGGCAAGAGCTCATGATTAGGCTTGTTGCTAAATAAGATTTTGCAGAAACTGATTTACTTGAGCAAAAGCTGCTGTTTTTGAGTGAAGTAGTAGATAGCTACTTCGAATGAGAAAATAAACCCTGCAGCACCTAAAAAGCAGTTTTGTAATAGAAATGTTGTTACGCAGAGAGTCTATTAAAAAAATAGGAAATGAACGTTCTACATGGTGCGCGCCGCGTGTCGACGATTAGTCACGTTTCTGGTCAAAGTGCGGCGCTTCTCAAACTGCTTGCGCACATGCCTCACTGCACTCTCAGTTGCCTCAACAATGGCTTTATAAAGATCATTTGACTGACTCCTGACACAGATATCTTTCCCCGGCAATTCTACCTTATACTTCACAACCGATCGGTGCTGGTCACTGCTCTTGCGCTCAATATTTTCTAGGAAAACACGTACCCCAATGATATTTTTGCAAACCCGCTTGAGTTTGTCCGCTTGTCGCCCTACATATTCTCGAAGCGAAGGGGTAACTGATAAAGCCTTGCCTTGAACTAAGACGTCCATTGAAGACTCCTTTCCCTGAGTGGTTACAGGCAGCTAATAAAAAACCCACAGATTTTACAAGTTTTAAGGCTTGGAAAAGCTGTGGGTTCGTTTTTCTCGCATCGATTATGACTTTTATTTTACAAAAATTACAATAAAAGACAATTGGATGTTTTTGCGTATTAATCAATCTTTTTTTTAAATTTCTTGGGTATTTTTTTGCTTTTTATTCCTCCACTCTACGGGGCTATCACGCTCTTCCAAGGTTGTTTCCTGATTTTCACCCAGTTCTTGGTGAAACACAAATGCTATGGAATTTCCCGCCTGCCTTCTAATGCCCTGGCCAGAGTAACTCCGTCAGCATACTCGATATCAGCCCCAATGGGTAAACCATGGCCAATTCTAGAGATTTTAAGGCTAGCTGCTCGCTCGCCGGCCTGTTTTTGGATCATCTCAGTGATATATAAAGCCGTTGCTTCTCCCTCCATGGTTGGATTGGTAGCTAAAATTAACTCCTCCACGCCATCAAGGCGCTGAAGTATGTCGCGCAAATATAGTTGGTCGGGTCCGATGTTGTTAAGCGGCGCAATCGAACCATGCAAAACATGGTAAAGACCGGAGAACTTTTCTGACCGTTCCAGCGCCAACAAATCCAATGGCTGTTCAACCACGCACAATAGTTTTTTATCCCGTCTGGGATCAGCGCAAATTGAACAAGGATTTTGTTCAGCAACATTGTGGCAAGTGGAGCAAGTCACGGTATTCTTTTTTAGAGCCAAAAGTTTTTGCGAAAAGTCTTGGAGTTCTGACTCAGGGTTATGCAACAGATAAAAAACCAAACGCTGTGCCGATTTTGGGCCAATCCCTGGCAGACGCTCGAACTTTTCTGTTAACTGGCGGACGGCTGTAGGAAGTTTTAACACGGTTTAATATACCTTATATTTTTTTGGTTATGAAATTGCTAGAAAACCGGATGAACGTATTACAAAGCTAAAACCTTTTTAACCTCTTGCCAAATTGCCTCTTCGACCTCTTCCAGACTCTTGGAGGCATCAATCACCCTCCAACGGTTGTTTTGGTTTTCTTGGGCCAATGATAAGTAAGCCTGACGGACCTGTTCGTGAAAATCCTTGGCCTCGGTATCCAGGCGATTTATATCACCGGCTTGATGTCTCCTTCTTAAGCCGATATCTACAGGTAAATCAAGTAGTAAGGTTAAATCCGGCGAGGTTCTCTTTGTCGAAAGCTCATTAAGCTGATTAATAATTTCCTTGCCAAAACCTCTGACCATGCCTTGATAAACTACACTGCTATCACTGGATCGATCCATCACTACAATTTTACCTGCCTCAAGTGCAGGTAGCACAATCTCGTGATATGTCTGAGCACGGGCTGCCTGAAAAAGTAGAACCTCGCTTGTAAAAACCATCCCAACGTTTTTTGTTGCCAAAACGACATCACGAATTTGTTCACTGATCACCGTGCCGCCAGGTTCACGCAAGAGCACAACTTCTTGTTTCAAGGTCGTAAGCTTCTCTCTCAATCTAGCAATCTGGGTGGTTTTACCACCACCCTCTCCACCCTCGAGGGTTATTAGAAATCCGCGATTTTTCATGATGCCTTTCGATTTTTTGATTTAAAGAAATGCGTTAACAGACGCTTTAGTCTACATCCTGGCTGTTTAAACTACAACGGTGGAGGAACTATAAACTCCACCATGGTCTCCTGATCCAAAACCTCAAAAGCTAATTACAAGATTTGTTTGCCTGATAACTCAATGAATGACGATACCCCTTCGTCTCATCACTACCAAAGAATCAGCTGCTGTCTTCATTTCTAAGGTAGCTCGTGTGTTGTACCAGTCTTGCCAAGCTTTAAACTCTGCTGGCAGGAGAATTTGGCCACCATTCTGAATTGCTTGCAATGCTGCCATCATCTCTTGTGTGCTCATCATACTCAATTTATCACTCATTTGTTTCTGAGCGACTTCTGAATTCTCAAAATCTAAAATATATTGAACAAACAATAAATGAAAAAGTGGACTGTTCTGAAAACCAGGGTATTTTCTGAGTATGCGAAGGCATCCATAGACATGCTCAGCAAATGACACCAACTCTTCATTTGATAAAGCTTTGCCGGTACCAGGATGGAAACCAACATTATAAATCGCCAAATGATTCTCGTCATTTTTTAGGAAAATACCTTTTGTAGCGTCTTGGATATTGTTCGCTGCGGGTGAATTTGCCAATATCGAAAAGAGATGGGCAATAAGATGCTGGATAAAGTTAGTGACTATTCGAGGATCGCTATGTTGATCAATTTCACCGGCAATCTGTTCTGCCAAATCGAATGCGTTGCTCCCTTTTCCAGTGCCATTAACTTCTCTTGTAATCGCATTAAAATCCAGTTGTAAGTTGTGACAGTATACTATTCCCATGGTTATAAATAAGCAATCGATTATCTCTTCAAGTAAATGTTGCAATACAACCAAATTTAAACCACCAGGTCTCTCCATTTCCTCGAATACCATCAACACTTCTGCTATTTCTCCTTTTGTTGGATTAATCAATCTATCTACCATGGCTTCAATTCTAGAATTATCAGCTATTTTTGCGGGTCGACTTTCAATCCACGCCCTCATCATAGCTAAGAACCAATCCAAGTAGCTTTCAGAAGAGCGAGTAAAATCATGTTTAGCCTCAACTAATTCACGATGTGTCTGCATGGGTAAAAAATTTTTAAATCAGGACTTTCGCTTCAGCCACAGTAAATATGGATGATAGGTTGACGCAACACAGATGTTAAATACTCATCAATGAGGGTAGTTTTTCTGGCATAGATGGTTTGTTTCATCTGGTGAGCAGCCACT
>JBMORQ010000013.1:0-14009 GCA_049322575.1 Patescibacteria group bacterium
AACATCGCTTGTCTGTACAACTTTAACCTAGCCTACAGAAGCAACAAACTAAACACTAGCTAACAGAAAAACAAAGACAAAAAAAGACAACATACTGGGAGATGAGGTGTTATTTCGCTACAAGTCTTTTGTTCAAGGATTTTTCGAGTTCCAAGTTTTCAATCTTACTCATCATCTCGCCTTGCCTATCACCAATCCATGTACTATTATACTAGTATGGCAAGCTCAGCGAAAATGAAATCAGATTTGGTGCACGCGCTGTTACAAATTGAGAGTAAAAAAGACATGGAGGATTTTCTTCTAGGCATCCTTACTCCAGGTGAGTATAGCGACATTTCCCAAAGACTAGAAATTTTAAGACTTTTGCGTCACGGATACCCTCATCGGGAAATCGCCAAGACACTTGGGGTTGGTATCTCGACGGTCACCAGAGGCTCACGAGAAATCAAGAGCGGTCGCTTTAAATATCTCAAACAAGAAGAATAAGTTTAGGCAATTTTCAGAACAATTTTTCTGTGAATTAGGCCAAACTATTCCAAACGTTTTCTGATCCAGGTTGAGTAAAAAGAACGAATCACAATGTAGGCAGGGATGGCAATAATTGCGCCCACTACATTAAACATTTTGTAACCAATCATTAATGACAGGATGGCTGGCAACGGTCCCACGTTGGCATTTTTTGACATGACTTGCGGTACCAAGATGCTGTTCTCGACCTGTTGGATGACGATGTATAGGATCAAAACCGCCACACCGATGATCGGCCCTTGGGTGGCAAAGGCCAAAATAATTGCCGGAATAGCCGAGATAGTTGGACCAATGCTTGGAACAATCTCTAAAAGTCCGGCCAAGAGAGCCAAAGCCAAAGGATAAGGCACAGAAAAAACAAGTAGGCCTATGTAAGTTGCAAAACCGATTGCGGCCATCAGCACAAATTCACCCCTCACCCACCCTCCGAGCTGAGTATCAAGTGATTCCAAAAAATGTTTAAATGAATCAATTTTTTCTGGTTTATTAGTGAACCAAGTGATTTTTTTATAGAGATTAGGTTTTTCCATCAAGATGTAATAAGACATCATTAACAGAGTGAAAAGTGTTAGGACGTTGGAAAAGGTTTTGCCAATAGCGTCGACCACAACATTAAAGGAGCTTCCAAGTTGATTAATTAATTCACTCACCTCAGTAATGGAAAAATGAAAAGTCATGATTTTCTCTTGCACAAAGGGCAAGTCCACCGAGGACAATAAAGGTGAGAGTTGGGAAACCAAAGGTGGCACCACAATGCCTGTAATCACCACAAAGGCAAGAATTAACAATACATACACCACAAAAATACTCAAAGGTCTAGGCAAACGCAGTTTTTTTTGTAGCTTGTTAACCGAGGGATCGAGTGCAATTGCTAAAACATAGGCCAGAAAAAGCAGCAGCAGAATGTCACGGATAAAGAAAATGAAAATCAAACCTATGATCAGAGCTACGGCAAAAAGCACCACCGAGGGAGAAACGTCTACTCCATGCCTGTTGTTAGTGTTGAATGGATTGAGCATGTTTTTAGTATAGACAAATTGGTAGGTATTTGCCAGAACCGCTCTGGGCGGTGTCGGATTGTGCTTGTTATTCAGTATTTGCAAGAATTCAACGAACTTCGTCAATCAATCTGTCCCAAAATTTTTCCCAGACTTGTCGTTGGTTTTTTTGGTCGAAGTCCTGCCAAAAGCCCTGAGAGTATTTTTTAAACCATGTCAGCTGGCGTTTGGCATAACGAAACTCGCGATTAAACCAAAGTTGTTTTGCTTCTGATGCATCGAGTTGATCGTTTAAATAGGCCGCTATCTCTCTAAATCCTGTCGCCGAAGCTGATGGCAGTTTGGTAAGTTGATGTTCTGGATAAAGACCTAGAATTTTTTGGACCTCTTCTAATGCTCCACTCTGCCAGCGTTGTTCCACTCGCTGTTGGATTTTTTGCTCGATAGATTTTAGGTCAGTTTTAATGCCGAAATAGATTTGTTTTGCATTTGGTACTGATTTTGAAGACTCTAGGCTTGGTTTTACTTGACTTAAAGCGACTTCCAAAGCACGAATCAGACGGCGAGGATTGTTAAGGTCGGAGTTGTTAAGTTGCTGGAATTTTTGCTGATCAGCTTGGCTAAGCCAGTTTTGCAGTTCTGCCAAAGAAAGTTTGTCAGCCTGCTCTCTTATGATTGGATTTGGTTTGACGCTAATCGTTGGATCTTCGCTCAGGAGGTGTGTGTGGTAAAGACCTGTTCCGCCGATGACAATCACAAGGCTATTGGTTGGTGAACTTTCAATTATGTCTTGCGCCATGTGGCTAAAATGAGCTAACGACCATTGTTCAGTCGGTTCAATGATGCTTGTTCCATAAAGACGAATCATTTGTGAAGGACTCTGCCAATATGATAACCAAGCTGTTGGTTTTTTAATCAGGGTAAAGCCCGTAGGTACATCTGCCCCGGTGGTAATTTCCAAGCCCCTATAAACTTGGCGCGAATCGGCAGAAATTAGGTAGATTTGCTCGAATTTTTGCTCGTCCAACAACCGATTGGCTAGGAAGAAAGCCAAATCCGTTTTGCCGCCAGCTGTTGACCCAACGATGGAAAGAATTTTTTTCATTTTGCTATATACTGATAGGTGTATTATAGATGAACTTACTAGACTTGTATTAAAAAAATAATATTTCGCTAAAAGTCTAACTGTCTTAGAAAGGACACATGGCAAGACTTGTTGTTCACACCGCTAATAAACCGGCAAAGGTTGAGGGAAAAAATGGTGACCTTTGGGTTTGTCGATGCGGCTTAAGCAAAAATATGCCATTTTGTGACAAATCTCATTTGAGCGTGCAAAAAGAATCGGATGATTTCATGGAGTGTTATGACGAAAACGGCCAAAAACTCGAACTAGACATGGAGCATTGCTGCGGTGATGGCGAAAAGTGTTGCAGCTCAGGCGAGAATCAATGCAGCTGTGAGGTAGAAGACAACTGCTCGTGCTGCGAGGATCTAAGTTGTGGTGGTGATTCTGAATGTGACTGCGAGTGTCAAGGTAATTGCCAGGAACCTGGCACCAAATCTGAAACAAAATCTGAATGCGGAGAATGTACCTGCTTCGATGGCAAATGTGACTGCGATTGCGAGGATGAAGGCGGATGTGAAGGTGACTGTGCTTGCGACTGCCACTCTCACTCAAATAATGATAATCAAAAATCCTAGACCACCAATGGCCTAACGTTAAGGTTATCTTTATTAATAATTTGATCCAAAATTTCCCAGCGCTCTTTCTTTATTTTATGAGGAATGTCGTCTGGATAAATTCTCCAGCTGGCAGTGCCTGGCCGAGGTGAATAGATAGCCACGAAACCAATTTTCCAGTTAATTTTTTTGGCCAATTCGACTGTTTCCTGGAATTCTTGATCAGTTTCTCCTGGAAAACCCACGATTATGTCTGTACCTAGCACAATAGTTGGATCAGCTGCACGAAGTTTTCCAGCTACCTCCAAGTATCGTTCGACAGTATATCCCCGGTTCATGCGGTAAAGCACCGAGTTGCTACCAGACTGAATTGGCAAATGAACGTAGCGGTCAATTTTAGGGTTCATGCCGATTTCCTCAATTAGTTCATCGTGAAAGTCCCAGGGATTACTGGTCATAAAACGAATCATCTTGATCTCAGGAATTGCTGAAATAGCTTGAAGCAATTTAACGAATGGCGGAGTGCCCTGGGATTGAAGATATTGTGATTGATTATCAGGTAAGTCATCTCTTGAAAAACTGGGTTGATTCATCAGCATTTTTCTAAAGCCAATACCGACCTTTTCTAACCCCCAAGAATTGACATTTTGGCCTAAAAGAGTGATTTCTGAATAACCATTGTTGGCAAGTTGACTCACCTCAGCCATGATGTCTTCAAAAGGTCGTGATTTTTCTCTGCCCCGTGAATAAGGTACGATGCAATAGGTGCAGAATGAGTTGCAACCCTGGGAGATTGGAACCCAGGCATGGTGCTTGTTCTTGCGGATAGCGCTGTGATTAAAGCCGACTTCATTGACGGGCAAAATTTCATCGATTGCCGGGAGCATTTTGCGCAATTTTTCTCCACCGTGATGGATCATGCAGCCGGTAAAAATGATTTTTGGTTTGGGTTGGCCAATTTCTTTAAAGTAATTGACAATTTTATGAACAAAAGCTCTGGCACGATCCTCTGCACGTTCGCGAATGGCACAGGTGTTAATCACAATCTCGCTAGCTTCTTTCCAAGATTTGGCTTCGTGAAAGCCGCGGGCTTGATAATCGCCGGCAATGCGCTCGGAGTCGCTTTTATTGGCTTGGCAGCCGAAGGTGTGGATGAAAAAGGTTTTTGTTTCCATCAGTGACGGATATTATAAGGCATGAAAGATTATGTTGTTTGAGAAATAGCTTTTCTAGCAAGATATAAATTGCCAGGTAACATTCTTGGTCTGCCTTGCAACACGTTACGAACTTCCATCCAAAAAACACCGTTACTGTCGGGTTTGACGACCACTTCTGGTTTTTCTGCGAGTTGAGCCAGATAAGCGTGGGTCTTCCATGCTCCGTTTGTTTTTGAACCAATATAAAATAATTCCTGAGCTGCTAAGATTATTCCAAGTTCTTCATTTAACTCTCTTGCGGTTGTCTCTGCTCCAGCTTCAATTATTTCTTGGAGGGTGAATGGCAAATTGCCAGGTTGAATTGCAGCCCTTAATATGTAGGAAAAATCCCTCTCTTCCATTTTGCCTCCAGGCAGGGCAAGCGTGTTTGGGTATTGCTTTGACCAAGATGGTCGATATTGTAGAAGAACTTGATTTACGACTGTGCCATTAGGAAGTGTTTTAATGTCTGGGGCTACTAAAACAGCACGGCAAACATGTTGATTTAAATTATTCCGAGGAACAATGACGCTTTCTGGATTCATTTTTTCTAAGGAGGGCAGGCTTCTTGAGGCGCGGGCGGGATTCGAACCCGCGAACGAAGGTTTTGCAGACCTCGCCATTAGGCCACTCTGGTACCGCGCCACTTTATCAGAGATAGTGTCAAGATTATAACGCAGCAGCCAAAAATTTTCTGTGCGAATATTTATCAACTCAGGTTACAATGAAGCCATGGATCAAATTGTTTTTTCTGTTGCTGAGTTCAATGAGGCAATTAATCGGCATTTACATCTCATCCCTGAGGTGGCGGTTGAGGGGGAAATTAGTCAACTTTCGTTAAGTCAGGGTCGTTGGTTGTTTCTAACTATTAAAGATGCCTCGGCTTGTTTGTCGGTTTTTGCTGTGGCTCAACAAATCAGCGGTTTTCGTGCTTTGGAAGAAGGCATGAAAGTGATTGTTTATGGAGTTCCAGGGATTCATCAGCGATCTGGCAAGTTTAGTCTTCAGGCGAACCGAATTTTGCCCAGTGGCGAAGGTGCTTTGCAGTTGGCCTATGAGAAACTAAAGAGACAGCTTCAAGCTGAGGGCCTTTTTAGCCCGGAACGCAAGCGAACAATTGTTCGATTTCCCGAGAGAATCGGTCTTATCACGGCAAAGGACGCACGGGCTTACAGCGATTTTATTAAGGTGATGTCTGAGCGTTGGTCTGGTGTTGAGATTCATTTTTATCCAGTGCAAGTTCAGGGAAATAATTCGGTTAAGACACTCTTAAACGCTCTGAGTTATTTTAATAAATCAGAGTTGGAGTTTGATGCTCTTGTTATGGTTCGAGGTGGTGGCTCTCTTGAAGATTTAATCAGTTTTAATGACGAGCAGGTGGCTCGGGCTGTTTTTGCCAGCAAATATCCTGTTATTACAGGTGTTGGACACGAGGATGACGTATCATTGGTTGATCTGGTGGCAGATGTCCGTGCCTCTACTCCCTCCAATGCTGCCGAGTTATTGTTTCCCACGAAACAACAGATTGGGTTGGAGATTAATCATTTAACTCTAAAAATTGAGCAGGCAATTGGCGCGCTAATTGAAGAGAAAAAATCATTAATTAATCAAAAAATGCAGAGACTCGATGGATTTTTTCTTAAGTTTCAGGTTAAGTTTCAACAAATCCAGAATAACTTTGTTTCTCTGATCGACAAGCAATCACGCAAGATTTCCTTGATGAGTCAACAAATTACTCAGTATGAACAACGCTTAATTTTAAACGCTGATTTCACCGTCACAACCTTTTTAAATAAAGTTGACAGTTTTGAAAGATTATTGCAGAGCTTCGATCACCGACAAATTCTCAAAAGAGGTTTCGCAATTAACCGCGATGACTCAGGAAAAATCATTAGCAAAATTGGACAAATCAAACCTTCACTCAAAATACATACAACATTAATCGATGGTATTTTTAGTTCGCAAGTTTTATCTATTAGCCAATCAAAGAATTAGAAAGGTGGTATGTCAACAAATAATCAAAACATGAATCAGGCGTTTTCTGATCTGGAAAGGATTGTTGAAGAATTTGAGGACGGTAAGATTGATTTGGAAGAAAGCTTACCAAAGTTCAAACAAGGTTTGGAATTAGTAAAATATTTAAAAGCCAAACTCAAAGCCATTGAGAATCAAATCATCGAGATTAAAGATGAGGTTGGCGATCTCGAATCATAGCTTTATTTGCTACGAATCTATTTATAAGTCTTGGCAAATTATTATCACTTCAATTAATTAAAGTGGCATCTGTTGAGCTAACTTCTGATTACGCTCGGCGTTTTTTCTAGCTAACTCAGAAAGATATCGCTTACGAAGTCTTAGTGATTTTGGTGTGATTTCCAGAAGCTCGTCTTCTTCCAAAAAGTCTAGCGATTGCTCTAAGCTGTATTTTATCGCTGGTGTTAGTTGCAAGATTCCATCTGATGATTTGCTACGCATGTTGGTAAGTTTTTTACCCTTACAAACGTTAACGCGGATGTCCTCGTCTTTGGCATTCATACCGACGATCATACCTTCATAAACCTTGGTTCCAGGTTCAACAAAAGTAATACCTCTACCCTGGGCAATGTTAAGGCCGTAGGCCAAGGCTTCACCTGTTTGGTCAGCAATCAGCACGCCGCGACGCATCTTTTGTAGTTCACGACCAATTTTTTCCCAGCCGATTACTTGAGAACTGTAAACCACGGTGCCTTTTGTTGCGGTTAGCAAAACACTGCGTAGACCAAGTGTTGCCCTCGAGGTAATCTTAAAAACAAACTCAACTTCTTTCTCAGAAATTTGATCAAATCTGACTAAAATTCCAAAACGCTTGCCCATTTCTTGGTTGATAACACTTTGATACTCGGCTGGAACGATGATGTTGGCTTCTTCAACTGGTTCGCTCAGTACACCATCAATGTTTTTGGTGACAACCTGGGGCTTGCTTACTTCCATTTCATAGCCCTCGCGTCGCATTGACTCCAATAAAATCGAGAGGTGTAGCTCACCCATTCCTGAGATTTTAAAAGCGCCACCAAGCTTCTCGACTTTTAAACTAACGTTGCTTTCGAGTTCTCGATCCAGTCTTTCCTCTATCTGGCGGCTAGTACAGAAATCACCTTCTTGTCCAGAGAAAGGTGAGGAATTTGGAGCAAGTTTAATGTGCAAGGTTGGTTCACTGATCGAAATTTCCGACAATGAAGCAGTGTCAGAAGGATCGGAAATGGTGGTACTGATCTGTGCCTCAGGAATACCGGCGATGGCAATGATGTCACCGGCGCTAGCTTGATCTGTCTCGACCTTTTGCAGGCCTTTCCAGCTCATGAGCCGCTCGACAGCCAAAACCTTGGTGGGTTTGTTCGTAAGAATGATGCGATCGCCTTTTTTGACTATACCACTGTGAATCTTACCAATAGCGATACGGCCGAGATGATTATTGTAATCGAGTGAGGTGATCGTCATCTTGAATAAGCCGCTGGCATCATTTTGAGGTGCTGGGATGAATTCCAGAATGGTGTTGAGCAGAGGTTTAACGTCGGCTGGGGCTTCCATGTCATCTGGATACTGTGCAAAAACCTTGCCAAGTCTGGCAATGGCAAAGAGTTTGGGAAAATGAAGTTGATCGTCATTTTTGGCAAGTTCCAAAAACAAATCGTCAATTCTATTTTCAGTGCGGGGTAAATTAGCAAATTGCTTATCGATTTTGTTAATAACAACAATAATTTTTAAGCCCAACTCCAACGCTTTTTTAAGAACGAAACGCGTCTGAGGCATAGGGCCCTCTTGAGCATCGATGATGAGAAGTGCGCCATCTGCCATGCCAAGCGTACGCTCGACCTCGCCAGAAAAGTCTGCGTGCCCTGGAGTATCGATAATGTTGATTTTTGTATCCTGATACTCAATGGCGCAGTTTTTAGCGAAAATCGTGATGCCTCGCTCACGCTCCAGCTCATTGCTGTCGAGGATTTGATGCTGTTGCATCTCTTCCTGGTTATCGCGAAAGATGTGAGTTTGTTTAAGCAAAGCGTCGATTAAAGTAGTTTTACCGTGGTCTACGTGGGCGATGACGGCGATGTTGCGAATATTCATATATAGGTCCATTAAAGTAAGACTCGATAGTCTACTCCAAATCAGGCAAAAATGAAAGGGTTAGGTTTATTATAGGATTAGATACACTTTGAGATGTTGAAGTAGCTTTAATAAGCAAAAAACCGGAGGTTTATGGCCTCCGGTTTTTGTTCAAAGTTAATGCAAGTTTTAGAACTTAAGATATTGCTCGGCGTATTTGCCTAGAACTGGTAGTTCTTTTGCTTCGCCATTGACAGCATTCAAAATACCAATAACCCATAGTACCAATAAAGCTAAAGTACCAAACGGAGCGATCAAGAACCAGCCGATAAATGGAATGATGGTTCCGGCTATAGAGACCACAACGCTAGCTAGGACCAACATAATGGCTTGCTTGACATGAAATTTAACGTAAGGACTGTCTTTAGAATCAGTTAAGAGTGGTACAAAAAAGATAATGTAGGCTATTATTGCCATACCTTTGTTTTTCTCAATGTCCTCTTGAGTGAAGACCGTTTGAGCTTGTGATTTTTTGGTATCTGACATCTTTCCTCCTCTATAAAAATTACATCATGGAAAATAACATTTGTAACCTGGCAAGTAAATAGCCAGCTAGTACTAGAGACGAGTAAAGAATCAGATGCTGCACGAAACAAACTACTTTTTTGCTTTTTTGTCTGTGGTGAATGAAAGGGACAGTTGGTTTGTGTGGAGAGCAATCAAACAGCTCGCCAACTCTATCAATCAGTGTTTTATGTTTTGGTTTAAGTGACAGCATGAAGAGTATTCTCTCTAACTCTGTTAACAATCAATTAATCTAGTTCTAGGCTACACGTCTCGTCATATCATTTCAAGCAGTAATTGTGGAGTAAGGAGGTTCAGGCCATTTGGCGTTGAGAAATTAATTTTGCCAAGTTCCTCACCGAGAGAGTTGTGCGATTAATGTAACTATAAGCCTTTTCCTAGCGCAAAGATCCAGTTCATGACCTTTTGGACAATCGCGGCCGAGCCAATCTGATTTAAATACTTGATTAAGAACAAGTTGGCCACTGCTAAGGTGCCGCCAATAATTGTTTCGACTTTGTTGTCTTCCTCTTGGCCGTGTTTGAGCGCAATCCTGATCGCAAAAACTATACTCAGGGTTGTGCCGATCACGGTAATAATTGATTTACTAGCAAAACTGTTGACAACGTCTTGGCTTATGATGTGGTCACGCAATTGCTCTTCGACCTCAGCATACTCGAAAAAAATAAAATTGATCGAGTTGTATAAACCATAAAGACTTTGCATGGTCAGAAGAGTAGCTACAATTTTTCCCCAGGTCAGGTTGGTTTTTAGCCAGATTTTGTCCATCAGAGAGAGGTGGTTGTCTCCCACTGTTGTGGCGGTGGATGTGGCTAGGAATTCTGCCGGGTCAGGCTGAGGTGGAACAAATACTCCCGAAATCATTCCCGGGGTTGTTTCGCCGGGTGCCGAGTCACTCTTTGCTTGGGAGGAGACCACTGGTTGGGCTGGCAGGCTGGATGCGCCAACTGGCTCTTGTGTGGTCGATGATTGGTTTACAGATTCTGACATCAATAAATCATACCTTGAAAAGATGATCTAGAGCAAATCTATTTGACCTGAAAAAGATTGATTGTTAGTGCGGGCTGATATTGATATTTACCCAGAAACTGAACTTTGGAATTCGACATGATTCTGCTTTGACACCAATGATTATCTGGAAAAACATATAAGCCGCGAGATTCAATTGAGCATGAATTGGGATCAGTAATCAATTGTTCTTGTTCTAAGTTCGGCAAAAAATATTGCATGGTATCGTTCATCGACAGAAAATCATTATGGTCAATGCTGCTTAGGTCGATCTCCGCTTTCTTTTTGATGTCAACTTTTGTGGCTAACCATTTGAAAAAAGGTATTCTACTGCTCGCTTCGATACCTCGAAAATATTGCAGATGGTAATTTAAACCTGTAGCCAAAACAAAAAAATAGATCATGATTAAGAATTTTGTTTCCAGCTTTAAATTTGCCAGGAAAAAATAAATCATTGTTATTAAAACAGGAACAGCAATTAGAAAACGGTATAGAGCAAAGTGTGCAGGTGGTGAAGCGTAGCCAACCATAAAAGTGGATGCCAAGGTAGTTGCTGTTATCCACAAAATTACGGAGATTTTTTTGATGTTAGGCTTGGTAAGTAGTTTTAAAATGCTAAAAACCATCAAAACATACAAAAGTGGTGAAGTCCAAGGACTAACTGTGTCTCGAAAGAGCAAAATTTCGGCAGTTTCTTTAGCGATTGGCCAATAATCAGAAATTGTTCTGTTGTCACTGGTTAGTTTTACATCGCCTCGAATATTAAAGGAAATTATTAAGCCAACTATGGTGGTTATTATTATAAACGCCAAGTATTTTTTTAGTTTTTGATTGTTTTTTGAGCTAGCTAGCTCCCAAATTAAATAAACCACGGCCAGTCCAATAAGGGCCAAAGATGTTGTGTAGGAATAAATTAAAAATTGCAAAACGATACCGGCAATCAGCAGGTATTTAGGATTTCTGACTTTTTCAAATTTTAAGTAAAGACCGACTAAACCTAAACCGAAACTCAAAGGAAAAATACTTTGTTCAAATTGGGTGAAAGCTATAAAATTGAAATAGTAAAAGTGGAGCAAACAGATCACAGAAATGCCGGCTAAAATATCAGTTTTTTTCGTATCTTTTTCCATTGAAAAAAGTGCTGTCGCCAACATAAAAACACCCAACAAAAGATAAATTGACCCACCAATGTTGAGTGCAAATAAATCTCGGCCAAAAACAAGACTGGGTAAGGATGGAATTAAAAACTGTTTGGCAGGATATTCAAAGAGACAGGTTTGATGAAAGCCGGCGTCCTCAGCATTGCGCAAGTGATTAAGAAAACAGTTTATTTCCATGGCTGTTTCTCCACTTAAACTATGACGATTGCTTGCGTGATAAAAAATTAATAAACAAAAAATTGCAAGCGATAATAGAGTGAAAAATGTTTTGTGTTTGAACGAACCCTTGATCAAATCTTTTAACCACTCAAGTGATGTTTTGAAAATTACGATAAACATCATAAGCCAGGTTAGAATTCCCAACTTACCCCAGCCTGGACTAAAAATTGTTAAAAGATCGAAAATAAAACTCGTCAGCAAAAGAAAAATGACAATCTTGTTTTGCGAATTAATGAAATTTTTAAATGATAATTTGATAAGAGACAACAATTTCATTGGTCAGTGGAGCGATGATTAGAAATCAGAATAGATTTATGATGAAATTGTAGTCGATGAGTTACTATTTGGATAGGATTGGCTTGGATGGAGTTAATATTTTTAAAAATCTTTTCAATATTTCTGTGTGAAAATTAAGATGTTTTTAGGTATTTAAAAGATAAAATTAATTTGCCTTTTTACACAACAATTGTTGGTTAATTTCAACGTATAATCTATTCATAATGAAGAAGCGTCAAATTTCTCTAGATCTAATCAGAGTTTTAGCCATTGTTGGAGTTGTTGCTACCCATACCGAAAACATCACTGCTTCAAAAACAAATTATTTGGGTGGAATATCATGGTGGTTTGCCAATTGGATTCACTCGTTAGTTGTTGTTAGTGTGCCGCTTTTTATTATGTTATCTGGGTTTTTGCTTTTAAGAAAAAAAGAGCTATCAATAAAATATGTCATTAGAAAAATAATGGAGCAATTTCTTCCGCCGCTATTATTTTGGTGGATTTTTTATTATTTGTGGAATGGTAGGGCCAACCTCACATGGGATTTAAAAATATTTTTTAGCAATTTTTTTAGTACTGAAATTGGCCACTTGTACTTTTTGCAAATCATCTTTGGTTTGTATTTAATTTCACCTTTAGTTCTTAGACTGGTCCAGAAGAATCGTTTGACGAAATGGTTTTTGGCTATTGGTACTTTGCTAGCGATGGCTTATGAATATTTTAGTTTTTTGGTTTTTAAGACATATAACCAAACCAATCTGTTTGTTATTTTTGTACCCTTTATTATTTATTTTGTGTGGGGATATTATCTTTCTCAAATAAGTTTGTCGAAAAGACAATGGTGGTTGGGTGCTGGCGGAGTGTTAGTGATCGTTTCTCTTATTTCTGTTTTGACTTTTGTGAGTACTAATTTCTACAACCAAGGGAATAAACTTTTTTGGACGCCAGCAGGTGGAAACATGCTTTGGGAGCCGTTCACTTTTCCTGTTTTGTTGCTGTCCACGATGGTTTTTATTCTGTTAAATAATATTGAAAAAATTTGCCCGAACATTTTTCAATCAAAAAAACTTAGTTGGTTTCTGGTTTTAGTATCAAATCTTAGTTTTGGTATTTACCTGATTCATCCATTTGTTTTAGATAGAATTGATAACATTTTTAGTTTATCAATTCATCTGACTAGTATGCCTCTTTGGTTTTACTACATTTACAGAACAGGTTTAGTTTTTATAATTTCTGTATTGGTGGTATTGTTAGCATCAAAAATAAAGATATTTAATGTCGTGCTGGGAATTAGAAAAAAGTATTTATCATGATTGATGTTGTGGATTTTGAACACAAATTAAAAAAATGGGCACAAGGCCAATTAGATATTTTAGCCATTGGGTTAGTTGGCTCTTATGCCAGAAATACGGCAACGGAAAACTCAGATTTTGATGTGATGATCTTAGTTGAAGAACCGAGCAAATATCTATTAAACAATAACTGGCTGAATTCTTTTGGGAAAGTTGAGCGAATTATAGAGGAAGATTGGGGTGCAGTTAAAACCCACCGAGTTTTCTACGATAATTCCGCAGAAATTGAGTTCAACATTGCCCACAAGTCATGGGCAAAGACCAACCCAATCGATGAAGGAACGATAAGACCAGTGAGCGATGGTATGAAAATTATCTATGATCCCGAGAAGATTTTGTTTAAATTGATGAGAGCTGTTAAGGTTAGGAAAGAGAAAGATTGTAGGAATGAATTGTGACCCTCGACCTGTGGAAACCGAACCAAATTATATCTGACCTGGTCAAGTTGTTTGAGCTGTTTTCTCCTGATTTGAAACAACTCGGCTACTACTAATCCCTAATAGTATTCGAAGTATAATTGAAATAAGAATGAGAAATTACTGGCACGACTACACCAGAGGACAATTTGACATCCAAGAAGGTTGGATAGGCTTAGACTATGCCAAGCTCCATGACCCTCTTCATGCAGAACTAACATTGTTTCATGAACAAACTCATGCAGGTCTCTGCGCTACAACAGAGTTCGGTCAAGCTACAGCCGCTGTTTACAAAGAATCCCCTTTTTTCAAACATTGTAAAAAAGAAGATAAATCGGCGTTTCCCAACCTCATGTACTCGTCTCAGTTCTCAGTGCAAGAGGGCAGGTACCCGAAAAACTAGACACTTTGTCTTTTCCTAGTGCACAATAGTTTGTGCCGAAAGGAAAATTATGAAGGGCAAAACCATTCCCAAAGAAATTAAGGATGAGATTCTGACCAAGGTTCA
>JBMORQ010000014.1:0-1728 GCA_049322575.1 Patescibacteria group bacterium
TTCCAATTCTTAAGTTGGTATTTGACGTTTCAAAAAGTGGCTACACCTGCCGATTTGAGAAAGTTATGGGCTATCTGGCAGTCGCTCTAAATCGCCGTTTCAGCAACTGTTTTGGTTACTTAAGCTCGAGAATAAAAGAATATTCAAAAAAGAATAAAGCGTATAAATGGACTTTGCAAATGCAGGACAGAGACGGTAATTGGTATGATAACGGGACTATGGGATTATTGAATTTAAATTTTTGGACAAAGACTGAGATTAAGTATTTACAAAATGACCTTTTACCCAAGGAATTATTATATGAGGTAGATGAAGCAAAAGATTGAAATGGAGATTATTGATGAACTATGTGTTATTAAAATAAAAAAGAATAGATAATGTCACGAAGTATTTCATACTACATTAAGTATATTGGGAACTGACTAAAGGTGAGTTAAACGAACAATTTAATGACCCTAATTCTGATTTATCAACTTTAGCCAAAAAAAATAGGGATAAAAGAACTAGTGAAAAAAATCCCCATTTAAGCATATTTTTTTATGCTTAAGTTTGCGGATAAGGTCATTGGGGTTTTGGTGGCGAGTTTTTAAGTAGTACCGCGCATCTTGAATGAGTGAAAAATCAAGGCATTGTATGAAAAAAAGTTTAATAATTTATTTTATTTGCGGTATCTTGCTTGTAGCTGTGAGTGTTCTGGCGCTCTTTGTTTTTATGAGTTCGGCAAAGATTGCTGTTAATAACTCAAAAAACAAAGCCATCAACTGCTTAAATGAAAAACAAGCAGCAAGTGGCACTGATAAAGATCGGGTGAGCGTTGCTAATGAGAGGATTTGTGCATCTGTTCAGACTGAATCCAATGAACTTGTAAATAACCTCAAGAATGAATTATCTCTTTACAGAAATCCGCTTGCAAATGCTGAATCAAAATTATTTGGTTTTAAATTTAACCAATTTCATAAAGATTGGGAATGCAAAAATAGCAATATCGTATACACTTCTCAGGGAATAGTTCTGAACTGTGTTCAAAAACCATGTTCGATGGCAGAGGGGGCGGGCTTTCCCACATCGGTTGGTATAGCAAAATCATCTGAGTGTGGAGATGAGCTTGAAAAAAGAGAATTTCCAAGCAGTATCTTATCTGGTTTTAAAATTAACATTTCACCAATTTATGTGAATGAGTCAGAATCACCTTACGAAACAGAGACTTATCAACCAAATAAGGAAACCCCAAAAGGTAGACAATACTACTTCGCTTCAATTGAATCAAATAACAAGAGAGAAACTGGATACAGTAGACAATACAGAATTGTATTTTATTCTCCTAAGACAGTTTCAGATTTGTTTAGCCAGTACACCGGCACTTATTACGGAACTGAGCTGGTTTATGCGAAATATGAAGTCATTGTGGATGTTTACGAGAACCCAGAGCCGGAAAAAGGATTAACAGAGAAAAAGTTTTTGAGTTTAATGGAAAAAATGATAGATTCCATTGTTTTTTTTGAGAAATAAGACGCTGATATAACGGCCTATTAGGCCGAGTTCAGATGTGGAGATGGAGGTTTTGAGATGGAACCAAATTTTCTTTTCATCTGATTAAAAGTATTGACAAGGTACCCGATTTTTAAACGATTTGTCTTTTCTGTTTGTTAATTAATACTTGCCTGTAAGCGACGGGAGGCATTTTTAATGCCGTGTGAATTCTCTCGTGATTGTAATAGTAAACCATTT
>JBMORQ010000015.1:0-79601 GCA_049322575.1 Patescibacteria group bacterium
TTGGACAACCTATATTGTATGGTCTAGAGACTAGATTTTGTTCATTCTGAGGAAAATATCATAAAAAAGGATTGATACAAGCAAGAGAAATACCAATTTTAGCAACCCATTTGTTTTACATTAGCCATTAAGTGACATTTTTTGTTTTCTGTTATTTTTCTCATCAATAAACAGCGTGCAATCCACGTTAATCTCATGAGTCTTGGTGTTACAACTAGAAAAAAATACCTACGCCATCAACACACACATGTCAACTAGATGGAAGACATCTTATTTAAAATATGAGTCGGAAAAAATGAGTTTTAGTTATAAAACGCGCCATCAATCACAAAAAAAACACCATTACTGTTGATAAATTCTCTCAATTTCAAATAACACTACTTACTATACTCCATTTTCTTGAGAATTTGTGTAAATGTCTCATCAACCAAGGTAGAGGCAAACTCAAATATGCCATAAACTGCTTCAAGCGCACTAATTACGGCAAGCTTATCATGTTCATCAGCTTCTGAAAGATTATAACCACCAATCTCACCTTTAGCTGCATCTTTACCAGCACCTCGCTCAGCCATAGCAACTCCTTTCATAAAAGCAATCCCCATCGCCAAAAGACGAATGATTTTTGGAGTTGTTACTTCTGGATTACCAGCTTTTATTTCCAAAGCGTATGGTAATAAAGTATTAACAATATATTTAGATCTCTTTAAAATATCAGCCATCAGCTCGGCACCTTTTTTATTAGCCAATGATTCGGCTGTATCAAACAGCACTTGTTCAAAGAACTTCTTTACGTTCACAAGGTTAGACAAGGCTTCTCCAACTTGATCTTCAACCACGGAGTTTTCAAATGGAAACAACTCCCAAGACACATCTCCATTAACATTCAATTCGTCGTTTCTTGAATTAAAATCTCGATATGATGCGAGGGTCGCAACAGTTCCAGTCGATCCATCTGGAGTAGAATGTCTAACACACTCATTTTTCGAATTTCTTAAAACAAAATTCATGGCAGGACACATAAATGTTTGATAGCCATATTGTTTTTTACCACCTTTGCTTAATTTTTCCATGGTGGGTCTAAGTAAGAATAGCGGTCCATTGATAACAGGCCACATACGTCTCACATCCAAGCCTTTGTTTTCCAATGCTCTGGTAATGGAACCACGAATGTCTTTCAAAGCTGTAATTGATCTTGCACCCATGGCCAATTTTCTTTGGATTGAATCGCTCTCAGTCGGTTTTAACGCCTCAGCCAGTGCTTCTTCATATTCATCAAAGGCAAGACTCTCTAAACCAACAGCAGCGGCACTAAAACTAAAGTAATCCGAAAGATTAACGAAATCTTCTCTTCCAAGTTTTGTGAGACCAACCCTGGCGTGTTTAAAGAGCTCTACTCTCTTTTGTTGTTCTTCATCAGGAGACGCATCTTCATTAATCATTTTAGCTTCAATCAGATCCTCTCTATTAGCCCGAGAAAGTGCAAATGCTCTCATCATGATGTTAAAGTTCTTTTTTGCATCGTTGTTTCGGAAGCTATCTTCAGTTAAACCAAGCTTATATGGGGAAATGGATGGGTTAAACAATCCAAATAAATATCTATACAATCGAATCGAAAGCTTTCCAAAACCGCCGGCAGCTTCAGAATAAGCATAATCAGGTTTTAAAGCATAATATGGAATAGCTGGTCCAATAAAGGATCCCGGAGCTAACACAAATGGTCTCAATAAAGCAACGGATAGGTTGAAAGCCCTAAATACATCATCAGTTGAAATATCAATCTTAAATTTATCTGATATTATTTTTTCCAGTGCCACAAAACCTGATTCGGTCCACCGATTCTCTAGACTTTTCTCCATAGACTCAAAATTAGACCCATAGTACTCCACTCGGTTGTTTGTCTTCCACTCCTTATACCTAACCCACATTCCAAGTTCTTCCACCACTTTTTTAAATTCACCCCTCTTCTTCCTGTTGAAACCCATTCTCATGTTCGAATACTCTGTCTTTCTTGATTCGGGCCACAAACTAGGGAGATGTAATTGGTAAAACATATCAAGCATTTTCATGGAATACGAAAATGCTGTTTCAGGTACGTTTTCTTTGATTTCCTTTTTACCACTCTCTGGATTGATAATTTGTTCACTCCTATAACCAACAACATCAGAACCCAGATATTCGAAAGACACTCTTTTACCATCAACTACTCTATGGCTGACCAAGCTCCAATCCTCTGGCTGCTCAAATCCCCCCTCCATGCCAGAAGATCCCCTAATTGCCGCCGCAATCGCTCTGGAAGGTAGGGGAAAAACAGTGTCGCTACCCGGTAAATTCATAACACTCTCATCACCTGTGTCACCAGTCAAACCCAATGTGTTCTTTTTAATTGCTCTTGTACCCATGGCAAAATCAGCATAGTTGGAAAAATTTCTAGAAAACCTAGCGAAGTCTTCTTTAAACTGCTTTCTTTTGCTTTGTGGCACATAACCTGTGATCTTATCCAGAGTAAGCATTAGAATGTTAAGAACTTTCCTGCGTAAAGCATCCATTTCTGAAGCTGGATCATCATTTAGTTCTACTGCTTCCAAGCTTTTAAAGGCAGTGGCCTTTCCCACGGCAAATTTTAATGTATAAAAACGAAGCTCATACTCAGCTAATTTATCTGCTTCGAGGTGATTTTTTTTAAGATCTTCAAACTTATGCCACAGAATATCAAAGTCTTTATCAAAATCATTCGAATCCTCGGTGATTTGATAAACACCATATTGCTCTATTCTTGAAAAATCCGTCTCAAAAAGGTTTATGAGAGTCTGCAAATCTCTTTCGTCTGTTGATTTTTCCTGGTCCGATGACTCTTCTTCACCCAATTCATCGAGCTTATCTCTTAGGTTTTTAGCAATCTCATTTATTGAATTCTTATTATCCTCATGCGATGTTAGTTTTTCCGGAGAGTTGTTTTCTGCTGCCCAAAAATTAATATCCGAGATAGTTCCCCAATAAAACTGACTAGCTTGGTCAGTTTGTGAAAGTAATGAGATAATTTTATTTTTTATCTCATCTTTATTCTTTGAAACAGAAAACAAATTTTGAATAGACTCATATTGGTTTCTAATGAAATTTGCCAAAATTGAAAAATATGACACATCGAGGCTTCTAACAAAATTTGTTAGATTTATAAATAACGCCCCCAATCTGTCATACTCTTTTTCCCATACGGCAAACAGCTCATAATCAACCACTTTGTTGCCTATAATTGAGGTAATCGTCTCACCATCTTTTGGTGAGGGATGCGGGGTGAGGATAGACAAAACTCTCCAGGCTTCTTGGAGTTCCATGTTGATTAACACTAAGCCTTTGTTGCAATTGACGAGATTAACAAGTGATTCAAAGGGGTTATCACCTATTTTTGCTTGTGCTTCAATGTTTTTAACTTGATTTGACAAATAAGCAACGTGCTGCTCAATTTTTTCTGCCAATTCTTTTAAGTGTAGGTTTATTTCATCATTTGCTTGATTGTTTTCTCGCCATTGCTCCTCTTTTTTTGGGCTGATGACCAAAATGTTTCTATTATCATCACCCATATTCACGTCACCAGACCAGATATTTTCTGGCTTTGAAGTGATAATAGCTACACTCTCTCGTGAAGAGAGGGAATTGTCAAAGGCGCTCTCAACAGTTTCCGAATTGTCATCAATAATTAGTGATTTTAAAAAACCACTTAATTCTAAATCGTTTGTTTGACTTAAAAAATCATTAACCAATTTTTGAGCTTGTTCTGAGTTTTTTCCTGCCAAGCTTGATCGAATTTTGTCATAAAACAATCTCTTACTTGCCACGGCTTTAATCAACTCTAAACTCGCAGTAGGATCGAGTGATGAGTTTTTGCTTATAGCAAAGGCCTCACCATCAAGTTGTGCTATTTTTTCATCAATAGCCTTAATAAATCCATTAGATAATCCGCTATTTTCCAAAGAAGAGTTGTCGTAATTGTTCATTTATTTAAAAAACAATGGCTTTTATGAGCGTGAGCAATAATTTGCCCACCGTCAACTATTATACTAGAGAAAACAAAACAACACCAACTAAAAAAATAAAGATCTCCCCAACTCCTTCCAAAACACCCAAAATCCCTGTATAAAAATAATTATGGACAATCTCAGACCACAACCAGATGTTATTGATACAAAACCGAGTTTCGGCACACAAATAAACGAAAAACCGATCACCAATCCCACCGAAATCACCCAAACCGATTTAAACAATCTTTTTGGTCGAGAGGTTGTTGTTGGTCCACCACCTCATGAATCATCAAAAAGCTCACAAGCTGAAAACGTTCAGCAAAAGCCAGGGGAGGTAATAAAAGTCGGCTTGGATGATATTTTTGATCCTGGGCAATCGCCAATCAGCCAAGAGATTGGCCAACAAGTTGATCAACAAAACCAGAGTGCAAATGAGAATCAAAATCCTGCTCAGTCTGGAGAAAGCCAAACCCCCAACCAGAGATCAGAAGCAGGCCCAACCATCGAGCAGCTTGAAACAAACATCGATAACATTATTAACTCACCAGGCCAATACACCTTAAGAGAAATTACTACCACCATTGTACAGACGTTTGGAATTAACCCAGATGGGACTCCAAGATCATATCAACAATTTTTAGAGGCAGAAGCCGAGAGCAACCCCAAGCTCGTACAACTTGTTGAGCAACTAAAAGAAATTCTTTTAAAAGACGAAGCACGATATGAAGAAAATATCATTGACTTCACCCAATTAATGGGTGGATCTGGCCCAGAAGTTGATGAGGGTGGCAAACCTGTTGAGTTGGCACTTTTGCCGACTTCAATTGGTGAAATCACCAAAACAGAAGAGGCCCTAGAAATTACCACAAACAGTGGTGAAAAAATAAAAGCACCCAACTTTGCACCAATAGCTTTGTTTATGGCACTTGATTTGGCTTTTTGTAAAGGCAGGGGTGTCCAAATGGTTGTTGATCGAGTTGTTGGCCTTGAAACAAACAAATTTCTTGCAAAGCTTGGCTTCGATGTTGATCTAAATGATATTGGATTTGATGACCAATACAACCAATTTATTAAATATGTTGATACCGAGGGCTTAATTCGTTTTATTGAGGAAAGAAACAATCATGAGTTGTTCAAATTCTTAAGCGGCCTTGACAGGGAAACAAGACAAAAACTCTTGCGCGGCGAAGAATTTGGCGAATGGTTAAATAAGCGTCAACTACCAAATGAGGTAATTCAGAGAGCGCTGACGAAACTCGAAAGCTGGCAAATAAATGAGCTTGGTGTGATCGACCTGGTGCAAAAAACCAATTAAAATAGTTTCACCACACTCTTCCTGAAAAATCTCGCTCCTCAAGCTATAATTAGCACGTGACTGATCCAAGGAATCCTCAAAGCCAGGTCTCAGCAGATGTTGCCGAATTGGGCGGTGGTCCTGACGCCGGTTTTTCTCCAGGATCTTCAGGCGCATCGACTTTAAGCCAGAATCAGGTTCCCGCTTCCAATCCCAACACCAACTCAAGTTTCGCCTCCAACCCAACCCCAGCTCAAATATCGCAAAATCTCCGGGATCTTCTTAATGACGCTGAATCCAATAGCACTACAACCGACTCCACAACTTCTACCGGATCACCAGCATATTCAAATTATGCTTTCGCCAACAACCCCCCCGGCTACCAAGCCACCAATCTTTCGGGCGTAATTTTTGACCAAAACAGCAACCAAGGTCAGGCAAACGGCGGTCAGAATAGCCTAGCCGGCGGCCAAATTAACGGCTACAACAGTCAAACTGGCGATCAAAATAACCAAAACACTCAGCTCAACAACCAAAACAACCAATCCGACAACCCAGATAGTCCAGATAACAGCCAAGACCAATCACAAACCAAGTTTCCACTTCGTCAACTCAAAGTTAGCCTCCTTAACACCAAGCCTATTCCTCAGCCAATTTTTGACTTAATTACCGCTTTTCAATCACTTACCGATCAAACTCAGGGTTACGAAATCTCGGGAGTTTTCTTTAGCACGCTCGTGACTCCACCAGAGAGAGACGAGCTAACCTACACCCGCGACGATCGTGACCTAAAAACAAGCCGCTATGAAATCTACACCGCCGATGTAGCCAAAATCCTGGCCGAGATCATCTTGGCCTACATCGACATTGAACAACAAGCGTCGATTATTGGCTGGGGCGAGCTGCAGACAGCTCTTGAAGAAATCGGTCTACTCAACTCCACAAAAAATTACGTAACAATCGAAGAAGAAGACTCGTTTAAGAAAAAGATAAAAACTACTCTGTTGCGCTCGGTCGCTAACTCTATCTGGCCAATCTTAATTAAAATCGGCCAAGAACAAGCCGAAACCGATGAGTCGGCACCGGCTACAGATCAGCAAACAGGAGAAACTCAGACCGACAACACCACAACCGCCAGCCAAGGAGATGTTACTCCCAAAGACGAGAGCTCTGTCCCAGATGTCGGCGGCCAGGCCTTTGACCAAGCCCCGGACGAAACTACTCAGACCCAACAGCCAACCAAGCAGCCCGATCAACCCAAACGCCCAGAGGAAAAACGACCCATTACGGAAGAAGAACAATTACCCCTCTCCCCTCGCCTAGTGGCCGCCCAATATCGCACCCAGATTGCCATTGTTCAAAACACCGTTTTGTTTACCATGCTCAACCAATTGGGCACGGATCTTAAGAGCTTGCCACCAGATGTTCAGCAAAAGCTCCAGACCATCAGCTATCAAGCGGTTGAGAGTTTGATTTTCGAGAAGGCTATTACAGCCGAGGGCCGAGAGTACCTAAAAAACCTAGCTACTGACCCACTCAGCCGCTACGAGTTCTATTTCAAAGCCTGGACAAAAATTAGTCTTTTTTCCAATTTTAATCAGGTACAGCAAACAATTGTTCAAGGAGTTTACGAACAACGTAAGAGCACCCAGGGGCAGCAGGCCGCCGATCAGTATCTTCAAGATTTAGAAAAAGTTCGCCAGATTAATATTGACCAAATTAGGAAAGGCGAAATTAAGCCAGCCGATGATGATCGAAGCGCTGGGTCATTCGAGGAAATTGGTAAATTAAGTGTTTCTAGCAACTTCGAGGAAGATTTTCGACAAAAACTGGCTCAAGTCATTGGCACAAGCACCTATAATCCAGCCTTTTTGATCAATATTGAACAAAACATTGCTATCAGTCATGTTAATCGCCTTTCGCCCCAATATTTGGGAAGTTTGAGCGATGCGCAGCTCATGGTTATCATGGGCTTACCTGCCGATCTAGCGAAAAGCAACCCCGAGCTCAAACAACTAATCGTCGATTATTACACCCTAAAAATTGCACTTTTCGACAAGATTTTTGGTTCTCAGACCACCATTTACGCGTCAGTTAGTGAAGAGGACGAGGCCGAGAATCTTGACGTGGTTGAATTTACTAAAAAACGATTTGTTGCCTATCGTCAACTTTTTCAGTCCGGCGCGAATTATAGCCCTGAAGATTTGGTGGCTGCATACAACTCTGATCTAGACCAGCTCAGCGCTCTCGATCAACAACGTCAGCAAATTGAGGCAAATATTGCAGCAGAAGAAGCTGTCTATCTCGAGTTTCTGAAAAGTTTCAGAGCAGAAAATGCTAGAAGTCTTCGCCAGGGAATTATTGACGCCATGTTGGCTGCGAATAAGGAGACTGAAAATCTCATCATCGCAGCCGGTGGCGAGCAATATGTAAACCTAAGCGAAATCCCCTTTGCCCGAGGTGCCGATTTCACCCACGACGGACCAACTATTGCTGGCGACAATAGCTTATTTGAGAGTAATTCCACCGCTGACTACCAAAGTATCTTTAGAGGAAAACTAATTCCCCGTTCTCTGCGACCTTTAAATAAGGTTGGCTTTAAAACCAAACAGGCATTGAGCAAAGCTGGTAAAGCTGCCCAAAAAGCCGCCGACGCTGTTGATGCGCTAGCAATGACCGCCTTAACCGCCTGGAATCCTGCGGTTGGCAAATTCCTCGCTCGTATACCCAAGCCTGTTAGACAGTTTGCGCTCGTGGCCATACCATCGTATTTTCTTGCGCCTTTGGCAACAGTTGGTGGAGCAATTGGTGGTGGACTTGGGGCGATTGTTGGCGGAGCAATTGGTTCCATTATTCCTGGACTTGGAACTGCTGCCGGAGCACTAGGTGGCTACGTTTTAGGTTCTCAAGTTGGCATGAAAATCGCTCCCTGGACCTGGAAAGATCTTGGTCTGGGTGGCGGGAAAGCCATATCAGGAGCTGGTGGCGCGATTAGCCAAACTGCCTCTGGACTAGGCAACGCTGCCGGCAATCTTGGTAGCCAAGCCCTTGGTGGTGGAGCGTTGCCCGCGGGCGCTGGGGCCGGTGGAGTTGGGGGTGTTGGTGGAGTTGGGGGCGCCAGTGCAACCACAGGCGGAGCTGCTGCTTTTAAATCTGGTCTTGCTTTGGTTTCCCACCCGGCTGTTTACAGCACACTTGGCGCTATTGGCACTGTAACCGTTGCCATGATTTCTAATGACGCAGCGATAAAACAGGCATTCATGGCGAATTTTCAGGGGGATGAAAATACTGGAAGCGTGGAAGAAACATCTGACTTTTTTGAAATTGATAAAACACTTGAATCAAGCTGTGAAGACAACAAGTGTGAAACACCTCCGGGAGAAGTCACATACGTAATTACAATTAAGCCAAAGGGTGATTATAAGGTGGCAATTCGTAACATTTCTGATGATTTAAAAGTCTCTTACAACAAAGAGCTTTGGAAGAATCCACCAAAAGGAACAAATATTAAAAAAGACACTGAAGATTTTAGAAAAGCGATGGATCCAGCCGATGCTAGTAAATATTTGTCAAAAGATCTTAACAGTCGCGAAGCACTACCTCCCGAAGGAATCACTATTCGTTATTCTGCTAACTTTGATGACCAATACAATAACGCCGCCATTAGAAATACTGTAAAAGTAACCATGTATATTGTTGCTGCTGGTTATACTGATGACGCAACAGCTTATGAATTTTTACGAATTGGTGAACCACCACAGGGTGAAGGTTGTTGGCCGACATTTGGACCGATAAATCAACTACCCTATGGTGATTATTCTCACAGACCAGCTCCTGGAAACACCATTAAGGGTTATGCTGATGCCTTTGACATTGGATCTGATGGGCAGGGGGCCGGCAGACCACTATATGCTCCTTTTTCTGGAGAGTTATGTTACGCAACCAAAGGAGATAGAAGCTATGGTAACTATGCAATCCTAAAGGCAGATAATGGGGAAAGTTTTCTGTTTGCCCACATGGATAAGGAGCCTATGCCAAGCGGGAGTTGTGTTTCTGTAGAACCTGGATATTTGGTGGGTATAATGGGTGATACTGGAAACAGCGACGGAGCTCATCTCCATTATGAATTATTACACGGTGGTGGTTTTTATGCAGGTGACCACACAGATGATGCTGACGCGTCTCTTTTTAGATCATATATTCCTTTTGAAGGAGATAGCCTATATGAACTAGCAGGACAACATATAACAACTTGCTTCGAAGAATCATGAGAAAAAACTTATTGTTTGTTTATACCTACCTACCACATTTTTTCATTTTAATAATCATTGTCCTTTTTGTTTCAGCGACACTTCTAAAAATTCTTACACCAAAACAAGCGCTTCCCACACCAGTAATGGTTCAAGAAAATTATCAAACAAGCTCTAGTAATAAAAGTGTTTTCAAAGGAATCAGGTTTATTGGAAACAAAAATTTTTCTATTCCAGAACGCATTGGCATCTATTCCGCTAAGGTTGACAACAATAGTTTTGAGTCGCTTAAAAATAGTCTGATCAACAGTTATCAAATGAAGCAAAACAAATATAGCGACAGTATTTGGAATGGACAAACCCATACAATTTCAACTGACATTCAAAAAAATCAACTAAGACTTGAAAAAAACTCTCCATCTATAAAAAAAGAATCAAGAAAACTAAACGAGGAAACTGCAATTATTTCTGCCAGAGAGTTTGTAAATAAGTATTTTTCATCATCAATCTTTATTGAAATTAAAACCAACATTGAATACTTTTTAAACAGTAATCAAATGCAAGAAACAACAAAGAGTAGTGCAGAAATAATTCGAATTCCCTTTTCTTATGTACTAGATGGGATTCCTGTTTTTTTTGATAAAAGCACGGGTTTTCCCATACTTATAACGGTTCATCAAGACTATGAGATTACAAAAGCAACTCTCACTCCCTATTTAGTCAGTTTTGAGAAAATTGGCGAACAACCAACTATCTCTATAGAGCAAGCAATTGGTGTCATATCTAGTAATTCTGATCGTGCAGCAATAATTTTCGCAGACACAACAGATTTAAGTAATTTCTCTATTTCTGAGCTCTCAAGTGTTATCTTTAGCGACGTAAAACTAGAATATAGAATTGACGATCAACAAAAAATTGTCTATCCATATTACCGCTTCTCGGGAAGAGCGACGAATGAAAAAGAGGTAGAAATGGAAATAATTGTTATAACCCCAGCTTTTGAAACAAAAACGAACTAACAATCCAGCAGTTTTTCAACTTACAAAAGACCTAAAACATCTTGTACAATAAAGGCACTAAGGACTTTAGAATTACAATTATCCCAGACAAGGTAGTTGTTTTTATTACCTGCCATGCGAGAACATCCAATCCCACAGGACGTTACCGGCTATAAATTTCATATCATTGGTAACATGACTCTCAAACAATTCGCTGAGATTTTTATCGGCGCCATAATTGCTATTGCAATTTACAACTTCGATATCACTAATTTGATTAAATATCCTCTAATGTTGTTCTTTTTCGCCTTGGGAGCAGCCGCCGCCTTTGTGCCGATTGAGGAAAGACCACTAGATCATTGGATTTTAACATTCATTAAAACCATGTATCGACCAACTAAGTTTTTCTGGCGTCGCAAGCCAAAAATTCCCGAACCATTTCTTTACAAGCAAACCGAACAGGAAACTGAGCTTTATAACGAAGTCGATATGACACCAACTAGGAGAAAGCGCATTCAAGAATATTTAACTTCAGTTAATGAAAAACAACCGGACGAATGGGAGTTGTTTGAAAATCAAAGAATAAATGAAGTTATGAGTAGTTTTGCCACAATTCAAGTAAATCAAAGTAATATTTCGATAAAAAAAGATTTAACAAAAAAACCCAACCTTCAAATCGCTCCAAGAAGTATTCGTGGTTATCAATATCAGGAAAGTGTGGTTTTTGACCAAAATCAACCTGTTTATCAAGAAAGTCAGTTTGATCAGCTATCGTTAAATCACTCCAGCGATGAGTCACCCTCTCGAGACTTTGCTATTCCAGAAAATCCAGCTATTGAGGTTGTCACTGATCAAAGAAAACAATTTAACGTTCCTCAAGAAAGCTCTGTATTATCCAGCGATATGGCATTCTCTAGTCTTGAATCGACCCAACAAAATTACGAACCAACTCAGGCTGTTAAAACAAATATTAATCTACCTTTTCCAAAAAAACCAACCGAGATTAATAAGATTGTCGGCATGGTTTTAACTCCCAATAATAATTTAATTACCAATGCAATTGTTGAAATTAGAAACCAAAAAGGTCAGATTGTCCGCGCAGTCAAAACCAACGCTCTCGGTCAATTTTTTGTGGCAACCCCGCTTGATGATGGCAGCTATGTAATTAGTGCAGAAAAAAGTGACTATCAGTTTGAGGATCAAAAATTATCATTAGCGAGCTCACTAGTTGAGCCTATTGAAATTAGGAGCTTAAATAACTGAATCAGGCTTGATAGCGCCTGTCAAAATCCTGTACCATTATCATAATGTCACCAACAACCAAACCTATTTCTTCCACGACTCAAGAGTTTCTTGATATTCACGATATCACAAATAATATTGTTATTCTCAAAGACGCTAGCGCTGCCATGATTCTTAGAGTCAGTGCTATGAATTTTGGCTTGTTGGCAGAAGAAGAGCAAGATGCTGTTATCTACACTTACGCCGCTCTCCTCAATTCACTTAACTATCCCATACAAATTATTATTCAATCGCAAACAAAAGATGCTTCAAGTTATTTAAAGCTTTTAGAACAGCAAGAAAACAAAGCCACCAACTCAAACAAAAAAGGCATGATCGCCAGATATCGAAAGTTTGTTAGTGAGCTAATAAAAGAACACAACGTTTTGGATAAAAAATTTTATGTCGTTGTACCAGCCACTGGCTTAGAAATGGGTTTCATCTCTCCCCAATCAGTTGTTCCAGGCAACAAGGGTTTTGATGTTAACAGCATTGAGAAAACAACCATAGTTGAAAAAGCTTTAAGCATTCTAGAGCCAAGAAGAGATCATTTATTGGGACAATTTGGCCGAATTGGCCTTTTCGCCTACCAACTAGAAACACAAGAAATCATTCGTGTTTTTTACAATAACTACAATCCTGGCTCAATAGAAGGTCAGCAAATCACCGACACCAATAATTACACCACGGCCATGGTTAGAGCAAGCGTGGGAGGAATTGGCCAAAACTCAACAAACTACCAAGATCAATATCAATCACAAGCTCAACAAGTAATTACTACAGATTTTTCTCAGGGCTTCCCCTACCCCTCAGTTCAAGAAAACACTGCTCAAACTACCACTCAGGAAATCGCCCAGGGAGCCACTCAAGAGTCGATCTCCGATGAGCAACAGTTAACCCAATCGCAGGAACCGGTGGTTATTGACAATAACTTTACCAATCAAACACCTCAATCAACTACTGAACAACAACAATTCAACACCACAGATCCATCTCAATTACAACCAACTCCAACCATCCAAGCCGATGTTGTCGAACCAGCCAATCCAACACTACAAACTAGTTCAACATCTAACCAAACTAATCCGACGAATCAATTAACCAATTTAAATCAAACAAATCAAGAACAAACTGTTTTTAATAGCGGAACATTGCCTCCTTTGGCGGAAATCCAGTAGTCGTGTAGAATAATGTACAATGCCCTTTTCGATACAATTGCCTTTCGGCAAAAAAACCTCGCCAGCACAACAAGGTAATCAACCATCCAAAGAAGAGCTGGAAATGGAAAAAATCCGCCAGTTTTCTCAAGGACTGGTGACTATTCAAGATATTATTGCTCCAGAAGCAATTGAGGTGGATTTTACCTACCAAAAAATTAACTCTACCTACACCAGGACGCTTTTTGTGGCTGGCTACCCCAGAACAGTTCCGGCAAATTGGCTTTCACCACTAATAAATTACCCACACCAAGCAAACATCGCAATGTTTGTCTTTCCGGTTGATTCTGCTGAGGTTTTAGACAATTTGAAAAGAAAAATTACCGAAATGGAAGCTGAGATTCAGTCAGACATTAGATCTGGAAAAATTAGCAACATCAACACTGAGATCAAACTTAGTGATGCTCGTGCCATTCGCGAACAATTAGCAGCTGGGGCTGAGAGGTTTTTTCAATTTGGCTTATACGTCACCATTCACGCCGAAAGTAAGGACGAGCTAGATCGCGTAACAAAAAATATACAATCAACCCTCGGTTCTTTACTTATTGTTTCCAAAAAAGCCACTCTTCAGATGGATGAAGGTTTTAAAACCACCCTCCCCATGGGTTCAGATAAGCTTTTAATTACTAGAAACATGGACACCACTTCTTTGGCTACAACCTTTCCTTTCACTTCTTCTGAGCTGACAATGGAAAGCGGAATCATGTATGGCATCAACGAACATAATGAATCCTTGGTTGTTTTTGATCGTTTTAAGATGGAAAACGCTAATGTGGTAATCTTTGCCAAATCTGGTGCGGGTAAGTCTTACACTGTCAAACTCGAGATCTTGCGTCAATTAATGTTTGACACCGAAGTAATTGTTCTTGATCCAGAACATGAATATGAAGACCTCGCACAAGCAGTTGGTGGCGAATATATAAATTTTACTTTCGGCTCAGAAACCAAAATTAATCCCTTTGACCTTGCTAATCTTTATGAAGAGGGTGAAAACGAGCTCGGTCAGAAAATCTTGTCTCTGCATGGGCTACTAAAAGTCATGCTTGGAGACATGACACCCCAGCAAGAGGCCCTTCTTGACCGCGCTTTGGTTGCCGCTTACAAAGCCAAGGGTATTACACCAGACCCCACCACCCAAGCCAATGAGCCACCTCTCATGGAAGACTTGTACAAAGCTTTAATTGGTATGGAAAACAACGACGCTGCAGACATCGCAGCTCGCTTAGAAAAATACATAACTGGTTCATTTCGAGGAATTTTTGACAAGCCATCAAACATTGATCTCACTAATCAGTTTACTGTTTTCTCGGTTAAAGAAATGGAAGAAGAACTCAGGCCAGTAGCCATGTACATTGTGCTTGACTATATTTGGACGCGTGTACGCAAGAATCTTAAGAAACGATTACTAATCATTGACGAGGCTTGGTATTTCATGAAACATCCGGATAGTGCCTCCTTTATTCATTCAATGGCTAAAAGAGCTCGTAAATATTACCTAGGTATTACTACTATTACTCAGGATGTTGAGGATTTTCTTCATAATGATTATGGCAAGGCGATTGTTTCCAACGCTTCCATTCAGTTTCTAATGAAGCAATCAACGGCCTCAATTCCTGTCCTGGCACAAACTTTCTACTTATCAGAGGGTGAAAGACAATTGCTGGTTTCAGCAGATGTTGGTGAGGGTATTTTCTTTGCTGGCCAAAATCATGTAGCTTTAAGGGTTGTTGCTTCACAAGAAGAACATAATATTATTACTACCGATCCAGAAGAATTACTAAAGAAGCGTCAAGTAAAAACTTCAAGTCAGACTATTACCTCGGTTAAAAACAGTCTTTCTGATTACCAAATGCCTGAGTAGCTTTTAAAGCCTTTACTTCTCTAATATTTTTATGTCTTTGTATCTTAAACCACGTATTAGACTTATCATGAAATAACATTTTTATTACGAAATTTTATTTCGCTATAAGTCAATTATTATTTTTAGTGCTTGCGCTCTGTGGATAATTATGTGTATAACCTGATTATCTTCTAAGGGTTTTCATCAGACTTCCTGAGTATATTTAAAAAGTTTCTGCCTTCTGGTTACAAAAACATGCAATTTAATGAGGATGTCTCTCAAGGGGTTACAGCTGAAGAAATTAGTCAGGTTTGGCAAAAAGCAACAAAAAACTTGCAATCTCAGCTTTCTCCAGCCGTCTTTAGCACTTGGATTGCCTCTAATCCGCTCACATTACTTAGTTATTCACCTCCCAATAAGGCGTTGGCAACCATTACCTGTCCCTCAGCTTTTCACGCCACGAATTTAAAAAAAAACTTATATACGCAGATAAAAGCGGCTCTTGAAGAACAAATCGGCAGAATCACTGAAATTGAGTTTAAGGTTGGGTCAGTTTTTCCAGACGCCAACCATGAACACACCCAACAAAAAGACAGTAAGTCAACTTTTTCAACAATTACCAGAGAGGTGATAAAAAAAAGCCAAAATCTTTCACCGACAGTTGAAGAGCTGTTCTCGTCTCACATCATTCAGGCTTCAATCCAAGATCGAGCAATTGCTAAAGCGAGAGCTATTGGTCTTCGCCTGGACTATACTTTTAAAACTTTTGCTGTTTCTACTAGTAATGAGATGGCACATGCAGCTGCATCAGCCGTTTCCAATAGCCCTGGAAGCGCCTACAATCCTCTTTTTCTCTACGGTGGAGTCGGTGTTGGTAAAACCCACTTAATGCATGCAATTGGCAACAACATTTTGAAAAAAAATCCAGAAACTCACATAATCTATTGTACTGGTGAAGAATTTACCAATGAAATTGTAAGCGCCATCCAAACAAAAAAAGCTCTCTCATTTAAACAAAAATATCGAAACACCTCTGTTTTGCTAATTGATGATATTCAGTTTATTGCTGGTAAAAACACTGTCCAAGAGGAATTTTTTCACACTTTTAACGCTTTGGTTAAACAATCAGCTCAAGTGGTGCTTACGTCTGACCGTCCTCCGCATGAAATTAATCTACTTGAAGATAGGTTGAGGTCCCGTTTTGAGGCTGGTTTAATGATTGATATTCAACAACCATCTTTTGAGCTCCGCACTGCGATCTTATTGATAAAATCCCAAGCTTTAGGGATAAATCTACCAATGGATTTTGCCCAACAAATTGCAGAAAAGGTTGATTCAGCAAGAAAAATAGAGGGTGTAATTAATTTTCTACGGTCTGAGGTTGAGTTAAAAGGTCGAGAAATTAATCAACAATTAGTTCAAGACTTTCTCAAAATCGACACCTCTCAAAAAACCAGAATAATTAGAATTAAACCTCAAGATTTGATCAAAAAGGTTGCTACACACTACGGTGTAAAACAGTCTGCGATAAAAGGCAAGTCAAGAACAAAGGACTTAGTCTATGCAAGGCACGTTGCCATGTTTTTATTGAGAAATGAGCTTAAGATGTCACTTGAAGAGATTGGTAAGTGGTTTTCTGGAAGAGATCATACTAGCGTTCTTCACGCAATCCAAAGAGTTGATGAAATTGTCCAAAACAATGAAGAAGAAAAGTCTGATATATCTTCCTTAAAGATGAGTTTAGGATCAAGCTTCACATAGTTTTTCCACAAATGTGGATATCTCTGTGAAAAACTTGGTGAATTGATTATGGAAATCTGTGAATATTTTTAGCTCTTTGTTGATTACTTAAACGGCTCTTTGAACTAAATGAACAAGAATAAACATTTTTATTCAGGTGATTTCGCGGTATTATTAACAAGTATTTTTTATAGATTTCTAGGCTAGAAGCCGGATTTTATTAACTTATCCACATCTCCTATTGCTACTACAACTAATTATATTTATATAGAATATGAAAATTACAATACTACAAGAAAATCTAAAAAACTCGTTAAATCATCTCCAAAAGACGATACCTACCAAACCCCAATTACCAATTTTAAGTTCAATTTTATTGGAAGCAAAAAAAAATAGGCTTTTTCTATCAGCTACGGATTTATACTTTGGTATTAGAACAGAAATTGATATTAAGGTTGATGAAGAAGGAGTTATTGTAGTTCCTGGAGATACTTTTCGCAGTCTTATAAACTCTTTGTCTCAAGAAGAGATAAAAATCTCTCACACTCAACAGAACATTTTAATACAAACAAATAAGAACAAAGTTTCTCTACCCCTACAAAATCCAGAGGAATACCCACCATTCCCTGAAATTTCTGGGACTGTGCTGAATTTATCATTGGAAGACCTGGAAAGAATCATTAAACTTGTCTCTTTTACCGCATCGCTGGATCAAACAAGGCCAGTATTGACTACGATACTTTTCAAATTCTCAAAAGATTCCCTGGAGGTTGTGGCAACAGACGGTTATCGCCTTTCTAGGTTGATGATTGATAAAGAGTTTGAGGAAGAACTCGAAATGATGGTTCCGGCCAAAGCCTTGCAGGAAATTTATCGAGTTGCAACCCAATTAAATAGTAAAACCGTCTCAATTCAAGTGTCACAAGAACTAAAACAAGCACTATTTTGTATTGATCAGACAAACTTTTATGTTCGTTTAATTGATGGAGAGTATCCTCCTTATCAAAAAATTGTTCCTGATAGTTTTCTTTTTGAGTGCGAATTTGAGGTAGAAGACCTCATGCAACAGTTAAAAAGAGCTATGATTTTTTGTAGAGATTCTTCAAATATTATTCGTTTACAAATAGACGCAGAAAAAATTTTAATCAAGTCGAGTTCTCCTGTGGCCGGAAACTTTGAGGGCGAAGTTTCTCTTAATAAAAGTAATTTTCAAGGAGAACAACAAATAGCTTTTAATGCCAACTATCTCCACGATTTTCTCAACAATATTAAAGACGGCATTATTTGGTTCTCGATGAACGAGAGTTTAAAACCAGCGATGTTTAAAACTATGAAACAAGACGATTATTTTCATGTTGTAATGCCATTTAGAGTCAATGAATGATTTAAAGACGTGATATAATCCCCAACTATGACAAAGAGAACTTGGAACCCAAAAAAGAAAAAAAGATTAAGAACACATGGATTTTTAAAGAGAATGATGAGTCTCGGCGGAAGAAAAGTCCTAAAACGTCGCAGGGCTAAGGGTCGTGCTAAACTAACAGTTGCGAAAAAGATTTAAACCATTAGAAATCACAGTCTAATCAGAGGTTTAGAGCTCTTGAATTTATAAATCAAGACACCAAAAGCAACCATTTTATGGTGACCCTTGGTAAACCTAAATGAAAATCATCGGCAAAAAATCACTCTAATGCTCGCTAAGAAAAACCGCCTAAATCTCAAAACTGAGCAACGCCAGTGCGTTTTAAAGTCTGGAAAAAGGTTTTTTTCTCGCTACTTTACTTCAAGTCTTGTAAAAAACACCAACGATTTTCAAGTAGCTGTAATAATTCCCAAGTCCAAGATAGCTTTGGCCAGCGCTAGAAACAGATTAAAACGCTTAGTGTTTCAAGCTGTCGATCAAAAACCACCGGGTAAATTATGGACAATTATTAGGTATATTGGATCAAGTCAAACGTCCGAACAAGAAATAGTTGGAGACCTGAGAGATTTACTTAGAAGGATGAATGATTAAAAGTATATTAATAAAAATAATCGGCTTGTATCAAAAACTCGACGCGGTGAAACACGCTACCCTGCTCTCCACATACGGGTTTACGAGCTATTGTAAACATCATCCATCATGCTCTCAATATCTGGTTAATCAAATAAAAGAGCGTGGTACAATTGTGGGATTAAAATTGGGTTTGAGGAGATTGCTATCATGCCATTAATTATTGAAAAGTTCATCCTACTCTTGGTTGAGATTTATAAAATCGTGGGCGATCTAGGACTAACAATCATTATTTTTACATTATTAACCAGAGCCGCTCTGCTGCCGTTTACTCTTAAATCTCTCAAGACACAAAAGCAACTCAAGACACTTCAGCCAGAATTGAAAAAAATTAAGCAAAAACATGGAGATGATAAAAAATCACTTCAATTAGCTCAAGTGGAATTGTATAAAAAATACAATGTAAACCCAATGTCAGGATGTCTGCCGCAGATTTTACAATTTGCTGTTTTAATTGTTCTTTATCAAGCGCTAATGACATTTTTAACTAAACCTGTTGACGGATTAGTAATAGATCCAAGTTTTTTTTGGTTAAACCTCGCTCATCCAGATCAGTTATACATTTTACCAGTGCTCGCCGGCCTAACTCAGTTGGTTCTATCAATTATGATTGCTCCAGGAGCTGAAGTGCCGGATATTGTTCCAAACGATAGTAAAAACAAAAAGATTAAAAAAGCCAATGAAAAAGAAGAAGACATGGCTCAGATGGCCGAAACCATGCAAAAACAAATGGTTTTTATGATGCCGATTATGACCGCCATTTTTGCCCTGAGATTTCCTTCGGGTCTAGCCTTATATTGGGTCACTACAACAATAATTAGTATAATCCAACAGTACTTTATAAGTGGCTGGGGAGGTTTAACTTTATATTACCAACGAATTATTAATATGGGAAAAAAGTCATGACTATTGAAGAATATATAAAAAAACTTTGCGCTTACCTAGGCATTGAGGGAGATTGTAATCTTGAGATTGAAGAGCTGGAAAAACGCATTAGAGTTTCAATAACCGTATCTGACTCTGAAGCAAGTCTTTTTATTGGCTCATACGGAGAGAGACTGGAAGCCATTGAATTGCTTTTAAAAATGATTTTTCAGGATGAAGAAGACGACAAGACGATTGTTTTTGATGTTAATGACTACCGCTTGAGAAGGGAAGAAAAAATCATAGAAAAGGCCTTGGCTTTGGCAGAAGTTGTTTTGCAAAGTGGAGAAAAGAAACGTCTTTCGAGACTTAATTCCTATGAAAGATATCTTGTTCATTTGGCAATATCTGAGGATCCATCCCTAAGCGAAGTTGAAACTGAGTCTTTTGACTCTGAAGACGGTCGTGTCTTATTAATTAAGAGAAAAGACAGTTAATTATTTATTGGCTTAACTTGAAAAGTCGACAAGCCTCATAATTACGAGTCTTGCAATAGAAAAATTGTGAAAATTGAAATTTACACTGATGGTGGCTCAAGAGGAAACCCTGGTATTGCAGGAGCTGGTTTTGCTGCTTATTATCTTGACGAAGAAAAAAAAGAAGTAGATGGACATCCATTTTTTGAAGAGGCTGTGTTTTTAGGAGAAAAGACTAATAATGAAGCCGAATATTTAGGTTTTTTAGCCTCATTGAAATGGCTATCCACCCATAAATTTGGCGAAACAATCAATATGGTGGTTTGGAAACTTGATTCAAAACTAGTGGTTGAACAACTAAACAAGAAATGGAAGATTAAAGAGCCAAGATTAGCAAAATTTGCCCAAGAGGCATGGAGTTTTCTTTCAACCCTCCCCCATTCATTCACAATTACTCATATTCCCAGAGAACAGAATTCTCGAGCAGATAAGTTGGCTAATCAAGCTATGGATCTAGGATCTTGATCAAATATTTACTTTTGGTTTCTATTAGGGTTGTTTTCTCGCTCGAACAAGCCATAAAAAAACTTGCCTGAAAGGAAAGCTCCTTGTCCGCGAAAACAGCTTTTCCACTATAAAATCGTTTTTCGTAACATCTTACATGGAAACATAGAATTTTCTGTGAGTTAACTTTTGAATTGTGTTCATAGATACATTAGACTTGTAATAGAACTCTGTAGAAGAACATTCTGGAACTGGTGGATTGAGACACCTAGGTAATTTCTTATGTCATTAATTATCGAACAAGTTACAAAACAACCACTGGTTGTCATCATTGGCCAAACTACGCCCTTTCTTGGCCTATTGACGCAGGCAATGAGACAAAAGAGTCTGGACTGTAAAATCTTTTTACCAACGGATATAAAATCTCTAAAAAACTGTCTGGAAAACGAGCAGGAATCTCTTTATAAAATCATTTTTGATATTACATCGACTGAAAATGGTCAAAACAGCCTGGATGAAATACTCAATACTATTACGGCTTATGGACACATCACAACTATTATCGCCAAAAGACAGACAACCTTTCATGGTTCAGATGATTTTTACAAAGAAAACTTATCTGAACAAGAACACCATCTCTCACAAATACACATCGTTAGGCAAAATTTACCAAACTCACAGCTTTTTGTTGGTCAGGATGTTGTTTTTAGCCACTCCCCTATCTCCTATCCTTTAAAGTTTTTTGTATTAAATTTGAAAAACCTAATTCTCTTTAATCCAGATCAGGAAATATATTTACAGTCTGATGAGTCATTTTTACGATCGTTTTTACCGCAAATAACCAAGCCACATAAGTCGCAAACCATTGTGTTTCGTGGTCAAAAACAAGAAAGTCTTAAGTGGCTAGAGATAATTCAAACAAGCTATGAACAATATTTTCATAAAAAAACCCAAATAATTAACCTAGTATCTAACGTAATAAAACCAGAGTCATCCGAATACTACTCAAACGATGATGTTTTAAACAATCAGTACCTGGAACAAGAAATAATTGTTACAACTCCCGATGTAAACATTGAAGATGTGGTTGATCGATGGGTTCGCATTCTCCCCTCCCATCTCGGCGAGTTAACCTTAAAAGATCGAATAGTTGGAGCCGAGAAAAAAACTACTGAAGCTCTAATTAAACCAAATTCTCAGCTAATTAATTCTCAACAATTATTTCAAAACATCAACGAAGCTAAAAAAACCGCCCAGGGTTTATTAAACACGGCAAAAACGTCTGTGAAAACAATTAGCGATCAGCTTGTCACTCACTCCCCAACCCATCATAATTTGTTATTAAAAAAAACGCCTATAAATCAACAAAAAAACGATGTAAATCTGTTGAAGAGATCATTTATTGATAAGCGGCAAAACAGCCATGTAAATATCGATCAACAAGAAACCTTTGTTGAAAATATCTCGCAACTCGAAACAGACAAGATAAAAAATCAATCAGAACAAGAAAACATCACCATTGACAATCAGTTGACTCAAATCTTTGGTAAAAACAGACAGTGTTTTGCAAAAAAACGTCTCTCTTTTAAAACCGGAGTCACTAAAAAAATTATTGCTAAATCAAAGAAAAACAGGGTTCTATTTTATAGTGGTGTAGTGGTGATTTCACTCGGCTTACTCATTATGAGTTTAATTGGTGTGTATCAAACCACATTGGGACAAGCTGTTAAGAATGTCAGCATCTTAATTCAAAGTCCCAATCAAACACCCACAGATGGAGAAAGTCGTTGGTTGTCACTCTTGGAAAGACAAATTGTCTTTTACGAAAACATTCTAGAAGAGGACTTTTTTATTGATGCAAAAACACTTTTAAAGGTCTCTCGTTCATTAAAACAATCACGGCAACAACTAGACCAATATTTACAGAAAGTTGGAAACGTTTTTCAAAAGATCGTTTTAACCGGTGATAACAGCGAGGAAGACGTAAAACAACTCATGGCTCAGGCGCAAACGGCTTACGAAACACTCTCATATTTTCAAGCAGACTTGGGAGAAGTAAATCTTCAAGCCTTCTCAGCTGAAAATCAAGGAGTTTTCCAGCAACAGCAAGATCAGATTGAGCTACAACGCGAAAAACTCTCACAGTATAGCCAGATACAAAATATATTAGAGGGGTTTTTGGGTTTTGAACAGCAAAAAACTTACGCGGTTTTGATCCAAAATAATCTAGAGCTTCGACCAACAGGCGGTTTTATTCAATCAGTTTTAATCCTAACTTTTGACAAAGGCAATTTAATAAATTCTCAAACATTTAGCGTTTATGAAATTGACAATCGTCTACCAAGCGAAATCAAACCACCAGATGAGTTAGAGCGTATTTTGGGCGAAAAAAGATGGTTCTTGCGAGATAGTAATTGGGATCCGGATTTTCCCACCACAGCAAAACGGGTAGAGTGGTTTATTAATGAGTCACTCGGCATAAAGCTAGATGGGGTAATAGCACTCAATTATGATTCAATTCGCCAGATATTGTCAGAAACTGGTTCCTTGGAGTTGGCAGCTCTTCAAGAAACAATTACGGAGAAAAACTTTTTTGAAAGGATTTTGTTCCACTCTGGGAGTGAGTTGTCGGCAAGCCAACAACCTGGTTCAGATTACTATTCTCTCCTTGCCAAAGAATTAGTAAGGAGAACCACCATACTTGAGGGCGATAAAGCCGCTCAATTTTTATCAGTTCTCCATGACTCATTTAATCAAAAACAAAGCCTAATCTATTTAAACGATGAATCTCTACAACAATCAGTTCGCACCTTAGGATGGGATGGGGGATTGGTTGAGCCAGAGTGTCCTTCTAGATTTGCTAGTTCAGATTGTTACGTTGATGTCATTTTTCAAGTCGAAGCTAATGTCGGTTTAAACAAAGTTAATAACTCGGTTTACCGAGACATCAGTCACTCGATAAATATTCAACCCAATGTGGTTAAGCACAAACGAATTGTTAAATACCAAAATAAATCTCGTTCAATAACCTGGCCTGAGGGAAACTATAGGGCTTATGTTAAGTTCTATACCAACCAAGATTCAAAGCTTATTTCAATCGAGATGAATGATAAACAGCTGTTGCCAAACGAAATGAGTCAAGAAACTGACAAGGGGAGAAGAGTTTTTGGCCTACTAATTGATGTGCCAAAAGGAGAAGAGTTGTTGTTAGAGTTAAATTACCAAGTGCCCACAAACAAGACGAGCGCATTCTCATATGTCTTTTTTGATCAAAAACAAGCTGGTTATCTCAATAATTCATTAAAGACATATTTATCATATCTACCAACAATGACTCCAGAGATCATTGCGCCAAAAGCAACTGTTGAGGGTGATTTAGTAATGTTTGAACCCGATAACAAAGGACACGCTTTTGTTGGCGTGAGTTTTGAATAATCCTTGCCCAATTGTTTGGTCAACCCATGGAGAACCTCTTACCAGGTGATGATTGTCTGACTTATGTTTTGTTGAGTGTATGAAGAAGTACGACTGTAAGAAAATATAGTACTTTGAGAGTAATAAACACTTAGTTGTAACTGGGTATTTTGTAGTGATAAGTGGGATAAAATCCGCGGGTGTTGTTCAAAAGTCCCCCCAGATCAATTAATTTTCACGTGCAGTTTTTAACCTCAAGAAATCAGGTGAGGATTTGGCAATTTTTTTCGTGAAAAAACTTTAAAGCTCCCCCAAGAAACCTAGCGCCTTTGGACGGACGTGATAGAATGGATTTTCGTTAGAACATTTTTAACGATATTATAAGAAATAATTATATAAATTTAAAAGAGAAGAGAGATATGAATAAAATCGTCTTAAAAACCAGCCTAAGAGAGAAAACAGAAAAAAGCAAGCACCTTAGAACCACCGGACAGATTCCAGCCAGCTATTATGTAAAGGGGGACGAGTCAAAAGATCTTAAGGTCACCGCCAAAGATTTTAAGAAAACTTATGGTTTGGTTGGAGATAGTGGTTTATTGTATTTAGAAATTGACCAAGAAAAACGTCAAAAACCTGTTTTGGTGGGAGAAGTCCAGCATGATTCGCTATCTGGAGCAGTTTTACATGTGGCTTTTAGGGGAGTTGACCTTAAGGACAAGATTAAAGCCGAAATTCCTGTTGAAATCGTTGGGGAGTTTGGATTGAAGGATGCTGATCTGGTGACGTTAAAAAACACCATCGAGGTTGAGGCACTACCAACCGATTTGCCAGAAAAATTCGAGATTGATGTCTCAAAATTGACCGAAGTTGGACAAACAGTTACTTTAGCTGATCTGGATTATGATAAAGAGAAAGTTGAATTAGTGTTGAGTGATGAGGGTACAGACTCCGTTGTGGTGATGGCCCAGGAGCACCATGAGGTTGTGGAAGAGGAGCCAGCTCAAGTAGAATCAACCGAAGAATCCACCGAGGCTACAGCGACAACTGGCCAGCAAACAGATGAAACAAGCTCAGCACAAGCAGACTAAAAGTTTGTTCGAAATCTAATAGACTTGTAGTGAAATAGCATTTTATTACGAAACTGTTTTTAAGTACTGCAAAGGCTTTTTTATTGCTCGAGGTAACTCTTGTTACTACTTCGCTCAAAAAAACCCTTTTCGTTCAAAAAAATCAGTTTTTCACTCCAAATTTTATTTCGCTACGGGTCTAATCTGGAAATTAAAGGAGAATTGGGATAGATCTCCACTGCTTTGTTTATTAGTTGCTGATTGTCGTCGCTATTTTGCTCGAGAAGTTGTTTTTCTATGGCCAAATTAAGCAGTAAAGCTTGATGAGTTGGTTGAATTTGTAGGACTTTCTTGCTTTTTTCAACATGTTGTTTGAGTTGCTCGTACGAGAGCAACTCTTCTTGGTTAATTAAATCTTGATTAATGATTTTAGGATAGGGCATTTGAATAATTTTCTGACCGGGGGATTCGACCTTTAATTGATTAAAAAAATAAACGATTGAGAAGATAAAAATAGCAATCGAGACAAAAAGAATTTTTAAGTGTGAGATCTTGGTAAGTGCAAGCTGTAGTAAAAAACCAGCCAAAGAAAGAATTAGCCGAAAAACAAGAAAAAAGTAGCTGAGTAGATCGGGTGTGGGCACGACTTTAATAAACCTCTTTAAAACTTTACATAGAACTAATGGTTCTTGTTAAAAAACAGCCTTTAAAAATAGATTTCCAGCACAATAGACTTGTGGTGAAATAACATTTTTATTACAAATGTAGTTATCTTGGCCAGTAACTGGTAATTAACAACTTTTCTTTTACCAGCTTATTATTCCATAAAACTTGCCAAATGGCTTCTGTCACAAAGGGCATAAATGGATGCAGAAGTTTGACAAAAACCTCAAGTCCTCTTACAAGCACCGGAATCGAGATTTCTCTCTGCTTGGCCTGTTCAATTTTTTGGTCGCAGAACCAATGCCAAAATTCGTTATAAATTCTTTCGGCTGCCAAGCCAACTTGATAATTGTTTAAATTATTTGTTAACTCAATTACCAATTGATCTAAATGCTCTTGAAACTCCATGTCACCGGGGTATTCTGAGGACGTTGGGTTATTGGATGCATTTTTCTGATCGGATTTTTCTGCTTCAAGCATGAGAAGAGTAAAGCGGGCGGCATTCCATAGTTTGTTCGTGAGATTGCGCGCTGCTTTAAAGTCTGAGTCACCAACAGATTTATCTAAACCAGCGGACGAACGAATAACTAGTGCCATTCTGAGTGCGTCAGCACCGTATTTTTCGGTTATTTCAAGGGGGTTGACTACGTTGCCCTTACTCTTGCTCATTTTTTGGCCCTTTTGATCTCTAACAAGGCCATGTAGGTAAACATCGCTAAAAGGCAACTGGTTGGTGACAAAGCGCCCCATCATCAACATTCTCATTACCCAGAAGGGCAGGATATCGTAACCAGTCTCCATGACTTGGGTTGGGTAGAATTGGTCAAAATCACCGGGCTTGGTTGTTTTCAGGGTAACAAAAGGCCACTGCGAAGAAGAAAACCAAGTGTCAAAAGTGTCTGTTTCTTGAAGATAATTATCTCCTGGTTGGTTGAGACTAATAGTGTATGGGGCTTCGATTGGAGCAGTGAGTGATTGTAAACCAGAGGAAATCTCCTCAAGCGTATGGCCAACACCCATAAGATCACCAACTTTTCCGGAGATCTTATTTTTTGTTTGATCGATGAATGTCACTTGAACTTCTGGGCATTCCACAACGTTATACCAGACTGGCATGCGAATTCCCCAGACAATTTGACGTGAAATGTTCCAATCTTGAAGGTTTTCTAGCCAATGTTTAAGGATTTTGTCGTGTCCAGCTCCATGTACTCTGATTTCTCGTCTCTTCAATGAATCAAGAATTGGTTGTGTGAGAGGTTTAACCTGGATATAAAACTGGGGTAGGGGGAGAGGCTCGATGATTGTTTGACAACGATAACAAACTCCAATGTTATTTTTATAATTATCCTGAACTTTCTCCAAGAGACCTTTTTCTAGTAGGGCCTCAACGATTTGAGGTCGAGCAACATGGGCTTTAAGACCAGCATAGGGTCCGGCAATCTCTGTGAGCCTGCCGCTATAATCAATAGCCATTTTTGGATGTGGCATTTCATCTTTGTGTCTTTGCCAAGCTTCAAAGTCATTAAAATCGTGGAAAGGTGTTATTTTTACCACCCCAGTGCCAAACTCAGGGTCAACAAACTCGTCCGCAACCACTTTGAGTTTAAATTTCCCAAGTAAACCATCGCATTCAATTTCTTGTCCAACATATTGTTGGTAGCGTTTGTCTTGAGGATGAACGGCGACAGCTGTGTCGGCGAATTTTGTTTCTGGTCTGGTTGTGGCGAGGGTAAAAGGGCCGTATTTTATATAGTAGAGTTTGGTTAAGTTTTCTTGATGTGAAACCTCAAGGTTGCTAAAAGCCGTGCCACATTTTGTACAATAATTAACAAGGCGATTTTCCCGATAAATCAATCCTTTTTCTTTTAACAAAATAAAAGTCTGTAAAACCTCTTGAACCACACTCTTGTCTAAAGTAAATTTGTAGCGACTCCAATCGGCACTTGCCCCAAGTTTTTTGATCTGGTTAATAGCCAAATCAGAGTTTTCCTGAACATAATCCCAGATCATTTGATATAGCGTTTCTCGGTCAAACTGGAAACGGCTTTGTCCTTGTTTTTTTAGTTTCTTTTCAAAAACAAATTGTGTTTCAATTCCCGCGTGATCTGTTCCAGGCAGCCAAAGGGTTTTATCACCAAGCATGCGGTGATACCTGATCAGGATGTCCTCAAGAGCTACAAACATAGCGTGGCCGATGTGCAATGGATCATTGGCATTTGGAGGGGGCATGATAATGCAAAAAGGCTTGCGGAGACTTTGTTTTTCTAATGGTTTAAGTGGTGAATTGTTTTGGTTTATTCCAGAGTCAGATGAGTGGTTCCTATGCACATTAATTGCGTCAGGATCAAATGCTTGTGCCTCTTCCCACAATTCATAGATTTTTGACTCGTGAAGCGAGTGCTCATATCGTTTGTCCATATCTGGTGATTGTAGCATAAAGATGATTATTTGGCCGAGATGCGATTTTGCAACACAAGTGGTTTAAAATATCAATATGAGCCCAATAAAGCACCAATCTAAAACCAGTCTTAACAAACCAAATCTTGTCTGGGTTGATCAGCACGATCGGGTAGTAGGAGAGGGCAATTTAATTCTGACACACACAATTCCGGCGCGCCTACATCGGGCAATTTCAGTGTTTTATTTCCGGCTGAAAGCGGGAAGAGTGGAGTTGCTTTGCCAACAAAGAAGCGCTACTAAGATTGTTGCAGCTGGCCAATGGGCAAACACCACCTGCGGAAATGTTTGGGTGAATGAGTCGTTTGTTGCTTGTGCCAAACGTCGTTTGAAAGATGAGCTTGGGTTGGAGGGTGTGACTCTCAACCCTCTATTGAAATTCCACTACCAGGTCGATTGTAATGAAAAGTATGGCGAAAATGAACTAGACCAACTCTTTGCGGCAATAACTGATGACCATGATATATTGGTTGAACCAAACCCAATTGAGGTTGAGAGAACAGCCTGGCTAGATTGGTGGGAATTACGAAAAGCATTTTCAAACAGACAACCAATGAAATATTCCGGTGGAGTGATTAATATGTCACTCAATATTGATGGAAAAAAAGAAAAGTTGACCCTTGCTCCTTGGTTTGAGATTATGATGAGTAAAAAAGAGATAATCGACCGTCTTAACAGACTTTTTGCATAATAACACTTTATGGCAGAATCTTAATCTCGATGAAGACTAATTAATTCGCGTCTCTTTAAATCCGGCTCACATTCCCTCGTTCGAGACGAGGAGGTGATTTGCTAAACAGAAAGGAAATATGAGCACCCCACAACACATCGCCATCATCATGGACGGAAATCGGCGTTGGGCAAGACGGCACGGCCTAGAGATTGTTCAGGGGCATCGAAAAATGACCGACGAGATGATAGAAAGATTGGTAGATCACGCCATCCTGCGCGGTGTTAAGTATTTAACCCTCTGGGGGTTCAGTACTGAGAACTGGAATCGCTCGCCAAAAGAAGTTGATGATTTAATGATGCTTTTCCGAGAATTGTTCACACGCAATGCACAGCCTCTACATGAGAAAGGCGTGCGCATTAATCATTTGGGTGACCCAAGTCGTTTCGCCCCGGATATCCAAGAACAAATGGCATATTGGCAGGAAAAAACAAAAAATAATCAAACAATCACTGTTTCTCTGGCTTTAAACTATGGTGGTCGAGATGAAATTTTGAGAGCTGTGCAGAAAATTACCAAAGAGGTTAAAGTCGGCAATCTTGATCCCGATCAAAAGATGGATGTAGCCGCTTTTTCGAGTTATCTAGATACTCACGACTTGCCAGATCCAGAAATAATTATTAGGCCCGGTGGTGAAAAGCGACTATCTGGTTTTTTATTATGGCAGATGGAGTATGCTGAGTTGTATTTTCCAGATGTGCTAATGCCAGATTTTGACGAAAAACAACTCGATCTAGTCATCGATGACTTTGAAAAGCGTAGTCGTCGTTTCGGTAAATAGCAAGCTATTGCCAGTTGGTATCAGAGGTGGGGACTACAAAATGCAGAATACTTTTTACGCCGGTAAAATCAGCCACCACGTTGAGAATAATAAAAGACGAAAGAGCTAAAACTAAGCCAGCAAAGGCAAAAAGCATGGTTTTACCAGCTTTTTGTGTAGCTTGAGAATCACCACCAGATAGTTGCCACTGAAGGGCTCCCCAGACAAGCATAATGAAGCCAGCAATTCCTAAAAGAGTTAAAGAGACAGAAAGAACGTTGGCAATCAAACACTGGAGGCCCTGAATCGTTGGAACAGACGAGTCAGTAGGAGAGACGCAAACACCCGTCCAGGTGTTGCTTGCTGCCCAAGCAACTTTTGGTTGAAAAAGCATGGTCGCTGTAGTGCTAAAAAAAGCAATTAGACGATTTTTTGAGACGTTTTTCATGACAGGTTGATTATATACCAAAACCCCGCCTTGCGGCGGGGTTCATCAAACAAACTGAATATCTTAGTTACCGTGAATATTTGTGGTGCTATCAAAAACTTGATTAATACCGCCATCAAAGCCCAAGAAATTAAGAGCTAAGGTGAGAATGGCGTATGAAGAAGCCAAAACAACTAAGCCGATAACAGAAGCAGTAAGCTTGTTTCTAGCTGACTCAGTTTTACCCTTATCACCGCCACTGGCGATCCATTCAATACTTCCGTAAATTAGGAAGCCGAAGGCTAAAACAGCGGCAATGACCATAACAAAGGTCAACAAAGCACTAAAAAGAGTGCCGAAGTTTGTGGCCCAGCCTGTTCCGAGACTAATTTCTATATCTCTCATTTCTCTCCTTTTTTCTTATACTCTAACTAATAATTATACCAAGAGTTGTTTCTTTAAGTCAAATAGCTCTCCTGCGAACTAAAAATTTGCAATAAAGGTGTGATTACGCAGGAAATCTAACACCTGTCATATGAGTCTTATTTATGTGTTGTTAGTTGTTATTTTTTTTAATAATTATCTTATTATTGACTTAGACACTCGGCTGACAAGTGCCTCCAAAATCTATAACACAGACATCTAAAAAGTCTTGCAAAAGTATAAACACGGCGCTTATGCTTGCTAGGGCTATTAGGCCAATAACCGACTGAGTGATGCGGGTACGCGCCTTATCAACTTTCCCCTTATCACCACCGGCACTTATCCACTCAATTGCTCCCCAGACCATAAATCCAAAAGACAAGAGTGCGGCAATGGTAAAAACTAAACTTAAGACACCACTAAACATCACTGCGAAGCCTTTTTTGGGATCAGCTGCCGTCTGGTAGCCGGGTAGTTTTTGGCTAACTGCCTCTTTGGTAAAATCCAGAGTTTGAGCGATGAGCTGAGTTTTCATATGGTTTTTGTTAATACTTGTTTTACTTTTAAAGTGTCAATTATTTGTACTAAATAGCATTGCCAACTCCAGGGAAAGTCAGCTTTAGAATATCAAAGTTATCATCAAAAAGTAGTTTGCCTAGGAAGCCAATAAGGGTAAATGAGCCCACCAGCAAGAACAGACCGATTGCTGAATTGAAGATCTTTTGTCGGGCTTTATCGACCTTGCCTGAGTCGCCACCCGAGGTAATCCACTCAACAGTGCCAAAAACAAACATACCAATGACAATCAATGCACCAAAAGTGATCGCTGTATTCCAGAGGTAAACAAAGTACTTGGTAAAAATCACGCCAGACTCGGCTTTTTTGACGTTGTCGCCCAAATCCTTGTCAATGACTGGGTTTTTGATTTGTGCTAGAGCAACCTTGGCAGTTAGTGCCCAGAATGAAAAAGCAGAAAAAAGTGCGGTTTTGATTTTTAAATTGTTTTTCATATCGTTTATCCAGTAACCAACTCCTTGATCATTTTTGCTGGCCTGAGAAGCTCAACACCAATGATGGTGCCAATTAAACCGATTACGCCATATGCGGCGACGATGATGATTAAACCGATCGCGCCCTGGATCATCTTGTCTCTGGCTTTTTGGGCTTTGCCCGAATCACCACCTGCGTTGATCCACTCAATGCAGGCAACAACAAAATAGACTACGTAGAAGATTCCACCTAGAATGGTGAGCACCCCGATAATATTGGAAATAATTGTCTCTCCGTTTTTCAAGGCTGTTTCGTTGTTAATCGAGCCTTGGTTGTATTTTGCACTGGGTGGAGTAATATCACCCAGTTTTACAGCAAGTTGATTTGAGAGTTTTGACATATTAAATTTCCTCAAAGGTTGGACTCAGAATATACGAGGCGCTGCCAAATACGATGTAGCTAATTATGCCAGTAATTGTGTATGCGGTCACGATTAGCACCAGGCCGACAACGCTCATGGTCAATTTATTTGAGATTTTGCTGGAGGTGTTGGAATCACCAGCGCCGGAAATATACATCCAACCAGCGGCGATAAAGTTAAATAGCACCCAGATTCCCGCTGCAATGGTTGCAATACGGATCAGGGTTGAGATAAATGGAATAATACCGATTCCACCAGCTCTGGAGTTGTATACTTCTACTCCTGGTGGTGCTTCAATATCTCCAAAAACGCTTTGAGCTTGAGCCAGCCCAGAAAGACTGACAAACAAAACCGCGGCGATTGCGAAGGAGTTTTTTATTTTGTTGAGAAAATGTTGATTTCTTTTTTGCATTTGATTTTTCATTTATGCCTGACAAAGCATAGCACTAACCAATTACTTTTACTTTCGTGATTAGTTCAACCACCTGAACGATCCAATAAGCAGCAAACATGATGATTAGGCCGATGGTAGCTGTTGTCATAATGGTTTTTGCTTCATCTTTACCTTTTGATTCATCTTTAAGGAACTTAAAGCCAGAAATAATTATCAGGACGAAAAGGATGAATCCAGCAATGACAAACATGTTGCTAACAGCTAGATTTACCAACTTAGAAAGGTCAGAATATTGGGAGGCGACAGTGGTGCCATCGCTCAGTTCCAAACAGTCAGCAAGATTTATTCCAGCTGAACCAGGATTGCAGGCGGCATAGACTTTTGACACAATCTCTACCATATCAAGATGGTATTATACAAGAAACGTTTAAATCATGCACAAACTAAAAGCTGATCAACAAAAACTGCTTGCTGGCTTGAGGAAAGCCGATCCTGCTTCGGTTAAAAAATGGTTTGATCTCTTTTATCCAGAGCTACTAAAAATTGCCGTGGTTAAGTTAAGCAGCCAGGATTTGGCTGAAGAACTGGTTCAAGAAACCTTTATTCACTCTCTTAAGCAGCTAACGCTGTTTCGTGGTGATTCGAGTTTGATGACCTGGATGCAAAGCATCTTGAGACATGAAATTTCTGACTATTATAGAAAACAGTACGCTAAGAAGGCCATTAGAACGGTTTCTCTCTCGGAGTTGATTTTAAACGAGCCAATTAGAGACTCACACGAGGTTTCGGCCAAAGTTTCACAGGTTTTGTCGCGCATGGTGAATGGGCACAAGGAACTCTTGTTACTCAAATATGTAGATAAAAAGCGTGTCAAACAAATCGCGGCCGATCTTGGCAGAAGTGTCAAGTCGGTGGAATCAGAGCTCTTTCGGGCAAGGGAGGAATTTAGAGAGTTGTATATTGGCTTGGAGTAGATTTAGGAACTAAGAATGCATTTTTAGGGCGAGCCCTTTTTTAGGGGGGGTCCTTAAGCAAATTATTATTTATAAAATGTTACGGCAATCAATGAGTTCACAGTCGCAAGATTTTATAGCTATGTTGCAAGAGGAAGCCGAGTTGCAGGCGAAGCTTCAGAGAACTCGTCTGTTGCCTGCTAGGCTAGACTTCTTAAGTCGTTTTGTGGCAACTCATGCTTGGCAGACAGTTTTAGTCAGCTCGTTTTTAACTGCTCTGATTTTGTGGTTGGGGCAGGTGGCGGGAAGGTGAGGGGTTAGGTGGGTTTACTATTCTGGAAGCAAGGTGCCACCAGCTGACTCAATTTCTTCATCAGTTATTACCCATCTCATTTTTGTGTCGTGGTAGAGCTTTTTAAGATGGTTGAATTCGTTGTGCAATTCACTTTGACCTCCATCGTAGCTAAATTTCATATTGTTTGTTTGCGCAAGGATCTCTGCACATCTTTTTGATGCTTCAATTATGGTCTGAAGCGCTTCGCTTCTTCGTCTTTCAAATTCACCATCTGAATAAGCATTGGCCTTATCAGTATATTCTGCTTCACTTAAACCCCAGGATTCTGTTATCTTTTCAAGATAGTGGGTGAGCCTAGAACGCTCTTGTTTGGCATGATCACTAACGTCGCCTGATAGTGGAAAACCATTATTTTCAACATTTAATATTCTAAGTCTCAATTCAATATCGCTGGCAATTTGCAGGGCTTCTTCACGACTACCAATCTCTTCTAAAGGAATTGGTTTTTCTTCAAGTGGTTTCTCTGCAACTCCGCTGATGTGTTGTTGTTCGCCCATTTCTGCCATTTTCATCCTTAAAAAGTGATAACGATAAAATTTTAGTACACAGTGCAATATATATCCAGACCTAGGAGATTGATAATTTAAGACGGGGTATTCCATTAAAAGTGCGACAATCTTTTGTGACTGCTATTTTTATGTGAGATTAATAATGTTGGTTATTTGCTTATGTTTTAAAAAATATTTAAGCTCGTAGTAAGATACCCTTGGTTATTTGTCAGTAGTAAATTGGATATTTTTTAGAGCTCTCGACTTTTTATTGTTAAAGCTCGTTGTTGCAAAAGTTTTATTATTTAAAGAACCATGAAAAACCTAATTCTTTCTTTTATCTACTCATGTTTACAAATTGGTTTTGGTTTGTTGGTTCATCCATATCAGACCATGCAGTCTCTGGTTAGGGAGCGATTGTTTGTTTGGATGACTTTGTTGCCCATGTTTTGGTTAGCGATTTCAACAGTGTTGTGGAGAATCGTTGTTGTTCCACTAGTCAGAACATTTTTTGTATGTGGATCGATGGGGAATGACCCATGTGTTTTTTTGCCGCTCATATCAGACTGGATGACCTTTTTCTGTATTTACTGGCAGACCCTATTGTTTTATTTGTTAATAAGATTTGGCAGTGTTTTTGGCAAAAATGAGAATTAATAAAATTGCCCTACAAAACTTTCGCAATTTTCCGCAGGCTTTTTTCGAGTTCGATCAGATCAATTTGTTGTTGGGTAAGAACGGCTCTGGCAAAACGTCGGTGATGGAGGCGATTTACTCACTTTCTAGTGGCAACAGTTTTAGGGCGGGACAAGTTGAGGAAATGATTGGCTTAGGACATGACCTTGCCAGGGTTAAGGGCGAGGTTGTTGTTGAAAAAAATGGGGATAACTGGGGACAAAATGTGGAAAACTTACTTGAGGGAAAAAATGTTGATGATGACTTGGTTGGTGAGGAAAAAATCATTCTGGAAACAATGTTTACAAATGGTTTTGTTCAGGGTAAGAAAACACAAAAAAGACATTTTTCTGTTAACGGAGCAAAAAGACGTCAAAAAGATTTTTTAAAAAATTTTTTTGCTGTGGTTTTTCGTCCAGAAGATATGCGATTAATAGAGGGTTCGCCAAATCGGAGGAGGGTGTTTTTGAACACAGCCCTACAAGAACTTGATTATGAGTATGCCAATTCTCTCTCAAGTTATGAACAAACACTGCGTAGGCGCAATCGACTTCTTGACGAAGTGCGCGAGGCAAAGCAGTCTCGGGCCTCACTGACTTATTGGAACCTGGCCTTAGTAAAACATGGCCAAATTTTGCAGCACAAGCGTCAGGACTTTTTAAACTTCGTACAAACGGTTGCTTTTCCTATGGATTTTTCCATTGATTATCAACCCTCTTTAATTACGGCCGAAAGAGCTGAGCAGTATTTAGACAAGGAAATAATGGTGGGTCATTCATTAATTGGTCCGCACAAAGATGATTTTTCTGTATGTTTCAGGCTCTCATACTTTGAGAAGTTAACAAACAAAAAACTTGATATACAGGATGATTTAGCGTTGTCGAGCTATGGATCTCGCGGACAGCAACGCATGGGAGTTTTATGGTTAAAACTGGGCGAACTGGAATTTATTAAGCGCAGAACCGGCTTGTTACCAGTCATTATTCTTGATGATATCTTTTCTGAACTAGATGAGGTTGGAAGAAAGATGGTGATGGGTTTGGTTAAAGATCATCAGTCATTTTTCACTACGGCCGATCAGTCGTCGGCTGATGAACTGCTGTCAGGGATTGAAAATGTTAAGAGGTTTATCCTGTAATTAAAAATCCAAGCTTGGCAACATTTAATGGTTGGAGATTTCTTGCAGTGTTTTCCACAGTACGCTGGGAATTACCTGAACCATATCTGAAGCATTAAAAAACGGTCCAACTTGGCTATGCAAGTAGTCACCAGCTTTTTTGCTTACAAAGCTGCCTAAGATAGTTGAGGTCAATGCTTCGTTGTTAGTATAAAGACCGGCGATGAGCCCGGCCAGGACGTCACCCGTTCCACCCTTGGTCATTCCGGGGTTTCCTCCAAAAATGTTGATTTGCTGTCTTACAAGGCCTTTATGGAAAAAAATCTGATCAGTCGGACCTTTTAGCAGAACTGTCGCTCTAAAATCATTTAGGATTGTTTGCTGAGAAAGATTAGACCTCTGGGCTAAAAAAGAAAGTTCTCTGGGGTGTGGGGTGAGAATTTGTTGCTCATTAACAAGTGAGGGGTCAAGCATTTGCAGAGCTCCGGCGTCGATTACCCATTTTTTTTTGTCAAACTTTTTGATCAGCTTATTGCACAGTTCCTGCGTCTCTGGGGAACGTTCCATGCCGGGACCGATTAAGACACAGTCAGCTTCATTGATGTAATCTTCAATTTTTTCTCTAGGGATAACTATACCATTCCAAAAGTTTGCCTTGATTGTTTGGATTAATTGGTTGTTTGAGGGAACGGAGGAGTAAAAAACCATGTCAACAAAGCGTGAGGCGATATCAAGACTCCATTTGCTGGCAGCATGAAATAGTTCTGAACCGCCAATAATCATTAATTTGCCGTTTTGACCTTTATGGGAGTTGGCTGATGGTAATTTTATCTGTAGAAAAATCTTTCTTAACTCTGGTGGTATCGGGCCATTGGTGGAAAAACCAAGGTTCTTTTTTTGGAAAAGCATTGTTTATTTTTTCTTGGTAGAGTCGGCGTTTTCCGTTGGGTCACAATCGTCCTGTTTTGAGGACTTTTTACCGACAATTTCGTTAAAGACTTCTAATTTTTTCTGGAGAAAGGCTAATTGCATGGTCACAAAGACAGCCAACAAGGTCATGGCTGCTGCGTAAATTAACATAGAAGCGACGCCGCTGTTTTTGCCAAGATACGGATCAACATAGGTTTCAACTGCTCGCTTAATGGCTTCGTTCCAGGCTAAAGCAACCACAACACCAAAACCACTGGTGGCAAGTGAAATCATGTTTTTGACTATTGAAAGAGGAACTTCTTGTAGGTTGCTGGGTGTTTCAATATTTGCCATGCCTGTTGATTATATCAGTTTTTATACCTGCAAATTTTGCAAAAATAAGTTAAAATACAAGAGGTTTTCCACGATAAACTCACAGCGTTGAAACAAATATGATTGGCATAAAAAGAAAAAAGCGACATGTATCAACCAATTTTTTCAATTACCTCAAACTTGCTAACATACCTCACAACAATCGAGGCAGCCAAAGCATTAATCGATCATTCTCCGCTGGTTCCGGCCTGGGAGGCTAAGTTTCGCGATGAGGCTTTGGCCAGGACCGTTCATTTTGGTACCAAGATTGAGGGCAATGATCTAACTCAGGAGCAAGCTCAGCAAGTAGTGAGATTGCAAGGATTGGTAGATAGTAAAGAAATCGCTGAGCAAGCCGGAATTGTTGCTAGAGAGCGAGACATCCAAGAGGTTATCAACTATCGGAATGTAATAAATTGGATTGATCAACAACACCAAATTGAACAAAAAAATATTTTTAGCATTGAAACTTTGAAAAATATTCATATGCTGACCATGGCCAATTTGTTGCAAGATGATCAGGTTGGGGAGTTTCGTAAAAAACAAGTAATTGTTCGTGGGGCGCAAAATGGGGAAGTTGTTTTTAGACCACCGGTCTCGGTCGAGGTTCCCTTCCTTGTCGAGGAGTTTTTCCAATGGTTAAATCATCCCACCACCAAAAACATTCATCCAATTCTCAGGGCCGCTGCAACTCACTACCAGCTGGCTTTTATTCATCCGTTTATTGAGGGAAATGGTCGAACAGCACGCGCTTTGGCCACTTTGGTGCTTTATGACGGTGGCTATGATTTTAAGAAATTCTTTTCTTTGGAGCAGTATTTTGATAGCGATGTGGAGAAGTATTATCAGGCGCTGTTGTCTGTTCAGCAAAGTGTTAACTCGGATATGACCTATTGGTTTGAATATTTTTGTTATGGACTGGCCATTGAGATTGATAAGGTTAAACAACAGGTTTTAAGACTGTCGAAGGATCTCAAGCTCAAAAAAGAGTTGGGCAAGCAAGTGGCGCTTTCGGAGAGGCAGATAATCATTCTGGAAATTCTTCAGAACCAAGGAGAGATTTCTTCAGAAGATGCTCAGCGTGCAATACCAAATGTTTCCGTTGATACGGTTCTTCGCGACCTCAAAGATTTAATAAAGAAAGGCGTGATTCAAAAACGCGGTGTAACCAAGGGAGTTAGTTATATTTTGAGAGAATAGTTTTTCTCGGAGTCATGTTAAGCTATCTTTAATGACTTTTAACGATTTTGCTTTGCTGCTTGAAGAACTAGAAAAAACCCCATCTCGTCTGGAGATGACGGCTTTATTAGCTCAACTTTTTTCCAGGTTAGAAAAAGAAGAAATTGCACCCACTTGTTACCTGTTGCAAGGTCGACTAGTTCCTCAATATCAATCTCTCGAGTTTCAGTTGTCAAGCAAAATGTTGGTTAGGGTTTTGGCAAGAATAAAAGCTGACTTAACCGATTCAAGGGCAGATAATTTTGGCGGGGCAGTTGGTGATTCCCAGACAAAGGCTCCAGCTTCAAAAGCAGTATCTTTGGATCTGTTTAATCAACCTGACTATTCCAGTTTGGAAAAGGCAGTTGACAGCGAATATCGGCAAATTGGTGATCTTGGCTTGTTGGCGGAAAAAATCATTAATCAATTTAGAGCTCAGTCGTCAGTTTTATCACCAAGACTAGATAATGTGGATATTTCTCAAACTGGGGGAGGTCAGACCATTCTCCAAGTATTTGACAGCTTGCAGCAAGTTGCCAAACAAGGCGGTGAGGGGTCACAAGATCGAAAGGTCAATCAAATGGTTGAACTTTTGAGAAAAAATGACCCGGTGGCAGCCAAGTTCATCGTTAGAATAATCTTGGGTAAATTACGACTAGGTTTTTCCACCATGACCATGATGGACGCCTTGTCTTGGCAAAGACGAGGCGACAAGTCTGACAGTGGTCTGCTTGAAGAAACGTACCAAAAACGTGCCGACATTGGTCAACTGGCAGAAGTTTATTTAACGGCAGAAGGCGAAGAAGGGCTAAAAAGAGCTCTAGAGCAGTATTCTGTTAAAGTGGGCGTGCCGGTAGTTCCCTCTCTTTGTCAGCGCCTCAATTCAGCCACTGAAATTATTGAGAAACTGGGCCAAGTCATCGCTGAGCCAAAATATGATGGTCTACGAGTGCAGATTCACTTGTCTAAGGAGGCTTGTTATGCGTTTACACGCAACCTGGAAGATGTTACGCACATGTTCCCGGAAATTCAAAAAATGCTTCAAGTTTTGAGCGCTCAGAGCTGTATTTTAGATGCTGAGGCAATTGGCTTTAGTCTTGAATCTGGTAAATTGCTCACTTTTCAAGAAACCATTACTCGCAAGCGCAAGCACGACATAGAGCAACAGGCACAGAAAGTGCCAATCCGTTTTTATATCTTTGACGTGTTAAGTTTAAATGGGCAATCGCTCATCGATTTGCCTCTATTTGAACGCAAACAAAAACTAGCTCGACTTTTTACCGACAACGATTTTATGGTTAAGGCACCTTTTGTTGAAACAAATTCCGCAACCGAGCTAAAACAATTTCATGAGGAACAGTTGGCTTTAGGCCTTGAAGGAGCTGTGATGAAAAAGGCAAACAGTAAATATCGCAGCGGACGCAAGGGTTGGCGTTGGGTTAAGATCAAAGAGGAGGAAGGATCGAGGGGCAAACTTAATGACACGCTTGATTGTTTAGTGATGGGTTATTATTTTGGTCGTGGTAAAAGGACACAGTTTGGCATCGGCGCCTTTCTGGTGGGTGTGTTGGGTGGTGGGGGTGAAAACGCAACTGAGTTGCGTCATCCGAAGACCACCGACAAATCCGATGAATCGATTCTAGCCGAGGAAGCTTATGACCAGTCGCAAAAAGTTCTGACTATTGCAAAAATTGGCACAGGGCTGACTGATGAACAGTTTCTTGAATTCAAAAAACGAGTTGCGGGTAACGAAATGATCGATAAGCCAGTTGTTTATGAAGTGGAAAAAAACCTGATGCCTGACAAATGGATTAGTCCATTTTTAGTAGTTGAAATTGCAGCCGATGAAATAACAAAGTCGCCAGTTCACACCGCGGGGGTTGCATTGCGTTTTCCACGACTGGTTAGATTCCGTGACGACAAAAGTTGGGAAGAAACCACTACTTTGGATGAGGTCAGAACAATTGAAATTGCCAAATAAGCTGGTCGTACTAATTAGACTTGTGGTGAAATAAGATTTTTATGTCGCAGAAAGTCTGATTTTGTTAATTTGGCCCTGATCTTTTATGGACGGAATCGAGCGCTATTACACAGAAGGGTTGTTGATGGCAGTTTCGACGATTTCTAGCAGTTTTTGTTTTGATTGTTTGTTGTAATTTGCCATTTTTGCTATCGATTTTGAGTGCTCTTGGAGTTTTTTGGGATTGTGCAATAAATTGAGAATTTTTACTAAGGCATAGCTGGGGTTTTCTTCCACCCATCCGAGCTGATTTTGTCTGATTATATCCAGGTTACCATCTTCTTGGCCCGAAATATGAGTGGTGGCGAAAAAGGGCTTGTGAGCAGCAACTGCCTCAAAAAGTGTATTTGGTCCAGCTTTTCCTATGACGAGATCAGCCGCCTTGATGAAAGGGCTGCTATCAGTAAAAGGCAAGACGACCAATTGGATAGAGGAGTTGTTGGCTTCAAGCTCAGCCTGGAGTAGTTGTAGACGGCCAAACATTGCCTTGTTGCGTCCGCAAGCAACAATGATTTGAGCGGGACAGAGCGAGTGCATTAGCGGATCAAGAGTTTCCCAAATAGTGTTTGTTCCCTCTGAACCACTAACAAAAAACAAAGTGGTGAGGTTTGGTTGTAGACCGAGTTGCTTGCGTAAGTTCTTTTGATTGTAGCTTTTTTCATAACTATCCCTCACCAGCCAACCAATAGCCCGAGTAGTTGCTTGTGGCTTAATTTGGGCAACTTGTTGAGAGGCATGTTGGTCAAAAACAAAGTTGCAGTTTGCTTTCTTTGCAACTTCCATGTAAGAAATTGTATGAGGATTGCAGACCAAGTTGAAAAAAGGGATATTTTGTTTGTTGGAAATTTTTTCTAGAGTTGGATTAAAACCAAAATAGGTGCTAATTAAAGCATTTGGCCGAACTGTTTGAATGAACTTTTCAACTTTTCTGCTATAACTACTTTTACTTTTTATGACCAGCTTGGACAAATTTTCAAAAGCATTATTATTTGAAGCCCGATAAATATGGGAAAAAAGTGAGGGTTTGTGAATATATATTTGCCTATAAATCTCAAAGAGAGGATCCTCATAGGAGAAAACCTCAACCTGATAGCCAACTTTATCAAATGCCTGAGATACGGCCTCGGCCAGGCTAGCGTGACCTTCGATACTGGTAAAAACCGCGATGGTTTTTTTTGAGGTGTGGGAAATTTGTGACATAAATTGGTACTCAAGCTAGGATGTTGAGCCTTTTTGATATTTGACTCGTTGTGAAGTGTGATTTGTAAAATTTCTTTATAAAAAATAGATTTTGACAAAAAGCTATAGTGAATTATATCCCAGATAGGTTAAAATCATAACCAGACTAAAAAAAAGGATAAATGACAACAATCGTTGGTCTAGGCAATCCTGGATCTGAATATCGTTTTACCCGTCACAACATCGGTTTTATGGTTGTGGACTCTTTGCTGACAAAACTATTGGTGAAAAAAAATGGAATCAGCACGGCAAATCAATTAAGTGTAAAAGAAAAAGATGACTTGTTGCAGCAGTTCCAAAACTCCAAAAAACACCAAGCATTGATTTCAAGAAACCAATTTCAAAATCAAGACTTCTTGTTAATTAAGCCGCAAACTTTTATGAACGATTCTGGTTTGGCCGTAAGGTCTATCCAAAAATTTTTGAACTTTGAAATTTCCCGTATGTTTGTGGTTCATGACGATTTGGACTTAGAGATTGGCAATTATAAAGTTCAGTATGGCAAGGGTCCCAAAATTCACAACGGCTTGTCGTCTATTTACCAGCACCTAAAGACTCAGAGTTTTTGGCATGTCAGGATTGGAGTTGACGGCCGAGGAGGCCGGCGCGACCAGGCTTCGGCGGAATACGTTCTTAGCCAGTTTTTGCCAGCAGAGAAGACTGTTATTAACCAGGTAATTGATGAAGTAGTTGATAAGTTGCTATCATGGAGAGAGTTGTAAAACCCAGAGTTTCTTAAAAATATGCCCAGAACTCAGTCGTATCATTTGCATTTACCAGGTTTGAGTTTTGACCATGGTCGCGAGATGAATCTGCTGTACGTTGTTCGAACTTTGCGCGAAATGAGCAACACTTTGGTATTGTTTTACATACCCCTATTTCTTTTCCAAGAGTCAGGCGTCATCCTTGATGGTCTAAGTATGAGTAGGTTGTTAAAAGGTGTTTTAGTCATATCACTCTTTTATTTAACGGTGCGTGTTAGTCAGTTTTTATCAGGTATTTTTGTTGGAAAGATTCTCTCAAAGATTGGAATTGAACGTGGTTTTGTTATTGCTAACTTGATTTATCTGGTTAGTTTGTGCCTTTTTTTTCTTGCTACAACTCACCCCTTGATGATTTTTTTGGCTGCAATTTCCGAAGGTATTCAAATCAGTTTTTTTTGGCCTAGTTATCACACAATTATGAGCAAAAATGCTCATAAAAGTCGGATTGGACAAGACCTAGGCTTGGTCAAGTTCTTAATCACCTTGGTGACTATGATTGCTCCTGCAGCCGGAGGAGTGATCGTAGTGACATTTGGTTACCAATCGTTATTTTTGGCCGGAGCGGTGGTGGTCTTACTGGGAATGATCACATCCCTGATGATGAAGAGTTGCACAGACGTCGATGAAATAAGCTGGAAGGAATTTTTCTCTTGGATTAAAGAAAAGACATATCGACGCTTGGCCGTTTCTTTTGCTGGTCGCTATGCCAATGACGCGGCCAAAACTCTCTGGCCACTCTACGTTTTTATATTACTTGGATCGGCTGATCGTGTTGGTTATTTGTATACCTTTTCCTTGTTTTTGGCGATGTTGGTAAGTTATTTTGTTGGTTTTTTGGTAGACAAACATCACAAGAATAACAAGCCTTTTGTCATGTCCGGTTGGGTATTATCAGCTTTATGGTTTTTTCGTACTCAAATATACAGTATTTGGACGATTGCAGTCGTTGATATGTTAGACAAGTTGGTGGGAAATTTTCATAGCTTGTTTTTTGATCGTGCTTGGATGCTGCGTGGTACAGGCAAAGAGGCACTATCATATTTTGTATATAGGGAAATGATTTTAAGTTTGGCCGCTTGGTTTTTTTGGCTGGTTTTTCTTCTATTTTTTGTTTTGTTTGATAACGGGTGGGTTGCTCTTTTTCTCTTTGCTGCTGTTGGAGTTTTGTTTAGTTTGTTTATCAAAGATCACAGGGGTTAATAGACTTGTAATAATAGCGTCATTTCGCTATAAGTCTATAAGACTCGCCGCGGAATAATGTTCTAATCACGAAACTGCTTTTTAGTGCTACCAGAGTTGGCTTCTCACTCGAAGTAGCTATACTAGTTGGCTGGAAAAGCAATCTAGCTGCACACAAAACCAGTTTTTTGCTACGAAATCTTATTTCGTGGGGCATGTCTAACCTGATGGGGGTGCATTCTCACAATGGCGGAAAATAAAACTTGATGGAAGCATTTTTTCGAATCGATCATGAATTCACAAAATAAAACCAAAAAATCCATTACCAACTTTCAATCGGCTCAGTCGCTATTCTCAGGGTATAAACTTAATGATGCGGGTGGTTATATTAGCCGAGAGTTTCAGGACTATGGTTATCGCTTGGCGATGGAGCTGGATGATCTCAGACACAAAAGCTTGTATATTAAAATGGCTAAGGAATATGATAGGGTTATCTTGGAGAAGGCTCTTAGCTTTGTGAGTGATGCCAACGCTCAAAGCAAGGCAAAACTGTTCATGTGGAAGGTAAAGCAACTTAGAAAAATTGGACCCAACCAGATCTCCTCAAAAAAAGATGAAAAATAAAACAACGCTTATCTTAATGGTAATTTTAGCTATATTTGCAGTTCTGGCAGGCTACAACTACTTTAATAAACCGATTTTAAAATACCTGCAGGGTATTTCAGAGAAAAATAGTTTGGCAGAAAAAATTAATCAGCTGCAAAATCAGCAAGAGAGTGCCGAAGACAAGCTCTTAAAACAGTACTCAACAGAAGAAAAGATTCATCAGCTTTTGGCTGTGCCGGTGGTGATAAATAAGTCCACTGATTCCACGGGTGGAAATATTAGTACAGCGAGTGCCTTGGTCGACAGTTCCTCCGGAGTGTCGCTGGCTTGGGTAGAGAGTCATCTTCCAGGAGCGGTGGTTATATTCGGGGAGAGAGTCTCATCCGATTCGGCAAAGTTTGTTATTGATGAAATTAAGAGCTTTGTATCGGTTGCGGATCTCGGGTCACAGGAAAAGAGGCATTTTTTACCGATCATAGCGGTGGATCATGAAGGTGGCTCGGTCCAGCGATTGTCTGGGACTGGTTTCAGCGATTTACCGCCATGGAGATCGATTTGTGGATTTTCTGCTGAAAAGCAGGCGGAGATTTTTACTCAGTCTGCCTCGGAGTTGGCTGGAGTAGGTGTCAACATGATTCTGGCTCCTAGTCTGGATCTGGCAGAAAGCCACCGTGTTTTTAAGGACCGATTTTGTGGCGATCAAGAGCAGTTGTATCAGGCTGCAGATAGTATGATCATGGCTTTTGCCCGACAGGGCATTATCTCTGTTGTTAAGCATTTTCCCGGCATTGGCCAGACAACCCTGGATCTGCACAAAACCGAACAGGAAGTAGATGTTTCTCTTGAAGAAATGCAGATGTTTCAGGCTATTTTGGACAAGTATGCAAATATCGGTGTGATGTCAGCTCACTTGATCGTTAAGGATCGGTTTTCTGGGACGCCATGTTCTTTGAGCAGCGAGTGCCTTGGTTACTTGCGCAGAGATTATCCGCAGGTGTTGGTTATGAGTGACGCCATCGAGATGAGGTCGGCTCTAATGGTTTTTGAGCAGTCCGGCCAAGTTGAGCCAGCTACCGATGTAGAATTAATCTCGAAAGCCTCTACTCAGGCCATTCTGGCGGGGAATGACCTGGTGGTTTTTGGCAGAGGGGTATCAGAGAATGATCTGCAAGCGGTTATCGGAGTCTTGGTGGATAAATATCAAGGTGATGCTGAGTTTAGGAAACGGGTCGACGAATCATTTATTAAGGTTGTGGGGCTCAAGAAATGAAACGAGCCAAGCTAGCATACCTCTGGTCATTGCTAATTTGCTTGGTTTATCTGGCAGCAATCTTGTTGCTTGGGGACTGGATTTCAGCAATCTGGTTCGCTTTTGGCTGTACAATCGCTTGGGTGTTGTTATTAGTTGACGAATTATTTTTGGTAAAGCTATACCGCGAGCAAGCTAATGATAGTTTTTTAATCTCTCGTTCAGTGCTTTTTCTCTTTGCCTTATTTGTTGCCAGCGTTTTTTTGTTGACGACAGTTAGAAGTTGGCAAGGCAGTGGTATGTTAATTGGCATCTGGTCATTGTTGGTTTGTGAAATGTGGCTCTGGCGCTCACAGCCCGAGTGGTTTGCAACAAGGTTTTTGTCTCAGTTGCAGAGGCGGGCTAGTAGGAGAGAAATTAATTATTTGACTATCTTGATGACGATCTGGCTAGGGGTGATTTGTTTAGTAAGTTGGCTGGTGATGAGGTAGCAGTCAGGCGCGACAATGAGCTTGTACAAAACTGCTTTATAGCTGCTGCAAGTTTATTTCACTCTAAGACAGCAGCTTTCGCTCAACTAAATCAGTTTTCACTACAAGATCTTATTTGACAGAAAGTCTATTTAAAAACCAGTCAATCACGACGAGTTTATTGAGACAGAACAAATTTTCACGGGAAAATTGATCATTAAGCCAAACCTATGAATTTTCTTACACACCCTGCTATAACTCCAACCGGTATCTGGTTTTTTGGTCTGAGGTTTAATTATTATGGCTTGATCGTGGGTTTGGCGATGCTTGTTTTTTACTCGGTAATTAATATTCTTGCCAAGAAAGAGAGGAATCCCCATTTTAGCGATCTTTACTTTTTGGGCTTGGTTGTCTCGGCACTTGTGGGTGCTAGGATTTGGCATCTGGTAACGGATTTTCAACTTTATCTTGATGATTGGTGGCAGGCTTTTTATATTTGGCGCGGTGGTCTGAGTATCTTGGGAGCGATTGGTGTGGGATTGCTCTACTCTCTCGCTTGGTGGCGTGTTAAAAATCTTTCTTGGTCGGCAATGCGACACAATCTCGATATGGCGATTTTTGCTTTGCCCTTAGCTCAAATGATTGGACGTTTTGCTAATTATCTAAATCAAGAGTTGCCAGGGAGGCCGACCTCTCTCCCCTGGGCAATGAGCTTGGAACCTGCGGTAAGACCAGAGGGTTTCGAGTATTATGAGGGCTTCCATCCTCTTTTTGCCTACGAGTCGATCGTCTTGTTGGCGCTATTTTTTGTCTTTTTATTAGGTTGGAAGAAAGGATGGTTACGTTTTGGCTCGGGAAAGTTGAGTTGCTTGTATTTTCTTATTTATGGATCCATGCGCTTTTTCCTTGATTTCCTGAGAATCGAGCCAAAAACTGGCTTGGGGTTGGGAAAAAATCAGCTTTTTTTACTGTTTTTATTTTTATCGTTATTCTTCATAATGGTTGTCAAGAAGATAGTTGGACAGCGCTCTTTTCAGCAAGTCTTTAGGAAAGTGGTGAGGTGCAAATGAAAATTAATTGGTTGATCGTAATAATAATCGTTATTTTACTTGCTGGATCAGGATTTTTTGCCTTTGGTTTTTTTCAGCCAAAAAGAGCAACTTTGGCAACCTTTCAACAAATCCAAGATGGGTCAAAGATAAAAATTAAGCTTGGTAAGCAGGTCATCGAAGTTGAGGTTGCTAATACCGATACCAGTCGTACCCAGGGCTTGAGTGATCGGCAGGAAATTGGTAGCGATGGTTTGCTTTTTGTTTTTGACAAACCCGACCAGTATCGTTTTTGGATGAAGCAGATGCGGTTTGGACTCGATTTCATTTGGTTGGCTGATCAAAAGATTGTGGAGATTACTCGAGATGTGCCACCGCCGGTGGAAGGTCAGCAGTTGCAGTTTTTAGACATCTATCAACCTGCAGTTCCAGCCGACATGATGATTGAGGTGGCTGCGGGACAGGCTGAGAAATGGGGTTTGGAAGTTGACCAGGAATTGAAGTTAGTTTCTCAATAGGCTTGTAACGAAAATTTTATTTCGCTACGAGTCTCATAGATTCCCTGAGGATATGGCGCTATGCGAGATACTTATGGCGTTTGGCTTCTTCTCGATTAGTAGAAAAAAATGTATCATGTAGCAGATGGATCAATCTGCTCAAAACTTGTCGAGTCAAATAAAATCTGGAATTCGGAAACAGTTGACAAAGCTGTCAACTCCGCCTGTTTCTCTGGACTATTCGGTATCGACGACCTCAGCTCAGCCCACTGCCTCATACTCGGTAGGTGTGCAAGATGAGCTGACAGCCCAAGATTTATCGCCAATCCAAGATACACCAACAGCCCACAATATACCAAGCGGCCAAAACCCACCAGCTCATCCTGCCTTTAATCAGAACTCAACACAAAATCAATCAGGGGATGATGATCTCGATCTGTTGATCGAGTCCATTGAGCAGGTAGAAGCTATGCCCCAGGTACTGCCAGAGGTATTTTTAAGGGCTAGTGATACGCTCAACCCGCCGGTGGCATATTCAGCGAAAAAAGAGACATTTGATGCAGCCGTTGGTCCTGATTTGAGCCAAGAGGATGGTGGAAAGGGCGTCCAATACGTTGAAACCGAGCCGTCGCCTGAGATATCGCCTGAGATTGAGGCATATCTACAGAAAGTTGAGCAGAGCCAGGATCAATTGCCTCAGGAAATAGTGGTGGCAGATGGCAGTATTGACCAGCCGGTTGGTCATGCTCGGCCATCCAAACCAGTGGTGGTTTTGCCCATTACTCAGGAAATCGAGGAAGAAGGCCAGAAAAAGAGTCCGGTTTTTAGTATCCGCTGGTTGGTTGAGTGGAGCCAAAAAATCATGAAGATGTTTGTGGGACGGGTTATCTATCGTCAGTAGATTTTTACTGGGCTTAAAGTTTAATTGAAAGCAGATTCTCGCTCCAGGTGATGTGGAAGTTGGCAAAAGTAACCAACAAAGTAACCAACAAAGCAACCAAACAGGTGGACTTCTCGGCAAATAAAAGTCATAATAGACTCGGTGTGAATCTAGTTTTATTGTGCAAAAATGGTTCTTGCGAGTAATAAAAATGTTATTTCACTACAAATCTAATTAACAAAAAATGAGAAACATATCCACTCCAGAGCAGATGGCAGAAAAAGCAATGGGCGTTGTTTTTGGCCTATTTATGCTTGTGTTCTTGTTGGCTGCACTGATAGGAATTGCTTACTTATTATTTCTTTGGTTGAAGCGTCGCAATCGCGAAAACTACGCTCTGGATTTTGTTACCCTCATGATCCGGTTACCAAAAGACAACGAGATCAAGGTCGATGCTGCTGAGCAGATGTTTGCCAGTCTTTTCTCTCTTAAAAAATCTGGCTGGATGGCCTTCGCCAAACCTGAAGAGGTGATTAGCTTTGAGATTGTGGCACTCAAGGAATACATCGCATTTTATGTTTGCTGTCCCAAACGCATCCGTGATCTGGTAGAAAAACAAATTCAGGGCGCATATCCTCAAAGTGATATTAAACAGGTGGATGAAGTTAATATTTTTAATGAAAATGGTAGGGTGGCCTTCGCCGATATTAAGTTGTCGAAGTCCAAGTATTTACCCATTAAAACCTACAAAGATTTGCCAACCGATGGTTTGTCTTTGATAACTTCTGCTATGTCCAAGATGGGCGATGGTGAAGGTGCAATTTTGCAGTTTCTCTTCCAGCCCGAAGGCCATAAATGGCAGGTTGCTGGGCGCTCCTACATGCAAAAAGAGAAAAAACGTGAGGCAGATCCAGACAAGGCGAGTTATAACCATGATCCTAAAGAAATGGAGGCGATAGGTAATAAGATTGAAAAGCCAGGATTTCGGGTAGCGATTCGAGCGGTGGTTTCGTCGCCCAACGAAATGATGGCTAAATCTCATTTGGAAAACATTGTTGGAGCTTTTTCTCAGTTTACTTCTGCTTACAACAACTTTGGCAAACACATTCCTTTTTTTAAACACTTTTTCATGATCGATTTTATTTATCGTTACATGCCTTTTTTTGATCGCAATGTTTGCACTTTGAACACTGAGGAATTTGCCACGGTTTTTCATCTGCCAAATAAAACAGTTGCGACACACCACATCCAATGGTTAACCGCAAAAAATGCCCCTGCACCAAACAATATTCCCAATCAAGGTTTGTATTTAGGCAAATCGATGTATCGTGGCGAAGCCCGTGAGGTTTTCATGGACATCAACGACAGGCGTCGACACATGTACATTATTGGAAAAACCGGTACCGGTAAATCAGAGTATTTGAAAGAAATGATTTTACAGGATATTGAAAACGGTTATGGAGTTTGTGCTATCGACCCCCATGGTGAGTTTGTTGAAGACATCTTACAACTCATGCCACCAGAGCGCGCCGAAGACGTAATTTATTTTAACCCCTCGGATTTGGAGAGGCCGATGGGCTTGAACATGATGGAGGCCGACACCGAGGAGCAGCGTCATTTTGTGGTGAGCTCGATCATCGGCTTGATGTATAAGCTTTACGATCCTCACCGCACTGGTATCATTGGTCCCCGTTTTGAGCACGCTATCCGCAACGCCATGTTAACTGTCATGAGCCGAGAAAACTCAACGTTTATTGAGCTAGTGCGTTGTTTGACCGATCAAAAATTTGTTGAAGAAATGCTGCCTTATGTTAAAGACCCGGTGGTGAAACGCTATTGGACGGATCAGATCGCTCAGACCTCAGACTTTCACAAATCGGAAGTTTTGGATTACATCGTTTCCAAGTTTGGCCGCTTTGTAACTAACAAAACCATGCGTAATATTATTGGTCAAACTCAAAGTGCTTTTAATTTCCGCAAGGCCATGGACGAGAAGAAAATTATTTTGGTTAATTTATCCAAGGGTATTTTGGGCGAGGAAGACGCCAAGTTTTTAGGTTTGATTTTGGTGCCAAAAGTCCTGACTGCGGCCATGAGCCGTCAAGATGTGCCGATGGATCAACGCGAAGACTTTTTCCTTTATGTTGACGAGTTTCAGAACTACGCCACCGAGGATTTTGCTACGATCTTGTCCGAGGCGCGTAAATATCGTTTAAATCTAATCGTGGCTAACCAGTTTATTGGTCAGATTGACGAAGAGATCAAGAATGCGGTTTTTGGCAACGTTGGCACGATTGTCTCTTTCCGCGTGGGTGTGACTGATGCCAACTTTTTGCAACACGAGTTTGCGCCAGTTTTTAACGAAAACGACCTGACCAACATCGAGAAATTTCACGTATACATCAAGACAATTGTTAAGAACGAACCAGTTGAAGCCTTTAGTATGTCGCTGCAAAAAGACATGGACGCGCAACAGGCTCGGATGAATCCCAAATTGGCGGAAATGATCAAAGAACTCTCGCGCTTGAAATACGGCAAGGACCGCTCGGTCATTGAGGCCGACATGCAGGTGCGGGCGAAGTTGTAGAGAAAAACGATGTTTTCATGCATGAAAAAATTGCTTATCAACCAAAGGATTCACAAAATTCTATTAGCTTGGCAAAAGAAGAGCTTGTTGTTTTGGAAGAGATTAGAAAGAAGATAGTTGCTGCTGACATCGATTTTAGACTCTCTACTGAGGATTATAAAAATCTCCTAGAATTGGGTCTTGATAAAAAATGCAACCTTTGGACGAGGAACGATTTACTGTCGGTAATAGTTCTTAGAATCAAGTTTATTTCTCAAGAAATCTTAGAAAAGACAGACGCAATAAATTTTTTTTCTGATGTAATAGGTAGTTCAGAGATGACCAATGATGGTGAGATTGTATTGCAAAAGGATGCTGATGGTATTGACGGTGTTTGCAATAAGGTTCTTCAAAGTCTTGCAACTATTTTTCCAGACAATAAAAACGAGTTACAGGACAAATTGGCTTTTTCGGCAAATCATTTCTTATCAATTGGCAATGCATTGGCCTATTTAGCGACGAGCAGTAATCCGACATTTTTTCAGCAAATTGAAACAGAGCTTTTAAATGAAAATCTGATTTGCAAAATGAGAAGTGTTTGGTCGCAGGACATGAAAGATGCATTAAACGCCTGTCATCGCGAAAAGACAAAGGAGAGCTATCAGAGATTATTAAAGGCTTATCAGCGCGAAAAACCAAGGCTGATAGTGTTTTTATGTTTTGCAGTTTCTATGAGTATGTTTGAATCGACTGACCATGGTAATTTTGATAAGCATGCTGAAAGAATTATAAAGGGTTTAGAGGACAGTAATTTTATTGGTTCGTTTGTTACTCATGCTGAAGTTATGCAAATTGTTGGAAGCATAGATGCTAATAAAAAACAAAAGGTTCAACCACAATTGGCGCAATATTTAAAATCGAAACTTGAGAGCGGAGAAATAAACTCTGGGTTTGCGCTCGAAATTTTTGCTTCTGCAAAGAATGGCTCATCTCTTTTAGAAAGTCCTAGTTTTATCAGATTTTTTGCTGAGATGGAATCATTTTTGATGGATGATTATCTAATTAAAGAAAATGATGCTAAACAAAGACTGAGAATTAATCCAAATGTTAGGGCGATTGCCTCATTATTATTGTTGTCAATGTTTTTTGTTGGTGATTCAAAAACATATAGCAGACCTCAGTTACAGTTAGATTTTGGTAGGTTTTTCCCGATAACCATGAACGTTTTTGGTGGCTTGGAAGAAGGAATCGATACGGTAATCCAAAGGGTTAAGTTTGAAGATAAAAAAGAAGACGTTGTTGTTGAAGAAAAAAAAGAAACGGTTTCGGTAGAATCTTTAGGTATTGACCCAAAAGCTGTTAATAGCTCTGTGGAAGGACTGGATCAGGAGTCAGATAGGCAACATGAGGCCGCTCAAAAACTTGCCAATGAACTAGGTGAAAAAGATATCAACGAGTTTTTAATCGATTCTCCCGCTAGCCCAAGTAGTTTATCGAAATTTCAAACCGGGGCTGTCTCTGCCGAGGGTTATATTGCAACAGGTTATGAGGTTGGTTGTACTTTTAGGAAATCAAGTAGTAGCTCAATCGGTTTTTTTAGTAAGGTTTTGTATGACAAAATAGATCCTGGTTCTGGAGAATTTGTTTCAAGCTGGAGTCCATCCAACGAAATTCCCCAGGAGCTTGAGCAGATTCCAATGATTGTTGCTTCTAGTGGAATGGAAATAATAATTTGCAAATTGTCCGAATTGCAGCCGAATAATTGGTACAGCATCGCAACTACCCCATCTCGTTCAGTAGTGCGTGGTCAACTTGTTGCAGATAATCAAGGTGATCAAATTTTGATTCCGATTGAGGTTGTTAAAGATCCAGAAAGTACAACAAGTTTTTTTAGAATAAATGAAAAATATAAAGAAGATCTTAGCCGGTCGTCTGATTTCCAATTGGTTTATGAACTTGGAGACCCCTTTGATTATCCCCAAAAAGAAAAGGATGACGGGGTGCCGTTTCTGGACAGAGAATATATTGATCCGGCAATTATGCAAATAATTGACCAGCTCAATGCTGATAAGAATATGGACGAATATGAGAAGCTAGTTGTGTTGCGTAAGGCCATGCAAAATTATGGAATATATAGTGTTGATCCAAAAAATGATCAAGATAAGTATTTAGCAGAATTTGTTGGAAAAGTTGATGCTGCCACTTATACAAAGCTGCGATATTCTTTGTATTTTGGTCAATATGAGCGATTTGGTTTAACGTCCGATACTGGTCCAGTCAAAGGTGCTGGCGAATGTAATAGATCAAATGGAGCAGCGTTTTTAGCCTTTGAGCATCTTATACTAAACGACTGGAAGATTCGCTTAAGAAGTGGTGACGTGATCTCTGAAAATGAAAAATATGGTTTTGCTGGATCTGGCCATATTTATATTGAAGCGGTCAACATTAAAAATGGCGAAATAATAGACCTTGATACAACATCTTCTAATATAGATGCATACACCCAATCTTTGAGAGCAAAAGGACACGATCCATCAGTGGCCTTTGATGCAAATTTTGAACAATTAGCTAGTGGGACGTTAACAATTACTGACTATGATTACAGTAATTATGTAACACCCGATACTTCACTTAACATAGAAGTAGCCTTGATCAGAAAGTCAGAGTGGGGCTGGCCTGTTACGCTTGATGATGAACTTCTTGCAAAAATTAATACTCCAGACAATTTCATTAATTATAATGATTGGTTTTCTCCTGATAAACTCAAGAAATGGATTGTAAATAGTAACTATGGTTATGAGATTAATGTGGCAGATGAGGATGGTGGTGTTGATTACTGTATGCCGGTTTTTAGCAAAAATGATGGATTTACGACTCAAATTACTCCAGATTCAGTGCTAACTGATGGAATAATTAAAAATAAATTTTTAATTGAAAGAGTCGCTGACAAGGCTATGAAAATGAGGCGTGATTTTGTTGTTGAAATAAATGGAACCAACATGTTTCCTTTACCGATTCTTTGGTATGTATCAGTTCCGAGTATACGTTTGAGCACTCCTGATGGTGAGCCAGTAGAAATACAGTTAGTTGGAATAAAGAATTATGATCAGCCATTTATTTTAATTACCGACCCCAAATATATCGATAGCAAAGAAAGCAATGTTTTCATTTTAAGTTATCTATCTGGGGCGCTTACTGATAACCGTGATTTTTCTGCAGGAACTTATAAATATGGGTCAGTTGAGCCTCGAGATTTTTATGAAGCTAGGACCAGACTAGAAAATCTGGGCTTTTCTACTAACGACGCTGAAAGTGCAATTCTCGCAGCTAGAATCATCCAAATAAATGAGCTTTTGGGATCGTCAATCAAATATGGAGAGTGGCAAGGCAGAGATTTGATTTTCAACAACCTTCTTTCTTTGCAAGCGGACGCACAAGAAATGAATAATGAAAATGCGATTGTTTATGTTGGTGAGCTTTTAAAACTATTTAAATTTGCAGATGATTTCATAACATTTTACAGTTCACTAACTAATGAAGAAAAAATGAATGTAAAAATATCAAGTCAATTAAAAATTATTATTGAGTCGGTTGACTGGCAATTGCTTAAATTAGAAACACCTACTAGCTTCGTAGGAACCGACGATGAAATAATTTATTATGTTGGCGCTGAAAAGATTGAGTATGTTGACTCACTTTTCTCATATATTTTTTCCTCGTTTTCCCAGCTCATGCCGTCAGAAGGATCAGTTAAGCCATTCACTTCTGGAAAAAGCTCAGAATCAGAGAATAATCTCAATAACTATTGTGCTGGTGTGTCAATTGATTTTAATGATTTAGCAGCTTGTCAGCTTCAATCACCATTTTTACCGAGTGGTGATGAAATGGTTAGTGCTATACGAAGAGCAATATTTAACATTGATGATGACTCACCAGTTTTTGAATTATTTTTTCATGATTATAATCCAGTAGAAATTATTAGAGGCAATGATGTTATGGCTTCATTACCACTCTCTCAATTTACGCTTGATGACGAAGACGTCGCAGGCGGGATATTTCTTAAAGATGGCAGTGTGGGACCATCATCTTTTCTCCTTAACAATTCAAGGGCAGACTTATCATGGTGGCAGTATTTCCTTGATAATGAGAAAGGCAATTACAGTGAAGATCAAATTGTCACGCTCTACGACACATTGATTAATGTTATCTCTGAGGATCCCGAAAGATATCTTGCTCAGGAACAGTTGCAGAGTCTCAGCGAAGAAAACAAGCAAGAGTTAATCAATAGATTGCAGGAAAGAGAATTAGAAAAAGTAAAGTTTCTATTTGAGCACATTTGTCGTTCGTTAGTAAAAGGTAACTATAAAGTTTGGAGTTCTTATTTAGCACTTCTTTTGCCATTGGCAGCTGGTGCTTATGGTGCCATGCGTTGGCATGCTGAAACATATGATTGGAAGAGGAAGCGATTAAAAAGTATTGAGCTTGAAAAAGAACTTAAGTTGATTAGTGAAACCTTCAATTTGGAGATTGATTTAGTACGTGCCCATTTTGAAGATCTTGCCAAATCTAGGTCGATGGTTTTAGCCTTATCCGGAAATGTGAATCCGGAAAATGGCGAATATGATCATCTAAATTTACTGAGACGCTTGGTTGTTACTGCTCTCAAAACCACCGGAGAGACCAGGATGCCTTTTAATCTGGGTTTTGAATCAGAGGCAAATAATCCATGGTCAAGCCACGACGTTCCGGCTACCTATTATTCTCATATTGATCAAGCAGTTAATGGTGGTCAAATTGAAGCAGTTGCATCACTTTGGCCAGACAACCATCAAGCGGCAGTGGTAAAGCAACTTGGCGAAATGTTTAAAGTTGGATCTGGAGGAAAAGTCATTTCTGCCAATGAGCAAGTTTTAAAAACCCCAGATCAATTTCAAAGACAATTATTGCTAAAAGCGATTGATGATTTACAAAAATCCGGCGTATCGGTGGAAAAATACCAACAGCAAGCTATTGAGCAAGTAGTTGCCTCTTGTGTTAAGACTTGGCAACAAATTATGATGGATTATCAAAGGATTAAATCATGACAGAAATACATCATCCGAGACTTGATTTTGATGGGGGCAATGATTCTAGAGCAAGAGCAGAACAGGATTGGGTTATTGCCGAGGCTACTAGAAGAACTGAACAGGGATCTGATTTCATTGTTACGCCTCATGCTCGTGAAAAACTTAATCGATTAAAGGAAGCATTCCGAAGAGGTAATAGAGTTGTAATAGTTGAAGGTCCACCTGGTACGGGTAAGTCTCAACTTTTATACCAACTAGTGATAGAGCTCATGAAAGAGAATCCCGAAATTTTGGGTTATAGCAGGACTCAGGGAGCTCCGGGTTTAATTTCTGCTGATTTATTAGTTCAGCCAAGAGTTACACCCAAAACTAGCGCTGAAGATAATACTTTTCAGGCATTAGAAAACAATCAGGAATTGATGGACAAAATAATTGGGGAGTATGTCCAGCTTTCTATTGGTGGTTTTTTAAATAACTTACCACCCGATGTTCGAAGACAAAAGATAGACTTATTTTTAAAAAAGATTGGGGTAAAAGGAGCTTTTTCTGAAACGGGTGAGCTTATTCTGGAAGAAGACCAATCGGAGTTTTTACAATTTTTAGAAGACAAAAGACTTCGTCAAAATTTGGGACCATTGGTTGATAAGAAAATTCTAGCACTGGCTATGGAACTGGGTTTATTGGTAATTATTGACGAGGCTAATATGGTCCGTACACCAAATGGACTGGGATTGCAGGGACTAGAAAATGCTTTTACGGTCAAGCCCGGGGAAATATTTAATTTTGATGGCCTGTTTGTTATAGTTGATAAAGTTTTTGGTGTATTTATGACAACCAACAGTATTGACGAAATTTCGCCAGCAATTGCTAGGTTTGGTAGATCAGGTCATTTGACAATGAACGCTGACTCCGGAGATATGGCTGCTGCAGCAAGAGTTTTATTAACCGATGAAAAAGGTAAGTTTATTCTGTCAGAAAGAAAAAGAGATGAATCGGAATTGTGTAGGTTAATATGGTGGCTTGAGGACCTAAATTTAGAGGGAATAGATGTTAGCTTGAACTTAGTGACTCCGCTTTGTAAATTGATGGCAGAGGGTATGGATTTTAGGCAAGCATTTCAGCAGATAGTACAAAGCTTAAAAAGGGAAGAAAAGGATTATTTAATATCTAGAATTCGAGGCTCATTTCAAAGTACAGCTGGCGAGGATGAGGAAGCCTTTGGCCGTCAATCACTATCACAACTAAATTGTTTATACAACTCTGATGTTTTTGGTAATGAAAGGAAGGAAGCTCTTGTTGATTCTGGTTTTCGTGCTGAGTTTAATCAGACAACCGGAACGTGTTTTGTCACCGATGGAAACAACTCCGTTATTACAGAACACCAGTTTAAGATAGATGGATCAATCACTAAGCAGATCTCGTCTCCAGATGGAAAACTTCTTATAATGAATTCTGAAGGTGGATTGATTGTTATTGATACAGTTTTAATGCAGGCAATTCCAGTTTTGGATTCTAAACAAATCGGTAAAGACTCAGAAAACATTGGTAATGAACGAGGCTTGAGAAATATCGAGGTTCATGAATTTTGTTGGGCAAACCATAATCAGCTGTTGGCCGTAATTAAACGAGGCTCAAACTGGGAAGTGGCGCTTTTTTCAAAAGTGAAACAAAGAGCTGAGGCTGGTGAGTCGCCGATATCATTTCTCAAGATTGAAGAATCAAGAAAAATTGAACAACCTCAGAATGTGCTCGTAGAGGGCAAGCAGTTGATCGTTGATGATTATTTATACTCAGTTAATCAGGACGACCTTCTTAACCCATTAGCGCGAAAAAAATTTAGCAATGCTAGTTGAACAAAGAGAAGAACCGATTTTTTCTACTATTGATAGTTTTAGGCAGTATTTTAAAGCCATTCAAGATAGAGGCCATGTAAGTAATGTTGATTATCGTTCCAGGCCTAATGTCAGTGAATTGTGCCGTGCAGCAGTAAAGTCAATGATCACTGGAATTGAAATTAGACCTGAAGCACAAGGATTACAGTCGAGAGAGATTGTCAAAAATAATGAGGTGATCATAATTTGCCAACGATATTTACTACCTGCTCTGGAGGAAATAAAACGCGCTGGCAATAAACATGGAATTGATGTAAGTTTTATAACAATCGAGCAAGTTTATAGTCCTATGGGAGTGAGTGTTTGGCGAGTTCATTTTCCAGGTGACGAATCCAATTTTGATTTACCTTTTGCCGAGTACAGTCATCATAAACTGGGTGATGTTATGGCACTTGCAAAAAATTTTCCACAATTGAACAAAACCATTGGGGATAAAAATGTTTTTGTTGTTGGTCCCAGACCAACTTACGATTCAGGTGTAGAACTTAAAGCGGTTGCATTAAAGAAAATGAAAAACAGAAATGGTAGCTATTGGCACGAGATCGGTCAAAATGGCTTTTCTGAGTTCTAGCGCAGTTTATAGTTACTCTCCCAACCCCGCATGGGTATAAACTTTGGGCCCGTTAGAACCAAAACCTGCCTCCGACATCTTTTTCTTTCTCCAAATCACGATGGCGGCCGCAACCAGCAGGCCGGCAAACAGAGAAAGTCCCACCACAACTCCCAGATAGTTGGTGTTGGCAGCTTGATTTGTGGGTGGGTGCTGTGGAAAGGTTTCGGTTTTTGCTGCTCCGGTTGTAACACTCTTGCTTGGGGTGGCACTGGGCGTAGCGGTTTTAAGGTTGGCGCTGGCGGTGGAATTTCCCAGAATGCTGCCGTCAGCGGCACGGGAGGTTATCTCGGTGCTGGTAAAACGAATTTTTCCTGATTCATCAATGACAAAACGCTTGGTAAATTTATAAATCTTGTCGTCTGCGGTTAGGGCCTGCAAAATTAAGGTTCCACTGGCAGGATCGTGCAAAAACTGATCTCCGCCAGACTCAGTGCCTGCTAAGACAACCTCAGAGAAAACATTCTTAGTGTCTGCCTTGCCAGCTCCCCCCAGGCCGTTCTCGACTGCTTCTAAAACCTCGTCGGCACTCGTGTTTGGATCAGTGCCCGTGTTTGTTGACAGGCTTGTCAAGTTGGCGGAAGCAGTGGCCTCACCTGGTTTGGGCAAACGAAGTTTGTAGGTTAACTGATATTCTACCTCAAGAACGTTGTAGGCCCCAATCGAAAACTCGTGGGTGTCTTTGTTGTAGGTGAGGGTAATGGTTGGTTTGCTCATGGTTTAGAAATAGTTGCTTGGCATGACAACTGCGCTATTTATGGTTGGCTGATAACGCAACAAAAACAATAACTAAGAATTTGTCAAAACCATCATATTCTGCCGCTGGGGTCTTTGCCAAGGTGCAAAAAAGTGCAAAAACTGGTACAGAAATTGTAATAAGCAAAGAAAGGTAGCTTTAATGCAGCACTAACTTCAATCTTGATCGAGCAACGAATGATTTTTAGTTAAAAAGCGACTAATTAGTCACTTCTATGCGAGAATCACAGCCATCCAGGACCTGGAGACGAAGAGAAACTGACCTGGCTTTTAATGGTTATAAATGTAACGTCTGTGGTGGAAATTCACTTGTTCCTCACGGTGTGTGTACCAATTGCGGCATCAACTTGTCAGGAAAAATTACTCTTATGACAGGCGTGATGGCTGTACCTTTTTTTGGTGATCAAGCACTGGTTTTGAAGGCTCAGCCAACTGAAAATGCTCAGAAACTCGAAGCAGTTTTGGTTCCAGATGTTAATGGGCGGCTTGCTAGAAATGCGTTTGGTTTAGCTGGAAATGGCGATCACGAGTTTGTAGGCGGTGGAGTGAATTCAGATGAGTCAATGCGGGAAGCGATGAGGAGAGAAATTCTGGAAGAAATATCTGCCTTAGTTAACTGTATATTTTTTCCATCTCAAGAAAATCACGAGCTTATTAAAGCAGAATTTGAACGTGTGTTTGCTTGTTTAAGTATTTCTGATTCGGAGGAATTGCCCAATTTTTTTGTTGCTCAATGGTTGTTGTCCAATGGCGGCATAAGAACATTGCGAGGTGTTTTTAGGATCGTTCTTTTTAAATGGGTTTTATCTGCTGATCAATTCAATTTTCTAAGTCAGTATGGTTTAGTTTTCTCCCTGAAGAAATTAGTAGAAGAGGGAAAGTTAAGGATGAGACCTTACATGAAAGCACTTGTGGATTCAAACTATCCCTTGACTATTCATATGCAACCTCAGGAGCAACCTCAGGAGCAACCATCCCCGGAGCAACCATTAAAAAGCACCAAGAGAACCAACTAACAGCAGTACAAACAACAAATAAGAGTTAAAATATAATTTTGTGGAAAAATATGCATGAGATCGAACAAAAAAAACCCATAGTTTTGATAAAAATTGGTGGCTCATTGATTACCGACAAAAACAAGCCATTTACTGTTAAAGAACGAGCCTTAAATATTATTGCTGGCGAAGTTAAAAAAGCCTTGGAAAGCGGCAAGCAGTTAATTATTGGCCACGGTGCTGGATCTTTTGCCCATGTGCCAGCCAAAAAATATCAAACACATAAAGGTTTGCTAAATGACAAAAGTGTCGAAGGCATCGCGCAAGTTGCTAATGTTGTTCATCGCTTAAACAAAATTGTCATGGATGAATTGCTTGACAAGGGTGTCAATGCTGTGGCTGTAAGCCCATTAAGTACCATGATCGCCAAAAATCACCAAATCGATACAATTTCAACAGAAGCGATTGAGTTGGCCATGTCTCTTAATATTTTGCCGGTTGTTTATGGTGATCAAATTTTTGATCGAGAAGTTGGTTGCACCATTTTTTCCACAGAGAAAGTTCTGGCTTATCTTGGTCTCGAATTAATGCGCAAGGGTTATAAGATTGAGCGCGTGATTCATTGTGGCCAAACCAATGGAGTTTATGATGAAAACGGCCAAACTATCCCGCTTATTAACTCTAAAAATTTTGATGGAATTGTTAGTTTGTTGGGCGGCTCTGGAGGAGTAGACGTGACTGGTGGTATGTTGCATAAAGTCGAAGAGACATTGAGCTTGGCTCGTCAGGGAATTCCAGGACTGATCATTGATGGCATAGAACACGGTACTTTGTCTGACGCAATTAATGGCAAAGACGTTTTGGGGACGAGGATAGAAGATTAGCTTTTTTTGTGGCCAGGTAAAGTTCTTAGTCTTGGTTTGTCACCGCAACTGTTGGTGTCACCTTTTCAGTCGGCGTCACCGAGGCCTCTTGTTTCTTTTTTTCCTGATCTGCAATGCGTTTCTCGTAATCTTTTACAACTTGTTGGCAGTATAAATATCGACCGTAGTCGATGGCGCGCTCTTGGAGGGAGGGTTGGTCTTCGTTGGCTTCCACAGTGCTTCCCAAAACGTTAGAAACATGCCCGCCTACCTCCTGTGCCTTAGAAGACAAAATCTCGGTTTGCTTCTTGGCATCTTGACCGACGGTTGCTAGATTTTTCTCGTCAAAAAAACTATTTAACTGGGGGATCTTTTGTAGCTGGGCGACTAGCTGACCGTTAGCCACGGTTTTTAAATCAACATAACCCTTGGCGATCAAAAAGCTACTCACTAAGACAAGTACAAGGGTTATTAATAGGGCAACTTTTACGACTTTCATTGGCTTAATGATATCACGTCTCGAGTGTGTGCTTGAACCTAAAAAACTAACACGTCTACTTAACGCTAAAAAACAAAATAGCAAGCGCAGTGCTCTGCTGCAGAACCCCAAATTTAATGCCGATGAACGCAACAATTTAATTTTCTCACTTGCATCGACAACAATCAACCTTGAAGTTATACTTCACACTTATGAAGTACAAACATCTGGAAAAAACCAGCGAGATTGACAGAAAATTGCAACGGCTTTTACAACAGGTTCCATACGGTGCGAAATATTTGGCTGGCTTGATGGACTGGTTTAGCATCGAACTGACTTATACCTCCAACGCACTCGAAGGCAACACCCTTACCAGGGCAGAAACAGCATTGGTGATTGAAAATGGCTTGACGACAGCGGGAAAAACGATTCGCGAACATCTTGAAGCGATTAATCATGCCCAGGCTTTTGAATTTATAAAAAACAAAGTCGATCAATCAACTCAAGAACATAAAAATTTAGATGAAGATGATATTCTTAAAGCTCATCGCCTCATTTTGCAAAAAATTGATGATCAAAATGCTGGTCGCTATCGAAACGTTCCAGTTAGAATTTCGGGGTCGAGGGTAGTCATGCCCAATGCCGCTAAGATACCAGATTTAATGTCGGAGTTGGTTGCCGATTTTGGCAAGTCGAAGCAACATGTCGTTACTCAAGCAGTCGATTTTCACTTGCGTTTGGTGTCAATTCATCCATTTCTTGATGGCAATGGCCGCGTGGCCAGATTGATGATGAATTTTTGGCTCATGATGTATGGTTATCCGCCGCTAATAGTTTCCAAGGAGGTGCGCAGGCAATATCTTTCAAGCATTGAAAAAGTACAACTTGGTGGCTCATCTGCCGATTATTACAACCTCATGTACCAAGCCATGAATTATTCGCTGGATATTTGTCTAGAAAATTCCCAGCAACAAGAAAAGCTCCGCCAGTTAAACAAAAAATCTTTATTAAAAATTGGTGATTTTGCCAATCTGTCTTCTGAAACTGTGCCAACTATCCGCTATTGGACCAAGCAGGGATTAATTGATGTAGACGATTATTCTAGGGGTGGTTATCAGCTTTATTCACCAAGTGCTATCAAAAGAACTAAGAAAATTCGCCAACTTCAGAAAAATTAAAGATTGACGTTGGAGGAAATAAGACAGCTTTTGAATAAATTTTAGTTCAAAAAAACGGTTTTTCGCTAGTAAACTTATTTCTTAGACAGTCTATTTTGGAGATATTCTTTTACGTTTTTAATAATGATATCTTTAATTTGAGAGTCGGAATATTCTTTTCCGACCCATTCAATTGGTGTCATTTCCAAATCATCAAAGAAAGTTAGTGGATCGAGAATCCATCTCTGGTTTATTTGATATCTGGCAACTGACTCTTCGACAGCTTCTTTTAGTGAGCAAACACTTTGTTCCAAACAGATGGCTACATCAACATAATCTCTCCACGTGGCTCTTCTGCCTATGACATAAAGCTTTGAACTAAAAATATCTTTGATGTTTACAAGGGAAAAATTTTCAAAATCTTGTGGATTGTGTAAGAGTGGCGCTTCGTCTTGAAAGAAAGTAATTTTTACTTCATCGGCAAAAGCTGTATATTGTGATTCTGAAAGCAGGCGTTGTGATAAATCAAAATTTTTGAGGACTTGTTGGACTTTTTTTACTAAATCAGCTCCTATTTTTTCCTGGGTAACGAAATCTAAATCATATGATTTTCTGTGGCCAATTTGCAGGGAAAGAGCAGTTCCTCCTAGTAATTTACCAAGATTTAAATTTCCGAGTTTTTCTAGTAGTTCCAGTTGTTTGGCAGAAACTGTTTCAAAGTGCAAATTTGACATAGTTTTCTTTATCGATGGAATCTGAAATTTTTAGCAAATAATTTTTGACGAAATTAAAAGTTTGGGGCTGATATGTAGATCTAGGTCTATTAACAAAAGTATTCTTAATTTTAGTTAGAGAATAAATCTTCTCAAGCCATTTAAAATCGTTTAAATCACCGTATTGCAACACTTGATGAATAATGTATTCACGGTGTTTTTCTTTATCAAGTTGAGAAAAATCACACGACCAAAAAATTTTTTGTGCAGATCTGGGTAAGCTCTTTAAGGCCATAGCTGAAATTAGACTTGTAGCCAAATAAAATTTTGTAGTGAAAAATTGATTTTTTTGAACGAAAAGGGTTTTTTTGAGCGAAGTAGTAGCATAGCTAATTCGAGCGAGAAAAAAACCTTTGTAGTACTTAAAAGCAGTTTTGTAATAAAAATGTTATTTCACTACAAGTCTATTATATAGCAAAAGCCATGCAAATAAAAATTTGTTTCCTAAAAATTTCCCCACAAGTCTAAGCGGTTTTATCGTTAAGTTTTGTTTTTAGGTTTTTCCCACCTACTCATACCTCAACGCCTCAATGGGTGAGAGTTTTGATGCGCGACGAGCCGGAGCGGCGCCAAAAACCAGTCCCACCACCGTTGAAACGCCAAAGGCCAAGCCCACGGCTGTCATGGTAACTTTGGCTGGGAAATATGGTTGGATTAGTGCCGAGCCCAGGAACGCCAAGCCCAAGCCGATCAAGCCGCCTAAAATAGACAAAAACGCCGCCTCGATTAGAAACTGCAGCAGGATCTGGTTAGGTGTGGCACCCAGGGCCTTACGCAGTCCAATCTCGCGTGTTCGTTCGGTCACTGAGACAAGCATGATGTTCATAATACCGATGCCACCCACCAAAAGTGAAATAGCTGCGATGCCACCCAGACCAACTGTAAAGGCTCCCAAGATCTGATTAATCGTATCCAGAATTTCGGACTGGTCAAAAACGCTAAACTCTTTGTCCTCCAGGCGCTGGGACAGCAGATCCTCTATGGCTTTGATTGCCTCAGGCATGACGTCTTTGTTTTTAGCCTTGGCCATGATTTCCATGATGGTATTCTTGTCGTAAATGTTGGAAAAAGTGCTAAACGGGATAAAAACATAAGTGTCAAAGGACGGCCCGCCGAAGCCACTCCCTTGCTTGTCAGCCACGCCCGCCACCACAAAAGTTTGGTTGCCAATCTTAATTCTCTTGCCAACTGGATCTGATTCGCCAAAAAGTTTGTTGGCAATTTCATAGCCTAAAACAGCTACTCTTTTGCTGGATAAATCATCGTTTTTACCAAAAAAACTATCTTTTTCTGTGACAGATTTCATGATGTCTTGATATCGATAGGTGGTGCCCACCACCGAGACGGTTTTGGTTTCATCACGATATGATGCTTTATCTGAAGCGGTATTGATTGGTACGGCAAATAAAATAAACTCTCGCAAACCCTCGATGTCGTTGACGTCGCTCATTTTCAGCTTGCTGTTACTGAAACTTGCCGTTTGGCTTTCTCGATTAAATCCACCATCTTCGCCAAAAATATCACCAGGATAAATGAAAATATTGCTTGACCCCAGGCTCTCAAATTGCTCGGTAACGTAGGCCTGTAGGCCGTTGCCGATGGCTGTGAGCATGGTGACGGAAAAAACACCGATGATGACGCCCAAGACCGTTAGAAAACTCCTGACTTTATTGGTGATGATGGCTCGTAGGGCTATGATAAAAGTGTTTTGAACTGTCATCTTATCTTTTTTTCTTGGTGTATTGATCAGACTTTGTCAGCTTGCTGTAATCAATGGTTTGGGTTTTGTCCAAAACTTCATTGTTTAGTTTTAGGCAATGTGCCGATTGTTGCGAAGAGCCAGGTTTTCTGGTGTCGGAAACAATCTCACCGTCTTTGATCACCACTCTTCGTTTGGCGATTGAGGCGACTTCATTTTCATGGGTAACTAGAATAATGGTTTTGCCCTCCTTGTTAAGCTTTTTGAGGATTTTTTCGACTTCCAAACCGCTTTTGGAGTCCAAGTTACCGGTTGGCTCATCAGCAAAAATTATGCTTGGGCTGTTAACCAAGGCTCTGGCGATAGCTACGCGTTGCTGCTGGCCTCCGGAAAGCTGTGAGGGGGTGTTGTTAAGTCGATCTCCTAGCCCCAGCAGCTCGAGGGCCTCCTTGGCTCGGCGGCGGCGCTCTCTCTCGGGCACGTTGGCATAAAGGAGGGGCAGGGCCACATTGTCGACAGCCGAGGTTTTAGCAAGCAAGTTAAATTGCTGAAATATAAAGCCAATTTCTTTGTTACGCAACTGAGCTCTCTCGACCTCATTGTACTTTGTGACGTCCTTTTCGCCTAAATAAATCTGGCCACTCGAAGGAGCTGCCAACATGCTGGCGATTTGCAGAAAAGTTGATTTTCCTGAACCAGAAGGACCCATGATCGCCACAAACTCGCCGCTTTCCACACAAAGAGAGACCTGGTTAAGGGCGCGAATCACTTGATCGCCAAGGTGGTAAACTTTGGAGACTTGCTTGAGCCGAAGAATGGGTTTAGTACGATTTTTTCCAGACATGATTATTACTTTTTTGCAGATGTGCCTTTTGCGACATATAACAGAGATTTTTTTGGTTAACGACTAGAGCTACTGAGGAATCCTTACCTCGTCAGACTCAGATAGGCCGGCAGTTACTTCCACAAAGTCGTCGGTCTCGAGGCCGATTTCAATCTCTCGTTCAGCGAACGATTCTCCATTTGTCCTCACGTCAACATAATTTTTATTGTCGCGTTGGCGGATGGCATCGATCGGCACGGTCAAAACATTGCTCTTGCTTGTGACGAGTATCTGAGCATCACCGTTCATGCCTAGACGGTATTTTTCCAGGCTGCTGTTGTTGGGAAAGGGCATTTCGATGATAAAAGAGGTGCCGCTGGATGTTTCGGTACTCTTGTAGGAAATGAACTTGACAAAGCTGTCAACTGTTTCGTCCGGATAGGCATCAAGGGTGATATAGGCCGATTGACTGGCCATGACCTGGGCGATCTCGGCTTCATCAACCAGTGCCTTAAAAATCAGGCTACCGGGATTGATAACCTCAAATGAGTCGGTGGCCAGTAATTGCACACCCTTAACATTAGTTGGTGATTCAATCAAAACCCCTTCAATGGGCGAAGATAAAACCGTGTTACGGATAGCGATGTCACGAATTTCCACATCGAGAACCTCGTTTTCCAGATCCCACTGATTTTGATCAACCGAGCGCTGCTCGCGCTTGTCGATAGTGCGATCCTTGATGTCATCGAGTTGCTGATCCCAGTCCCAGCGTTCTTTCATGTAGTTGTTGAGATCCTGTTGCAGACGCTTGTTAAGATCAGCTTGGTCGATCGTGGCTAGGGTTTGGCCTTTTTTGATCCAATCGCCTTCTTGCGCCCCCAGATAAACGACTTTACCACCAGCCGCGAAGCGTAGACTGGCTTTTTCTTTGGCGTCAATAATTCCTGAGATTTCGAGGTATTTAGTTAAATCTTGTCTGACAGGATGCTCAAAGACCTCTGGAGTTTTTAAAGACGCTTGCCTTAGCTGCCATCGCCAAACTACAAAAAGAATTAAAGCGATTATGAGCAACCACCAAAATTTTGATTTCACAAAGCCTAATGTCAAACGACCAGCTTTGCGAACGAGGGCTAAAGCTTTCATAAATAACCAGTTTAATGCATCGACAAAGGAAAAGCTAGGATTTTGTTTGCACAACATCCATTTCCAGGCAATTACTTTGTCATGATAACTTGACAGCTGGTCTGAGATCTATCGCGGGTAAACTAGATTACTGAATTACTTGGGGGAGGAGAACTCTGCTAGAACAGATCGTATTGGGGAGGAGACCCAAATTGTGAGCCGGGGAGGACTTGAACCCCCGACCAGTAAGGTATAAGCTTACCGCTCTAACCAACTGAGCTACCGGCTCACGAATGATCTGTAGCTCAAGGCTTGAACAAGCTCTGGGCCACTAGATTAACAGCTTGATTATAACAACTGGATTATATCAGTTGAACCCAAGAACAAAAGGCTTTGTTCACCAGTGTCTGTTCACCAGTCCAATCAAGGGATGTAGCCAACAAGTGGTGGAGAGAAGCCATGCAGCTCGCAATTGGCAAAAAAACCCCGGCACTTGGCCGGGGTAGTTAATTTCTTTACAAGTTGTAATCTAGAGGAAGAGCAAGAGTAGAGCACCTACACCTAGGGCTACAAGCCCGACCTTGAGATAGTTCATCCAATCAGCTGGGCCGGTTTGAGGTAACTCAGCTGGCAGTTCTTGGGCTACGTAAACTGTCTCAACATACTTGGTGGTGGCACCACTTGGCATTCTGCAATACTGATCCTCGGGATTGACGTCAAGCCTACAGCGTCCGTTGTAGCAGATATGACTGACATTGGCACAGTCTGAGTTGATTGAGCAGGTGTCATTACATTGAACAGTAGTGACAACTATGTAGCCAGTCGGTTGTGGTGAAACATATGGAGGCAGGGTTGGTACTGGGGTATTGGTGGCACCAGGCACTGGCGTGTTAGTTGGCACAGTCGGGGCGGTGCAACATGAACTGTAGCTCGGGTTAGCCGCACAGGCCGTTCGATATTCGTTGTAGCCACAGTAGTTGCTGCCGTTACTGGCTGGGATACAGACCAAGCTACCAGTACAGTCATCGTCATTTGAACATGGTGTGTAACCACAGTCGCTGGGAGCGGGAGTTGGTGTAGCCGTTGGAGCAGCTGTACAACAACTTGCAACACTTGGACTGGCGATACAGGCAGTTCTGTATTGTGGCAAACTACAGTAGTTATTGCCGTTGTTTGCAGTGACACAGACTAGTTCTCCGGCACAACTGTTATCATCGGTGCAAGGCGTGTATCCACATTCACTTGGAGCTGGTGTTGCTGTTGGAGTCGGGGTGGACGACGGGGTTGGTGTGCGGGACGGTGTCGGTGATGGCCCACGGGTTGGTGTGGGGGAAACCGATGGCCGCCTGGTTGGGGTTGGCGATTGTCTGGTGATTGTTGGGCTAGGTCGTGGTGTTGAGGTAGCCGTGACACGAGGTGTTGTTGGAGTGGGATTGACAGCTCCGACATCGAAAGTTAGAGTACAAGTGGCTGTTTTCGAAACATATGCGGCCGGTTCTGACTCAGGAGCATTAGGAGCCACTGGCGCTGTTTTGCTGATGCGCTGCTTCTGAGAGATGAGTACACCTGCTAAGCCAGCGACTAAAACGAGGATGAGAGCCACAACCCCAAGCAAAGCGCGAACATCAACACCAAGAAGCTTCTTGGGTGATTTCTTTTTGAAACCACTGGGAATGTTGGCCGACGGTACATTACCAATCACTTGATCAGGGTTGTTGGCGTGATCCTTCATATATAAAGCTTGTGGTTGGTTATTAGTGTCTATCATTTTATTTTATCTAGATTACCAAGTAGTTGGCCGAACAATTGTCTCCATGTTTTCTTTCATGTAGCCAGTATCTCCTCGCCAAATGCTGATACCATAGATAGTGGTAGTGTTTGGCATTTGGTAAATGCTGAGCAGTTGCATGTTTCCACTACTTCGGCCAGGGTTCAACCATTGGTTTGTCATAGAGTTATCCCAAGTTTTCCATGGTTGAGCGGCACTGAAGTTGAGAACACCATTTGCCACTGGAACAACTCGTGTGTAAATGATGTTGCTGCGAGCGATCATCTGTTCATAATGAGTGTTGTTTGGTAATGGATAAGTTTCAAACATTTGAATATCACCTGAGCCTGGAAGCGATGAGATTGCGACTGGACCAGACCACGAAGCTCCCGGAGCACTCCAGTTGATATCGCTGCCATCGGTTGTTGGAGGTGCAGTCCTAGAATAACCTTGATTACCTCTCCATAGACCTTGTTGATACTGACCATTGGGCAATCTATATGTCGTTAAGGCTTGAACATTGCCAGAACCAGTGTTAGGACCAGTGATTCCAGAGGTGTCACTTTCCCATTGTGTCGCAGATGTCCAGAGAATTATATTACCTGACACGGGAACGTTTCTTCGATAACCTGTATTACCTCTCCAAAAAATCTGCTGATACTGACCATTGGGTAATGCATACAAAGTTGTTGCCTGAATTTCCCCTGATCCAGGTAGACCTCTTAGGCTGAATGGCCCTTGCCAATCTCCGGTTCCCCAATCGATCACGCGTCTTTCCATCTGGAATGGTGTAGGTGTGGGGGTTGGCGGAACGGTCGTCACTCTGGGAGTTACAACTCCTGTAATGCTATATGTTGGTTGAGGTGCAAACGGCCAATCTTCATAAGGATGACATGTCGTTTCCGATGTACAAACCCGACATTGAGCAGCATAGCGACCGGTTTCGGGTAAAGTGTAGTTACTTGACATTGCACCAGTGGCTGCCAGCTTAGTGATGGTGCCATTAGGTTGCATGACGCGGAATTCGTAGTGATGAACAGCACCAGTGGCAGCACATTGGAAGTGAACTAGGCTGCCTCTGCTAAGGTTTCTATCAGCATCGCCAGTTAAGACTTGGTTGTTAGAGTCCAGCAGCTGAATATTGTTACACTGAGGACCAGCTGGAGGAGGAGTAACCTGACCTTCACAGGGAGGACCATACTCAGACCAACTTGAGTCTAAACAACTATCCCACTGTCGTACTCCACAGTATGACTGGTTCATCCAGGCAACCTTGGCTGCTTCCATGTTTTGTTCAGCAGTTTTACCGTTGCCATCATGGTACCACTCACAGTAACCGGTCCAGGTAATATCTGAGTCTGTGCTTGGAGGACATCCGCCGCCCCATTGGCTACGAGGTACTTCTTCATAGTAGTAAGGGCAGGAGTAGAAACAGGCATAGAGCGAAGGAACACCGTTTTCATCTACCTCACAAGTGCCGCCATTTTGGTTACATTCACAATCGTCATTGAGACCATTGGGACAGTGTGGCATGGTAGTTTGACACTCGCTATATCCATCATTTGGGGTTGGGTCGTAGCAGCCTGCTTGACAGTTAGCTGGACTGCCTGTGGGATTATCGCCACAGAGTACAGCATTCCAGCTACATCCTGTAGCTCTACAAAGATTTCTAGAATCATTATAGTCCGAGCAAATGGTGCCGTTGGATGGATTGCCATAACAACAACGTGGGGTTGGAGAAGGGGTAATCGTTGTACCTGAGCCGCAGGCGTTGGTGTTCCAGGTACAGGTGAATGGGTCATTTGGATTTATACAATCTGTGCGGTTAGTCATGTACTGACACTCAGGGCTTGAGCCAGTGCAACAAACTGGTGCTGTAGATGGTTGTGGGGTACTTGTAGGTGGTCTAGGGGTATTTGTTGGACCCGCGCCACAAGCACTGGTGTTCCAGGTACAGGTGAATGGGTCATTTGGATTTATACAATCTGTGCGGTTAGTCATGTACTGACACTCAGGGCTTGAACCAGTGCAACACGGATAAGCCATCTGAGCCTGATTTCTTACGTCTTGAGTTTGTTGGGAAAGCACATAAGCAGCCACCGAGCCAACGATGGCTACTAACAGGACAACTCCGGCTATCACGTTTTTTAGGCTAAATTTACTGCTGCGTTTCTTGAACGAAGGAGGATTGTTTGAGTCAGCTGGGGTAACAGGTGTGACCACTGGGTTAGGGTTGCTAGTTATAGCTGGAGGGCGAACTCCAGAATTATTGATTTGTGGTGATGGGGCAGAGCCCATGGCGTTTATCATGTTGATTTTTTTATTTTGCGCAAAACACTAAAAAAAGGTCAAAAAACCTTCTCGACATCTAGAATACTAGGTTTTTTAAGTCTCCGTCAATAGGGAAAGTATGGGCTTGGTTACCAAAGATTTGCCAAATAAATATTGGTATTTTGTTGGATGGATTAAGCAAAATTTCTCTTGAAAATTGCTCAAGAGTTATGTAGGCTGTGGATCTATATTATCTGTAGAAATTGAGTAAATGATGAGAAAAATAGATCAACGAGTAAAACTGGCCTATCTGTGGTACTGGCTTGAATTTTTGGGTGCCATGACCACCAAAGAAATAAAAGCCCGCTACAAGCACGCTGTGTTCGGTTTTTTGTGGATGATTTTGAACCCAATTTTGCAAATGCTGGTGATTGGTCTGGTTTTCCAGTTTTTTGTGCCGATTAAAGTTGACAATTATTTTTTGTTTTTGTTTTCAGGTTTATTGCCGTGGAATTTTTTTAGCATGAGCGTCACTAAAACCGTGCAGGTTTTTTATTATGAACGTTCTCTAATTCAGAAAGCCAAGTTTCCAGTCGAGGCGCTGCCTCTTTCGATTATTTTGTCGAATTTGTTTCATAAATGTATATCATTGGCAATTTTTTTGATCATTCTGGGTGCAATGGGCTTCGCCTCGTTTAAATGGTTGTTTTTGGGACCATTGTTGATATGGTTGTTGTTACTTACCTCTGGGATATCGTTGTTATTGGCTACCTTGAACGTAAAATATAGAGATATCGCTTTTTTTGTTGATGCTTTAATACCACTTTGGTTTTACATAACGCCCGTTATATATAGTATGGATTTAGTACCAGATTTTTTGAGTAAGTGGATGGCACTGAATCCTGTTTTTGGAGTGATTAATAGTTTCAGATGGGTATTACTTGGTGAAGAATTAAATAAAGATAGTTTTCTAGTTGGAATATTGATTACTCTGCTCATTTTTTTCTTGGGAGCATTTGTTTTCCATGTTGAGAAAAAATACTTTGATGATTGGTTATAGCCAAAATTATGAGAAAAATTGCCATTAACATATCTAAATTGACTAAAATTTATCAGTTGCACCACGAGAAGCCAACGTTGGTTGAAGAAATATTGCTTTTTGGAAAAAAACAAAAATTTGTTGCTATATCTGACATGAGCTTAAAAATTTATAAGGGAGAAAGAATTGGAATAATTGGTCAAAATGGTGCCGGAAAAACCACTTTGTTAAAGATAATTACAGGTATTTCTTCGCCTAATTTTGGCCGGGTTAAAACTAATGGAAAAGTTGTTTCATTGATAGAGCTGGGATCAGGCTTTCATGCCGATTTAGTGGGCCGGGAAAATATTTATTTAAACGGTTTATTGCTGGGAATGAATAAGGCTGAAATTGATAATAAGATTAACAAAATCATTGCTTTTGCTGATATTGGTGATTTTATTGATGCACCCTTATATACCTATTCCAATGGCATGAAGCTAAGACTGGGCTTTGCCATTGCGATTCATTCAGAACCAGACATTTTGATTCTGGATGAGGGTTTTACCGCGGGCGATCAAGATTTCAGAGAAAAATGTGAGGCAAGGTTGGCAAACTTTTTTAAATCAGGAAAAACTGTGATTATGGTCAGTCATTGGTTGGAATATTTGAAGAAAAACTGTGACAGGATTATTTGGATGGAGAGCGGAAAAATTATCTCAGACGGAGGAGTTGCAGTAATTGATGATTATTTAAGTAATGAAAGCACCAATAATTCTTAAAAGTTTTAACAATAAACTAATAGCTATTGGTCAGTTACAACAATAAAACAGCATGAAGTTTTCAATTATTATCCCAACTTATAACAGAAACAGATCATTGCTACGATTGGTAGGTCAATTGATGAATCAAAATTACAAAAAAGATGACTATGAAATTATTGTTGTTGACAATGGATGTGATATTAATTGTCAAAGAGAATTGGAAAAACTAAAGAGTGATTTTTTGAACATATATTATTTTAAAGAGCACAAACCTGGCCAGTCTTTTTCTAGAAACATGGGTATCAAAAAGTCAAACTTTGACACAGTTATCTGTATTGATGATGATTGCTCAGTGAAAAAGAATTTTCTGTTGTCCTATGCAAATAGTTGGACAAAACATAAAGATGCGGTGATTATTGGGGGGAAAATCGTAGCTGATATCAACAATAAGTCAGAAAAGAAATGGCTCATCGATCAGTTTCCCTGGTGTTTTGGTGCTACTGTTTGTAAAAAAACTAAAGAATTGCAGCTAGGAGAATTTGTTTTTGGAGGAAATATTTCTTTCAAGAAGAATTTGGTTGGTTCTCCGTTTTTTAACACTATGTTTGGGAGAACTGATAGAAGAAAAATATTTACCTTTGGCGGAGAAGACTATGAGTTATGTACCAGAATGATTCTAAAAAATAGAAAAATTTTTTTTGATAAGAACATAGTTGTAACAAACCATGTAAATGATGAGAGATTTTCATACTCATATATTGCGACCCGTTTTTATTTTGTAGGTAAAGAAACTGCGGCCATGGATGAACTACTGAGTAAAGATTTTGAAAATTACTCGATGGTTGGAAAAAGAATAAGCTGGTTTATTAATGACGCATTTATAAAAAGTTTTGGTTCTTTCAACACGATCTGTCAATGTATTTATATGACATCGTTTTTATATTATTTAATGATCTTCAGTTTTCTAAGATTTTCTGAAGGACTCATATTTAGACTAAATCAACTGCTGAATTTGTCTACTGCTATTAAAATAAAAAAATAAAAATACAAGTTTGTTTGTATTGGACACAAATGCCAAAAATTTCTTTACTCATCGCTGCCTACAACGAGGAAAAATCTATCGAGAGTTGTTTGAAAAGAGTTGTTTCTAGGAATATTGGTAAATGGCAAAAAGAAATCATTGTGGTTAACGATGGTTCAACCGACAGAACAAAAAACATCATCAATGATTTTCAGAAAAAAAAATATCCAATAAAAATCGTCGAAGAAAGCACAAATAAGGGAAAAGGCAATGCAATTAGGAAAGCAATTAAAATTGCGACTGGAGATATTTTAATCATTCAGGATGCTGACCTTGAATATGATCCCGTTGACATAAAGAAAATTTTAAAAAAATTTGACAATAGAAAAATCGACGTAGTATACGGATCAAGAATATTGGGCGAGCGACTCTTTGAAAATTCTAGCAGCCACCTGTTTTTTTATTTGGGAGGCAGGTCGTTAACTTTGATAATGAATACTCTTTTCGGAACGAAGCTAACAGATCAACCAACATGCTATAAGGCTTGGAGAAGAAATTTCTCTAAAGACATCTTGAAAAGATGTAAACAAAATGGTTTTGAATTTGAAGTTGAGTTGACTGCTTTTTTTGCAAAATCTAACCTTATTATTGAGGAAGTGCCAATTCGTTATTACCCAAGAAATGTTAATTTAGGCAAGAAAGTCAATTTAATGGACTTCTTTAAATCTCTTTTTATTGCGTTTAAATGTTATTTTTTTTAGAAAAGATTTTGCTTTTCTTTTATCAATTAAACCAAAAAAACACATTAATCCACCTGCAATAGTCATAAATTGTGTTCTGTATGTAAACCACTTGTGAACATATGAATGATTGCCAAGAACCGCATACCAGATGTAAGGAAGCAACATCATGCTGAACCAGTAAATTAACTTTTTTCTGTCAAGCTTCCTTTTTCTAAAAATGATTATCAATAATAAAAGAATTGAAATAATTAAAAAAAGCGGAGCTTTGCCCAAATCTCCATAATCTACAAGCTGGTCAAAGTTGAGCTTGATTGCTCTTAACTGACTATAATTCGAATCGGATTTCTCAATAGTTCTTATCATTATTTGATTAATTGCTCTCATAACAACCCCTTTTTCAAAAAGCAGTTCAACGATTACCCATTTACTTGCCCAAAAAATTGAATAACCACCCAACCAGAAAAATATTTTTTTTATCAGCAATGAGAAATCTTCTCTGTATGAAGTCACTATTAACAATAAACCCAATGTAACTAGCGGAGCTGTCAATAAGTCAAAAAAAGCTGTAATCATTCCGACATTAAACAATAACAAATAGACGTTTGTTTTATTGTTAGCGAGGTAAAAAAGCGATGCAATGAACCCAATGATAAACACTTGAGAAAATTGAATTGAGTTTCCCAGATAAATAATATCAACTGAAAAAGCAGCAACAATAACTGCAACCATTTTTGAGTACCATCTTTTTTTTGCTAATTCATTAATTGTTAAAAAAAATGTCCAAAATAAGATAAATGAAAGAATTTGCCTAATGTCGTTATATGATGCTATTAAGAGCAAAGGTCTAAGATAAATAAGGTAACCATGCCAATATCTTTCGTACGATAATCTAAAATCATATTTTCGCTCATATTCTGATTTTAAATTTACTAGTTGATCGGTGTCATCTCCAAAGACGACGTACCTTTTATTAAAAATTGCGAAATCTGACCATTTACTATCTACAGAATATCCAATATTGAGCATTAGCGCGTCTGTAAAGTTGTCTAGGATTATTTTTCTTGGCGAAAAACCAAAACTCGGATATGTTCCTTCTGACTCTAAAGTTTTTATTGATTGATTAATATTTTTTTCAAGATCGTAGTTTTTTATTGCAACAAAATAAGTAGCTGTGAGAAAAAAAATTGCTAATGAAATGATCGTCAGGTATGAAACAACAAGTTTTGTTAATAGCATCTTTGATTGATTATTTGCAGAGTTATGATCTGACATCTTTGTCTGTAATTTGCCAACAAAAAGTTTCACTTTTAATAATTTATTCAATCCACCAATTAAACGTAAATAATAAAGTCGAAAATCCAAGAAAAAGAATACTGAAAAAAGTCCAGATTCTATCGAAGTTATGATTCTTGCCTAATTCCCCCAAAAATATAAAAAGAGAAGGACTGACTAAAACATATCGCATCATACTTTGTGGAATTACCAATGTTGTAGCCGAAAAAAATACAAGGCTAAGGCTGTATAGAGAAATTCCTTTATATTCTTTATATGTTTTCACAGCAGAGACTACAGAAAGCATCAATGAGCTAATTTGAAAAATGTAATAAATTTTTGTGTGACTATTATCAATGCTAAATAACTCTGTACTGGTTTTAAGCCATGAAATAATTGAACTTGGAACATTGTTAATAGAACGACCAAAATAATTTTTTTGTGCTTCACTATATGTTTTGCCAAAAGTTATTTGCCAAACTAAAAAGGAAAACAGAACAATAATAATTGGTAAAATCTTTTTAAGAAATAACTCTTTATTCTTAAAAATCTTTTTAAAGTTAACTTCTTTAAAAAGATAAATGATTAGTGGTATTAACAAGAAAATTCCAACAGCTTTAGTCCAAATCGAAAAACCAATCGCAAATGCAGCAAGCATGAAATGTTTTCGTTGCATAAAAACGAGTGCAAGAAGAGACAAAGCCAAATATAGAGATTCGCTGTAAATTTGGATTAAAAAAAATGCTGAGGGAAAAATTAGCAAATAATAAACGCTTCGATAGGCCCAGTCTTCTCTGTAAGTTTGGGGTGTGGTTAGTCTTTTGATTAATGGTTGTTTATTTTGGAAAATTACCAATTTATATAAGCAAATCATCGCTGTTAGTGATGAAAAGCAAGAGATTATTAATCCAGAAATTTCAATAGCCTTTTGCCGATCAAAAAAGAAAATATTAACCGGAATTGCAACAATTCTCATTAAAGATGGATACAGGGGCATAAACCCGTAGGTTAGAGGTAAAACTTGGTTATTTCTTACACCAATCTCTCGTATTTTATCTGTTTTGTATCCTTCTTTTGCTATAGCTAAATAAAACTCAGAGTCCCAGGCGATTTGATTATCAAGAAATGTGTTTTGTAAAAAGAATCCGGGATTAGGGTTAATTGAATATTCTCTGGTCCAGTTAAAAGTGTCGTCTATTCCGGAAATTTCCAGTTTTATAGAGACAAATTTTTGAAAAACAAAGATTAAGACTATCCAGCAAAACCATAAAATAATTAAATTAAAAAAAGTTTTTTTATCCAATATTTGTTCAAAGATATTAGGTTTGTTATTTTTCATGCACTTGTTCTTTTGCTGTTCTTTTTGCGATAGATACTTTTTTTCTGATCTAAAACCTTCAGTAACCATTCTTCTAGTTTCAAGCCAATTATTTCAACGTAAAATTTTTCAGCGTATTTTTTCGATCTTAAAGACATTTTTTTATATTCTTTTTTATTTTTTAAAATCCAAGTAATTGATTTAATCCAGGAACTGATGTCTCTTGGATTCTTAATTAAGATTCCAGAATTGCCGATAGCTTCGCTAATTCCTCCACGGTTTGAAGCAATGGTAGGTATACCATTTATTCCCGCCTCAGTGATAACTCTTGGTATGGCTTCTTCCCACAGAGAAGGAACCAAAAGTAATTTTGTTTGCTGATAGATAATTTTTGGATCAAACTGCTTTTCTAGAACGACTACATTATTATATTTGGTGAAATCCAGATTATCTTTTATGGGATCGTACCAGCCTTTTGCTACTAAAAAAATTTCATTGGGAAGAGATTGAACTATTTTTTCAAAAATTTTGCCACCCTTAACTTTTACTGGGTTAATACATGTAATAAACATCTTTTTCGATTTTTTTGAAACATAGTAGTCAGCTCTATTCTCAGGAGGATATAATACCATTATTGGTTTATTAGTGATATTTTTCAATTTGAGTTTGACATACTTTGAGACGCAAACAACTCCTAGGACATTACTATTTATTTTTTTGATTTGCTCAATTGTTGGTTTTTCACAGTCATTGGCAAAAATTATTGTAGGTATTTTTTTTTTAAGAGCTTCTTCAATGATTTCTGTGGCTCCGTCCAGTTGAGTAAAAATTAAATCAGGAAAGTCATCAGAAATAATGGATTGAAGTTTTTGTATTACTTGTCTGTGACTGGTCGCATAGCAGGTATAGTTATTGTCGTAACGTATGGCAAAGCAGAGTCCATGCTTAAAATTTAAGGTTATTCTAGGGCGATAATTATTTTTGAATAAAAAAATAAGTCTTCTCCAAGTTTCTATTGGATTACTACTAAGCTCATGATCTTTTATGAGTGGTCCGACCCAAGTGCATTGATGATTTCTTTTTTGAAAAAATTGAAAATATGTATGAATATTTACGCCATCCCCACCTAAAATAAATGGATATGGTTCTCTAAAATTAGCAAAAACGATTTTCATGAATTTTCTAAATAAAATACTTATTCTTTTATCAATGCAAATTGTAATACAACTTTATGTAAAATAACTGGAAGAATAATGAGATAAGATAGTAGTATCAGTTTATGAATAAAAAACATGAGTTCTCGATAATAATTCCTACTTTTAATCGTAGAAAAAGGCTTTGTTGTCTGTTGGGTCAACTCAACTTACAAAAGTATCCAAAAAAGCTTTTTGAAGTGATTGTTGTAGATAACGGATCATCTGATGGTACAAGAGATGTAATTCGTCTATTCAAAATTAAAACTGAACTAAGAATCATTTTTATCAATGCAGTTGAAAGTGGTCCGTCATTTGCTAGAAATCTTGGTTTACGAAAAGCAAAAAATCAAAAAGTAGTTTTAATTGATGATGACTGCGAGGTAGCTTCTGATTTTTTAATTAGATATAGCAATAGTTGGAATGAGCACAAAAAATTTTCATTAATTGGGGGCAAAGTAGTTTCTGGACTAACAGTAGAATCAAACAATAAAAAACTTATTGCAGAATTTCCCTGGTGCTTTGGGCTATATGATTTGCCAAAAAGTAGAGAATTACAATTGGGAGAGCATTTATTGAGTTCAAACATGTCGATTGATAGAACATTATGTAAAAATAAATTTAGTGAAAAATTCGGAGTTTGTGATAACAAAGGAAATATGTTGGTTGGAACTGAGGATTATGAATTTTGTACCAAAGCAATTCTTGATGGGTCAAAAGTTTTTTTTGACAAAAAAATTTCTGTAAAGAATTGCTACGATTTAGATCGACTCAATTACGTTTACATCATAAAAAGACACTGGAGAGCTGGAAAGGAAAATGCCTTACTTGACAGTGAAATATTTAAAACGAAATTGGTTAATCATTTTTTTAAGTTTAGATTCAAGGATGGATTCGTAAGGATATTTTTATCAAAATCTTTATGGGTTTTTATTAATAGATTTATATATTTTTTTTCATACGTTTTTCATAGCTTAATAAATTTTTTGGCTAATGTAAAACAAATGGGTTGCTAAAATTGGTATTTCTCTTGCTTGTATCAATCCTTTTTTATGATATTTTCCTCAGAATGAACAAAATCTAGTCTCTAGACCATACAATATAGGTTGTCCAA
>JBMORQ010000016.1:0-12208 GCA_049322575.1 Patescibacteria group bacterium
TTTCAATTATGTGTTGGCAACTTGCGTTATCGAGGGTACAAAACAAACAACAACTTAAACAACTATGGGATATGTGGAAACGTCGTTTATATTAGCATCTAGCAACCCATTTGTTTTACATTAGCTTCACTTAATCAATTTTCCATACAAAGCGTTGTTTTTGGTATTGCTAAATAAACAAACACATTCACCTAGCATTGAAAAACGAGAAATAAACACAGTATGGAATTAGTGGAAACAGAAGTTAACAATTAATGAGGAGGTTAATTTGTTAATACTGATTTTAATTTGAGTCAAATTACAAAGGTCTTAAATCGTTGTCATTGGTTGGTTGAGATACTTGTTCTGGAGGCACATACTCGCCATTATTGCGAACTTCGCCCTCTTTCTTTCCACGCAGCCCAAGTGATCTGGTAATGCTTGCTTGAATATCACCGCCAGTTTCTTTGTATTCGTGTTGGAATCTCTTAATTTGAGATGCGACCACTGCCTGCCTGGCCTGTGTAAATGTATCTTTAATGGCAGATGAACCCATGGATATGGCATTTGCTCCCAAGCCAAAGCCAGCAGTAGCACCAGCTAGACGAGCAATGTTTGCTTTTCTTCCAGTGAGCCCATGTTCTGTGGCATATGCATCCCCACCAGCATATCCAAGAGCAGCTCCAGTGAGTCCCATTGTACCTTTGATGCCTCCACCAATAATTTTCTTTGCGCCCAATCCAAAAGGAACGCCTTTTCCTTCCCAAGCAACATTTTTAGCAGTAGATGGAGCATCTTTCGCCCTCTTCCACGCATCCTGAGCCAACTTACTAAAGATACCCTCCTTGGCACCCAAGGCTTTCTTGATTTCCTGGATTGTTTCGGGCATGGCTAATAAAATGCCCACACCTACCAGTGTAACCAGGGCACTGCCGGCACCTTGGCCGATTAAGTATGGCGGCATGAAACCTCCGGTAGTAATGTCAAAATCCATGATGAGGTTGTAAACAACCAAGAGCAATAAGACAGCGGGGAAGGCAGACAGATTGCCAATCAGCTGCGAAATCCAGTCTTTAAAGGGATTCTTGCCTGGGATGGCGCCCAACATCAAGAAAACTGGAGCAAAAGCGACGAGTAAAACAATGGTAACGTAAGTTTTTAGCAAGTCAAAAAATAATCTTAAAATGCCGATCAAAATTGCAATGGAAACGATAAATCCCAATGTAATTCCAGAAACAAATCCCAGAACATCGCCAGCACTTCCTAGGTTTAGTTGGCTAGCGAAGTCTGTTACAGCACTATAAACCGCTGTTCCAGCAGCTCCATCGCCTGTAAGCATTGTTTTCCCAAATTGAAAGATATTCATATCAATCAAATCTTTGTTGCCGCCAAACAAACCAATAATCATATACATTACCAAATACATGACGTCGATCATCACTCCAGCAATGGCGTAAGAAAATGTTACCGTAATCAGGGCAACAATAACTTGAGGTATGGCTTGCTGGGCAGTGACGACTGTTTGGCCGCTGATTTTTGATCTAAACATAATCATGAAGCCAATGATTAAGAAAATCGCCACAAAAAACAGATAGGCAACATTACGGAAAACCTTCCAGGCTTCGAGAATGGGGTCGAGCGAGGCAAATCCCAGGCCTTGGGCCTGTGCTGTTGGAACGATATGAGCCGAGTTTAAGATGTCGGCCAAAAAGACTGGGGTGCTGGCAGCGGGGTGGGCATACATAGCCACTAAGCCTGTTTGAACATCACCTACAGCGCCTTTGCCGTATGTTCTATAAAGAGCAATTTTGGAATCCTCTGACATAGCTGTGGTAGCTTCTTCAGGAACTCCAACAATACGCATGGTTAGGTCGGCAAAAAAGCTGGTGTTGTTGTTGGTAACAGTACAACCAGTGTTGGCTGATCCCTCTTCAATGCAAACACTAACTTGGTTAGCGTGATCTTCCATGTCGTCAACGGCGGTTTTTTCCAAAAAACGCTCCACAACCACATCCCAAAAACTAGCCTTAGCCCTAGGAGCCAACAAAGCACCAACTGCAAAAACTATCAAGAGTGTGTGGAAAATTCGCGTGCGACCGCGCCAAAGCCTAGTGAGGGATGCCTTTAGCATACAGAGATATTTTACAGGTAGATCTTGAGTTGGGCAAGAACGCGTTGCAGAATGTTAGCGTTTTGCGAAAATGTCCTCTTTCCGTTAAGTAGAAATGTTCGCTTTTTTAAAAACCATCACATGGTGTCACGCAATATGTCATATATCAGTTGCCAAGATTATTGATGGGTGGTCGTTATAATTTTTAGTGACAAGAAAATAGTTGTCAATTTTTATTTGCCTGACTCTGATTGAAAGAAGATTTAGATCTTTTGTTGAAAAACTCGTCTTAACTTCTAGGGCGGTCTTCTCATCAACGATAAAGTCAACTTCTCCTCCGGATTGGTTGTTGTAGAAAGTTAGTTTGTGGCTGATTCTCAGATTTTGAAAAACGCTTTGCTCAAAAACTTGTCCCTCGGAAATTTGTCCCAGAATGTTGGCTAAGCCGACATCGCACAAAAAGAGCTTTTTCGTTCCAGCTGTTCGTCTATCAATGCTGGGAGAAAACTTTGGCAGCAAGCTAATAAAATATGTTTGTTCCAGGAAAGAAAGATAATTGTAAATTGTTGGTCTAGAGACCGATAAATCGTTCGCCAGCTTGCTCACTTCAATTTTGGAACCAATTCTTGGTATTAAAAGCAAAATTAAGTTTCGCAGTAGCGCAAGGTTTTGGAAATCAGCTAGGTTTTGAACGTCTTTTTCAAAATATGAAGTGAAAATCTCTTCGAGCAATAGCTGCTTTCTTTTCTGATCTGGCTCAAGTATGACGCTGGGGAATCCGCCAAATCTGAGATATTCTTCGTAATAAGCGAGTTGTTGTTGATGTGCAACAATATTTTTTTTATTGGCCTTTTCTGAAAATTCTGGTGTTTTAGTCTTAGAAACTCCTTTAACGGACAAAAATTCGGCAAAATTCATTGGGAACATCTCAAAAACCAGTTTTCTTCCTGCCAGTGACTCTGGAAAAAAATTGCGTAGATAGTAGCTACTCGAACCAGTTAGAAAAAATTTTACATCCCAGTGATCGTACAAATATTTGACGACGCTGCTAATGATAGGTAAACTCTGTATTTCATCAATGAAAATGTATGATCTCGTTTTGTTTGAGATGCCATAGTTTTGAAGATTGAGCCAGATAGAATCGTAGTTTTCTTCTTCAAAAATTTTTCTATGCAGCGGATTTTCTAAATCAAAAATTACTTTATTCGTATCGCTTATCAGGCTGTATAAATAGCGGAGTGTAGTGGTTTTACCCACACGTCTCATTCCTGTTATTACAACTGCTTCTTTGGTATAAAGCTCTTTTTCAAGAGTTGGATAGATTTCTCTGGCAAAAACCTTCATGTTTTCCATTTTACAAAGATCTGTGCCATTTGTAAACTACCACTTTACAAACACCCTTGGCATTTGTAAAACGTCACTTTACAAAAGAGGTGGGTATTTGTAAAGTGCCAGGCTGGGCAGTTTCAGGACTGGCCAGCCAGATTTTCTAAGAAAAAAATATTTGCAGAATAATTAAATCTTTTTCTCGCAGATTTGTCTGTTCCCTGAGTAACAAATCCCTCTTCAAACTCCATCAAACATAGTCTATACTGGTCTAAATATGTTGAACGAAGAGCTTGTCAAAAACCTTCAAGACTTGATCTCTTCTGCCCAATCAATCTTGGTTATTGTTAGTCCCAAAGCCGACCGCGACCAGTGGTCATCGGCAGTCGCTTTGTACTCATCCCTCAAGACAAATGGCAAAGATGCAATGTTGTGCTCACCAGTTTTGCCAAATTTTGATTTAGCTGTCGATTCGTCAGAGATAAAAACAGTCATGGGTAACCAGAACTTAGTGGTGAGTTTTGATTATAACGAGGCTGCGGTTGATAAGGTTAGCTATCACATTGGCGAGGAGTCCGGCAAGTTTTATTTAACGATTAAGCCGAAAAAAGGCCAAAAGCCGCTTGATACCTCTGGGGTTGAGTTTTCATATTCGGGCGCTGAGGCCGATCTGGCTATTTTGGTTGGTGTTCATGATCTGGAAAGTTTGGACACTCTGTATTTTGGCTACGAAGCTTTGTACCAAAACACGCCCCTGGTTTGTTTTCACACCTTTGATCCTGGTTTGGGTGGGGTAGTGGTTGATGTTTCCTCGCAGGTTTGTATGAGCGAGGTGGTGTGTTTATTGGCCGAGGCGGCGCAAATGAGCATTGATGCCGACAACGCCACTCAGCTTCTTTCCGCGATTGAAGAAAAAACCGATGGTTTCCGCTCTTTAATTACAACTGCCGAAACCTTTGAAGTCGTGGCAAAACTTATGCACAAAGGCGCGCGGCGCATAAAAAGATCCGAGCAGAATCAGGCTCAGGAAAAACTTTTTGAAAATCAAAGCGAAACTACTTTAATTGCAGGCGAAGCTAAAGAGCTTTTTGACAATATGTCCGGAGAAGTTATTTTAGATGATGAGAGCAAAGAGGATTTTGCTGAGAAACTGGAAATGATGACTAATTCTGGTAAACATGAAGCCAAGCGGGGCGGTAGCAAAACCAAACAGGCGCGGGTTGTTGGGTAAGATTTGGTTTAATACCTTCACCACAAGTCTATTTTCTAAGATTTTTTCTCACAATTTTTTTACCACAGTCGCGTTGTTTGACGTTTTTAGAAAACCCTGTTTATAAAGACAGGTTTTTTAATGACTGGTTCTAAGACCAAGCTTGACGATTTCACAAAATATGCTATATTTGAACTGTAAGTTAGATTAAACCTAACATATAGTTCAAATATCCTTATTTAAACATGCAAAAAGGTGATTTTTTAGACATCATTTTAAGATCCGACAAAACAATCTTTACTCTCAAAGACATTGCCTTGCTGTGGCAAGAAACTAGCACCAACACCACAAGAGTGAGACTCAACTATTACGTTAAAAAAGGCGACTTGTTTAGGCTTCGTAGAGGCGTATATGTTAAAGATAAAAATTACAACAAACTTGAATTAGCAACAAAAGTTTTTACACCTTCATATGTGAGTTTTGAGACCGTGTTAGCGCAAGAGGGATTAATTTTTCAATATCGGTCTGATATTACTGTGGCTTCCTACTTAAATCGCAATATTGAGATCGATGGACAGAGGTACTCGTATCAAAAAGTAAAAGATTCGATTTTGATCAATCCAAGAGGAATTATTCAGACGAACAATATCTCAGTTGCTACAAAGGAACGAGCAATTTTGGATACACTTTATAGTAATACTGATTATCATTTTGATAATACCAACGGTGTTGAGTGGGAAAAAGTATTTGAACTTCTTCCGATGTATCAGAATCATCGCTTAGAAAAAACAGTAAAATTATTAGTTAGAAAGGCAGCAAAAGATGACGCCAGACATTTCATTGCACAGAACTATTCTTTTTCAAGTCCTTAAAGACATTTACTCCGACACCACGATTGCACCACTCTTGGGATTTAAAGGAGGTACTGCGGCGGTTATGTTTCATAACTTAGATAGATTTTCTGTTGATCTTGATTTTGATTTGTTAGATGAAGGTAATGAGGACCATGTTTTTGAGCGTATAACTAAAATTATCAAGAAATATGGCGCAGTTAAGGATTCATATAAAAAACGCAACAATCTGTTTTGGCTACTTTCTTATGAAGACAAGGCTCGCAATATCAAGGTTGAGGTTAACCGTCGACATTTTGGATCAAGTTATGAAATAAGATCATATTTGGGCGTTTCGATGTTGGTTATGATTAAAGAAGATATGTTTGCTCACAAACTCATGGCAATGTTCGAGAGAATTGGCAAAACAAGCCGAGATATTTACGACGTCTGGTTTTTTTTGGAAAAGCATTTTCCAATTAATAAGACAATTGTTGAACAAAGAGCCAAAATGCCTTTCGAACAATTGGTAAAAAAATGTGTGGAAAAACTAGAAAAAATGAACAATAGAAATATTCTAATGGGCTTGGGAGAGCTGCTAACAGACGGGCAAAAGGATTGGGCAAGGGCAAAGTTAAAGCAGGAAACAATTGCTTTGTTGATGCTGAAAATTTCAGATGATCTAAATAAATTTCCCGTTAAATAAAAACTAGTTGTTGTTCGAACTTCCTCCGTTTGTTGACGCTTTGCACCTCCCCATAAACATGTCTTCGGTGCTTTCGCAGGCTTCGATACTTTGCCAGTCTTGTTGGTCTGATTTTCTCAGGCCTTCTTGGATTTTTCTTAGCAGCCAGCCAAAGTTGCCTCCGGGTGTAGCCAGGCCGTTGTCGCCCGAATTGTCCTGAAGATAAAAATCAACTGTGTCGGTATAGCACTTATTTGCCTCGGTGCAATCTTTGTCATCTGGGTCGATGTTGTTGGGATTGAGATATTTAAAACTTTGCTCACTGTTAAAGCCAATCTGGCCGCCAACAATATTAAAGTAATCAGGCTCTTTGTCTTTCTCTGACATAGTGTTTTGCAATTCTTCGGCAAACATCCAACGCAAAAGTTTATTGGCTTGATCTAGATCGGCACCAACTGGGGCGATGAAAAAGGCACGGACATCGATGTTGTCAGTAGAGCTGAAAGGGTTGTCGTTGCTACGAATTTCAACTCTCCATGTGAATTGATTTTGGGCATTAGCTGAGGAAATTTTGCTTGTGTAGGCTGATTGGCCATTGCTGTCTTCTTTAAATTTTGTAATTTTGTCGCCGTTGGCTGCTTCCGAGCCCAGTCCTTTGACCGGATCAATTTGGTCTTTGTTTACGTCCTGACACTCATCATCGTGAGCATTAATCATGTCAATTAGCAAGTCTCTAAAAGCAGGGTCGGGACCACCCTCTACTTTTTTGGTACCGCAGGCAGCTAAGCCTCGACAGTCCAAAACCAAGTCGCCCTTATAATCGCTATCTCTTTTTTCAGCTGCGGCGTGAACGCTTGCAAGAAAACCCTCGCGATCCTTCTTGACCTGCTCGCTGTATTCTTGAAGGTCTTTTTCGGACTTGGTAAATCTGGTGGAAAGCATGATCGGGTCTTGGTAGTTTTCCAGACTTTGGATGTAGTTGGTGCCGGTTGTGGGTATTTTAACGTTGACGATGAGTGGTACATGGCGCGACTCGGTTTCATCAGGATTGTATCCGCCGCTGCCCGAGCTGTCACGAAACCAAAAGGTGGCAGTTGGGTTTGGTTTGTTTTGTAGCGAAACCGCCAACACAAAATATGCTTGTCGAAAGGCTTTATCAAGATTGATGGTTAATTTGTTAAAGCCACCTTTAATCAGGCTGTAAGTTTCAACTCCTAGATCATCTTCTACTTCCTGGGCTTTGCTATAAAAATCTGAGCAAGTGATGACGCCCTCACCCGATTCGTTGGGGTTTTCTGAAATATGCAGTTTGTCTTGCAAAAACCTTAGGAATTCTGTTTGTTTAAAATTTTTGCCCGTTTCGGGGTTAACTACGCCAACAATCTCTTTATCTAGGGCGCATTTGCTTGGCTCGTCAAGCAAGGAGCAGAGGTGCTTGGTCAGATAGAGATTTTTTACTTTCAAAACACACTGCGCCTCGGTGGTGTATAAACCCGACACCACGCCAGAACTATTGGCTGACTGAGCTTCGTTGTCGCCGTCAAAAGTTTGGTTTCTGGCACTAAAATATCCTTCGAGTGAGCTGGTTTTGTCGGTCGACTCGCCGGCAGTGGCGTCTCGGAACATAGGGTATTTTGCTTCTTCCAGCAGAATTTTTTCGAAACTGCTAGTTTCACCACCGACGCCGCCGGTGTATTTGAAAAGCTCTTCTATACTTCCTTCTTTGCCCTTTAGAATATCTAATCCCGATCCAGCGCAGTGAACCTGATATCCTTGGTCCACCACCATGTTGTAGTCGAGGGGCTTGGATGTCTCAAAGTTTAGCGGGAAGAGGTAATAATCGTCTCTGGCAGATGATTTGATGGTAGTGTCGTTGGGGCCTTCGGTTGGTTTGGGGGTGGGTGCGGGAGTGGGGTCGGCTGCCCAAGCTGGGTTGGTTTGGCCAAGTAGAGCCGCAACACCCACCAAGCAACAAATGACAAATTTTTTCAGATAAGAAAGGTTGGTTGGGCGAGTGGGTTTAAAAAGACTCATTTTTTCCACGCTGTATTATAGCCGAGACAGGCTTGGGGCAAAAGCGGGGTATTTCCTGGTTGGACGACCTAGTTTAGTTTTTCAATTAGCCCAAGAAATTAACCTTGAGTACCTCCTGGACAATTTGAGCTATCCAGTAGACAGAAAAAAGTAGGAGAAATCCAATTACCGCGGCGGTGGCGCGCTTTTGGCCTTCTTCCATCGATTTTTTGTTGGCAGCGCCCGTGACCATTTGGAATCCTCCCCAGACAATCATGAAGAAAAGAACAAACCCGGCCAGAGGGAAAAGATAATCAAGAAGGCGAGAAATAATCTTGCCCGGAGTATTAAGATTGTCTGCTTGTTTGGATGGGGCAATAACTGTAGGATCATCGGAATCTGAGCCACCAATATTTAAGGGATTAAAGTTGTCCAGGGTTTCTTGGTCAACTCCACCCACACTGGCAGCACCCGGGGTTTTTTTGCAGCCACCATCGCGATACCAACCACAACAAACATTCTCGTTGTCGTTGGGAATTGCACTCGTTTTGCTTGTGCATGAGCAGTTGGCGGCATTTTCTTTAGGAGTGATTTCGCCACACCTTGCCGCAGGTATTGTGGGTGTAGGAATATTGGTGGGTGCGGCTGACGGATCAGCTGCGAGTGCTATTTGAAAGCTTGAAAGAAAAATGACTAATAAAGAGATGATTTGCGCGATTTTTTTCATTAGCCTCCAAATCCTGGTATAGCGAAGATTGATACACCAATGAATTGTAGAATTGAAATCGAGAAGATAATAAAAACTAAGCCAATGATGGCAGCAGACAATTGATCTTTAGCGTCGTTCACTTTTTTCGGGTCACCCTGGGAAGTAGAGAGAGAAAACGATGAGGCGACAATCATAAGTAGTGCTACGCCACCGGCCACACTCAAACCAATTTTTACAACTACTTTAATAATGCTTTCAGGGGCAGTTGGAATACAGCCAACGGCTGTCCACAGCCCCTCGCTTTCAAGACACGAGTCGCATTTGTCACGACCTGCACCTTTGACCTGAGCGCAGAGGTTGTAGGGCTCGGATTTGCTGGTGCCACCGATGTCAATTGGCGTGGTGATACATTGGTTTTTGCACTCACCCTCGTCTTTAACTGTCCACTTGGTTTTACAACCTACAAAAGCCTTACCAGCAATTGATGAAGTATAAATCTGAACGTCGTAATCGCCCTCATCAAGTCTGGCAACTGTGACTTCGGCTTGACCATTCGTGGCTTTGGGCAAACTGAAAAAATCAACAATCACGCCTTCACCTGCGCCAAGTGCACCAAGCTTAAAGTGAGTTAAGCCATTGTATGGCTTGCCGTTATACATTAAGCCCCTTACTTGAATTTTTACGTTTCCTCCCTCTAAACAACCACCATTTCCCCCGTAGCACTGCTTACCGTCTCGTTGCTCAGAAATATTAAAAACACACTCGCTGTCATAGCTGTCACTAGCTATTTTTATTTGTCCGGCGGTGCAGGCTTTATCACTTGGCCAAGAATTACCATCGTGTCCCCAGTGCAGTATTAAAGTTGGTTTAAATTCTGTAGAAGACAGATCAGATGCCGGAATAATAAACAAAACCTTACCAGCAGGAACATTTTCTGTTTCTGCTCTATATGCTTTTCTAAATCCAGCCCACTCCAAAAGATAACCACTATCTGGTAAGGAGTTTTTGTCGAAAGTTACTCTCACTTCGGTATCTTGATGAACTGAGCTTGGATTAATTGAAAGATTTTTTATGTTGAACTTTGCCTCGTTACAGCTTGGGTATTCTGCCGCAAAAGTAGAAGGTGTCAGATTAAGAGATATGACCACAAACAAAATCAAGAAACAAAAAAATTGTGCGATTTTTTTTTTCACCCCCGTATTGTACCGTATTTTTCATCAAGTGAGAAAGTAGAGTTTTGGGTGAGCGCTTCAAATCAGTTATAGTCTACAAAAAAACGCTAGTTAAAACACTCCTAGTTAGTGACCCCAATCGACCACTTCACCCCCTCCAACATCATGCCCAGCCCACCTTCCCAAATTTGCATCCCCAAGTTTCAGAGTTTTTATGCATCCAATAGCAGGTTATAATCATTTAGCCATGTTTTTTATTAATAAAACTCGAGTGCGATTGTTTGTCTTAGTCTTGGCCCTTACTACGATTGGCAGTGGTCTTTTGCTCAAATTATCTCCAAGCTTTTCGCAGTTTTTGGTCCAACTTGTCAGGGCGGTTGATCCGGTTGATGAGCTTCAGGCGCAAATCGATGAACTTGCCAAGTTGCGCAAGATGTCAGAGGATGCTACCAAGCCGTTGGAAAAAGAGTTGGCTGGCATCGAGACCAAAATCAAAAATGCTCGTAATGGCATTGTTGTCGCCAAGCAGAAATCTCAGGAACTAGCCCAAAACATCGAGAAGCGAGAGTCAGACCTGGCTCTTCAATACATGATTTTCTCCGAAAGAATTGCCAGCCAGTACAAGCGTGCCCGGACTTTTTCACCAATTTTGATGTTTCTCTCGAGTGGCGACGCCTCGCAGCTCACCAAAGATTTGGCCTACCGCAACTCTGTCCAGGCGCAAGACAACCGCTTAATCAAGTCAATTGGCTCAGAAATTAATCAGCTAGAGGCAGACCGCGCCAAACTTGAGAGTGACCAAAAACGCTTGGCCGCTTTGGAAAAACAGCTCAACGATCAGGCCGAGTTTTTCCGTAAAGAAATCGCTGGTGCCAAGACATATCAGGCGGAACTGTCGGGCAAAATTGCTGCCCTTTCAGCACAACAACAGGCAATTATTAATGCTCGTTCTGGTACTTACACTACCTCGGTCGGTGAGGTTCCACTGGCTGACGACTTTAATGCCTCGATTGCCTACAAGGCCCAGGCCCCAAGTAACTCGTTTGCGGTTTTTAGTTTTGGTGGCTATACCCACCGCAATGGCATGAGTCAGTATGGCGCCAAGGCCAGAGCTGAGGCTGGCCAGTCGGTCGAGGATATTCTCAAGGCCTATTATCCCAATGCAACTCTCAAAAAAGACTATCCAGTGATGGGTAATATTAGTGTTCAAGGAGTGGGCACTATACCATTTGAAGACCAATACTTGCAAGGCATTTACGAGATGCCAAGCTCTTGGAATATTAACGCGCTTAAAGCACAGGCAATTGCGGCGCGCACTTTTGCTGTCAAATATACAGGAAACGGCTCAAAAGCTATTTGCACCACCGAGGCTTGCCAAGTTTTTAAAAACTCCCGCAAAGGTGGTGATTGGGAAAAGGCAGTAAATGAAACAAAAGGCTGGGTTTTGGTTGATTCATCGGGAAACCCAGTCTCAACACAATACGCCTCAACCCACGGTGGTTACTCTAACACCAGTGGTTGGGACACCACCGACAAGTCAAACTCTGGAGACTGGAGCACTCGTGCCTGGGAAAACAAAGCTGGCAGTCCTTGGTTTTACAAAGCCTGGTACCGCGATGGCTACTTCTCTAGCGGTGCCAACTGTGGACGCAACCACCCCTGGCTTTCTCAGGAGGAATTTAGTGACATTGTTAATGCCTGGTTGGTGCGCAAAAACCCCGGCGGTGCCGATGTTAATCGCATTCAACCGGTGACGATCAATCAGTGCGGCGTGGGCGGCAGTGGCGGCGGCAATCCCTACTCGATTAACGAGTTGCGAGATTTGGCAAATAGCTCGGGTGGGGCGGTTACTAACGTTAGTTCGGTTCGTGTTTCGCATAATTCCAATGGTCAAACCTCGGAGGTGGTGCTTCAAACCAATCGCGGCACGATTAATATCCCAGGTGGTGAGTTTAAGAGTACTTTTAATTTGCGGGCACCTGGCTATTTGCGCATTCCCCAGAGTAGTTTTGGGTTTTACAACATTGAGAAAAAGGATTGATTTTTCGGCTTAAGTAACCAAAACAGTTGCTGAAAAGTGGTTTTTGTCCCTGTGAATCAATCTAAAGTCGTGGTATTTTCTCGGATGTGAAAAAAATCATATCCCTCGTCAGTATGTTATCGGCTGCCCCTTT
>JBMORQ010000017.1:0-12160 GCA_049322575.1 Patescibacteria group bacterium
TTTTAACTAAATTTGAAGTATACTTTTTCATACAAAGAGAGTCTTGTTCGTTTGGTGTATCAACCTAATATTAAACAAGATTCTCTTTTTTTATGTCAAGATGAGAAGTTAGAACGCAGATGCCCTGGATCAAAACAAACTCAAAAAGATTTTGACCGATTTTCTGCTATAATTGTTCTGTTATTTAACAGGAACACTTTTAAGGCCGACCAGATCTCGACAGGCAAGTAGTGGGTGTTTTTCGCAACTGAAAACAGATACACTTTTTCAGTCAACAAAATAAGTACTACCTGCTTTTTGAGATAAATCTGCTAAGAAAGTTTTCCAGAAATTATTATGAGAAAGTTTGCAAAATAGCAAAAAGTGGCTTTAGCCGCTTTTGTTGTCGTAGTCGGTCTTATCAAAAGTTAACGGGCTCTGACAGACAGCCAGTTTTACAACATCTCAAGAAAAGGAATAAATGTCTTATCCAACTTACGGAAACACATTTAAAAAAGAAATAAAAATTGCTGATAAAACAGTCCAAGTTGAGATTGGTAAATTCAGTGAGCAAGTTGCCGCAGCCGTAATGGTTACAGCCGGCGAAACCGTGGTTCACACCACTGTGGCACTTGGACGACAGGTTGAGTTAGGCTATTTCCCGCTATCTGTCGAGTTCGCCGAAAAGCTGTATGCGGGTGGCATTATCAAAGGTTCTCGTTGGGTTAAGCGTGATGGCCGTCCCACTGACGACGCCATTCTTAAGGCTCGTGTGATCGACCGCTCGATCCGTCCCCGTTTTCCAGACGGCATGAAACATGAAGTTCAGGTGATCAGCACCGTTTTTTCCTATGATGGCGAGAATGATGCCGACATGCTGGGCTTAATCGGTACAACCATTGCCTTATCAGTCTCACAAATTCCTTTTGAAGGACCGATGGCAGGTATTCGCGTGGGTTACAACCAGGAAACTCAGGCTTTATTGATCAATCCAACCAATACTGAGCGCAAAACTAGTTCCCTAGACATGATTGTCTCAGGTACCGGCGAAACTATCATCATGGTTGAGGCTGGTGCGAATGAAGTTTCTGAGCCGGTGATGATTGAGGCTCTGACTCATTCCCAAACCGTTCTCGGTGAGATTTGCAGTCAGATAAACGAGATTGTTGCCCAGGCAGGCAAGGAAAAGGTCCAACTAGTGGTTGAGCCAGCGGCCGAAGTTGCCGCCGCAGCCGAGACCTTGTCTCAGACGGTCTCCAGCAAGTATGCCGCTGAAATTCATGAAATGGTCAAGAAAGAAGGTGTCTTGCAACCCACTGGCATCGAGGAAGTTATAGAAAAAATCGTGACCGATCTTAATGCAGACAAGGCTGAAGATGCTGCCGATCTGGTTACTGCCAAGCAGATTGGTTCATTGCTTCATGAGCTGATGAAAGCTGAGGCTCGTCGCATGATCCTCAAGGATGGCGTGCGTCCCGATGGTCGCAAGACAGACGAGATTCGTCCAATTTGGTGTGAAATTGATGTTTTCCCTCGCACCCACGGAAGTGCCATGTTCAAGCGTGGAGCTACCCAGGCTGTGACGATTACAACTCTTGGAAGCCCATCTCTGGGTCAACACATCGAGGACATGGAAGGTGAGGAAGTGCGTCACTACATGCACCATTACAACATGCCTCCATACGCCTCAGGCGAGGCCGGTCGTTTTGGTTATCCCAAACGCCGCGAGATTGGACATGGCGCTTTGGCCGAGCGCGCCTTGTTGCCCATGATCCCATCTCAAGAGGAGTTTCCATACACTATTCACGTTGTTAGCGAGATTATGAGCTCAAATGGTTCGACTTCTCAGGCTTCGGTCTGTGGCTCGACTTTATCATTGATGGCGGCCGGTGTACCCATCAAAAAACCAGTTGCTGGTATCGCTATGGGTTTGATGAGCGATGGCGAAAAATACGTCGTTTTATCCGATATCCAGGGCTTAGAGGACCATGTAGGTGATATGGACTTCAAAGTTGCCGGCACTGATGCTGGTATTACTGCCATCCAAATGGACATCAAGCTCAAGGGTATTCCTCTCGAGGTGCTAACCCAGGCTTTGGAACAGGCACGAGTGGGTCGTTTACACATTATGGGTAAAATGATGGCCTGCATTAGCGCTCCAAAAGCTTCGATTAGCCAATATGCGCCTAAGATCAAACAGATAATCATCCCAGCCGACAAGATCGGTGAGGTTATTGGAACTGGTGGCAAGATCATCAAACAAATTGTTGAGGAATCGGGTGCCGAGGTCAGTGTTGAAGAAGACGAGGAAAAGCATGTTGGTATGGTCAATATCTCTTCTCCAGATCAAGAGAAGATCGATAAAGCCATGAGCATGATTGACGCTATCGTTCGCGAAGTCGCCGAAGGCGACGAGTTTGACGGTGTGGTTACTCGTGTGGAAAGCTACGGTGCTTTTGTTGAGTATTTGCCAAATCGTGAAGGTTTGGTTCACGTTTCAGCTATGGCGCCTGGTTTTGTTGCACACGCCGAGGATATCGTCAAACTTGGTGACCAAGTTCATGTGCGCATTTCTGAGATTAAACCAGATGGCAAGATTGGCCTAAGCATGTTAACTCCAGAGCAAGAGGCTCAGATGAAGTCTGAACGTGCCGAGCGCGGCGAACGCCAAGGTTCAAATGGAGGCAACGGCGGTCGTGGTGGCTTTTCTGGCCGTGGCGTTCGGGGAGGGTTCGGTAGCCGAGATCGCGGTGGAGATCGCGGTGACAGACGTGGCGGTTTCAGAAGAGATCGATAATCGTTCAAACTTATTGAAATAGTAAAAAGCCGTGGTCAAGAATATTGACTACGGCTTTTTTGTGGCTGGTCTAATAGACTCCCTGTTTCTAGGAATACAAATTTTCCGCTATACTTAATCGATGACAGTACCTGCCCTTAAACACGCCAATGGTTTCTTTTCAATATTAGAGCTCGATTATGGTATGTCATGGGCTGATCAGTTTGCTTTGGATCTCACAGCGGAGAGTGGTGTAAAAAGTCTGGGTCAGCTGATCGAACAGCTCGCAACAAATCTCAGCCCCTTCGCCTCGGCAGTAGTACTTGATTCGGTTTACAGTTATTCTGCTTTGGCAGAAAAAGCGGGCAGCTGTGGTTTGATTCTACGTTTGGAAAGACCTCAGCCCGAGGTTGATCCATTAGCTCTACCTCAATTAGTGGCAAACTGGGGTGTAGAAGACATTCGACAAAACTACGCCGCAGCCAAGTTTGAACTTTATTATCATCCCCAGGAGCCGCACGCTCTAGAGAAGAAGAAAATTGTTGCAGAGCTTCATGATTATTGCCGTCATGTCGGCATAGCTTTTCTCTTAAAACTGGTTATTTACGATCCGGCAGGTGGTGAGTACACTGTCAGTTCCTTTCAGGAGACTCAGATGGTGGCAGTTCAGGAGTTTGCAAAATTTGCCGACGTTTTGCTTCTGCAGTATCCGCAGGATGCACTTGCTTGTGCTACTATCTCAGCAGAACTTGATATACCATGGATTTTTACCATCAATGATGTGACTTATGAGACTTACAAAGACGCTTTGCGAGTATCACTGGAAAATGGTGCAAGTGGTTATCAGGTTACAGAAGCCATCTGGAAAGAAGCAACGGGCCTGAGGCGAGAGGACAGTTCACCAGATTTTGGCAAAATAGAAGATTTTATAAAAACATCTGCAAGGGATAGGGTCATTGAGCTAGAGCGCATAGCTAAGGAACTTGTTGGTCACCAGACTGAGAATACTTAGTTCATAAGATATGATTTTCCATGTAGCTCAGCTAGATTGCGATATTAAACTCCATGCTTGATAACATTTCTATTACCAAACTGCTTTAAAGTACTGCAAAGGTTTTTTTCTCGCTCGAAGTAGCTATACTACTACTTCACTCAAAAACAGCAGCTTTCTCTCAGATAAATCAGTTTCTGCAAAATCTAATTTCTTAGGAAGTCTACTGCCATAACTATCGTGCCTATTACAGAAGAGCGCGGGGTTGATGCAAGCTGTTATAATTAAAAATATATGATGAAACTTCTTAAAGAACTCGCCAACGTTGCATTTGGACTGATCGAAGTTATGCTAGTTTTTCGTTTTGTTCTTAAACTTTTAGCTGCTAATCCTCAAGCAGGATTTGTTAATTGGATTTATGTTAATACTCAGCCTTTGTTGCAGCCGTTCTTATTTGCTTTTCCCACACCCAAGGTTACAGGTGGATTTATTCTTGAATTCACTACTTTGTTTGCTATCTTTGCCTACGCCTTTTTTAGCTATTTGGTGCAAGAATTGTTGAGTATTATTGCTAAAAAATCAGAATAATTCAATTAAAACTTATCAAGCCGTGTATTTTTTGCGGTACTGAAAGGCTTTATGCATGTTTTACCTCAACTTTCTTATTCTTATGATGCCTTAGAGCCCTATTTCGATGCTCTGACCATGGAGACGCATTATTCCAAGCACCACCAAACATACGTGGATAAATTTAATGCCGCTCTTGAATCTTTTCCCGATTTGCAAAACCTTTCCCCAGAGCAGCTTTTAAGTCAACTTAACGAATTAAAGGTTGATGATAAGGCAAAAACAGCCTTGCGCAATCACGGTGGCGGCCATGCCAATCACAGTTTATTTTGGCAGTTATTGATCCCGGCTGGAGATCAAGTATTCTCAGATAAGTTGCAGCAGTTGCTGGTGGATCATTTTGGGAGTGTTGAAACTTTTAAAACAAAGTTTAGTGAGGCAGCTCTAGGCCAGTTTGGCTCGGGCTGGGCTTGGTTGGTGGTTACGCCAGAGAAAAAACTCGAGATTTACTCCTTGCCAAATCAAGATTCGCCCTTGTCTAAGGGACAGACTCCGGTTCTGTGTTTGGACGTATGGGAACACGCCTATTACCTCAAGTATCAAAACCGTCGAGCCGACTATGTAGAAGCCTTTTGGAGCGTTATTAATTGGACCGAAGTCGAAAACAGATTAACAAAGGCTCTTGGCTAAGAGTCAAATCAGTTTTAGGTAAATTACAGAATTTGTCGATTGCCATTTCATGTCAACAAAAAGACTTTTATCTCTCGATGGTTTGCGTGGTTTTGCGGCTTTTGGGGTCTTGATTTCTCACCTTGGTTTTAATTTTCATTTGGTGAGTGATTCGCCGATTGTTCTATATCTTTTTCGCATGATTTCTGCTGGACCTACCTCAGTTCAACTTTTTTTTGTTTTAAGTGGCTTTCTTATGGCATATCTGTATCCGACAATAAAAAACGCCATTGTTTTTTTGGCAAAGCGCTATTTAAGGATCATGCCCATCTTTGCTGTAGTAGTTTTATACATTTGGTTCACCATGAAACCTCCCTGGCCTTTGTCTACCTTTGGTCAGCTTGTAGTGTTATTAGCAATCGCCTTGATTACTAGACTTGGTTGGCTGATTTTGGCTTCCATCCAGCGTAAATTTAACTGGGTTGGTTTGGCTTTCTTTGGATTGTTTGTGGTGTTTCAGTTTGTTCTGATATTTCTGGGTGTTTTTGCTGATTCAGGCTTTTTGGCGGCAAGGTTGGCTAATTTAGATCAAGGCGCTAAGAGTTTCTTGGAAATGTTGTCTAATCTCTCGATGACGATGTACTGGAATAAACGTTTAGTGATGTTGGATGGAGTTTATTGGAGCTTAGTTCCAGAAATGATTTTCTACACCTTGTATCCAGTTGTGGCTGTGCCAGTTATTGCATTAATTAACAAACGAGACTGGAAGTTTAGCCTTGTATTGGCCGTTTGCATCATTTTAGTTCTTTTTGGTCTAGATGAAGCGAGCCGTTCATTTTTCTCCTGGCATGGAGCTTATTTCTCGCGTGCCAGTGGTTTCGTGGTTGGAGTTTGGTTGGGAACTATTTATCGCAACCAGGGTTTGGGTTGGCTTAAATGGGAAAAATTTGCCGAGAAGAAATGGTTGGGACCGTTAGTTTTGGCAGTCTTTCTTTGGGCTATGGCTCTGGAATGGCCCGATAGATTTCATCAAATTCGTTTTTATGTTATGCAGCATTTTCTATTGCTAAGCTTGATTTTTACTTTAGTGGTAAGCGTAGCGATTTCAGCAGGTTCTTGGTTAAACAAGGTTTTTAGTCATCCATGGCTGGTGTTTTTAGGAAAAATTAGCTTCTCGCTCTACCTGATACATCCTCAGGTCATTCGTCGGCTCACCTGGAGTCAGCCTTTAATTTTCTTAGAAAAAACCTTGGTTAATATGCCAGGGTTGTTTGCGACAATTAGAGCCATAGTTTTGGCATCGGCTAGTATTTTTGTGGCTTATTTACTGTATGTCTTAGTCGAGTCCTTATATTTTGCAGGTAAGACTAAGAAATTAAAGGAAAAAAATATTAAAAACACTGATGATTCAAGTAAATCAATCGATGAGTCTCGCAGAGCAGTTTCAATAATGTTAAAGACAGGAGGTCTGAACTCTCAAGAAGACGCACAATCAGTAACTCGTCCTAAAGGTTTTACTTGGCTAAAAATTTGGGGTCCGGCAATCTTACTTTGTTTACTTTTAACCATGGTATACGCCGGTGATTTCTCACCAACTTTGGTCATGGTTAGGCATAACTTGCCCAGAGTAGTTCCTGGTGAGTTGCTTGTAAAATCCAACCAGCCGCTTTCATTTAGTTTTACCTCAAATCAGCCCAATCTGAGTGTGGTTATGTTGACCATGGATTATGCCAGGGAGCCGTCAGCTATTAGAACGGCTGAAACTCAGGAGGTTCAACTTGTGTTCCGTTTATATGATTCTGACGACAACTTAATTATCGAATCAAAACGTCAACCAGTCGAGTTAGAGGGTGTTTTGCGCTTTCCTTTTGGATTCCCCACGATATCAGATTCAGCTGACAAGCAATATAAATTTGAGTTAAGTTTGCTGAATCCTGATCAAAGCGATGAAGTTTATTTATATCCTGACCAGGGAGTCATAACCCAGCATACCCCAACCAATTCAGGTTTGGCTTGGTTGACAAAATCAGCTGCGTTGCGCCTAGTTTATGCTTGGTCGTATCCTCAACTTTGGTTTTCCTGCTTGGTTGTTCTGTTGGTTGCTTTTTCAATCACAAAACTAGAATCGACCGAGTTAAAAACCACTTGAATTCATACCTCAAAGTGAGGTAAAAACGAGAGTCATTAAAGATTAGCAAATTACAAAAATTTATTTCGCTACAAATCTACTTCAGAAGAACTGGAAATAAGCTATGTTACAGTTGATTTTGGATGTCGAAACTCAGAAAACTTTCGACCAAGTAGGTGGTTATTTCCCTGATCGCCTGGGAATTTCTTTTGTGGGGGTTATGGCACGAGGCGGCGAGTTTGGCACCGGCCAAATGATGTCATTTTTTGAGGAGGACTTGCCAAAACTTTTCCCTTTACTTGAGAAAGCCGACGTGGTGGTTGGTTTTAACATCGATCAGTTTGACATGCAGACATTCGTTCCATATTACAGCGGTGACATCTTAACCATCCCGACACTAGACATTATGATGCGCATCAAAGATAGTGTGGGCCATCGGATAGGTCTAGATGCGGTAGCAAAGGAGACTCTGGGTATCGGTAAAACTGGCGATGGTCTCGACGCGATCAAGTATTATCAGACAAAGCAGTTTGAGAAGTTACGGGATTATTGCTTGCAGGACGTAAGGGTTACGGCTGAGGTTTACGATTATGGCTTGAGCAAAGGCCAAGTAAAGTTTCGCAACAAATGGAATCGTCTAATCGAGTGCCCGGTTGATTTTAGTTTTGTGCCAAAGAAAAATGCAGGTGTGCAGATGAGTTTGCTTTAGCTAAAACTTGGAAATGGTGGTTTTTTATGCAGGAACTATCTTCTCCCCCAAAAATTTGTTTATCTGTGGCAGGAGTTTTGATCTATCAGGAAAAAGCCTTGCTTATTAAACATAAAAAACTTGGTTTTTGGCTATTTCCAGGTGGACATCTGGAAGAAGATGAGTTGCCTCATGTCGCTGCCGAGCGTGAGTTCTGGGAGGAAACGGGGCTAAAAGTTAGAGCGGTAGGCAGTGTGCCTGGCTGGAATTTGTTGCAAACAGGAAAAGAATCTGGGCATTATCACTTACCAAGACCAATCAATGCCAATTTACATTGGGTGAGTAAAGAAAATTATGAGCAACGCTTAAAAAGCCGTAAACCTCAAGAGAGGGTGACAAACCAAAAATGGCCCAGAGGATGTGAAATGCATATGGTTGAGATTTTTTTAATGGAACTAGACGAACAAAAAAACGAGCTTTTACCTGGAAAATGGCCAAAATTTAAACAGAATTTTGAGGAAACAGATGGAATTGCTTGGTTTCGTTATGATGAAATCGACCAAATCGAAACTCCCCCGGCAATTAAGCAGGAAATTAGAAAAGCCTTTGATGCTAGTCGTTCCAACAGAGTTTAACTTTGAGATAGTTGGTGTCAGCGTGTAAAATACACCCTGTGTCAGAATCAACCCACATACCCCATCAACTTACCAGTCATACTAAACTGTTGCATAAAGCTGCCGTAATAGTGAATGGCAAAGTCTTACTTCTAAAACGAGCCCCCGACTCCAAATCCCGGCCCAACAAATGGGATTTGGCCGGTGGAAACTCTGAATGGCCGACTGGAGTAACAGAGATAGCGCGAGATTTACATCGTCAGGACGTGGCGCGTGAAATTGTGGAAGAAACAGGTTTGGTGGTGGCGCCAGAGTATTTTGATTTCAAGAAATTAACCTATTTTTCAACCTTTTTTCAGCCAGACAAACAAGTTTATTCTGTCATTTGCGGCTGGTTGGCCGAGCTGCCAGGCAAGAATCAAAGTGATAGCCAAAATAACAATCTAGCTGATAATCAGGCAACCGCGGTAAAGTGGCCTGAGGTAAAAATTTCCGAGGAACACACCGAGTTTGCCTGGGCTAGCCGAGAAGAAGTGGCAAGCTACGACTTTGGCGTTGAGTTTGTGCCAGAAATCATTCAGGCAGCTTTCCAAAAAATAGCATAATGAAATTTTAGCAAAGCGGTATTCATAACCTCTGGCGACGGCATTTGCTTCCTAAGGTAGAATAAGCATGATGCAACAACACACCTTCCAGATAAACGGTCTTCAGGCAGAAGTTTCAGCAAAGAAAATCATCAAAAGTTTGGATCTAACTATCAAAAGTTCAGAATTGCACGTCATCATGGGCCCTAACGGATCCGGAAAATCGACCTTGGCCAATGTTTTAGCCGGTCATCCTGCCTACAGCCAAACTAGCGGTCAGATCATGCTTGATGACCAGATTTTCAACAAACTCACTCCAGACGAAAGAGCCAAGCAAGGTTTGTTTTTAGCTTTCCAACACCCGGTGGAGGTTCCAGGAGTAAAAGTGCTAAATTTTCTTTGGGAGGCCTTTAAGCTTCGTTTTTCGGAGGAGGAACGTTTGAGTCTCAAAGCAAGCCGAATCACTGAGTTTCGAGATTATTTACAACTACTAGGCGAAGAGCTCGCCATTAAACCTGCCATGCTGATGCGCAATCTCAACGAAGGTTTCAGCGGTGGTGAGAAAAAACGCCTGGAAATGTTGCAACTGATGGTTTTACAACCTCGTTTTGCGATTTTGGATGAGACCGATTCTGGTTTGGATGTGGATGCAGTCAAAGCAGTGGCTCGCACTATCCGTCGCGCCATTAATCGTTATCAAACTGGCATGGTTGTTATTACTCACTATCGACGAATTTTGGATTTCCTACACCCGAATTATGTCCACGTGATGGTGGACGGCAAAATTGTTGAAACTGGCGGGGCCGAGTTGATTGATAACATCGAAAAAAATGGTTATGAAAAATACACGAAAACCATCCAGGATGAGAATGCCGAAGAAAAAACTGCCAAGCAAAATTAGTTGCTCCTTGGCCTAATATCCGTAAAAAAGAACAAGAAAATTATAGACAAAAATGTCCAGATTTGCGCCCAAACAGACAGCGAAACAAAAACAGCCTAGTGTCCCAGCAGCCAGCGAGCTGATCCCGGACAGCTACGAGCATGGCTACTCGTTTTCTACCGAAACCTATTCACACATCAGTAAACCCGGTTTAAGCGAAGAATTGGTTCGTGAAATCTCGGCTCTGAAACATGAACCAGGCTGGATGCTGGAAAAACGCCTCGAGGCGCTGAAAATTTTTCGTCAAAAACCTATGCCGACCTGGGGAGCCGACCTGAGCGAGATCGATTTCGACAACATTCGATATTATCTGCGACCGACAGAAAACGTGGTTGGTTCCTGGGATGACGTGCCTGATGAAGTCAAGGAAACGTTTGAGCGCATTGGTGTACCAGAGGCAGAGCGAGAGGTTTTGGCGGGGGTTAAGGCCCAGTACGATAGCGAAGTGGTTTATGGCTCCCTCAAGGAAGCCTGGGCCAAGGATGGAGTGATTTTTTTGTCGATGGACGAGGGCTTGGCCAAGTATCCAGACCTAGTGCACGAGTACTTTGGTAAAGTCATTCCCAGTGGAGACAATAAATTTGCGGCCCTTAACACGGCTGTTTGGTCTGGTGGCTCATTTATTTATGTGCCAAAAGGCGTAGATGTCAAAATGCCACTCCAGACTTATTTCAGAATCAACGCTGAGTCGATGGGTCAGTTCGAGCGGACACTGATAATTGTTGATGAGGGCGCGAGGGTAAAATATTTTGAAGCTTGCACCGCTCCGGTTTTTAGCTCGAGCTCTCTCCACAGTGCTGTAGTCGAGATTTTTGTCAAAGAAAAAGCCCATTGTCAGTACATCACTATCCAAAACTGGTACAAAAATATTTACAACCTGGTTACTAAACGAGCTCATGTGGGCGCGCATGGCGAGATGATCTGGACAGATTTTAATATGGGCTCAAAAGTGACCATGAAATATCCAGGTTATGTTTTGGCAGGCGAGGGTGCGCGTGGCGAGGTCATGTCCATGGCTTTGGCAGGCCCTGGCCAACATCAAGACACCGGTGCCAAGGCAATTCATCTGGCTCCTAACACCAGTTCGACCGTCGTTTCCAAGTCGATCACAAAAGGGGGCGGCCGAACCAGTTACCGTGGCCTGGTGCAAATCGCACCTCAGGCAAAGGGTAGCAAAAATGTGGTGGTTTGTGATGCCTTGCTTCTCGATAACCAATCCCAGACCGATACGTATCCCACGGAACGAGTTTTAACCAATCAAGTTGAGTTGCAACATGAGGCAACGGTTAGCAAAGTTGGCGATGACCAGCTGTTTTACTTGATGAGTCGCGGAATTAGTGAGGAAAACGCTCGAAAAATGATCGTGAATGGTTTTATTGCCGACTTAGTGCGGCAACTGCCGCTGGAGTATGCGGTGGAGATGAATAGGTTGATTGATTTTGAGATGGAGGGTTCGGTTGGATAAATTTGTGCTCAGGCTTCGCAGGCACAAATTTATCCAACCTCACGTGTGGGAGGTTGAGCCAGTTAATTTGGCTGGTGGGATGAAAAATGAAAAAGTACACAATCGAAAAAGATCAACAGCAAAAAATTGTTTTAACTCAACCAGGAGAGTACTTGGTAGAGTTGGTGGGCGAATCTGCTGAGGCAGAAATTTTCGGGGCGTTTTTGGTGGAAAACAACCAGCACCAGGAAGTGAAAGTTGTGGTGCGTCACCTGGCCGCCCATACCCGAGCCCAGACAATGCTCAAGGCTGTGGGTCGAGATGGGGGTGTGATTAAATTGGCAGGTAAGATTATCATCGAGCCGGATTGCCCCGACAGCCAGTCGTTTTTGACGGAGCGAGTGCTGCTTTTGGACGAAACCGCTCGTGCTGAGGCGGTCCCAGATCTGGAGATCAAAACTGACGATGTGAAATGCTCGCATGCGGCCAGTGTGAGTAGCTTGCCAGAGGATGAGATTTTTTATTTGATGAGTAGGGGTTTGACGAGAAAAGTGGCCGAGGGATTGGTGGTGGAGGGGTTTTTGGAGGTAGGATGAGGAAAAGACTAGCTAGATCTTGCTCTCTCACTCGCCATAGGTTGAGCCTAGTAAAGGATTAGACTTGTAGCGAAATAACACCTCATCTCCCAGTATGTTGTCTTTTTTTGTCTTTGTTTTTCTGTTAGCTAGTGGTTTAGTTTGTTGCTTCTGTAGGCTAGGTTAAAGTTGTATATACAAGCGA
>JBMORQ010000018.1:0-11290 GCA_049322575.1 Patescibacteria group bacterium
GCGAGATCGCTGACCTTTTTTATTTTAGCTAGCCAGAATTTATCAACCGTCTTCACCAAGTCCGAGTCCACCACACAATGGCACTTCAGACTTGCTTGTTAGTTGAATTAGAACGCAGATGCCCTGGGCAAATAAAGAAAATGAGCTGGGCGTTCGCAATCATGCCAAACTGGGGGTTCATATTTTTCTGGATCGTGACTGAGTGTTTCTGCGGTTAAATGCTTCTCATAATCCTGACGAGTAATATCTAAACCCTGTTGATTACCAAATTTATCGGTAAAATATATTTTATAGATCGAATATCTGTTCTTACGCGTGTTAGCTGAAGGTTTGAAATACAAACGACAAGAACCGGAATACTCTTGGATTCCTCTCATCCAACCAATAACAACCGGCCTCAAGCCATAAAAAAGAACAGCCAACCATAGAGTAAACAAAACAATAAAGCTCGCCAGGTCTGCAACCGACCTAAATAGCATTTTCAATTTACTAACAAATTTTTTTCTCGAGTTAATTTTTTTGAAAATATTTTTTAAAACAAAAAGCTGCAAAATCACCATTCCTGGCAGGGAAAGCATCATTAAACAAAAATTAAATACCGATAACTCAATCAAGCCAAATTGCTTAATTAGATTCGCTCTTAATACTAGTGTGAGTATCCAACAATAAACAAAGCGATTATCGAAATAACAATACAAAAATTTCTTACTTGTTCCCGATAGTTAGGAATTGGTTTGGGCGATCCTACCATAAATTCTCCTGGTCCCCGCCGCCACAGCTTTTTCTTTAAAAAGCTCGATCTGACCGATTTCACCAGTGCGCGCCACGTGCGGGCCGCCACAGAGCTCCTTCGAGACCCAACCTTTATCTGGATCTTGGCCAACAGTGTACACGTTAACTGTGTCGGGGTATTTTTCAACGAAAAATGCCAGAGCCCCAGCTGCCAAAGCCTCAGTTTTTGCCATCACCTGCTTATGGACTGGTAAATCAGCCTTTATCCAATCATTGATTTGCGCCTCAACCTGTTTCATTTGTTCAGGAGTCACAGCTTCAGGATGAGAAAAATCAAAGCGCAATCTTTCTGGATTGATGTTTGAGCCTTTTTGCGCAACGTGTTTACCTAAAACTTGGCGCAGTGCCGCATGCAACAGATGAGTTGCGGTATGGAATTTAACAGCCAAATCCGAGTGGTCTTCCAAGCCACCCTTAAATTGACCAACCGAGGCAGTGCGAGATTGGTTGGCGTGTTGACCTTTAAAACTGTTGAATTTATTTTCGATATCAGTCTCGATCGAGCAGTTTTTGCGGCCCGCCTCTTCGACCGACATTTCCAGAGGAAAACCATAGGTTTCAAACATCTTAAAAGCCAAAGCTGCAGTTAAAGTTTTGTTTTGCGCTGTATTAGCTTCATCAGTCGCAACAGAAGAGCTAAAAGTTTTTTCAAACTCGCGCAGACCCTTCTCCAGCGTCCGCAGAAACTTGACTTCTTCAGCACGTAGAACCTCGATGATTTGGGATTGCTTGTCCGATAGGTAACTAAAATGCTGGGTATAGATCTCTGTAACAACTGGCAAAAGATCGGCAAAAAATTCGCCGCTTATACCAATCATTTTGCCAAAGCGAACCGCACGGCGCACCAAACGGCGCAGATAATAACCCTGGGCTTTGTTGGAGGGGAAAACGCCGTCAGCTGTCAAAAAGGCTGCACCACGCAAGTGATCAGCAATGACCCTAAAAGACTGGGTGTAAGCGGCAGTCTCCTCATATTTGTGGCCGCTGATTTCTTCAAGCTTGGTGATGATCGGCATGAACAAGTCTGTCTTGAAAACATCGCGATCGTGATTGGCCGCTGCCAAAATTCGCTCCAATCCGCCACCAAAATCAACATTCTTTTGTGGTAATTCTTTAAAACTGCCATCGTCCTGCTTTTGGTACTGCATAAAAACCGAATTACCAATCTCAAGGAAACGACCACAATCACAGTTGACATGACAGGGCTCGTTTTTGAAAGGCGAATTTTCATGGAGTTTCAATTCAGCACCAAAATCATAAAACATTTCGCTATCTGGACCACCCGGCTCACCAGCCGGCATTTTTTTGGGCTCACCCGAACGCGACCACCAGTTTTTGGCATCACCATAAAAAAAGATCCGACCACCTTGCAAACCCTTTTCTTGAGCCTGATCAACCGGTTTAGCCTCAATACCAAACTTGGCAAATTCTTTCTGCCAAAATTCTACCGCTTCCTCGTCTCTCAAAATGCCCAAGTCTGAATTGCCAGCGTAAACTGTCACATAAAGATTGTGAGGATCCAAACCGACCTCCTTTGTCAAAAACTCAAAAACCCAACTTATCTGCTCTTTTTTAAAGTAGTCACCCAAAGACCAGTTGCCCAACATTTCGAAAAAAGTGATGTGTCGATTGTCTCCAACTTCCTCAATATCCTGAGAACGAAAACATTTTTGGCTGTCCACCAACCTTTTTCCTTGTGGATGCGGCTGACCCAAGAAGTTAGGCAAAAGTGGCTGCATACCAGAGCCAGTAAAAAGCGTGGTGGGGTCGTTTTCTGGAACCAGGCTAGCCGAAGGAATGAGGGCGTGTTGCTGCTTCTGAAAAAACTCAAAATATTTTTGACGAACTTGATTGGCTGTGAGCATGAGGTGATTATAACAGTTGAAGAAAAAAATTTAAGCTCCGAGGAAACCAATTGCTAGGGCTAAAACACGCTCAACAAGCTTGGAAGCAGTTTGGTCGTTACTCAAACCCCTTTAAATTTCAAGGTTTTGGCCTTGCGAGTTTTTTTGGTGGGTTTACCTTTTTCTTCAGCCAGGTTTTTTCCGACCTTCTGCGGTTTTTCAACCGAGCTGTCACCAGCAACCTGGCCACCCATATCTTTCAAAAAATCCAGGCTAAATCCGCCTTCGCCATCGCTCATTTTGTGCAAAACCCCCCGAAGCATTTCTCCCAAAGTTACGTCTTTGTTTTCAATCACCCCTCTGTCTGCTAAACTCTCTTTTGCTTGATCCCATTCATCAGCCAATTGCTGGCCGAGTTTCTTTCCATGGTCTGTGCCAAACAAAAATAAGCCGGCTGCACCAGCAAAAACACCCAAGGTAAAACCACCCAAAAACTGAGCAGGGTTATTGTGGACAATTTTGACTTGTTTGTCGTCGTTACTTACCATTTTTAGGCCTTTTTCTTTTCCTCTTTTTTTTGGTTTAACCAACCGACAAAAGCTTCGAAAACATGCATACCTGCTTGCAAACCTGTAGCCAAACCACCAAGATTTTGCAGGGGAGCAACCAGACTATTGATCTTGTTTTCTGCTTGATCCAAGGCGCTATTTACCTTTTGTAAGGTGCGCTTGAGCTCAACCAAGACAATCACCATTTGGAAACCCACCAAAGCCAAGACGATTGCCAAAACAATCAAAACAACGGCAAAAACAACAGGTAATAGATCGTTCATAGAAACCTTTCGTAGTTAATTGACAGGTTACGCAAGCAATTAGTTGACTAGTCTGTCAAATCTAATATAGCAAAATTTTCTCAATATGACTTATAGTGAAATCTACATCCTATTACAAGATCATATTTCGTGAGAAGTCTAACGTGGCAGTAGTATATTCATCGGTGGGTTTAGTACTCAATAACATAACTTTCGACAAAGTTGCATGATCTTGACCCAAAACACAAATTGCAGCTAAAACTTGACGTACACTGTACGTTGCTCAAAATTTGATTTGCCTCGACGGTCGGTCGCTTCGACCGTGATGGTAGAAATACCCTCACGAGGTAGGTGTATTTGAGTTTTAAAGGTACCATCTGCATTAATAGCGACTGGCTGTGAATTTACCACCACCACCGCATCTGGAACAGTCATGCCCTCAACCACTACTTGTGATGAAACAAACTCGTCTTCAGTTGGTGAGGAAAGCACAATCTCAGGTGGTTTAACCAAGTTGTACCATTGCAAACCGATGTATGAGAAAACCACTCCGAAAACCACAAACAAACCAGCTACCAAGAATGTCACCGAGTTGAGAGTTTGCCGTTGTTTGAGCACGGGCTTGAGAAATTCGCGAGGTACTAATTTACCTTTAGCGCTTTCCTTGTAATCACGACGCAAAAGCGCAATAAGCGGTTTGGGATCGAAGCCAAGCACCCTACCGTACGCTCTAATAAAACCTTTGACGAAACTTGCTGCTGGTAACTTTTCAAACTCATCTTTTTCCAAATTTTCCAAATAGTCCCGACGAATCATGGTTTTCTCAGCCAGAACGTCCAGAGTGACACGACGGGACTGTCGCTTTTCCTGAAGAGTGCTGCCAACTGTTTGGGTTTTCATCCGTAGCTTTGTCGAGTTAGTGATTGTTAAGTCTTAGCCAAAAAAATATTTGTTTGCGCAATTAACCAAGTACTTGCTTGACAACTTGCGCAACTCTACCACCATCAGCCTGACCAGCAACTTTTTTCATGACCATGCCTATCACCGGCCCCGGCTGAGACATGCCAGATTCTGCAATCACTTCTCGCACGATTTGTTCAAGCTCTTGATCATTCATCTGAGCAGGTAAATATAACTCAAGCACTGCAATTCTTGCCTGATTCTCATCTACAAGATCTTGACGACCTGCATTTTTGAACTCACTAAGAACCTCAGAGAATTGTTTGACCATCCGAGCAACAATTTTTTGTACTCCTGCATCATCTTGTGGACCATTGTCAATCTCATAGTTTTTTATTTCTGAAAGCAAAAGTCTGATTGTCCCAAGTTTTTCAGCATCGTGCGCACGCATTGCGTTTTTCATGTCTTCGGTAATCTGTTCTTTGAGAGTCATAAGTCCTTTCGGTTATAATTTTTTGATTTTTTAAATTTCCATACCAGTCAGCAAATACTTAAAGTGAGCAATTCAAACAATACTCGACCGTCGAGTTGACATAATGTGGTGCCGAGGAAAAATGTCTGGTTTTTGCAACAATGTGGAGTTTTTTTGACCTTTGGCAAAAATCAATTTTCTTCGGCAGAAAACCATTCTTGTTTATCGTGGTCAATACTGGGCTCGAACCAGTGACCTCACGAATGTGAATCGTGCGCTCTAACCAACTGAGCTAATTGACCTTTTAAGTGCTTTCTGAAACTGCGATACTATTATACAAGATCAAGATGATATTCTAATTGTATGTCGCAAAAAAAGACACTATTGGTTTTGCTTTTGATTGGATTAGTTGTTTATCTAAACTCTTTGTTTAACCCATTCATCTGGGATGATGAACAATTTATCTACAAAAATCAGCATATAAAAAATTTTGAGATTGATAAAATTTTTAGTCGTAGCACAACGGCCGGAGCTGGCGTTGACAGTAACTATTTTCGGCCAATTACTAGTCTTACTTTTGCTTGGGATTATCAATGGTGGGGGTTAAATCCTTTTGGATTCCACCTTACAAACACACTCTTACATATCGGTGTGGGAATCATGATATATCTATTATTTTCCCGACTTAATTTAGATAAAAAACTTAGTTTTGGATTGGCAGCACTTTTTTTGGTCCATCCCATTCAGACTGAAGCGGTGAGTTACATTAACTCCCGCGGAGATTCTTTGTATGCTTTTTTCGTTTTAGCAGGCTTGCTGGTGTTGTCACAAATTTTCTTAAAAAAGAAAATAGTTTGGCAAATTTATGATAAGCGAATTGTGATAGACAGGCCAATGTTGCTAGTCATGACAACTGTTTGCTACATACTAGCCATTCTTTCAAAAGAAATTGCGATCGTGATGTTGCCACTATCATTTTTGGTTTACTGGCAATTGTTATCGATCGAGAAACAAAAAAAGCAAGATGCTTTTAAACTGTCGAGCGAAACAAGTCAAACATTAAAATTTAGATTGAAAAAAAATGTTACTGATACGTTTTTTAGTTCATTGTTTGACAAGTTGCGCAACCAACATAGTCAAATCATCGTATTACTTATCATTTTAACTGTTGTCGCCACGTCATATTTATTAATGCGCAAAACTGTTTGGAACTTTGTAGACAGTTTTAATTTTTATCGAACTGACAGCCAGCTCCAGTCTCTAAGCAATCAGACCAACAGCTATTCTAGCAGTCTAGCAGTGAGACTGCTAACTTTTAATAGATCGCTATATCGGTACTTTGGGCTCTTAGTTTTCCCCTATCCGCTGCACATGGAGAGGGACGCCGCCATCGAAACTAGTTTTCTCACTCATTGGTCTATGCTGAGCCTAGCGCTTACATCCTTAATAATTTGCGTAGCAGTTTGGGAATGGCGACTCAAAAAAAGCTGGTGGTGGCTGTTTGGTTGGGGATGGTTTTTTTGTTTGATGTTGCCGGTTTCTGGCATTGTGGCAATAAATGGTCTGTTTTATGAGCACTGGTTATATTTACCAATGGTTGGTTTTTTCTTGGCCATTGGCAATCTCATCAATTTACTTTTGAGACACATACCAAAAAATCAACAAGCCTTTTATCGGTTTATCCGTTATTTTTTCATTGGTTGGTGCACAGCCCTAGCATTGCTCACTATTCGTCAAAATTATATTTGGGGAGACTCAGTTCGCTTCTATGAATACACACTTAGTTTTAGTCAATCGGCAAGACTTTTTAACAATTTGGCAATGACCTATGCCGAGCGCGAGCAAGATAACCAGGCATTAGAAAATTACTTAAAATCTTTGGAATATTCGAATCAATATCCACAGGTTTATCATAATATTGGTAATTTATATTTGAAACAAAAAAATATCGATGAAGCCGAAAGATATTTTTTGCAAGCATTGGAAATAAATTCCGGTTTTTATTATTCATATCAGCCATTAATACAAATTTATATATATCACCAGCAAAATGACAAACTAAAGACTTGTTGAATAGAGCAAAAAAAGCCGGCATTGAAATACCTGACGAGCTGAAAGGGCATTTAGAGATATAAGACAAACAGAACGATTTTTGCTCGCCATAGACAATTTGAAATTTCCAAAGAACGCTCGTTTATCGTGTTAAACCGCCAAATGTAAGCAAATTGTTAGATTTGCTTGCTATCATTATGCCAAAATCAGCTAAAGGGCATCAAATTTTCGACAAAAAGATGATCAGATCTAGATCTCAAAAAATCTTGCTTTACCTGCTCAATCTATTTTTTCCGCCAGCCTGTGTGGGTTGTGGAAAAATCAACCAGATCTTGTGCCCGCGATGCTACAGCAAAATTGATTTTTACCCTTTGCCTATCCAGCTGAATTTTGAAGATAAATTTTTGGATGACTTAACAGTCTGTGCCTACTTTCTTCCACCAATTTCCAATTTAATAAAAACAATGAAATACCAACAATTCATGGCAATCGGCCCTTGGTTAGGTGAATTACTTTTTTTGTCGAGTAATTGTCCTGATATCGATTTCATTGTTCCAATTCCCATGCATCAAAAGAAGCAAAAAATCAGGGGCTTCAACCAAGCTGAAGAGATATGCTATCGATTTGCTGAGTTGCGCAACAAAACAATCCTACCAGCACTAATTAAAAAACATCATTTTGCAGCCCAAGCATCAATTAGCAGCAAAACAGAGCGCAAAAAAAGGGCGAACGAATTTTTTGCCTTAAGCAACCAAATAACACTGCCACTAACAGGAAAAAGAATTCTATTAATCGACGATGTTTGTACCACTGGCTCAACGCTCAACGAAGCGGCAAAAACTCTCAAACTGGCAGGGGCCAGGTGGGTTGGTGGCTTGGTGGTGGCAAAAAAGAACTGATTATGTCTAGAAATAAAAAAATCTCAAAATAACTACATCATGCCTACGATAAGCCACTCTTGATTTATCACTGGATTACCTTTACAAAAGAGGAGCTCATGCTAATAAAAATTATACGACTCAGCAGTGTGGCTCTTTTACTTGTTTTTTTACTGGGATTAGTAGTGGCAGTTAGCGAGACCAAAGCTAAACTTGCTAATAGGAACGCACTGAGAACGCAACACCTTAAAGAAATTGCAGAATTTTTTCAATCATTTCAGCAAAAAAATTTACTATACCTGCCTGACAATATTACAGCTGGCAATTATCAAATTGGTACCGCCACGGATGGTTGCCAAATCAACTCCGAGACATGTCATGTCATTCACCCCAGATGTCTCAATCTGAATTATATAAATTCTGATGTCAGAGATGATGTTCCTAGTGATGTCTCGACCGGCAATCGAGAAAAAACCGGTTACATGATAACAATAACTGAAAACAGCCAGATCACTTTAACTGCTTGCGGCTCAGAAGGTGATCAAAAAATTTCCCAAGTCATCGGAAATCTACCATCAATTGAAATTGATAAAGTAGCCACTAGCAGCTTGGTGCTGATTGATAAAAAAGAAAACTAAACATGTTGATGCAACCGTCTAAACAAAAAACTCTGCAAAAATTTTTTAGCAACTTTCAAATGAAAAACTTGTTGGTCGTTGTGATTTTTCTGGGAGCATTTTTTGTAAGATTCTGGAAAATCGAATACATCCCTTTTCCTGATGATGCTGATGAATTAGCTCATATTTATGCTGGCCAGTCTCTTTTTCAATACGGCAAGCCAATTTCTTGGTCGAGCTTTAAAGCCATTAACGGCGTTTGGCAAAAAGTCACGCTTCGTCCTGACACTATTAGTAGTCCCATCAGCCTTGAGTTGTCTCAACCTTGGTTTGATCACACGCCATTTTTAAGCGTTTTGTACGGAGCGATCACAACATTTTTTGGTTATGATTTTCTAGAAACACCACCGGCAATTTTGTACCGTTTGCCTATGTTATTGGTTTCCATATATAGCTTGTTACTCATTTTTGTGATTGCCAAAGAGATTTTTGATTATAAAGCTGCTTTACTCGCCCTAGTATTATTTGCTTTTAGTCCGACGATTGTAATTGGCCAAAGAATGCTAATACCGGAAAATATTCTAGCAGCTCTTTTTCTCACTACCTTTTATTTATTGCTAAAAAAAGAATCGATTTTTTATTTGATAGTTGTCGGTATTTTGGCAGGCATAACAAAAATCACCGGATTAATCATCGTGCCCATTGTTATCTTTTATTTTCTTCAAAAGAAAGACTTCAAAAAAGCAATTATTTATCTTCTGAGTACATTAACTCTAACCGGTGCAATTTTACTTTTTTATGGCTACAGTGTTGACTTCGAGAGTTTTGTTAAAGCTTTTACCAACCAATCATTTCGTTTAGTTGGTTGGGCCAACCCAACATTCATCCTCTCAAGTGCCGGATTTCAAAACTTTATCATGCTTGATCTTAGCTATTTTGTAATCATCTTTGCGGGGTTGCATGTTTTCATGCTGAACAAAAAAACTGATTTAAGTAAATTGCTCTCTTTTGCTATCATGGCGTGTCTAGCAACAATCTGGGCAACGAGTGCTGAACAAGACATGCTCGGCTGGTACAAGTTGCCACTTTTTGCTTTTTTGGGCTTGTCATCGGCTAGTTTTATTAAGGAAAAAAACTATTCGTTACTGGCCATTTTACTTTCCCTGACAATCATCACAAATTTGGGGATTGTCAGATTCCCAACCCATCCGCTGCCAGAAACAATCGTTTTAAGATTTGTAATTGGTCTGTTTTTGTTGTTTTGCTCGGTGATGATTTTTCTTGTCTCATCAACGAAAAAACAATTATTAATCATCGTCACTTTATTAATGATTTATGTTGGCCAAAGTTTTTACATCACTCACACTTACTTCAAAGCCAAGTGTACCGATCGGATTTGTCCAACCCCAGTGGTAACCTCCACCAGTACGATTAAAAATTTTCTCAATAAATAACACCAGCTTTCTTGCACCGAAGGGGCAGGAATTTGCGCTGAAGCAGCTTGTCAAATAAGCCTATTAATCAGCTAGCCCAAAACTTGCCAGACAGTCTATAATAGAGTCACATCGGGGATGTATAGACTCGACGTAACAGCTCTTTACCAGTTGCAGACCGTCTTTGACCAAAAGACGCAAAACAGGGTTAAAACATTAACTGCCAATTTACGCAGTAAAGCAGCAGAACTCCGCGATCGCGTCATTGCTTTCGTTAGTGAGACTTTTGCCGCTCCAGTCGCTCAAGCTCAAGCTTGGGCCTAACTGGCATTCATGGTGCCTCTATCACTGGTGGAGCGCCATGGGTGTAAACACAGCCAGTGTCTAAGCGTGCGGCTTTGCGTTGTCGCGCGCCCACACCTTTAACGCAGGTTGTTTTGGAGTCGTTGGCTAATTCACGGCCAAAACAATTAACCAAAAGTTAGCTATGTCTGTAGAAACTCGTAAGCGAATTGGATACGGACGCGGGGTCGTTACCCGCCATCTCCACGGATAAATCTTTAGGAAAAGCTACTGGCCTTTTGCTTTTTGCCAGTCGGCGTTAGCGGTTTTTAATCTCTCATTTGCTGCCTTAATCTGATCAAGAATCGTTGCCTGAATTCTCAATTCATTGGGCATTTGACCACCAAAATAGCCAACAAGATTTTTAATCCTTCCAGTTATGGCCTGGGCATAACCATCAACATTTAAAGCTTGCACAGCTTCTTCAACATTTTCGGCAGTACCAGTATTTAATAGTTCATCAACTTTTGCGACTATCGCCTTCAAATTTGTTTCACCCTTTTCCCCGATGCTATCGTGGGTTCCACCTGGATTTCTATTGGCAATGGCAACCTGAATTAATTTAACATATAGGTCTTTAACTTCACCAACAATCTGAGTTAAACGACGCTGAGCCTCTGCCTCTTCGTCTTGCACCATCTCCTGACTCTGATCTGCAATAGCTTGATCAGATCCCTGTGCTGCCATCTCTGCCATTTTTTTTGTAACAGCATCACCAAAAGATGGATCGCTTAAAATTTTCTCTTTAACTGTTGTTACCGCTTGTTGGTTTCCAGTCTCTTGAGCTGCTCTAGCTTCTTGTAGCATCATTTCGCCGCGAGCCAAACTAACTGGTGTTAAAGTATCTGCAGTTTTTTGTTCGTCACCTTCGTTCATAGTTTTTTGGACTTACTAAAATCTACTACTACGCAAATATGAATGAAAAACAAACGAAACTCAAGTGTTAGTAAAGACCAAAAAACTCAGATATTTAACTTTCATAAGATATTGATCCTAGAACAATGAAGTTTTTGCTATTTGAATGGGCAGGTACCCGAAAAACTAGACACTTTGTCTTTTCCTAGTGCACAATAGTTTGTGCCGAAAGGAAAATCATGAAGGGCAAAACCATTCCCAAAGAAATTAAGGATGAGATTCTGACCAAGGTTC
>JBMORQ010000019.1:0-73182 GCA_049322575.1 Patescibacteria group bacterium
TTTAACTAAATTTGAAGTATACTTTTTCATACAAAGAGAGTCTTGTTCGTTTGGTGTATCAACCTAATATTAAACAAGATTCTCTTTTTTTATGTCAAGATGAGAAGTTAGAACGCAGATGCCCTGTTATTTGCCAAATTTTGGAATAATTTAGTTTTTCTGTTTTTTGCAATTCCCTAACTTGAGGCGACGCTGACAAAACTCCTGCCACAACCTAATGCTAGCTTCTAGCTAGTTTCTTGCACCTCTTTCATTCTCGTCTCAAGTTTGGTTAAATGTAATAGACTTGTTGTGACGGTTTTGTGGTTGTTGTAGGAAACTTCCCACATGAAGCGTCCAGCCAAGCAAAACAGCAATCTGCTTGAGTTAGTTGTTTTTTTATCAGCGACTAACACCGACAACTAACAGGAAAGTCATTGATGGAACCAACTAATCTGCCCAGTGCTTCCGAAATGTCCAAATTATTTATCACGATTCTAATTAATGAAAAGCGTGTTCAAGCTGCTCTTGGAGGCCTGGATGCCGACAGCCAAGCACAAGCAGTTGCAATATCCAAAGTTAGAGATTTTAACAATGAGGAAACCAGCCTGATAGCAACCGATGAAAGTCTCCAAGATCTTGGGCCAGACTCGGAGAACGTTGATGAAGTAATCTTTGCTCTAGAGCCAGATTGGATCACGGGTGGTGATTTAGACACCAAGCGAAAACCATTTCTCAAAAAATTAACCGAGAACTTGAGTTTGAAACCGATCGGCTTTGTTTTAACCACAGAAGCTTTGGCCCAATACCTGCAACAAACTGATAAATATCTTTCAGCGATTTGTTTGTATTGTCGCCAGGCAAAGTTACATTTGTTGCTTTTTAAACAAGGAAAGCTGCTTTCACAAATTGAGGTTGGTCGCTCGGGTGATTTGTTGGCAGATGTTCATGAAGCTTTGGCCAGACAAATGAAGTCAGACGGGCAAGGAAATCAACTTTTTCCAGCCAAGATTTTGCTGATTTCATCGGCCCACACCCGTGAGGAAGTTGAGGACCATCAACAGCAGATTTTGAGCTATCAGTGGACAGAAAATTATCCGTTTTTGCAGATGCCGTCAGTCGAGCTTTTGCCAGAAGAGACCATGATCAAAGCCGTCGTGGGTTATGGTGGACAGGCTGTGTTTGGTGGCTCGCAAGGCTTAAATGAGAAAACAACAGCTGGCGTAGTTGGTCAGGCCAAAACAGAGCACCCGGCTGGAGTGATCGGCGGCTCGGTAGATGAAGTTAATGAGCAAGGTTTCGTTGCAACTCACAGCGCAGATCGCTTCGTGGCAGAAACTGGTGATCAAGCTGATCTGAAGATTAGTCGGGTTTCAAGCTCTGGTCTGAACTCGTCAGATTTGATCGAGCCAGATGAAGAACTAGCATCAAGTTTTGGAGTGCCCGTTGATTTAAAAAAAGTGCCAGAGATGTTACGACAGGGTTCGGACGCGGCAACTGGCATGATCGGCGGCTCTCTTAAGGCAGGTTCAAAATTTGCAACTGGACCAAAGCATCGGGCCAGGGCTAATCCTTTAGCTTTTTTCAAACAGATTGGCTTATTGTTCAGTAAGAGGAAGGGTCGGCCCACGACAGCAGAGAGCCAGTTAGCTGTGTCAACGCATACGCAGCTACACCAAGCAGAGTCACCGCATGCAAAGAAACAACTAACAAGAGTGTTGGTTGGCGCCCAGCGTCAGAGAGCAACCCTATTCTCGCACAAAACTGTTGCCATTATTGGAGTGACAAGTGGCCTGGTTGCTCTAACTGTCTTGGCATGGGCCTTTTTAAGTTTTGGATCAAAGATACACATTCGTATCAAGCCGAGCACTAAAGTTGTTTCTAAAGAGGTGCAATTTACCCTTGATCCCAAGGCCGACAACTCAGATCCAGCCCAGCTTGTTCTCAAGGCCTCATTAGTTTCAAAAGAGCTTATGGCAGAGGACTCGTGGCAAGCAACGGGAGTGAAGCTGGTAGGTGAAAAAGCCAAAGGCACCGTGACAATCTTTAATAAGACCGACTCGGAAAAGTCTTTCCCCGCCGGTACCGTCTTGAAAACAGATAAATTTGAGTTCAGCCTTGATGAAGAGGTTAGAGTTGCTTCTGCCTCTTCCAAAGAAAACTCAAGTGGTGATGGTGAGACAAAAAACTACGGTAAAGCCAACGTAAAGGTTACAGCCAACGAAATTGGAGCAGATTACAACCTGGCAAAAGGGACAGATTTACAGGTTGCTAGTTTTGCCAATAATAGCTATTCAGCTACCGTTTTGGAAACTTTTTCCGGTGGTTCAAGTCGGGAAATTAGGGCAGTTTCCGCCAAAGATCAAAAAGATTTACTCGAGGAAGTGACTAAAAAAATACTCAATGACTCGGAAAAGATATTCAAAGAGGAGTCAAAAGCTGGCAAGTACTTGGTGCCGACCGGTGACATTAAATTTACCAAGAAAATCTTCAGTGCTGATGTTGGTGAAGAGGTTGAGACATTTACCCTCAAGGCCACAGCCACAGTCCAGGCTGTTAGCTATCTTTCGTCTGACCTGAAACCCCTGGTTGTAGAAATTCTCAGTGCACAAACCCCGCCCGGTTACACATTGCAAGAAGATGAGCCAGAGATTCTCTCTTCGCCTGCCAACGATGCTTCGGGTGCTGGAAAGGTTAAACTCAACGCCAACATATCGCTCAAGGCAAAACCAAGTATTCAACTCGACGATCTCCGCGGCCAGGTCGTGGGAAAAACCTACGAGCAAGCCAAGAGTGTCCTTGAGGCGAATGAGATGGTCAGCAAGGCCGAGATAACCTACCAACCAGTGTTTGCTAGCTTTTTTGTTAAAACCATGCCAAAAGATGCTGAGCGAGTCATAATCGAGGTGACAAACTGAAGAAATGAGTCGGGAAAGTTTAATGCCTCATAAGAAAACCAACCACCAGCCCGCTCGAGTTGACCAGGCAGCTCTAATCAAGCTCTACCGCCAGGCTCTGACAGAGGGCGTACCTCTGGAAAAAGTTGACCAAAAAGTCAACAAAATTGTTAGTCGCATGTCTTTGACGGAGGATGTGGAGATGGCCTCGGATGAGGAAAAACTCCAACAGCTCAAGGCGAAAAAAATCCCCAGATCGGTCAGAATCGTGGCAGCCTTAACACCCTTGATTTTTTTGGGGGTAGGTCTAGTTTTGGTAGGTAGCGCAGTTATGCCGATCCTGGGTTACTATTTAAAAACGCTGCCAGATATGCGTTCAAACCAGCTGGCAACGCCAATCCCTCAGGAGCAAGTTTTAGATGTCATGCCACTGATGGTTGCTCAAGCATCGACAACCGACATCTTGACTAGTCAGGAAGATGAATACGGGAAATCAAGTGGGCCAGTAATTATAGATGCCAAACTCGACTATACAAATCTAGCTAACTGGTTTGACAACCAAAACCCAGCCGATCTGAAAGATAACCCTAACGCAGTCATCCAAGACAAAACCGAGGAACAATTAAACGAGTACATCTTGGAGATTCCCAAGCTGGAGGTTTATAACGCAGTTGTAAATATTGGTGGAACCAACCTTAACAAGAGCTTGATACATTACCCGGGTACAGCAATGCCAGGAAAAGCTGGCTCACCGGTTATTTTTGGACACTCAGTCTTGCGCCAATTCTATAATCCCAAAGAGACAAATCCGCGACGCTACAATTCAATCTTTAGTAAAATCATGACTTTGGAGAAGGGCGATAAGATTTACCTCCGTACTGGAAATGTAAAATACACCTATATGGTGGATGAAAAAACCGAGGTTAAGCCCACTGATACTTACATTTTGTCCCAGCGCTACGATGTAAGACAACTCAAACTTGTTACCTGTGTGCCTGAAGGGACTTACCTGCGCCGAGGAGTGGTAACTGCCCAGCTAATAAAAGAATAAAGGTTGAAGAACTGACCAGAAGCATTATGAAAAAATTTCTCAGAGTCTTAGCACTAGATTATGGAACTAAGCGCATCGGCGTAGCGGTTTCGCGAGGAAGTCTTGCTGAACCACTTGAGGTGGTTGCCAACGACGCTTCAATTGATAGCTCGGTGGCCACCGTACCTTCGGCTCTAGAGAGGATCGCAGAAATTTGCCAAGAGGAAAAGATTGAACAGTTGCTGGTTGGTTTGTCAGAGAACGGTATGGCCGAAAGGACAAAAAAGTTCGTTGATGAGCTAAGAATTCGTTTTGATTTGCCTGTCAGTATGTTCGATGAGACGCTTTCTTCTCAGGACGCTGAAGATCGTTTGCTTCTGAGTGGAGCTAAAAAGAAAAAGCGCCAAGGACCGATAGACCATTACAGCGCAGCAATTATTTTGGAGAGTTGGCTGGAGAGTAGGTAGTTTTTGGTTAATGAAAATAAGTAGTAAGAACGATGTTTTGGCGGTGAAATGGTATGAGCAACAAGTTGTCTCAGCTATAGAAGAGTGGGCACGAATTTCTAAGGAAAAGGGAGATTTTGCTAGCGTGATAGTTTCGTCAATGATTTATTCTGCTTGCGCTGAATATTATGCAGAGTTACTAATTTATGTTTTATTGACACAATTAAATCATAAAAGCCATTCTATAAAGATTAAATTGCCAGACTTTACAAAAAGATCTCAGATTGAAAACAAACTCCAACATTTAAAAAGGATGGAATTTTCTAGGAAAAAAGAGGTGATAAAAAACTTAGAATTGATATCAAAAAAAAGAAATATATTAGTTCACAATCTCGCAACTCCTGGACGAATGATTGATGAAAATTTTACGTCGTTATCTAAAGAAATTGAGGATAACTACAATAGTTTGAAAAAGACTATTTTTGAGATATATGATGGCGTTTCAGATCCTTTTAGAAAAATCCTAGCTCAGTAGATAGATTCTCACAAACGATAATATCTAATTTATTCTGATGGTTTTTTAAAATAATTAAAAAATTTCTCTTTTGCTCGTATATTTTTATGTGCATGCTGATGATCAATTTCTAAAGCAAAATCAATGCGCTTATCGACTTTAATTCCTGATTTTTCTAAGGCAGAAATTTTATGAGGGTTTGAGGTATACAAAACCACACTTTCAATTCCCAGATCTTTAAGGATTTGTACAGCCACCTCGTAGTTGCGATTATCTGAAGGATAACCACAACGCAAAAAGGCTGAGATTGTATCCAGCTCTGGATTGGTGCTTTCTAGTTCAATTTGCTTGAGTTTGGCTTCAATACCGTTGCCACGACCCTCTTGGGGTAAATGAATAATTATGCCGGTATTTTTTGAGACAAGCCTCATCGCTTTTTCAAGTTGCTCTCGGCAATCACAGTTGGTAGCAAGAAAACTTTCAGCAGTGATGCATGCTGAATGAATTCGACAAATTACGTGATTTGTTAAAGGTTTTTCTCCGAAGACCATAGCATACGCCATTTTTTGATCATTTTGTTTGTAGGCTAAGAATCGGCATCGACCGTACAAAGTATCTAAAAACGTGTCACTGAATTTACTGGCTTTATTTATTTTCATGATTTTTCAATTCATGTATAAACCACCGTTAATGTGAATAGTGCTCCCAGTTTGAAAGGTTGCATTGCCTGATGCTAAGAAATGGACAAGCGCAGCCACTTCTTGAGCTTCGCCAAATCTACCCAAAGGAATATTCTCAACATATTTTTTTATATCGCTGGGTCGCATGCCTTTACGTGACATTGGAGTATTAATTGGTCCAGGAGCGATCGCATTAACTAAAATGTTAAATTGCGAAAGATTTTTGGCTAAAGATTTTGTCAGTCCTGTCAAAGCTGATTTGGAAGCGCTGTAGCCAGGATCTCGGCTTCCTAAATAGACCGCGCCAGAAGTGATATTAATGATTTGTCCGGAACCATTGTTAACTAATAATGGAACGAATTGTTGGCATAGTAAAAATGGTGCGGTGACATTTATAGCGAGACACTCATTCCAAAGCTTAAAAGTGTATTCTGGCCAATGAATACTAGGATATATACCAGCACAATTTATCAAAAGCGAAATTTTATTGGTAAGTTTCTTAATTTTTTTGCACGTAGTTTTGATCTGCGAGGGAGATGCAAGGTTGGTCTCAATATGGATTACTGACTCATGTCTTTCCACATATTCTTGTTTATCAATTACAAATACCTCAAATGAGTCATTGACTAATTTATCGACGATAGCTGCACCAATGCCACTACTACCACCAGTGACGACCGCGATTTTTTTTGTTTGCTCATTTTCCCAATTGGTCATTGATCTCCTTTCGCAACTTTTTGACTTCTTTTTCTATCTTTTGCAGGTAGTCATCTCTAGAGTTGCCCAGTTGAGAAAAAACAATGCCACGAGAGGAGTTGATGATTGCTCCGAGTCCGTCAGTATTAAAAAAATTACGAATGTTGTCGGTTTTTCCTCCCTGAGAGCCGATTCCTGGCACCAAAAAAATTGAGTGGGGCATTTTTTCTCGCAATAACTTTGCCTCGTCGGGAAAAGTCGCGCCGACTACGGCACCAATATTGGAGTAGCCGTCGGCTCCAATTTGATCTTGAGCATGCTGAGCAACTAGCGAGGCCAATTTTTCTGCAATTGTTTGACCTGCAATGACTAAATCCTGAAGGTCAGAGCTGCCAGGATTACTGGTTTTGACCAAGATAAAAATGCCGGTGTCATATTTCTTACAAGTGTTGATAAAAGGTAAAAGACTATCTTCACCCAAAAATGGGTTCACCGTCAGGCAGTCCACACCATAACATGTATGCTCTTGGCCGAAAAGGTCAGTTTTTCCCAAAAGCGAGTTGGCATAAGCCTGGGCGGTGGAATCAATATCGCCTCGTTTTGCATCAACGATGACTTGTAAACCAAGAGAGTGAGCGTAGTCGATTGTTTGCTTAAAAGCGATCAATCCATCTGGACCATATTGCTCGTAAAAAGCTATTTGTGGTTTAACCGCTGGCGCAAAGGGTGCGATGGTATCAATTACTTGTTTGTTAAACTCTGCGATAGCAGATGCCGCAGCAGCAAAGGTCTTGCCATGTTGATGGACTGCTTTTTGAGTAATTTGCTTTGGCAACCACTCAAGACGAGGATCAAGACCTACGCAAACTCGGGAGTTTTTCTCTTGAATTGCTTTGTTGAGTTTTTGCGCGAACATGTGATCCTTTGCTCTTTTTTACTAAAACAAATGCCAAACGCAAAAAAAAGCTACCGTAGGGTAGCTGAGGAAAAAAAGTGGAGTATTCAGTGAGTATTGGCACTGAAAGGCGATTTTAACTCAGAGCGAGCGTAATAAACAAGTAGTTTTATTTCACAGGATAGCCAGTTGCCCGAAAAAATCGTACAACTAAAAATGCTTGTTTCTGATAATAAGTTGTATCTGACCGATGTATCAGATATTGTGAGACCTTTTTGCATCATTCATCAAAATCTATCGACAAGGCAGAGCCTTATTAACTTTGGTTGTTTAATGTTGGCTATGAACGAATTTAGGAATCAGTTTTTCCTACAAAATTTTGCTTCGCTAAACTCTATTTAAAAATAGTCTTCCACCAATTTCTCATGTTACACTAACCCATCAACATGAAAACTATTTTTAAACTCATTTCAGTCCTATTCTTATTAACACTCATTTCTGCCATTTGCATTGGTGTTTTTATCTATTTTCAGCTTCAGCCTGCTAACGCTCTTAACCAGGATAAACAACGTTTCATTGTAACCAAGGGTCAATCTGTGGCCAAGACCGCTCAGTTACTCCAGGAAAAGGGTCTAGTTCGCAACGCCTGGATTTTTCGTTTGCTTGTTAAACAGCAAAATCTTGCCCAGAAATTCCAAGCTGGATCTTTTAGTCTTTCACCAGACATGTCTCCTCTAGAAATAGCTCAAGAGTTAACCAAAGGTATGCCAGATGCTATCTGGATCACCATTCCAGAGGGTTGGCGCCGCGAAGAAATTGCTGAAAATATCTCCAAGCTTGAACTTAATGTTTTTGACAAGGAAGAGTTTTTGGAGCTTACTGCAGGCTACGAGGGTATGCTTTTCCCTGACACATATCTGGTCCCCAGAGAAGTTACCACACAAGCAGTAGTGAATGAACTTCTAGCTACATTTGACAAAAAAATCACCAAAGAACTTGAGAATGATATTGCTGCTTCCGATAGAGATTTTCAGGATGTGCTAGTTATGGCTTCGATTATCGAGCGCGAGGCACAAGGTTATGACCAAATGCGCCAAGTAGCTGGAGTTTTGTGGAAGCGTATCGACATTGGTATGGCTCTCCAGGCTGATGCCACCATGCAATATGCAAAGGGCTACAACAAGGTAACACAGTCGTGGTGGACACCTCCTTTGGCGGTTGACAAAGAGATTGATTCACCTTTCAATACATACAAGAATCCTGGCTTGCCTCCGCGCCCCATCTGCAACCCAGGAGCTGAGGCAGTCAAAGCTGCTTTGAATCCGGTAAAGACTGACAACCTTTTTTACCTCCATGATTCTGAGGGTAAAATCCACTTTGCCAAGGATCTGGATGGACACAACGCCAACGTTAACAAATACTTGCGTTAGTTAGAAGGTGCTGATACAATGCCCTGTTATCGCGGAGGGCCTTGTGCTTTTTATTTATAGCTACCGTAATTAATAGCAAATTTCTCAAGACTAAGAGACTAAGAACTGTTCTAGTCTCTATTTTTTGTCTTGCGTAAGACCTTACAAAGGAGTTCTTCATGCCACGAATTAAGCGAGAAAATTGGGGAAAACAACACTCGGTTTTGCCAGAACTTGATTTAGTTAAACTCCAACTAGAAAGTTACAAAGAATTTCTCGAAAAAGGCATTGCGGAAGCACTCCAAGAGGTAAACGGTGAAAAAGGTATTGAAGATTTCACGGGAAAAAACTGGGCTTTGCGCTTCGGTGAGTTTCGTTTTGGCAAACCAAAATACACCCCTTCTCAAGCAAGACTTAAAAATGTTAGCTACAGTGTTCCTTTGTATGTCATCGCCAGCTTAACCAACAAAAAGACTGGTGAAGAGCAAGAACAAGAGGTTTTCCTTGGCGAAATTCCCAAGATGACCTCTGTTGGTACTTTCATTATCAATGGTATCGAAAGAGCTGTTGTCACACAATTGGTCCGCTCTCCTGGTGTGTTTTTCTCTGGTGATGAAGATCAAGCCACCAAACGTGTCTTATACCTTGCCGAGCTTCGTCCACTGCGTGGTTCTTGGCTAGAGATGTCGGTTAGCCGTCGCGATGTTATTACCGTTAAGATTGACCGTCGTCGCAAGATGCCGGCAACCGTTTTATTGCGCGCTTTGGGTTATGAGACCGACAAGGAAATCATGGACGTCCTCAAGGATGCCAATTCCAAGGATAAATTCAATCTTTTGAAGAATACTTTAGAGAAGGACGCTACCACCAGCCAAAATGAGGCCTTGATCGAGATTTACGAGAAGATGAGACCAGGCGAGCCGGCCGCTTTGGAAAATGCTAAAGAGTATTTCCACCAGCTGTTCTTTGATAGCCGTCGCTATGACCTCGACCAAGTTGGTCGTTACAAACTTAATCGTCGCCTCAAGGTTAACGCCGACGAAAAAACCACTGTTTTGACCCCAGACGATTTCGTTGCCACTTTTGCCTACCTTATTGGTTTGCAGAATGGCGTGGGAAAAGTTGATGACATTGATCATTTGAGCAACCGCCGCGTTCGTCGCATTGGTGAGTTGGTTAAAGACAGTGCTTTCCGTGTTGGTTTAATTCGTTTGGAGAGATCTATTCGCGAGAAGATGTCCTTGGCCAAAACCGATGAGATTTTGACTCCAGCTGCTTTGGTTAACGCTCGTCCTTTGATTGCAACTATTTCTGAGTTTTTCCGTCGTAACCGTTTGTCAACCATTTTGGATCAAACTAATCCATTGTCTGAAGTTGATAACTTACGTCGTTTATCTGTCATGGGTACAGGTGGTGTGACTCGAGAGCGCGCCTCTTTCTCCATGCGTGATATTAACGCTTCTCAATATTCCAGAATTTGTCCAGTTAGATCACCAGAAGGTCCGAACATCGGTTTGGTGACATATTTGGCACTTTATACCAGAGTTAACAAGTTTGGTTTCCTCGAGGCACCTTACTTTAGAGTTGAAAACTCTAACGGCAAGATGAAGGTCAATTACGACCAAATTGTTTACCTTTCGGCCGATGAGGAAGAGGATTACAAGGTTACTCACGCTAGTATCAAGGTTGACGACAAGGGTTATATCCAAGAAGAGTGGTTGCCAATTCGTCACATGAATCAATTTATCGAAGGTCCAGCCAGTGATGTGCAATACATTGATGTGGTTCCACGTCAGGTTATTGGTACATCGGCTTCTTTAATTCCATTCATTGCTCATGATGAGGCTAACCGTGCCCTGATGGGTACCCACATGCAATGTCAGGCAGTGCCTTTGATCTGCCCTCAAGCCCCAGTGGTGGGCACAGGCATGGAGGCTGATGTTGCCTCGGCCATGAACAGAACGGTGGTAGCTCGTGGCAGCGGTGTGGTTGAGTATGTTGATGCCAATCAAGTTATCATCAAGCTCGATGAAAAAGACGTCGAGCGTGTCAAAGATCTCGATAAAGACGATGATAATGAGAATGTGGTGTTCCGCAGTGGTAAGGATATTTATTACACCGACAAATTCATGCGCACATCCCAGAGCACATGTTACTCTCAGAAACCGATCGTTGAGGTTGGCCAGAAGGTCAAACGTGGCGAGGTTGTACTTGATGGTCCAGCTGCCGATCACGGCGAGCTCTCACTTGGTTCAAATCTGCTAATTGCTTATACCTCCTTTGACGGTCTTGGCTACGAAGACGCTGTGGTGATTTCTGATCGCTTGGTTAAGGATGACGTTTTGACCTCTATCCAAATCAGCGAGCACAAAGCAAAAGTTATGGATACTCGTCTCGGACCAGAGGAGTTAACCAACGATATTCCCAACGTAAGTGAGGCATATCTTAGCAATCTCACAGAAGAAGGTATTATCCGCGTTGGTAGTGTGGTTGGTGCTGGTGATATCTTGGTTGGTAAGATTGCCCCCAAGGGTGAGACCGAGCTAACTCCAGAGGAGCGTTTGCTCCGAGCTATCTTTGGTGAGAAATCTCGTGAAGTCCGTGATACTTCTTTACGTTTGCCCCACGGCGAGAGCGGTACAGTTATTGATGTCCAAATCCTAGACCGCGAAGTTGGTGATGAGCTTGATCCAGGCACGATCAAAGAAGTGATCGTTAAAGTTGCCCAGATGAGAAAGATTCGTGTGGGTGACAAATTGGCAGGACGCCATGGTAACAAGGGAGTTATTTCCAAAGTTATCCCAGCCGCTGACATGCCTCATCTTGAGGATGGTTCACCAGTTGATATTATCATTTCACCTCTTTCAGTCCTGGCCCGTATGAACATGGGTCAGTTGTTCGAGGCTCATCTTGGTTGGGCAGCTCAGAAGCTTGGCTATAACGTGGCTATCCCAGCTTTCGAGGACATTGATGAGGAGAGAATTTGGTCAGAGCTGGAAAATGCAGGCCTGCCTGCCTCAGGAAAAGTTCAACTCTATGATGGTCGCACTGGAGAGCCTTTCAAGGAAGAAACCGTGGTGGGTGTGGCTTATATGTTGAAGCTATCTCACATGGTTGAGGACAAGACTCACGCTCGTTCGACCGGTCCATACTCCCTGGTTACTCAACAGCCTCTGGGTGGTAAAGCTCAGATGGGTGGTCAGAGACTTGGTGAAATGGAGGTCTGGGCTCTGGAGGCGCATCGAGCTGCTCATGTGCTTCAGGAAATGCTGACTATTAAGTCAGATGATGTCCGCGGTCGTGCTAAGGCCTTCGAGGCCATGGTCAAAGGTGTGGACATTCCAGCCCCGACGGTTCCTGAGTCTTTCCGCGTTTTAATGCGTGAGCTCAACTCGCTCGGTTTGGATGTTATCGCTCTTGATGCTCAGGAAGAGGATGAAATCGACGAAGGTGAGCTTGGTCGAGGTATTAACCACCTAACAGCCGAAGACATCATGGATGCAAAGGTTGATACGACTGAGAATTTAGAGAGTTCGGAAACTGATCAAGAAGGTGAAAGTGACCTCGAAAAAGATGATCTCGCTGATGAAGAGGGTGATTTTTCGGAAGTAACTGAAGATGAGGAACCCGCTGATGACGAACTCATCGAGGTTGAAGATGCCGACGAAGTTATCGAGACGGACGAGGAGTAAACCACATTATCAGTTAAAACATCAAGAAATATCAAACACAACCGGAGAGCAATATTTATGAAAAACATCGTCGATTTCTCAGCCCTGCAAATTAAAGTCGCCTCACCAGACGTGATAATGTCTTGGTCTCATGGCGAAATTAAGAAGCCGGAAACCATTAACTATCGTTCGTTAAAGCCAGAAAAAGATGGCCTATTTGACGAAAAGATCTTTGGTCCAGTCAAGGACTACGAATGTCATTGTGGTAAATACAAGCGCATTCGTTACAAGGGTATTGTTTGTGACAAGTGTGGCGTCGAAGTAACTCATTCCAGAGTAAGACGCGAGCGTATGGGTCACATTAAACTGGCTGCCCCTGTTGCCCATATCTGGTTTTTCAAGGGTGCTCCTTCCAAGCTGTCACTTTTACTTGATATTTCGCCTAGAAACCTTAATTCAATTATGTATTTTTCACAATACATCGTTTTGGAGGTTGATAAGGATGAAAAAGTTGAGGTTTTGGAGAGACTTGATGTTAACTTGGCTGCCTCTTTGGATGAGCTTAAATCCAAGGCCGCCGAAGATATTACCGCTCTTAAAGCCAAGTTGGAATCTGACCTAAGTGGTCTTAACAATAAGGTCAAAAGTAAGGAAACTCTACAACTCAAGACAGAAGAGTTGGAACTCAAAGCAAAACAAAAAATTGCTTCTGTGAAGACCCAGCTGGATACTCAAGTTCAACAAACTGAAGAAATCTACAAGACCATTAAAGCCATGGTCAAGAAGATCCGCAAGGGTGTGATTTTGAGTGAAGACGAATACATCAAGCTCGATGAGTATGATGCAGCTTCTTACTTAAGAGTTGGCATGGGTGCTGAGAGTATCTTTGAGCTAGTAAAAGATATCGACATGGATGTCTTGGTTGAGGAGCTCCGTAAGGAAGTTGCCGAGAGCAAGGGGCCCAAGAGAATTAAAGGTCTGAAGCGTTTGCGTGTGGTTGAGGGTTTCAAGAAAGCTGGCATTACTCCAGCTTGGTTATTTTTAACTGTTTTGCCTGTTTTGCCTCCTGATCTTCGTCCAATGGTCCAGCTATCTGGTGGTAGATTTGCCGCTTCTGATTTAAATGACCTATATCGTCGTGTCATCAACCGTAATAACCGTCTTAAGCATCTCATCAATCTTGGTGCTCCAGAAATTATCTTGCGCAACGAAAAGCGCATGCTTCAAGAAGCTGTTGATTCATTAATTGATAGTAGTCAGGCCAGACAATCTCGCCGTCGAGCAACACGTCGCCCGTTGCGTTCACTATCAGAGATGTTGCGCGGCAAGCAAGGTCGTTTCCGTCAGAATCTCTTGGGTAAACGTGTCGATTACTCTGGTCGTAGTGTTATCGTGGTCGGACCAGAACTTAAGCTCAATGAGTGTGGTTTGCCTAAAGACATGGCCTTGGAGATTTTCAAGCCCTACGTTCTGCGCGAATTAATTGTTCAGGGTGTGGCTCCTAATGTTAAGAGTGCTCGTCACTTGGTTGACCGCCATGAGCCAGAGGTTTATGACGTCTTGGAGAAAGTCACCAAGAACCACCCTGTAATCTTGAATCGTGCTCCAACTTTGCACAAGTTGGGCATGCAAGCCTTTTACCCTCAATTAATTGAAGGTAGCGCCATTCGTTTACATCCGTGTGTTTGTTCGGGTTATAACGCTGACTTTGACGGTGACCAGATGGCTGTCCACGTACCTCTAACCAACGAGGCTCAACAAGAGTGTCGCGATCTAATGATGGCAACCCGCAACTTGCTCAAGCCAGCCAGTGGTGAACCAATCACAGTACCTAACAAAGAAATGGCTATGGGTGTTTATTATTACTCGAATATTAATGAGAATTTGCCGGTTGCTCCAGTTATTTTCTCATCAAAGGCCGAGGCATATCACGCCCATCAAGTTGGTAAGATTGATCTGCGCCAGCGAATTAAGGTAAGAATGGAAATTAACGGTAAAACTCAGATCCTGGAGACCAGCATTGGTCGCCTGATGTTCAATGATGTTTTGCCTCAAGAATTTGGTTTTATCAATGAGGCCATCACCGCCGGAAAGATCAAGTCATTAATTACCAGGGCAATCGAAGTCATCAACGATAGTGAGAAGGTTTCTCGCTTGATTGATAGCATTAAGAATCTAGGTTTTGCAGCTGCAACCAGCGCTGGTTTATCAGTCTCGGTTACAGATTGTAAGATGATTGATGAGAAAGAGCAGATCGTTGAGGAAGCCAACAAGAAGGCTGAGCGCGTTCAGGAAAGCTACCTCGAGGGTATGATCACTGATGATGAGCGTCGTCGCAAGATGGTTGATGTTTGGATGAAGACTACCGACGAGCTGGCCGAGAAAACCTGGAGTACTTACGAGGACGATAACTCAGTCAGGGTCATGATCGACTCAGGTGGTACCCGTGCTTCCAAAGATCAGGTCAAACAGCTGGCAGCTATGCGTGGACTTGTGGTTGATCCCTTGGGTAATATCGTGGAAATGCCAACGAAATCAAACTTTAGACAAGGTTTAACGATCTTTGAGTACGTAACCTCTGCTCGTGGTTCGAGAAAAGGTTTGACTGACTCGGCTATCAAAACAGCTGATGCAGGTTATCTAACCAGACGTTTGGTAGACGTTTCTCACGATGCCATCATTCGTCTGCACGATTGTGAAACCTCTGAGGGTATTGAGATCAACAAATCCAACAGGCCAGATTCCTTTACCAGCCGCATCTTGGGTAGAGTTGCTCTAGAAGATGTCAAGTTAGGCAAGAAGGTGGTGGTGGCTGCTGGGGAAATTGTCAACCAAGACATGGCCGAAATGATTGCTAAGTCAGACTTAGAATCGGTTCAGGTTCGCTCACCATTAACATGTAAAGCGAAACAAGGCCTGTGTGCCAAGTGTTATGGTTGGGATTTTGCTACCCGTGACATTGTGGAAATCGGTGTGCCAGTGGGTGTTGTTGCTGCTCAGTCAATTGGTGAGCCAGGAACACAGCTAACCATGCGTGTTAAACACAGTGGTGGTATCGTCGGTCTTGACGTGACCCAGGGTCTGCCACGCGTCGAGGAACTACTCGAGGCTCGCAATCCAAAGGTTGCCGCGGTGATTGCTCATATTTCTGGAAAAGTTAAGATTGAGGAAAAAGACGGTGAGAAAATTATTACCATCAAGTCTACTACTCCTCCTCTTGAAGAAGAGTCTTATACTGTCCCAGCCCAAACCATTCTTCAGGTAGAAAGTGGTGATTTGGTTCATATAGGGCAAAAACTAACCATTGGTGGTATTAATGTTCAAGAGCTCTTGATGGTTAAAGGCTTATTGCACTCACAGCGATATCTCATCGATGAGGTGCAAAAGGTTTACGAATCACAGGGAATTGTCATTAATGACCGTCACTTTGAAGTTATCACTCGTAAAATGGGTGACAAAGTTCAAATCGAGAGTTCGGGTGATACCGATCTCTTGACTGGAGAAGTCATTGAACGTAGCCAGTTCATGGAAGTGAACGATGAAACTATGGCAGCAGGTGGTGAGCCAGCCACAGCAAAGGTCTTGCTGTTGGGTATTACTCGCTCGTCTTTGTTCACCAGCTCCTGGTTATCAGCCGCTTCCTTCCAGCACACCAAACACGTGCTGACCGATGCTGCTTCTGCTGGCAGGATCGACGATCTGGAAGGTCTCAAGGAAAACGTCATCATTGGACGCTTGATCCCGACAAGTAAGGAAAGAGCTTCTATCGAGGAGGTAGTCTAAGAGACGGCAAGAGGTACCTGCAATACGAGCTGACGGTGCATTTTTTGTCAGTAAGTGTTACAATCCTCAAGCATTTTACACGCCAAATGCGCTGTTTTGTTTGGAACAGGGCAGGAGCTTGCTAAAAAGTCAAGTAATTTGAAGGAATTTATGCCTACAATCAATCAATTGATTCGCAAAGGTGGCCGAAAACAAAAAATTAAACGAATTAAAGCCACAGCTTTGCGACGTAGTTTTAACTCTTTGACCAGTCAACCGGTCAAGACCAACAACCCACAAAAGCGTGGTGTTTGTACTGTGGTCAAGACCATGACACCAAAGAAACCAAACTCAGCTTTGCGTAAAGTTGCTCGTGTTAGACTCTCCAATCACATGGAAGTTACCGCCTACATTCAAGGTGAGGGCCACAATTTGGCCGAACACAGCATCGTCATGGTTAGAGGTGGTCGTGTTAAAGACTTGCCTGGTGTGAAATATCACATTATCCGTGGAAAATTTGACTGCGCCGGTGTCGATGGTCGCAAGAGCAGCCGTAGCAAGTACGGTGTGAAGAGAGGTAAATAAGCCATGAGAACAAACAAAGCAACTCAAATCAGAGAAATTACTCCTGATCCCAAGTACAAGTCTGTCTTGGTATCCCAGATTGTTAACCGCGCGATGCATGATGGCAAGAAGTCAGTTACTCAAAGACTGGTCTATTCTGCTATGGCCTTGATCGAAGCTCAAACCAAGAGAAAACCATTGGAGGTTTTGGAGGCAGCCATTGCCAACATTACTCCTCAGATGGAAGTTCGTTCTCGTCGTGTGGGTGGTGCTTCATATCAGGTGCCAATGCCTGTTCGTACTCGCCGTGGTGCTTCATTATCTGTGAGATGGTTAGTTTTGGAAGCCAACAAGCGCCCCAATAAGCAATATCATTCTTTTTCCGAGAAGTTAGCAGCAGAGATCTTAGATGCCTCTCAGAACCAAGGTGGAGCAATCGAGAAGCGAGATACTTCACATCGTATGGCTGAGTCCAACAAGGCTTTTGCCCATTTTAGGTGGTAAAAACTTTTGTTGATATTTGGGAGTTATCTAGATCGGCAAAGAGCCGTCTACCATGGTCTTATGTTAATAGATAACTAATTTATTTATTTGAAAGTAAAAAGCTAAAACTATGTCAGATACATCTGCCAACAAACGAGTCCCTTTAAAAAGAGTGCGTAACATCGGTATTATCGCTCACATTGATGCCGGTAAGACCACCACTACGGAGCGTATTCTCTTCTACACCGGTAGAACCTATAAGATCGGTGAAGTTCATGAGGGTGCGGCCACTATGGACTGGATGGCTCAAGAGCAAGAGCGTGGTATTACCATTGTCTCGGCTGCAACCACTGCTTTCTGGACTCCATATTTTGAAAGTCACCTTTCTCAGGAAGAATATCGCTTCAACATCATTGATACTCCTGGGCACGTTGATTTTACGGCAGAAGTTGAGCGTTCATTGCGTGTTTTGGATGGAGGCATCACAGTTTTGGATGCTTCAGAGGGTGTGCAATCACAATCTGAGACTGTTTGGCGCCAGGCAGATAAATATAACGTTCCCAGAATCTGCTTCGTCAACAAAATGGATAAATTAGGTGCTGATTTCTTGGCAACTGTAGAAGATATCCGTGTCAAATTTGGTGTAAAGCCAGCCCCCATGGTGTTGCCGATGGGCTCGGAGAATCAGTTCCAGGGAGTAATCCAACTACTTGAGCGCAGGGCTTTGTTTTGGAAAGATCATGAGGCCGACACCGAGCCAGAAATCAAGGAAATCCCAGAGGAGTACAAAGAACAAGTTGAGTTGCGTCGTGCACAATTGGTTGAAGCAATTGCTGAAACCGATGACGAGCTAATGGAAAAGTTCCTCAACGAAGAAGAAATTGCTCTCAACGATTTGAAGATTGCTTTGCGTCGTGCTGTAATTGCCTACAAACTTGTGCCAGTTTTTGCTGGCTCATCTCTTAAAAATACCGGTATCCAAGTATTACTTGACGCTGTTGTTGAGTATTTACCCTCTCCGGTTGACATCGATCACATTAAAGGTACTAATCCCAAAACAGGAGAAGAGGTTGAACGCAAATTAGTCCCAGATGAGAAGTTGGCTGGCCTTGCTTTCAAAATCCAAACTGATCCCCACGTCGGTAAACTAACATATTTCCGCGTTTATTCAGGTGTCCTTAAGGCTGGAAGTTATATTTACAACTCAAACTCTGATCAGAAAGAACGAATTGGTCGTCTGCTTTTGATGCACGCCAACAAACGCGAGGAAATCGAGGAAGCACGTGCCGGAGAAATCGTGGCCATTATCGGTTTGAAGAGCACTAAAACTGGACATACACTTTGTGATCAAGACGCTCCCATCATCCTTGAGGGCATTACTTTTGCTGAACCAGTAATCTATTTGGCGATCGAGCCCAAGACAAAATCAGATCAAGAAAAAATGGGCTTGGCTTTGGCCAAACTTAGCGAGGAAGATCCAACCTTCGAGATTAAAGTTGACCAAGAGACAGGACAAACCATTATCGGTGGTATGGGTGAACTTCACCTCGACATCCTGGTTGATCGTATGAAAAGAGAGTTTAAAGTCGACGCCGATGTAGGTAAACCTCAGGTCGCATATCGTGAGACCATCACGAAATATGCTGAGGGTGAGGGTAAATACATCAAACAGACTGGTGGTCGTGGTCAGTATGGTCACTGTTTACTCAAGATTGAACCTATGGATCGTGGAGCTGGTTACGAGTTCGTTAATGCCATTACCGGTGGTGTTATCCCCAAGGAATTCATCGAACCAATCAATAAAGGTGTAAAAGAGTCGCTTGAACGAGGCTTCCTAGCAGGATACCCCATGAGTGACCTTAAAGTGACTGTTTACGACGGTTCCTACCACGATGTTGACTCCAGCGAACTTTCCTTTAAAATGGCCGGTTCTCTGGGCTTGCGCGAGGCTGTACAGAAGGCCGACATGGTTCTACTTGAGCCAATTATGAAAGTTGAGGTCACAACCCCAGAAGAATTCATGGGTGACGTAATTGGCGATTTAGGTGGCCGCAGAGCTCAAATTCAGGGTACTACCAACCGTGGTAGTGTGGTAATTATTACCGCTATAGTGCCGTTGGCAGAGATGCAAGGCTATGTTACAATCTTGAGAAGTATGTCCCAGGGACGCGCTAATAGTGTGATGCTGCCCAGCCACTATGACATTGTTCCGAATAATATTACTCAGAAGATTGTTGAAGAGAGAAAGGGCATTTCCCATCGTTAGGCGCTAATCTTCGGATTAGGCCAGGGAATGTCTGGTTAATATAAAAGTTAGTTAGTAGTAATTTAGTAATTAATAGGAGAAAAAATATGTCGGACTCACAAAAATTTGTTCGCAACAAGCCTCACGTTAATATTGGTACCATTGGCCACGTTGATCATGGTAAGACAACCCTTAGTGCTGCCATCACTCAAACTTTGGTTAGCAAAGTTGGTGGTTCTATCAACAAGGGTATGAAATACCTCGATATTGATAACGCTCCAGAAGAAGCAGCTCGTGGTGTTACCATTAACATCTCTCACATTGAGTACGAAACAGAGAAACGTCACTATGCTCACATTGACGCCCCAGGTCATGCTGACTACATCAAGAACATGATCACCGGTGCCGCTCAAATGGACGGTGCTATCTTGGTTGTGGCCGCTACCGATGGTCCAATGCCACAAACCCGTGAGCACATCCTCTTGGCCAAACAAGTTAACGTGCCAAAATTGGTTGTCGCTTTGAACAAATGCGATATGGTCGACGACGCCGAATTGCTCGATCTCGTTGAGATGGAAGTTCGTGAGCTCTTGACCAAATACGGTTTTGACGGTGACAGCGCTCCAGTTGTCCGCGTTTCAGCTCTCAAGGCATTGGAAGGTGACGCTGCAGCTCAAGATCAAGTTTACGAATTGATGAAACAGGTCGACGAGTACATCCCAGAACCAGTCCGCGATTTGGACAAACCTTTCTTGATGCCAGTTGAGGACGTTTTCTCCATCAAGGGTCGTGGAACAGTTGCCACCGGTCGTATCGCTACAGGCGTGATCAAAGTTGGTGATGACGTTGAAATCGTTGGCTTTAAGAAATCTGCCAAGAGTACTGTTACTGGTGTTGAAATGTTCCGCAAATTGCTGGATCAGGGTCAGGCCGGTGATAACGTCGGTATCTTACTCCGCGGTATCAACAAAGAAGACATCGAACGTGGTCAAGTTATTGTTAAACCAGGCACTGCTACCCCTCACACCAAATTTGAGGCTGAGGTTTACATCTTGAAGAAAGAAGAAGGTGGTCGTCACAAACCATTCTTCACTGGTTACAAACCACAGTTCTACATTAGAACCACAGACGTAACCGGCGAGATCAAACTTCCAGAGGGTGTTGAGATGGTTATGCCTGGCGACAACGCCAAGATGACTGTTGAGCTGATAGCCCCAGTGGCCTTAAATGAAGGTTTGCGTTTCGCTATTCGCGAAGGTGGCTTAACTGTTGGAGCCGGTGCTATTACAAAGATTATTGAGTAACTCTTAGTTTAGTGAATGGGCCCGCCGCGGAAACGCGGCGGGCTTTTAATTTGAACCGATGATCTTAAAAAAAATCTTGACAAGCTGATTGTTAAGAACAATAGACTTGTAGCGAAATAAAATTTGTATTAGGAATGTTATTTGGCTGGAAGTCTAATAAATTAACTTGGATTTTCGTAAAATTGCTCAAATCCAGGGCTGTACAGTCTAAAAAATATCGTATATAATCACGCCCTATGAATTTTTTTGACGAGCTAAATCGACAAAAAAAGACATAGATGTATATAGAAAAGTAACTTAACAAAATGACAAACATGGTGAAAAAGACAAACGCTACACAAGGCTTATATAAAATTCGCGTAAGACTCAAGTCTTACGATCATCGTGTAGCAGACGAAGCTAGCCGCAAGATTTTGCAAACAGCTTTGTCAACAGGTGCTAAAGTTGTTGGGCCAGTGCCCCTACCAACTCATCACAAGGCATTTACTGTTTTGTCTTCACCTCACACTGATAAAAATGCTCAAGAGCATTACGAAATCAGAACATACAAGAGGTTGGTTGATATTATCAATCCAACTAGCAAAACTGTTGACTCATTGATGAACTTGGAATTACCGGCAGGTGTTGATATTCAGATAAAGATGTAAAGTAAAAATTAGCAGTTATGGTTTTAAGGCTGCAAAAAATAATAATAAATATACGATCAAGTCAAAAACAGGAACAAATCATATTAGATTTGCAATCGAGTAATGTTAGATACACTATTTGCTACCAAACTCAACATGACACAAGCTTGGCTCAAGGACGGCAAGCGTGTGGCTGTTACCAAATGTCGCGTTGCTGATAACGCTATTGTTGGAAGTTCGGTAGTAAATGTCACAGATAAAAACTCCAAGAACTTAACCAAGTTTCCATGTACTATTTTGGAAGTTGGTTACGGCAAGAAAAAACTCAAAAATGTTAATAAACCACTCAGAGAAAAGATTCAGAAGAGTGGTTTTTCTTTTGGTGTGAGCCAAGTTCGAGGAGTCCGTTTGGCAGCTGCCGACGAAGCTCTGTCCGTGGGCTCAACTGTTAGTGTTGACCAAGTTTTCCAAGTTGGCGACGTTGTTGAAGTTCAGGGTCGCAGCAAGGGTCGTGGTTTTGCTGGTGCCGTTAAGCGCTATGGTTTTAAGGGTGGTCCTAGGACTCATGGTCAGTCAGATAGAACTAGAGCTGTTGGTGCTATCGGGTGCCGCACTACCCCAGGACGTGTCTGGAAAGGCAAACGTATGCCTGGTCATTATGGTGATGAACTCATGACTGTTTCAGGAATTACAGTTTTACACGTAGACAGCACCAATAAAGAAATTTGGCTTAGTGGCCCAATTCCTGGCTCAAACTCTTCTGTAGTTAAGATCAGTAAAACTGGACGTACTAAAGAGGTTGAGCTGGACAAAGTTAACTCTGGTATTAAAGAAGAGCTGAAGGTCGAGGCTGTCTCAGATGTGGAAGTCCAAGCCGAAGCTAATAACCAAGAAAACCAAGAAAAGTCAGTTAAAGAGAATCAAGATAAATAAAATGAAGTTAAATTTAGTCTCAACTACCAGCACAAATAGTACCGTTACTGTTAGCGACGAGGTCTTTGCTGCTAAACCTAACAAGATTGTCCTGTCTCAGGCAGTTCGCGTTTATTTGGCTAACCAACGCCAGGGTACAAGCAAGACTAAGACCCGTTCAGAAATAAACCGTTCAAAGAAAAAATGGTTTAAGCAAAAAGGTACAGGTAATGCTCGTCATGGTGCGAGAACTCCAAACATTTTTGTTGGTGGTGGTGTTTCCCACGGCCCAACCGGCTTAGAGAACTGGAAGCTAAGTTTGTCGGTTGCTGTTCGCAGATTGGCCATGAGATTGGCTTTGTCTGCTCAAGCCGGCAGCATCGTGGTTTCAGAAGAAATTGGAGAATTGCGAGCCAAGACAGCCGTCGCTGCCAAGTTGGTCAAGGGTTTGACTGGTGGTTCTAAGAGAGTGCTAGTGATTTTGCCCAAAACCGTTCCTAACGTCGTCAGAGCTTTACGCAATATTGAAACAGTATTGGTTATGACTGCCTCTAGGGTTAGCCTCTTAGAAGTAGTCTATGCTGACAGAATCATTATTGCCAAGGATGCTTTGACAGTATTGGAGGATCGTTTGTTGGGTAAAGTTAACGCTAAGCCAACTGTTTCACAATCGGATGAGGTTGCAATGTTTGTTGCTAAAAAAGTTGAGAAAAAACCAGCTAAAAAAGCAGCTGCCAAAACAGCCAAGAAAGAAGTTAAGAAAACAACGGCCAAATCAGTTAAAAAGGCTAAATAATCATGAACTTACAGATCATTAAACGACCAGTCATTACCGAGAAATCATTACAACTTGCCAACAGCGAGAATGTTTATGTTTTTGAGGTTGATCGCTCTGCTACCAAGGACCAAGTTAAAGAGGCTGTTGAGGTTTTGTACAAGGTCAATGTTGTTGATGTCAATACCGTTATGAGGCCTAGGGTTAAGAAGGCAACCGGTCGTAAGAGGATGCAGGTTATCAGCGCCAAAACTAAGAAGGCGTTGGTTAAACTGCAAAAAGGCCAATCAATCAAGCTTTTTGATATTGGAGGAGAGTCATAAGCCATGTTAAAAGTCACTAAACCAACCACTGCCGGAACTCGTCATCGAGTGGCTATAGACCGAAGTGAACTTCACTCTGGTGCCCCAGAGAAATCTTTGCTTCGTGGTGGCCATGTCAAACGTCAAGGTCGTGGTTATAAAGGTCACATTACCGTTCGTCACAGAGGCGGTGGTGTTAAGAAACGCCTGAGAATTATTGATTGGAAAAGAGACAAATTTGGTGTGCCAGGAGTCGTTAAGCGTATCGAGTATGATCCGACTCGTGGAGCAAATGTTGCTTTGATTTACTACAAGGATGGAGATAAACGTTACATGATTTGTCCATCTGGACTTGAGGTCGGTAACACGGTTATCTCTGGTCCGGACGTAGATCCAAAGGTTGGCAACGCTATGCCTTTGAAAAATGTTCCAATCGGTGTTTCGATTCATAATATCGAGATGAAAAAGGGTCACGGAGCTCAGATGGTTAGAGGCGCAGGGAATGCAGCCTTGGTTCAGGCAAAAGAAGGAAAATATGTTACTGTACAACTTCCTTCCAAAGAGCACCGATTGATAAATGCCGAGTGTTTAGCTACAATCGGCCAGGTTGGAAACCAGGAATGGAAAAATCGTAAGATTGGTAAGGCAGGAACCCGTAGGTTGATGGGTATTCGTCCATCAGTTCGCGGTACTGCTCAACATCCCAACACTCACCCTCACGGTGGTGGTGAGGGTCGCTCAGGAGTTGGTCTCAAATATCCTAAGACTCCTTGGGGCAAGATAGCTGCTCCTGGCAAGAAAACACGAGATGTTCGCAAGAGCACAAAATGGATTGTAAAAGATCGTAGGACTAAATAAAGAATATTATGAGCAGAAGTTCAAAAAAAGGACCATACATCGATCCAAAACTTTTAAACAAAGTTTTGAAGCAAAAGCAATCGGGGGATAAATCTCCGATTAAAACCTGGAGTCGTGCTTGCACGGTTTCTCCTGATTTTGTGGGTCATACTTTTATGGTTCATCAGGGTAAAAACTTCATTGAAGTTTTTGCGACCGAAGCTATGGTCGGCCACAAACTCGGTGAGTTTGCCCCAACTCGTACCTTTAGAGGTCATGGTAAGGTTGTGAAGAGAATTACATCTAAGACATAGTTAAGAAAAAATGCAAATTATCGCAGAACAAAAAACTACCAGACAAGCACCGCGCAAAGTCCGTTTAGTGGCTAACGCAGTCAAGAAAATGTCAGTTGAAGCAGCTCTCAGGCAGTTGGCTGTGATGGAGCGTCGCTCTTCGGTCGTGGTAATGAAAGTCATGCGCCAGGCTATTGCCAATGCTCAGCATAATCATAATCTAAACTTTGATGAATTGACTATTAACAATATATTGGTGACCGAGGGGCCTCGCTATAAGCGCTTCAATGCTGTTAGCCGCGGTCGTGCTCACTCTATTATCAAGAGAACCTGCCATGTCAAGGTTGCTTTGGAGACCAAGGAGATAGGTAAACCAGTTGCTAAGTCAGAGTCAAAAGAAGAGGTAAAAGATACAAAAAAAGCTGAGGCTGTTAAGGCCCCGGTAAAAAAAGAAGTTAAAAAAGCAGCAGCAAAAGTTGTTGCCAAAAGCAAAAAGTAAACATGGGACAAAAAGTAAATCCAACCGGCTATAGATTAGGAGGCATTTTCACCTGGAAATCCAGATGGTTTGCTAAACCAGCTGAGTATGCCAAGCAAGTTCTTGAAGATTATAACTTGCGTGGTTACTTGCACCGCAAATTGTCCAACGCTGGCTTGGTGCAGGTCAACATTGAACGCTCCTTAACTAAAGTTAAAGTGACCTTAGTTGTTTCTCGACCTGGTGTGGTTATCGGTAAAGGTGGTTCTAACCTTGAGCTGATCAAGAACGATGTTGAAAAAATCTTGAACAAAAATAAAGTTAAGCGTGATTTGGTGAGGGTGGAATTAAAAGTCGAGGAAGTCAAGAATCCTGATCTAAGCGCCCGTTTGGTGGCGGATAGAATTATCAGCCAGTTAATTGGTCGTTATCCACATCGTCGTGCAGTTACACAAGCCTTGGAAAAGGTGATGGCAGCTGGCGCAAAAGGTGTTAAAATTCAACTTTCTGGTCGCGTTGGTGGCGCCGAGATTGGACGTAGTGAGAAATACTTCCTAGGCAGCGTGCCGACTCAGACCTTAAGAGCGAATATTGATTATTTCGAAGCACCGGCAGCCACCCGATCGGGTTATGTCGGTATTAAAGTCTGGATTTACAAGGGAGAGGTAGTCTAGCCATGTTACAACCAAGAAAAGCTAAATACCGCAAGCAGTTTCGTGGTAAGAACAAAGGTGTTGCTAGTCGCGGCACTGAGGTTAATTTTGGCGAGTTCGGTTTGAAGGCCTTAAGTAGTGGCTGGATAACAGGCCAGGAGATCGAAGCTGCTCGTAAGAAGATTACTTACGCAACCAAGAGGAGTGGTAAGTATTGGGTGAGGGTATTCCCTCATAAGCCAGTTACCCTTAAGCCAGTTGGAGTTAAGATGGGATCTGGTAAAGGTAACATTAACAAGCACGTTGCTGTGGTTAGACCAGGTCATGTTTTGTTTGAGTTGGGCGGCGTGACAGAAGAAATCGCAAAGGATGCTTTTAAGAAAGCAGCCCACAAATTGTCAATCAAGACGACAATGATCAGTAAATAATGGACAATAATGAAAATCAAAGATATTAAAGCACTACACGAAAAAAAGGTCAGCGAACTTAAGCAAGATTTGCAGAAAATTGAGCAGGAGTTAGTAGTCGCTCGTCTGGAGAGAAAAGTCGGTAAACTTGCCAATCCTAGTAAGGTTGCTCGTTTGGCCGATGACGTTGCTCGAATCAAGACCGCAATCCGAGAACTGGAACTAACCGAAGTTGCAGTTGAGGAGCCAAAGAAATAGAGGCAGTTTATGAAAACCATGCAAGGCGTCATTAAATCACTTAAAAATCAGAAAACTGCAGTTGTTGAGATAGCTCGACGCTGGCAGCATCCGATTTATCAGAAGTTCGTCAAGAGATCTAAGACATATTCTTGTCATTTGGAGAATCTTGATGTCAAGGTCGGTGATGAAGTCACTATTGTCGGAATCAGACCAATGAGTGCTAGCAAGCATTTTAAGGTCGTAGCTAAAGTTGAAAGTAAATAAGAGATGATACAACTAAGAACTGTACTACAAGTTGCCGACAACAGCGGCGCCAAGAAACTTAGAACTATCATGGTATATGGTGGTTCTGGACGTAAGATTGGTTATGTTGGAGATGTGGTTATCGCTTCGGTTATCGATGCTGATGCTAACGGAACCGTCAAAAAAGGCAGCAAGGTTAGGGCTGTGATCGTCAGAACAGTCAAAGAGAAGAGACGTGCCTCTGGCGAGTACATTCGCTTTGATGAAAACGCTGCAGTCATCATTGAGGCCCGCAACAATCCAGCTCCAGTTGGAACCCGTGTTTTTGGGCCAATTGCTAGAGAAGTTAAAGAAAAAGGCTTTGCAAAGATTGCTAGCTTAGCTCCGGAGGTATTATGAAATTACAAGTCGGAGATAAAGTTTTAGTCACCGCTGGTAAAGATAAAGGTAAAAAAGGTCAAGTTGTTGCCGTTTTACCAAAAGAAGACAAAATTGTTGTCGAGGATGTCAATATGTACACCCGACACGTCAAGCCTCAGGGTGAGAGATCGGGCGAGAAACTTCGCAAGGCCCGACCAATGTCAACCGCTAAGGTTGCCATTTTGAACGAAAAAGATCAACCAGACCGCGTTGGTTACAAAATGACCAAGGACGGCAAGAAAGAACGTGTTTTTAAAAAGACTGGATCACCAGTTCCAGCACCAACCAAGAAACAAGAGAAATAATATGAATCGTTTGAAACAGAAATACCAGCAAGAGGTTTTGCCCGTACTCATGAAAGAGTTCGGCCACAAGAATCCTTTTGAGGCAACCAGAATCTTAAAAGTTGTGGTCAATATGGGTGTGACCGATCCTCAGGATCCTCGCGCTCGTGAACGACTAATGCCCGTGATCGTGGAACAGTTCAGGTCAATCACAGGTCAGCATCCTCAAATAACTCACGCTAAGAAATCCATCGCAAATTTTAAGTTACGCCAGGGTGATCCAATGGGCGTGATGGTAACTCTGCGCGGTGATTCGATGTGGGAGTTTTTGGACAGATTGATTTCCATTACCTTGCCACGTGTTAAAGATTTCCGCGGTGTATCGCGCAAAGCTTTTGATGGTCATGGTAATTACAGCCTAGGTATCGAAGAGCAAATCGCTTTTGCAGAGATTGAATTTGATAAAATTGACCGTATCCGAGGTCTGCAGGTTGTGATTACAACCTCACAGAAAAACGACAAAGAATGCGAACGCATGCTGGAGTTAATGGGCATGCCGTTTGAGAAGGAAGAATAGAGTTATGGCAAAAAAATCCAAGATTGCCAAATCAAAAAAACTACTGGCTAAACGCGAGCAACTCGTTCTCTCTGGTGAGAGAAAAGTAAATCGGGTGTCGACCAGAGGTGAAAACCGTTGTAAAATAACCGGTCGTCCGAGAGGATACATGCGTTACTTCGGTCTAAGCCGTATAACATTTAGAGAATTAGCAGTTAGAGGTGAACTACCAGGTGTAGTTAAGGCAAGCAAATAATATGACAGATCCAATTGCCGACATGATCATCAGAATCAAGAATGCGGTCTTGTCACGCCATAAGGCAGTGGTAATGCCTCATTCAAAGATGAGAAATGCTATTGCAGATATTTTGGTTGAGGGACAATACATCGAAGCCGTTGAGGTACTAGAGAAAAAACCACAATCAGATCTAAGTATTACATTAAAATATATTGGCAAAACGCCAGCCATCACCGATGTGAAACGAGTTTCGAAGCCGGGTCGTAGACTCTACGCCAAGGCCGATAAGCTACCTGCAACTTTAAACGGGTATGGCCTTACAATCGTCTCGACCAGCAAGGGTTTAATGACCGGCAAACAGGCCCGTCAACAGAAACTCGGTGGCGAGGTAGTTTGTCAAATTTGGTAAAAATAATATGTCAAGAATCGGTAAAAAACCCATCAGCATTCCCAGCGGCGTTACAGTTAGCGTTGTGGGAAATGAAATCAAGACAAAAGGCCCAAAGGGCGAGTTGTCTTTGCAGTTACCTAAGGGTGTTAGTGTCGAGGTAGAAGCTGAGATGGTCAGGGTTCTTAGAGCGAATGACAACCTGCAAACCCGAGCCAACCATGGATTAGTCCGCAGTATGTTGGCCAACAACATCGAGGGTGTGAGTGCTGGTTTCAAGAAGACTTTAAAATTAGTCGGTACTGGTTATCGCGTGGCCGTTAAGGGCACTGGGTTAACTATCTCGGTTGGTTATTCACATCCAGTTGAGGTCCAAGCAGTTGCTGGCGTAACTTTTAAAGTTGAGGGCAATGACACCATCAATGTCGAGGGTATTGACAAGCAATTGGTTGGTCAAGTTGCCTCCGATATTCGTGAGATCAGATCACCCGAGCCATATAAGGGTAAGGGAATAAGATACGAGAACGAATATATCAAGATTAAGCCAGGTAAGACGGCTGCATAGTTTAATTAGGTCAAAGATGTCAAAGATTCAACACAACAAAACCATTTCAGAGAGACGTCAGGCAAGAATCCGAAAAAAATTGTTTGGAACTGCCGAACGACCTCGCTTGACTGTTTTTAGGTCAAACATGCACATCTCCCTTCAAGTTATTAATGATGATTTGGGGAAAACTCTAGTTGGTTTGGCCGACAACTCCACAAAAGGGAAGTTCACAGGTAACAAAACCGAGAGAGCAATCAAAGTGGCTGAGTCAGTTGCCACTTCACTTAAAGAGTTAAAAATCAAAGCATTAGTTTTTGATCGCGGTCATTATAGATACCACGGTCGTGTTAAGGCAGTTGCCGAAACCATGAGAAAGGCTGGTCTTAACGTTTAGTTAGCTAGATACAAATATGGCACAGCATACATCGGAACAACCACAAAACAACGAATACGAGGAGAGAGTTATCCAAATTTCCCGCGTCTCCAAGAAGACCAAAGGTGGAAATAAAATGGGTTTCTCGGTTTTGATGGTCGTGGGTGATAAAAAGGGTAAGGTTGGTGTTGGCTTGGGTAAAGCCAGCGATGTTGTTTCTGCTATTCGCAAAGGCATTAAAAAAGCCAAGAGAGAGATGATCAACTTACCAATGAACGGTACCACCATTCCTTTTGCTGTTACTGTGAAAAAGGGTGCCGGTATTGTGATGCTGAAACCAGCCCCTAAGGGATCCGGTGTTATTGCTGGAGGCCCAGTGCGCGCAGTGGTCGAGGCTGCAGGAGTGCGAGACATTTCTAGTAAGATTTTGGGTAGCCAAAATCAAGCGTCGAGCGTTTACGCTACCTTCGAGGCCCTAAGCCAGATCAGCGACATTGTAAAAGTTCGTGGTATCAAACTTCGTTCGATAGCTGATATCGAACTGGAAGAGAAAAAGAAACTCGAGCAACTTCAAGAGCAGGCTAAAGCCAACAAATCTGCTTCAAAGCAGGTCAAGACTGATGCAAAATCTATGCAGCAACCCAAGGCTGTGTCTAAGAAAACTCAAGATGGGAAGCAACCGGCGAAAAAGGTTGTTAAAAGCAAGTAATTATTACTATTGGAAATCAAATGTCATTAATTAGTCAATTGATTAAAATCACCAGCAAAAGCGCCAAGCGAATTGGCCGTGGTTATGGCTCGGGCAAGGGTGGACACACCTCTTCTCGTGGTCAAAAGGGTCAGAAATCTCGTGTTGGTAGCAAAGTGCCCTTATGGTTTGAAGGTGGCCAGCTCCCAATCATCAAAAGAATGCCAATGATCAGGGGTAAGGCTCGTTTTAACTCACTCAACAGAATTGCTCAAATCACTTTCAACGATTTACGAAAACTTGATGACGGAGTAGTTTCACTTGAGAGTCTCAAACTCAACAAGATCATTGCTCCAGGTTTTAGAGATGCCAAACTTGTAAAAAGTGGTGAACTTACCAAAAAGATCGTAGTTAAAGGTTTGAAAGTCACCAAAGGTGCTCGCGAGGTTATTGAAAAACTCGGTGGTTCCATCGAGTAATAAGCAACCTACCTTTTTAAATAGCGGGCAGAATAAGCGGAATAAAAACGATCGTGTTAAATAAAATAATCGACAAAGTTAGTCGTATTTTCTCCAACCGAGAGCTTCGCAACAAGTTCATTTTTACCGCAGCAGTTTTTGCCATTTTCCGTTTACTAGCTCACATCCCAGTCCCGGCGGTAGACATAGCTCGGCTTGAGCAAATCATCGCTCAGAGTCAATTTCTCAACTTGCTCAACGTTTTTGCTGGTGGCACTTTATCAAATTTCAGTGTGGTGGCGGTTGGCATTAACCCCTACATCACTGCCTCGATCATCATGCAGCTGGCAGGTATGGTTATTCCTAAGATTAAGGAGATGCAAAAAGAAGGCGAATCAGAGCGGGCCAAACTCAACCAATACACTCGTTTATTATCGGTGCCGCTTGCTATTGTGCAAAGTATCTCAATAATTACTTTGTTACAGTCACAAAGTTTATTAAAAGATGCTGCTCCTTTAACATTGGTGGCGGTTATTACTTCATTGGTGGCAGGATCAATGATTATGATGTGGTTGGGAGAGTTGATCAGCGAGTTCGGAATAGGTAATGGTATTTCAATCATTCTATTAGCTGGTATTGTCAGCCAATTGCCAACTGTTTTGTTACAAACAGCTTCAGTGGTGAGCAGTCAGCAAACAACGGTCTTGTTAACGTTCGCCGTCGTTTTTATTGCTGTGATCAGTTTGATAGTGTTTGTTACTGAGGCCGTGCGCAAGATCACCATTCAATATGCCAAGCGCACCCGTGGTAGTCGTTCTTACGGCGGTCAAAGTAGCCATTTGCCGATTAAAGTTAACGTTGCTGGTGTTATGCCGATTATCTTTGCTGTTTCCATTATGATGGTGCCTTCTTTTCTTTCTCGTTTGATTATTTCCAGCAATAATGAGAGTCTTGTTTATTGGGGCCAGCAGTTAGGGGTGTGGTTTACTACTACCTCACCAATCTATATGTTGGTTTATTTCTTGGTTGTTTTTTGTTTTACTTACTTTTCGGCGCTAATATTTTTCAATGCCGGAGACTTCTCCGAGGAGTTGAAAAAAGGTGGTGCTTTCATTCCTGGCATTCGTCCAGGCGGTCCAACCAAAAAGTTTTTGGAGTACGTAGTGACCCGCATCACCTTTGTGGGCGCGGTTTTCTTAGGTTTAATTGCAATTTTGCCGTCTTTGGCTCAGGTTTTTACTGGTGTTCAATCTTTAGCTATCGGTGGTACCAGTGTTCTAATTGTTGTTTCTGTAATCCTGGAGACAACTAAACAGGTTGAAAGTTCGTTAGTAGGTCAAGATTACGAGAAATATTCGTAGTTTGAGCGCCAGGGTAGGATCCAGGGGCGCTTTGCTTTTGGTTAATAAAAATTAATGACTCTGTAGCACGAATTAACTATTTGGAAAAAAAATACTAATTCATTGCAGGTCTAACAAAATCTGAAAAATTATGAAAATAGTTTTAATCGGTATCCAAGGAGCAGGTAAATCAACTCAAGGAAATATGTTGTCGGCCAAGTACAATGTGCCTTACTTATCCTCTGGTCATATTTTCCGAGAAATGGCAAAAAGCAAATCAAAGTTAGGTCGTTGGTTAAAGGAAACTCTCAATGCTGGTTTCTTAGTGCCTGATGAAACAACCGTTGAGATTGTGATGGAGTATCTCAAGAAGCCAGAATACAAAAATGGTTTCATCATTGATGGTTTTCCACGCACCGTTGCTCAAGCTGAAGTTTTCACTGACGGAACCGAGAAAGTTGTTTTTATCGATGTTTCGGATAAGGAAGCTCTTTGGAGGATTTCGGGTCGAAGTGATAGCAGAGAAGATGAGACCCTTCAGGCTATTCGCAAGCGCATTGAACTTTTTCACGAGAAAACCGTCGAGGTCTTAAAGTATTACGAAGATCGCGGTCGCTTGATTAAGGTCGATGGTGAACAATCGGTCGAGGGAGTTTTCAACGAAATTGTGCAAAAACTCGGCGAATAATTCATGAGTAAAAAAATCACCCTGTTAGTTATTGGCTTGTATCTGTTGTCACGTTTGTTTGTCTGGGTTTTCCGTCCTTTGGCTTTTACCGAGATTATTTATAGTTATATGCCTTATGCGCACTTGTGGGCTAGCGGGGAGACGCCTTATCTAAAACACTGGTATGAGTATCCACCTGCCACGATTCCTTTATTTTTCGTGCCACATTTGGTTGACAAATATACCTATGAGACGCCAATCCACCTTTCGTATTTACAGGCATATCGCTTGCAATTGTTGTTGATCGATTTTGGACTTTTTGCTCTGATCTGGAGGGTGCTCAAAAAATATCAAAAAATTAGCAGATTACAGCTTGTTTCGCTAATTTATTATATCTTCGTGACCAGTAAAGCCCATCACTTTATTTACGATACTATGGACTTGAGCTTTGTCGCCGCTATAACCATGGGTTTGGTAGCGCCACTATTAATTAGGCGCGAAGGATTATCAAAATTGCTTTCTTGGTTGGGCTACTTTTTAGCAGTGGCTTTAAAATATATTAATGCTCCGCTCGGATTTGTTTACGCACTTCTGGAGTTTGATTTGAGCAAGTTAAGTTTTTTTTTCGCCAAAAACAAGTCACTGATTGCCAACATCAGCTCAAACATCAAGACAAATTGTTCGCAGTTGCGATCGGTATTTTTGACCGGTATTAAACCTGGTTTGTTGGCCATGACTGCCCTGTTGTTGGTTTGGGGTCTACCCTTGTTTTACTTCCGTTCGTCGTTGCAAGTTAGCTTGGTTTATCACCAGGGTCGAGGCCTGCAGATAGACTCGGCGGCCGGCTCGATGGTGAGACTTATTAATGAGTTTTCGGAGAGTGAAAAAATAGTTGAACGCTTTAAGAATTATGACATTGTTGGTCCGGTTAGCCAGCAATTTCTCTCAGCTATAGAGACCATCTTTCCAGTTTCGATCGCATTTTTCTTGCTGTATGCTAGTTTTTTGATTTTCAAATATCGTCAATTTAGCGCCAGTCACAAGTCATGGCTGGCGGTTTACTTGACGATTTTATTCTTCTTGATTTTTATGCTGAGTGGTAAAGTGCTTTCTACTCCATTTTTATTGTGGTTGTTACCTCTTCTAGCGCTTTATCCTTTTAAAGATATTCGTCAACAACTGTCGTTTCTACTGCCATCGGCCTTAATCATCGTTATGTCTATGACTGGTTGGCCTGACACAGACTTATTTAGTTTGATACATTTGCACGTCATCCTGATAAATCTTCGCTGGATTCTGTTTAGTATTATGTTGGTTAGGTGGTTAGAGCTGGCAGATGAGATAAAAGATATCAGACCAGTGACCAAAGACCTCGATTCTTGAGAGTGTGGAGAGATTTCATTTCTGTGAAGCTTAGTTTTTTTGACAGCGCTCAATGCTGATGATGCCCTGTTGATGCTCGAACCGGCAGGTGGCATCGGTTGTATGGCGCTGACGCCATTCTTTGTAGGCCAGCTCGCTCCCGCCTGCCGCAGCCGGTTCCCACATTAAAAAGTACTCCTGGTGGTGGCCGTCACGGAAAAAATCAGCCGCCGTGGTTTGGCCGGACTTTGCCAGCCAGTAGTTGAGATATTGATAGTTCTGAGGTTGAAGGTTGGGCACAAAGACCTCGATGGCATAATTATCGGTGGTACGGTGTTGACGGGCATAGAGCAAGGCTTTGATCTGATGTGAGATATTAAACAGATATTGATCCCGCTGGATGTTGATGGCTTGATGTAGGGCAATCATGCCGTATAAAGAGACGACTGCAAGACTAAAAACTTGCTGTTTTTTGCCAGATATTTTATTCAGCCAAATAACCAGCAGCAAAACGAACATTAGGTAATGGGGAGCCAGGTAATATTCGAAATAATTGCCGCCGTTAGCTGTCTGGATCATCATGGCAGCAATCGGCAAAATTGTTAGTAGGCCGACGAATTTTTCTCTGTTAGTTTGTGATTTTTGTGCCAGAGTCCAGGTTGAGAAAAGTAAAGTTAAGATAAATAAACTACTTCCCAACCAATCCTGATCTTGGCCAAACAAACGGTTTTTGAGTGTGCCGGCCATTTCTGTGGGACGCCTTTGCCATACGTCAACTAGACCGACCTCTTGAGTTGTCTCTTGGAGGGCGCGCTGGAGTGATTTAGTCATTATGAAGTCATGTTTAAGCTCGAATAGGGCTTGTGGTAACAAAGTGGCACCTAGGGCTAGCGTAGCTAGTAGGATCAGCTTCCAGGAATAAAGTGATTGGCTGGTTTTTTTCCAGATCGGTGAATGCTTGAAGATCCAGTAAAAAAAAGCGGGTGTCAGGAAAACAGCATAAGCTAATTCAGTTTGCCAGCTCAGGCCAAAAATAAACATAGCAGGGATGAGTAACCAAGCTTTCTTTTGACTTTTAAAGAGTAGCCAAATACTAAGTAAAAGTGTTGGTACGGCTAAATATGGGTTCCAGAGCATGCGAGCCTCGATCAGCGATCCAGGAACCACGGCCAAGACAAACAAGCCAGTTATATTGACCCAATCTTTTTTGCTCAGCTCCTTAATTACAAGATATCCGAGAATTAAACTAAGTGTTAGCAGGCCGGTTTCCCAGTACTGAACTACGATTGGACTACCCTGTCCTAGCAAAAAGCCTGGGAGTAAAACATAATAATAGTATGGCCCCAGGAATACGCCATGGAGGCCGGTGGTGGGACCGGTAAGCATGAGTTTACCAGAGGCGATTTTACTCAGGTCGAGCATGTCTCGGCTTTGATCGTAGGTAAAAGCCATTTGGGGACCAACTTTGTAGAAACGTAAAAAGATAGCCAAGATTGCAATTAGCGTTATGAGAACTGCCTTGATGACTTTGTTTGGATTTTGTTGCATTTCGATCTTTTTTTGAAAAAATATTGCTATGGCTTTTATCTTTTTGGCTTGTCAGCCAAGCAGAGTTGTTGCTAAGTAACATTCTTACTACAAAACTGCTTGGTAGTACTACTCAGGTTTTTTTGTCATTCCAACTAGTTTGGCTGCGATTTTGCTCGCACAAAACCAGTTTTTCACTACAAAATCATCTTTAGCAGGATATTTAATCATACACCGCTTGCCTAATTGCTGCTACCAGTTAGGTGTCTCTTGTGTTAAAAAAGAATGCAGGACGTTTGTCTGCCTAATGGGTTTTCTGCGTAATAAAGCCTTTTTAAATAGGAACTGTTTTTTGCAGGAAATCAAGTCAACATAAGCCAAAAAACTTTATGTTAAACTTCCAGAACTGCCAACGGAACATCTTTTTGTTTGATGGATGTTTGATGGTTCTTGAGTTTAATGAAAGCGATTATAAATGCCAGCAAACAAAGAAAAATTATCGAGTCTGAGCGTTTTTTTTCCCGTCTACAACGAAGAAGCCAATTTGCCAACTTTAATTGGCGGAGCAAGCGAATTTATTCCTCATGTTGCGCATAAATATGAGCTAATAATTGTCAATGATGGCAGCTGTGATGGTAGTCTTAGGGTGGCGCGCAAACTCCAAGCTCGGTATCCTCATCTGCGAGTTATTAGCCACGACAAGAACCGAGGTTATGGAGCTGCTCTGCGGTCTGGTATTAACGCGGCTAAGTATGATTGGACATTTTTTACCGACTCGGATTTACAATTTGACATAAAACAGTTGGCAACTTTTATCCCTCACACCAAGAAACACCAGATCATTATTGGTTATCGTGTTAATCGTGCAGAAGGAGCTCTACGTTCTGTTAATGCTCGCCTATTTAAACTCTATGTTGATTTACTGTTCCGTTTGCATGTGCGAGATATCGATTGTGCTTTCAAACTGATGAAGACCAAAGTAATTCAAAAGGTCGAGCTAGAATCGAGCGGTGCCTTTACCACCAGCGAACTGCTTTATAAGCTCAAAAAACTTGGTCTGCGTTTTCAGCAATTGCCAGTTGACCACTATAAAAGAAAGTTCGGCCAACCTACAGGTGCCTCACCTAAGGTAATCATTAAAGCGGTTTGGGATGCCTTTTTCCTTTATGTTAGGATTAAACTAAAGTCATTATTTTTCGGGCAGGCTAGAACTGAGAGTTTCAGAACTGAACGTACAAGCGCTAAGCGTAGTTAATTATATGAAAAAGACTAGCCCAAAAATTGACTCCCTGCGTAACAACATTTCTATTACAAATCTGCTCTATAGTGCTGCAAGGTTTGTTTCCTCATCTAAGCTACTACTTCACTTGAAAACAGAACCTTTCTCTCAAATAAACCAGTTTTTCACTACAAAATCTCATTTAGCAGGAAGTTCAATCCCGTCAAACAGTAAATCAAATGTATTTAAACGTTTGTTTCCTCAGGAAAGAACCTGGCAAGTTGTAGTACCACTTGCCTTGTTTGTTATCTCGATTTTGATCCGCGTTTATAAAATCGATCAATTTCTCTTCTTCGGTTTTGAACAAGGTCTAGATGCTGAGCGCGTTCGCAGCATTATTCGACTAGAGGATTTTCGTCTAGTGGGTACCAAGACCGACATTGATGGCATTTTCCAAGGTGGTTGGTGGTACTATCTGATGGTCATTCCCTATTGGTTGGGTGGAGGTAATCCGGTTTGGGCGGCCGTTTTTGTGGCGATAATTAATTCTTTGGCGGTTTTGTTGGTATTTTGGTTTGCTAAAGACTTTTTCCGGTCTCGTTGGTGGGGCTTGGTGGCGGGCGCATTGGCAATGGTCAGTTTTGACTTTGTTACCTACTCTCGCTGGATTACGATTAATGATCCAGCTTTGCCATTGGTTGTGTTGAGTTTTTGGTTGTTATGGCGCTATGCCAAGCAGCCGCGTGTTAGCTGGTTTGGACTATTTGGTCTAGTTGCAGCTTTCGCTGCCCAGTTTCAGATAGTTTTGCTTTTTGGTTATGCGCTGGTAGTAATAGTTCTAGTGACAACCAAAGTTATCACTTGGCCGAAACTAAAGTCATGGCTGGTGGCAATGATCGCGGCTGGTTTAGTTTTCTTGCCTTATATCTTGTTCAATGTCCGTAATAGTTGGATTACCCTGACGTCTACGCTCGAGTTTTTAAGCGGTAAGAACAGTGAAATGGTTTACAAGCCTAGTATTATCACTTCTCTTGTTGGTTATTCACAAATGCTTTTGGCACTGGTTGAAAGAACCTTTTCGCCTGGAATTACAATAGTGGCGATCGCGATAAGTCTCTTTTTGATTGTAAGTTCGATAGTCTTTTTGGTCTGGAAGGCAGGAGAACGGCCTCGCTTGATTTTTTTGCTCTCTTGGGTTTTCATGACAACACCATATCTTTTGTTTACACAGTCACTCGGCCTGCATCAGCTTTATATTGGCACTAGTGCTGGTGTAATTATGCTTCTTGTTTTAATTGCTCAGCTATTCTCATCGACCAAAAAACCAGTTTGGTTCCGCCAAGCAAGGTACTTGCCGTTGTTAATCCTGATGATGAGCACCATCCTAACAAGCAAAAATGTCTTAACCAACCAGGGTTACTATTACATCTCTGGAGTAACTGGCATGAACTTACCCGATGAGCTGAGGGTGGTCGATGCTATTCATAGATATGGTCAAGGTGAAAAATACCGAGTCGAGCCCTTTACCGTACCCTATCTCTCACCCAATGCCTGGAACTATCTACGATCTTGGCGTTATCCTGAAGAGAATTCCAAAGATGGAGACATCATCTACGTTATCATTCAACCAGGCGTAGACCCCTATTGGCAAGGAGAGTGGCTTAAGGCTCTCAAGGCCACGGAATTGGTTTTCTCGGTAAAGTTTTCAGAAATTACACTTGAAAAACGCCTGGTTGTGCCTGATGAGGCCCAAGCAAAAGAGTGATTAGAGTTTTCCTCTGCTTTTCTTGACTTTTTTTGGTATAATTATCGGGTTATTACGACTGTTACTTGAGAAACCGAGGAGCAGTCCAATCATATATGGGAAAAGTACAAGAACATAAGCGTGCTGCTAAGGCTAGAAAACAGGTTGATACAACCTCAAAAAAAGCCGATCGTCTCGATCGTATCGAGATTGAGGGCGTGATTGAGGAATGTCTGCCCAACACTATGTTCAGGGTCAAGATCACTGACTCAGAAGTTGAGCAGATGAAAGATCGTTTGTTGCTTGGTACTTTGGCTGGTAAAATGCGTCTTTTCCGCATCCGTGTGATGCCGGGTGACGTGGTTAAAGGCTATGTTTCCAAATATGATCTTACTAAATGTAAGATAACCTATCGTTCGGTCAAGAGAACCGAGCAGTAAAAATACCAAAACTCGTCATTTTGCACCTTTTAAATATTTAAAAGGTGGGGTATATTGCAGGCCTATTAAATTATGAAAGTAAGAGCATCATTAAAGAAATTTTGCAAAAATTGCAAATTAATTAGACGCAAAGGAGTGTTGCGCGTGATTTGTGACAATCCCAAGCACAAGCAACGTCAAGGGTAATTATGCCGCGTATAGCTGGAATCGACATACCAGACCACAAGAAAGTATCTATAGCCTTGCGCTATATTTATGGTGTTGGTCCAAAAATTTCCGAAAAAGTTATCGATGAAACAAGAATCGACGCAAATAAACGCGCTCGTGACTTAACTGCTGATGAAATCAACAGAATCCAGAGAGCTCTGGATAAAGTTGCCGTCGAAGGTGATTTGCGACGCATTGTTAGCGATAACATTACCCGTCTGAAAAGAATAAAAGCTTATCGCGGTTTAAGACACATCGCTGGTTTGCCAGCCAGAGGTCAACGTACTCGTTCCAACGCTCGTACCAAGAGAACTGGTCGTCGTACTGTTGGTGCTCTGACTAAAGAAATGGCAGCCAAGCTAGAGGCAGCAAAAGCCTCTAAATAAGGTTTAGGGAAAAACATGGCACAAACTCAGAAAAAAAATACCGTTACCAAGAAGAAACAACTACGAACCGTTCCAAAAGGTCGTTTGTACGTTACAGCCACTTTCAACAACACTTTGGCAAGCGTGACTGATGACAACGGCAACGTTTTGTGTTGGGCCAGCACTGGTCAGTCCGGTTTTACTGGTTCAAGAAAATCAACACCTTATGCTGGAACCGTGACTATAGAAAATGTGGTCAACAAAGCCAAGGCTTACGGAATGAATGCAATGGATGTTTACATCAAAGGACCAGGCACTGGTCGTGATGTGGCTCTCCGAGTTCTAAGAGCGCAAAATATTAAAGTTAGCATGATTGCTGATGTAACCCCTGTTCCTCACAATGGAACAAGGCCAAGAAAAGCAAAACACAATAGGTAGATATGGCAAGATACACCGGTCCAAAACACAAGCTACAGCGTCAAATCGGGGAAGATCTCGGTTTGTTGAGTAACTCGCTCAAGTCTGCTCGTCGTCTTAACCAACGACCAGGGCAGCATGGGGCCAAAGGTCACAGGAAAATGTCCAACTTTGGTACTCAGCTTAAAGAAAAGCAAAAAATCAAATACATTTATGGTGTCTTGGAGAAACAACTGCGTAAGCTTTACGAAAAAGCTAGCAAGAACCCAACCGCTACCGGTGCTGCTCTTTTGAGTTTGCTCGAGCGTCGTTTGGACAATGTTGTTTACCGTGCTGGCTGGGCTCCAACCCGTGCAGCTGCCCGTCAAATGGTGTCTCACAATCAGCTCACCGTTAACGAGAAAAAGATGGGAATTCCCTCTTACGCAGTTAAAGTTGGTGATGTGATCGTTCTTAAATCAAAAGCCACTAAGATCCCAGTCGTTTCAGAGTTGCTTAAAGTTGAAAATCCAGTTGTTCCAGCCTGGCTGGAACGCAAACAGGCAGCCTTGAAAGTGTCTCGCTTGCCAGAACGAGATGACATCGTCGAGAAACTCGATGAGCAGTTAGTAGTTGAGTATTATAGTAGATAGTAATAACTCTAGTTACAGATTCCTCAACACGAGGGAGGAGAAACAAGGAGAAATATGTCACAAAATATCAAATCTTACCCAGTGATGAACCCAGTTTTCACTGTAAATGAAGTTGAGTCCACCAATAACCTGGCTCGATTGGTGATTGAGCCTCTTGAGCAGGGCTATGGACACACTGTAGGTAATGCTTTGCGTCGCGTGCTTTTGACCTCACTTCCAGGTTGTGCTATCAGCATGGTTAGTATCAAAGGTGTTGATCATCAATACTCCACTCTAGATGGTATGTCGGAAGATGTGGTGGAGTTGATCCTCAATCTTAAACAAGTCAGAGTCAAGGCCACAGGTAATGATAAGGGCGTTTTGCGCTTGAATGTCAAAGGTGCCAAGAAAGTTACCGCTGCTGACATTGAATGTGAGGCCGGTTTTGAAATAGTTAATAAAGATCAGGCTATCGCTACTTTGGCTGAGGGCAAGAAGCTTGAAGTCGAGATGACCGTCGAGTCAGGTCTAGGCTACACCGTAGCTGCTGATGTCAAGACCGATGTGGTTGGTCAAATTGTTATCGACGCTCTCTATAGCCCGGTGGTTAAGGTCTCCTATAAAGTTGAGGCAACCCGTGTGGGTGGTAAGACTGACTATGATCGTATCGTCTTGGATGTCGAGACCGATGGAACCATCACCCCTCTGGAGGCTGTTAACCAATCAGCAATGATTTTGGCTAAACAATTCACCCAGATTTTTAACCCAACCGTCGTTGAAGAAAAAGTTGAAAGTAATCAATTAAGCCCAGAAGAGGCAGAAACCTTACGTTTGACCGTCGAAGAGCTTGATTTACCAACCAGAATTGCCAATGCTTTGCGCAAGGGTGGTTATCAAACTGTTGGCGATCTGATCAAGACTCCAAGAGCAGTCATTGCCAAGGTCAAAAACCTTGGAGAAAAGAGCGTCGATTTAATTAACGATGCCTTGGTCAAAAAAGGTGTAAGTTTGGAGGACTAAATGCGTCATCTAGTAGCAGGCAAACGATATGATCGTGACACTAAGGCTCGTAAAGCCTTGTTCATGAATTTGGTTAGGTCTTTGATCGAGAAAAATCAGATTGAGACCAGCTTATCTCGTGCCAAGGAAATCAAGAAAATCGCCGAGAAATTGATCACTCGCGCAAAAATTGGTGATTTGGCTAGCAGACGTGAGCTGCACTCGTTCTTTGGTAAGCGCGATGTGGTTAACACATTGGTCGAAAAAGTTGCTCCTTTGTTTAAGGATCGCAACTCTGGTTACCTCAGACTGATCAAGACAGGCCTGCGTCGTGGTGATAACACCCAGATGGCAAGTCTATCCTTGGTTGTCAAACCTGAAGGAGAGGCCTCATTAAAGAGTCCTAAGACACTCGAGAAAAACGACAAACAACAGACCAAGGTTGCTAAAACAGCCAAGAAGTCACAAAAGAAAGAAGCTAAAGAGACAACAAAGAAATCAGTTGCTCAGGTCGCGGTTAAGTCAACTGTTGCTGGTCAACAGGTGGCAAAAGCTCAAGTCAGAGCCAAACGATCCTCAGTCAACGTCAAAAAGGGAACTAGATAAGATATGAAAACTCAACAGTCTTTTATGCAGCGCAAGGAAGATGTCAAGAGAGATTGGCATTTAGTTGACGTTAGCGGCAAAATACTGGGCAAGGTGGCTACTGAGATCGCCACTTTACTCATTGGCAAAAACAAGCCAACCTATACCCCACACACAGAGGCTGGTGATTATGTAGTGGTGGTTAATGCAGCTAAAGTTCAAGTCACTGGCAATAAAGTGACCGATAAGATTTATTTTCATCACACCGGTTTTCCAGGTGGAATCAAGCAACGTAGTTTTGGAGAGATGATCGACCGAAACCCAGAAGAGGTCATTCGTTTGGCAGTCGTCAATATGTTGCCAAAAAATCGCCTGCGTGATGTTAGAATGGCCCGACTTAAGATTTATGCTGGTGAAGAGCACAACCATGCTAGCCAGCTATCAAAAAAATAAAGATCAAGGATAAAATATGGCAATCAAGATGACCAAGAAAACCACTCAAAAGCAAAAGGTTGTGAAAAAAATTATTCCAGCCAGTGCCAAGAGATCTAGTATTGTGCCGACCAAGGGTGTTGAACTTAGTTCACCCAAAGGTCAGTACATCGGTGCTGTTGGAAGGAGAAAAACCGCAGTGGCTCGGGTGAGATTGTTTGAGGGTCAGACTGATTTCATCATCAATGGTCGGGTTGCAGGAGACTATTTCGCTGGCATTGATGGCGCTTCGGCTATTTATAATCGACCTTTTGATTTGACTGGCACCAAGGGTAAGTTTGCTGTTTCAGTGAGAGTTGTCGGTTCTGGCTTACCTTCTCAACTCGAGGCCATTTCCCATGGGATTTCTCGTGGTTTGGTAAAATACAATCCTGAATTTCGTATCTTCTTAAAGCAAGCAGGCTTGCTAACCCGCGATGATCGTATGAAAGAAACTCGCAAGATCGGAATGGGTGGTAAAGCTCGCCGTAAGAGACAATCTCCAAAGCGTTAGTTTTTATTCGGTGGATTTCTCGGCCTTTTGAGGCTTTTAAGCTTACCTTGGCTATTAGATTTGTAGTGGAATAAGATTTTTATTACAAAACTGCTTGTAAGTACTGCAAAGGTTTTTTTCTCGCTCGAAGTAGCTACGCATACTACTCTATGCTACTACCTCGTTCAAAAAAAACCCCTTTTCGTTCAAAAAGATCAGTTTTTCACTACAAAATTTTATTTCGCTACAAGTTTATTGAAACTCATCTAGCTACTGGCGCTGGAATATTTTTTTAGGCTTTTTTTCCAAACAAACAGGCTGAGCAAAAAAGTTGATAAGCCGATGGAAAAGGTTAGGCTAAGGCTGTAGCTTGGTTTAACTCCCAGTAAGGCCTCGGCTGGTATTGTCATCATGAAAGCAACCGGTATGACAAATGACAGAATGGCTTTCAGTGGCTGTTGGTAGATTTTAACAGGGTACTGCCCCATCCTAGTTGTGTCGCGATAAATCCATATTAAGTTGTCAATTTGAACAAAATATACCGTGGCCGAAAGTACAAGAATGTGCAGGGCTGTGGCGATCAGCATGCTATTGAGAAATAAAAAGGCGAAAATGAGTAGATTTTGTCCTGATATGACGAATCCTAAATCATTAATCAGATAAAGACTAATCGAGCCGCTCACTAGCAGAAAAAAGAAATCGTTGATGTCTGGCTTGCCGATCAAGGCTTGCCAAAGAGGATGAATTGGCTTGACAAGTTGTAAGTCAAAGTTGCCAGTTCTAACTTCTTCCTGGAAGGTATATGTGCCACGATAAAGAACCTGTGCCGCTAAATCAATTAAGTTATAGATGATAAAGAAGACGACGATTTGTTTGGCATTATAACCAGCAAGGCTTGTTAAATTATCCTTGATGATGAAAAGAAAGGTAATTGAGACAATAAACCTCACTGCCTTACCCAAAAAGAAAACAAGATTAGTCCAGCGATTGAGCATCGTTTCCTGAAGGGCTCGTGTTGCTATCATTCTCCAGATTTGCCAGTATTTATTTATTTTTTTTAGCATCTTTGTGCGTAGGGTTTTTTACTTCATTCATTGACTAGTGATTTTCTCAGGACTTATTGACCAGCAGTTGAATAGTCCCGTAAACCACGCTGCCAAACCATTTTTACAATAATTCCAAGAGTGATGAGCCAAAAAATAAAACCAAATGAGTAAAAAATTACTTGTTGCGGACTGAGCTTATTAAGAAACATTTGTGTTTGGACGAAAGCCAAATATGGGAAGGGTGTTAAAAAAACAACTTTTTGAACAATTTTTGGCATGATGTCGAGCGGAAACTGTTTGCCGGCCGTAACAGACAAAATCATATAAAAGAGGAATTTTGGTGCCCATGTTTCTGGATTCCAAAAGCCAATTGCTCCAAACAAGAGCGAGATCAAGAAGTTAATTAATGCCCCCAAAACCGCCCAAAGCAAAAAAATCGATAAAACGATCGGCCCTGGTATGCTGATGCCTGGTTGAAATATCAAAAAGAGCAAAATAATTTCTGCAATGACAAAAATGAAGTTCTGCAATTTATCAGCCACCTCTTGCGATCCAAGGTAAGCAAAAATATTAAATGGTTTAGTTAGTTCATTATTAAAACTCCCCGAGTAAATTCTGTAAGAAAGGCCGTTGAGTGCCGAGGCATTGATAAGGCTGTCGAGTACCGCCGCCATAAAAATGTAACTCATCATCTCATCTTGGTTGTACCCGCCTAGCTGAGTAAATGATGGACTGCTAAAAGCTGCCTGCCAGAAAAAAAGCGACATGAACGATGTCAACAATTGTCGAACTCTCCACAGTATGAAGTCTAACCGATATACCAGGCGATTTTGCCATCCTTGCTTAATAACTAGCCAATATTTTTTCATTTGAAGACAATAATGATTTCGGATGTCGCGGACAGGTGCGAGATCGGTGACTGCTAATAGATAATTTGCGATCCTATTTGCTAGTATAACCTGGATGACCAGATGTCTGTGAGCCTGGATGCTCAGAACTTGTAGTCTAGATGACATCAACAAGCAAAAAATTAGAGATTTTTGCCTTGTCCAAAGACCTCCCTGATGATGGCTTCGATAGGTGGCTCCTCAATATTGAGATCGGCCACGGGCAATTCTTGTAGTACTTGGCTTGCAATCGCAGTGGCTTTTTTACGTGGTACCAATAGTGTGGCTGTGTAAGCCGAACCATCCTCCTTAAACTCTTTGATTTCTCCAAATTTTTGCAGCTGTTTGCTCTTGATTGGCTCGGAGAAAACAAAAGAAAGAATTTTATTTCGAGCATATTTATCAATGATTTTTTGCAGTTCCCCATCAAAAACTTTGTGTCCCTGATCAATGATGATGGCACGCTTGCATAGTTCACGAACGTCTCCCATGTAATGGCTAGTCAAGATAATAGTGGCATTAAACTCGGTGTTATAGTCACGAATAAAATCTCTCATGGCTTTTTGCATGACTACGTCCAGGCCAATGGTAGGTTCGTCGAGAAATAAGACCTTGGGGCTGTGCAGTAAGGCAGCAATTAGCTCACATTTCATTCTTTGCCCTAAGGATAGTTTTCGTACTTGGATTTTTAGAATGTCTGATACATCAAGTAAATCAACTAGTTTGTCCAAGGTTTTTTTGTATTGGTTGTCTGGTATTTCATAGATTGCTTTGTTTAGTTCAAAGGTTTCGATTGCTGGCAGATCCCACCAAAGTTGATTTTTCTGACCCATGACCAAGGCGAACTGCTTCTGGAACTCCGGTTTTCTGTCCCAGGGATTATGACCCAAAACACTGACCTCACCTGAAGTTGGATAAAGCAAACCAGAAAGGGTCTTAATTGTTGTGGTTTTACCGGCACCATTTTTACCGATGAAACCGACTATTTCGCCTTGTTCTATATCGAAGGAAATGTCATCAACTGCTTTGACTGTCTGATATTGGCGATGCCAAAGCGATCTAAATGATCCCCACAACCCTGGTTCTTTGTGATAAACCTTGAAATGCCTCACTAAATTTTTGACATGAATTGTCGGTTGCACTTTGCCTTTCAATTACTTACAGAACTATATCGCTTGAGACCTTCTTTCCAAGCGATGCGATTGATGATAAAGCTGAATATCAGTAATACTATCATGTAGAGCGTAAGTTTCCAGTCGGCTTTTCCGAATAGATAACAACTTGGAACATAGGCAATGAATGCAACCGGAATAACGAAGAAAAAAGTCAGCTGTAATGCTCCAGGAAAAATCGTGGTGGGGAAGGCTGATATGTCACTAGCCTTGTTAATGATTTCGCCGATTTGTTGAGATTTAGTCATATAGAAACTTAGGGTGGCATAACTGCTGAATACGAAATATAGGATCAAAAAGCTAATGATTAAACTGAGTAAAAAGATTGATAGATTCACCAAGCTGAGCATCTCAGAAATTCGGTTAAGCTGAAATGCTAGCAAACCGGTTGCAATCAGTGTCCCGATTGTCATATCTATAGAAGGGTGAAACATCATTTGCGAAAATTGAATTGGCACAGGCTTAGTCATCCAATTATCGATTTCACCGTTGCGGACGGCCGTCCACATCATTCTTCTTAAACCTCCCTCAAAGAAAAGAAAATACATTAACGAGAACATAAAGTTAAAGACAAAGAAAATCGTCATACCCTGCTCTTTTGACCAACCCCCCAAGCTAGGATTTTGTGAGTAAACAATGTAAGAGGAGACAAAAATTGCGAAGTGATATATTGGTCCATAAAATGATCTGACGAAAGTATTAAATCGATATTCCAAAATATAGAGAATGGTTTGGCGGAAAATCTTGAGATATATCTTGGTTAGTCTGGCAACTTCTTTAAAAAAGGTCATAGTTAGATTCCAGTGCTTTCGTAGGAACAGGTTCCAAGTTTCCAAACCGCTTTTCTTCCGTAAACCACAACCACTGTCCACAATAAGAGAATCATCAGGGCGTTTAGACCGGTGGTTGGGTCAATTTTACCCATAAATATCTCAATTGGTGTGTGAGCAAGATGTTGGAAAGGAAAGAAAAAAGCGACACTCTTGTAGCTCTCTGGAAAAAATGTCACGGGTACAAAGAAGCCGGCTTGCAGTCTCACCAGAGCCAATACCGCCCAGCGCAGAGCATGAATCTCCTGAACCCAAAAAGCTAATTGAGAGATGAGTGTGTAGAGATTAACACAGAACAAAAATATTATTGGTAAAAATAAGACAGTCACTATCAATCGATTTATTTCAAAGACTGAGGCCCCAGCCACCAGAAAAATTATTGGTAAAACAACCAAGGTTTTTATGCTGGTTTCCATGGTTGCGGCGGCGGATTCGTGGGAAAAGTAGTAGCGGAAAGCGCTGATTGGTTTAACTAAATATTTTGATAATTGGCCATTCTTTATATCCTCTTCTATGTAAAAGGTATGAAAACTTGATAGGCTAAAAATTATTGCCGCCAAGGAATAATAGGTAACAATATACTCCTTGTTAACAAGTTCTTGGCCCGTTTCTGCGGCAACCGCCAACCAAACCGCGGCGGTGAAAAGTAGGGCTACAGCATATTTAAAAGTATGAAGGAAAAAATCGAAACGGTATTCAAGAAAATCTTGGATGGAGATTTTAAAAACTAACCAGTATTTTTTCATTATTAATAAATTGGTGATTTATTGACCAATTCCAGAGTATTTCTTAATTGAATAAAAATAAAAAAATCTTGTAAACAAGAATAGCAGTAGTGTAAAAGATTGTAGGTAGACTATCCATAACCAGTTGAGTCTGCCCAGTAAAATTTCTGTTGGAACGGTGGTTGTTAAACAAAGTGGAACAATGACAGTAAAAATTATTGACAATAGTCCTTGGTAAACATTGGTTGGCAGTTGGCTTATTCTACGCAGTACAGGCACTATTTCATGGATGTTGTCTAGTCGTTCGAACCAGATGCTAAAAGTTGCAATAAAAAACCAAATAAGATAAATCATTAAAAGTGATGCAAAGAAAGTCATCAAAAATAATGAGAGGTGTTGCCAAGAAAGTTGCAGCTGTAACACATGAGATGATTTGAGTGTAAGATATATTCCGACAATCAACCTTAAAATGTTGTTAAAACTATTGCCCCTCACCATAATCATGAACTGACTATCAACCGGTTTCGAAAGTAATAAATCAAAACTACCATCAAAGATTGACTCGGTGTACTTTCGCATGTTGTGATAAAAAAATGACCAGGTAAAAGCATCTAACATAATAAAAATTCCTGTTAGCAAGAAAAGTTGGTCTTTCGTCCAGCCGGCAATTTCGCCTTTAACCCCCACCAGCACAGAAAGTAGGAAGATATTAAACAGTGTCCAAATTGTTGATATCAAAGTCCACAAGTAGAAATTGGTTCGATATTCGAACAATATTTCCAACTGTAGTTTTCTGAGTATCCAGAAAACACGCCAATACTTTTTCAAATTATTTAGCATATTTGATTATCTAACCACCAGCTGAGGTATATTTTCTAATAGCCTTTTTCCATATGAATTGAGACAAGAAATACAGTGCACCGATTGATGACAGGTAATAAATCCAATCGGTGGTATTCATTTTGAAGGTGTCTGTAAAAATACCAATTGGGGCCGCATATAAGTATTTTAAAGGAAGTAAACTTACAGTTTCTTGCAACCAAGCCGGCATGAACTGGATTGGAATCATTGAGCCACTAAAAAGCGAGATAGACACCCATTTAAAGTGCTGTATTGCATCGCCTCCTCTAACCAGAAAGCAGATAAAAGTATCAGGTATGAGACCAGAAACTCAAAGATAAAACCCAATCCAACCAGCAGTAGAAATGAAAAAAATTGTGATGATCTAAGTTCGAAGGGTAAAGCGATCGTACTAAAATAATAGAATACTAAGAACAGAGGCATTGCTACAGACAGATAGAAAGCTTTTCCTCCCAGGTTTCTTGAAAAAATTTGGGTGAAAAATGAAATTGGTTTGACTAAATAGTGATCAATCTTGCCTTCCCTAATTTGCAGTGCATATTGATCAATAAAATAGGCAGATATTGTTCCATTAATTATTAGAGATAGTAGGTAGTAATGAGTAATCCGTTGCTGGTCAAAATTATTAATCGGACCAGAGTCCAAAATACTGTGCCAGACAGCAAACATAACAACAGTTGGTAGAATGTTAAGCAACACCCACAAAACGATTTCGGCACGATACTGAACTCTGGAGCTAAATGCTTTATTAAAAAAACTTAAGTAAGGTTTGTATGACACACTTTTACCAAACGGCTCGTTTGAGAGGTTTACCCACACGGAAGTTAATGACTCTGTGACCTTTAACAACCTGACGTTTATCTTTGTTGCCAAATGGTTCGACGTGTTTATCTCTGACTTTGCCTACATAGAAAGTGCCAAATCCGGATAAGACGACCTTGTCACCCTTTTTTAGCGAACGAATTACCTCTTCAAAAAGTGCTTCGACAGCTTCAGTTGAGGCTTTTTTGGTAAGATGGGCTTTTTTGGCAATCACATTTACGATTTGTGACTTGGTCATTTTTTCCTTTCGGTTCTTTAAAGTTATTAGTGATTATGCAACCTAGTCTAATAGGTTGATGCAACAAGTCAATAGGCGTTATAACGCTGACAAGTACTTCTTTATAAACTAAATGTAATCGGCTTTTCTTAGTAGCGCAATGCTCCCGCCTAGCATATCGTATCCAACATCTCGGAATGAGGCGTGACGTCCCGAAACGAATGATTGGTGAAGTTCGTCAGAGATTGCATAGATAAGACAAAGAATTAAAACCGTGAGCCACAACTTATTTGGCACAGCTCTCCTCTTTTGGGTGAAAAGTAAATGTAAGCTCCTATATGTTAAAAAATAAAGTACGTCGTAAACAAACATATGAGCTGATTTTTTGAATATGAAATCCGACAATGAAGTCTCAAAACCTGGCAGAACCTCTTGAGATGATAACACGAAAATGAACACTGCCCAAATTAACGGAGGCAACAAACCACTCACTATCCATGGAGGTTGCTTTTTTGGTGCAATTTTGCGTTGTAGCTTGTTAAGCATTTTGTTGATCTTCAAAACTGAGTTTTCTTTAAGAAATGGCAGGTGAATTTTGATAATCGACATAAAGATGATAACTTCCCCAAACGGATAGCAATACGCCACCCATTATAGCATTTAGAAGTGCCCATTTTTGTTGGGTGAGAAGTTGCTGCACCTGGTTTGTTATTCTGTGGTTGACTCCTGTTGCATCGAGATGTTCAGTTGCACTGGTGTTAGGACTGATTGCGAGAAAGGGTCGCAATTGATTTATTTGTGACGTACTAATTTGAATGGAGTCGAGATAGGAGTGTGGAAGATCAAAATCTTCACCTCTTTCTGAGAGTTTGCTATTTTTTGTCCCATCTAAGTTAGAGTGTGTGGGCTTGTTTGTTCTCTCAGTAAGAGCCAGTGGGGTTGGTGTTAATGTTGGGGTGGCAGTTGCGGACACGCTAGGAGTTGGAGTTGCAGAGTTGGAAGGTGTGGGGGTCGCTGTTGGAGTGAAACTGGGGGTTGGGGTTGGCCAAATATTAGAACTGTTCCGACTTGTGATTGGGCTCTCAGACCAGTTTTCTTGAGAACGATTCCAGCTAAAACCAGCAGTACAACTTGTGTAGGACATTTGGTCAATTACTTGGTTGGAACCGTTGTTGAGAATTAAATATACCGAGTCTCCAGTATTGTTTAGCTTATTATTGATATCGAAACTCATGAAGGGATTATTAATTTCTTGATTAACAAAAGAGAATATCACGGCACTACTATCCCTGAGAGCCAGACCATCCAGAGAGATACTCTGTTGTACAGTATTCTCTATCTCAATCCACTCTCCTTGGCCAGAATTCGGGCAAGCCATAATCTCTGATAGGCGCAGGTGATGGTAATTGACAGTGGGAGTGGGAGATGGTGTGGATGTTGAGCTAGTTGGATTAGGACTAAGGGCTATGGACGGACTCTGACTGGGAGTGATCTGCGGCTGAGTTTGGCTGGGGGTGTTGACAGTTGCCTTTATACCCAAGACAGGCACTTTAGCGACGCACAAGATGGCCATTATTGAAATTGTCGATCGGACGATAACTTGAATAATATAATAGATTTGATTTTTCTCTTTCCTCATCGTCTCCATTATGCCTCCATATCCTTACAAAAAACCTGATTTTTTTGCAACTACTTTGGCAAATAGGCCGTTTTTGTTGCAGAAATGCAACTATAGTACTTGAAATATAGGTCAAGGAAAGCAAGCCAACACAGGTGCATTGCTTGAGATCTTGCTCCAAATTCACTAAGCGATTTTTCAAAATCAGCTGTTATAATTACTGGTCTTTAAAAGATGAAGAATTCCAGTGTGGTCAGAGGATAAATTGGATTGTTGTGACAGACATTGGCGATGTGAAGTCTACTACTCGCAAGTGAGTTCATGTTTATATACACATATATAATAGTACTCACCAAAACCTAAGCCTGGAAGCGTCGCATAGTGGCCAATTGCACAGGTTTGCTAAACCTGAGTCCTTTTTGGGCTTCGTGGGTTCGAATCCCACCGCTTCCGCCAAACACCCTTGGTTGCTCCAAGATCCATCACCTACCCTAGAATAGGCTGATGCTACTTACTTAATTATCCACATAATTCATGAGGGTCGCGAAAGAGGCCTGTAAGGTAGAAAATCTCCTAAAAACGCTTGGAAGGAAAAGTCGTTGGTTCTAAGGTTTTTGATTAATTGCTAATTCAAGCGAATCCATACCCTGAATATCATACTGACTAAAAGGCTTTAAAAGATACTCTATCCCGTCTTCACCTTTAACACATAGTTTTCCTTCACCATTTTCATAAACATCAGAGATAACCTTTTTGTCACTTTGCCTGTGAAATTTACCTTTTAGTACAGCCAACTCGACGTGATTGTTTGGATCCTTTGGATCAGGCATTAGCATCATAGCTAGATTAGCGCCACCAAATGTTTTAAAACCATATCTTTCATCCTCTGGAATGACCTGTTCGGACCAACCATGGGTTCTTGTTAAATGGAATGCAGCAGTTTGAAGATCGTCCTCATGGGTTTGCAACAAAAGATAAGCAAGAGTTTTATATTGTTCTTCTGCATGATCATCGCTAACACCGCTTCCAAAAGCTGCTATTTGACCAAACTGGACTTCGTTTATCTCAAGCTTGACTCCAACAATGTTTTCAAAAGAAATTAGAGCGTTTTGTTTGAATCCATCAATTTCGATTGAGTCTATCTCGCCACCTGCACATCTAAAAATATCAATAGAGTTCTTAAAAAATACTTGATTAGCTTCTGGAGTGTATTTAAGTGAATTAATAATATTTGAGCACTCTTGAGAATTTAATTTTAGTGGAATTAAGTCAATTACCCCAATTAAACCGCAAATTGCCGTTTCTCCTGAATCTCTTTTCATTATTTCATCTAAGTTTGAAACTTCGATTAAGCTTTCTTTTATCAAGTCTTTAAGAACAGTAATTGGGTCTTCATTAAGCTTTTCACCGTTCTGGATCCTTTTCACAAATCCTTGATAAGTTTGAATATATTTTTTTGTTAATGACTGTTTAAATAAAGTGGCAGTACGACAGTCGCCAGCGACTGCTATAGCCGGTCCACCAGTAATAGTTTCACATTTCTGACAATCATCTTTATAAAATGGTTTTCCGTTTGGCGGCTTATAAGTTACTCTCGTATCAGTGGCGAGACAAACCCCATTCCAAGTTCTACATCCAGCAATTAACGTCATGAGCTAATTATACCTTCAAATCAGAGATAAATTTCTATCTGAGAGACTAAACTTTGATTTCACTCCACCCAATATTTTCAATCTCTCCTCTGGAGTTCCGTACTGAAGCACATGTAGTAAATATTCTCTAATTATTTCTGTTTGAGAGTTTGTCACATCATCAGTGTTTTCCACTCCAGTGTTGTGCTGGGTGACTTCAAATCGTGGAGTGAATTTATCGATAACTGTAGCTTTTAAATGCTGAAGTCGCTTAACCTCTGTTTCAAATTCAGCCATCAAGTACTTTGTGTTAAGTTTGATCTCAGGCAAGTGACCAATCAGTTGTTTAATTAATTCTTGTTCAGTAATGTACGGCTCTTTGCAGTCGTATTTTTTGATTCGATTGCAGTGATAATAGATGTGAGTGTTTACTTGATTAGCTTTGGTTCTTCGATATTTAATTTCAGCAGTTACGCTTCCACCACAAGATCCACATTTACATATTTTCTTAAATGGAAATAGCTGTTTATTCCATTGTTTAGGAGCAACCTGTAGTTGAACTTGAACTTTTTCAAATAAGGCCTTGGTTATGATTGTTTTATGAGTACCCTTGTACCATTTGTCGCCGTATTGAAATTCTCCGTAATAGAAAGGATTTTGCAGAGCGACATATACTTTGCTGAGGGCTAATTTACACCCACTTTTGGTAGTGAATCCAATATCATCGAGCCATTTTTTGACCATCCTGCCTGAGTATCCCTGATTACCAACTTTGTTAAACATTTCTTTGATTATTGGAGCTCGCTCTGGATCTTGTTCGACTGTAGAGATTCTATTGGCTTTTAGTACATTGTTGTAGCCGATTGGAGCAAGCCCTGGTCTGATTCCAAATTCACACTTATTTCTTAAGCCTCGTTTCACATTCACACCGCGGTTATCATTTTCAAGTTTTGCTTGGCTACACAAAATCATCAGTAAGAATTTTTCATTTGGATTATTAGTAAACGATTGTGAGTAGGTTTTTATGTGTGAGAGTTTACCTTGATCCATCAGGTCAACAATTCTCCCTAGATCTCCAGCGTTACGACTCAATCTATCAGGTGCCCATGTCAGAATGGCGTTGAATTTTCCTTCATTGAGTTTATTAAGGAGTATATTGAATTCTGGTCTTTGACCTGATTCTTTAGCTGAATGGCTTTCAGTAATTGTTTCAACAATATCAATCTTTTCTCGTTTAGCAATTTTAAGCATCTCGCTAATTTGCCCATCAATACTCATAGCTTGTCGCTCATCAGACTCGCTCGATTTTCGAGCATATAAGCAGTATTTAAAGTCACTCATCCTTACCTCCTTCATTATTAAATAATTGATAGAGTCGTTTGGATGCCCAAGTTAATTCATCAATATATTTATCCTCTCCAGTTTTTTCGTAAAACTTGAGTGCGAATACAAGTTGATCAAGGATTTTGATTGCTTTGAGAATTTTTTGATCTGGTATTGTGTCTTTCATCAAGTACACAAGGTACCGCGATTTACTGGTAAGTCTAGTCGCAGTAAGCACTCTACAAAAAATCGATAAATGGAACTTCAGGCTCCTTTAAATCGTTCAAGAATTCATAAGCAAGCTGAGAAAAGGCATCGGCTAAATCATCATGTTTTTCACTACCAAAATACAAAATTTGATTAATGAGTTCACTATTGTTACTTCTATGAAATTTTACTTTTCCATTTTTTACTTGATACGATGCTGAGGCTAAGCGCTCTCCTTTGTCTTTACCACCAGTCGTTGCTCCTTTAACTGGCAAGCCTTCTCTTTCCATACTCTGAATCAGTCCTGCTTGCTGACCAGCCTCTTCTACAACTATTTCAACTGGTGCAATATTTTTCAGATTAAAAAACATTGATTTTACTTCTTCAATCAAATCGGGCATGCGAATTCTTTTGTTAATTGGAAACGGATGAACGTATATCTGAGCTGATCTACCTTTATTAATTACTGAACCTGTGACTATAGCAACATTATCGTTTGTATTGTGTTGAGCAAATGCTGGATCAATGCTAATGATGATTCGTGAAATATCTTGATATGGTAGCTCGCCATCATAATAATGAAGCCATTCAGGTTTAATAATTTGCTCATCGTCGGCAATGATCTTGAGCATGAACTCACGTTGAAAATCAGTGTTAGAAACAATGTTTTTTAAGTTATTAATTGATTTTTGATTTGGGTATTTTCCTGGCCATAAATTTGAATCTTGATCGATGAGTGGATATTGTCGATAACTGCCATTGAATGTTTTGTTCAAAATTGCCGTTTTCATCCGCATCATGATTGAATCGCTATGCACTAGGTTGCCGATCATCACAACTTTTGTGTTTTTATCTCCAGAAGGGATCAGCTCTGAATTGAGAAAATCCCAAGCTTTTTTTCTGCCTTCGGCTGTTTTTGCTGAAGCAACATCTTCAATATCATCAGCAACAATTAAATCAGGGCGAAACTGTCGATGGCGAAAACCTCTTATTTTCTCTGAAATTGATACAGCGGTGATACGAGCCTGTTGTTTAGTAAAGACCAAACTAGAATTGCTCCATTCTCCAAGTTCTTTAGGAAATGGTCCAAAATCCCTAATCAGCAATGTATTGCTCTCACATTCTTGCTTAATATTATCAAGTGCTTGTTGAGCTCTGGTTTGAGTTTGGTTAACAAGGACTACAAAATTCTTTTCTCGTTTACACAAAATCATCCAGAGAGGATACACCAGCTGACAATAAGTAGATTTTGCACTACCTCTAAAAGCAACAATAACTAAAAACCTCACTTCTGGATCTTGAAGCAATTGGAGCATTTCTCGATGGAATTCAGCAATTTCATACTCAATGTAGTGTGGGAAATAGATTACAAAGAACCACAAAATGTCATCCTTTGCCAATTGTTTGCGTAACTTTTTACTTTTCCTGACTTCTAGAATGAAGTCTGTGGTTAATTTTTCATTCATGTTGATCTTTACTGCTCATTAAACTAAGAGCTTTTTTATATAGTTGCTGTTCTTCCTTGGTCAGCTCTTCTGATTCTTCAGATTCATGAAACAGTCGGACTCTCGTCTCATACGCTTGTCGATGATGCTTAAGCCAGAATATGATTGCCGTCATATTGTTGTTTCTAATCTGGTTGATTAGTTGTGATTCAGCCATATCAGAGATAAGTTCAGTACCTTCTTGCAGAGCTTTGTTAGCTTGTTTGGCAAACTCGGGATCATCTTTTTTCCATCGATAATAGGTAGCCCGTGAGATGCCAGCTTTTTTACACGCCACCTCGATAATCGGGCTAACCTTTAGTTTTTCGATGATCAGTTTTTTATCTCTGATAATTCGTTCTTCAACTGGTGCAAGCACTTTGATATCTGTCATTGAATCAATGTAGCTTTCTGTCCAGTCATTTTTTCCCAACGATTTTTAATAACCTCTGCATAAACTGGAGATTTCTCCATAATGTTGCATCTGCGATTCATTTTTTGAGAAGCAATCAAGGTACTACCACTGCCACCAAATGGCTCGACAACCAAGTCTCCGCGTTTGGTTAATACTTTCAGGTAAGGAATGAGAATCTCAATTGGCTTTGTGCCAAAGATAATACCTTGACCAGATTGTTTTTCATCGCAAGCCTTGAACTCAATAAAATCAGTTGGCTGAATTTTTTTACCTTTGTCATAGCCTTCCCAATGAGGCTTGCCACTAATTGCAAACAAAGCCGACTCGTATTCATTTTGGAGTAGACCATCTGATTCAGGAGAGAGATCTAGAGCTTTATCGTCTGAGCTACCCACCATAGCAATGTCATGCTTGGAAAAGAACTTGCTTTGAGAGGCAAAGCCTTGATGTCTATTGGGTAAATGCCAGACGATCATATTGCGAACTTTCCAATGTTTTTCCATTTCTCCCCAGATGATTCGTAAGTTTTTCCAGTTCTCATACACAATGATGCTAAAGTCATCTTTAGCAATCTTGGCAATGTTGCTCATCCAGTTCTCAGTGAAATCTGGTGGGAGCACATCGGTTTCCAAATATTTTCGGTTGCGTTTAGCTCCAAATCCTTCCGTTGGTTTTCCATGGCGTTTGGCTTTGAGATAGTCAAGAATATAGGGAGGATCAGTCAGACACATGTCTGCTTGCTCACCATTCATCAATTTCATGAAGTCAGCTTCGATTGTGGAGTCACCGCACATCAATCGATTTTCACCCAATTGCCAGACGTCTCCCTTTTTGATTTTGATCTCTTCAATTTCTAGCTTTTTGAGTTCCTTATTTAGATCAAACTCTTCAGGATTTTCCTCAGCAGGAAAAATTTCATCGATATCTTCACTACTAAAACCAACCTCAGCTAAAAAGGCTTCGTCAAACTCTGCCAGTAATTCAAAATCCCAATCCCCAGTATTTTTATTCAATCTGATATTTAACTCTTGCTCTTTTTCAAGCTCTGGCAGATTGATATAGACCACTGGTACTTCTGAAAACCCAAGGTCTTTGAGAACTTTGAGTCGAAAGTGACCACCAATGACCACATTTTTTCTCTCTGGAGCAGAGTTGACCAAGATTGGGTCAACCACTCCAAAGCGTTGAATGCTTTCTTTGAGTGCCAAGATCGCCTCTTCACTCCATGTTCTTGGATTGTAGGGAGCGGGATTGAGCTCCGATACATTCACTTGCACAATATGTAGTTTGTTTTGCATAGTATCCTTCTATTACTCTTTGTATATAACTACTACTAAATCAATTATATTGAAAACAGTTCACATTTTTCTTCTTTTGGTCAAAATTGACCCAGTTTGAAAGACCTAAGCCACAAAAAAGCACCCCGTGAGGAGTGCTTTATGCATTTTTGATTAAATGTATGACTATTAAATTAGTCTATCGATGGGGTTGGCCAATCGTTTGTGGCACCCTCTAGCATAATTTCTTGCCATTCTTCTTCAGTTAATCCGTATTGGTTTAACACTTCTTGCTTGTATTTAGCTTGAAGCTCGACAGTAAGATCTGCGTTCTGTTCAACATTCTCAGTGAGTTGATTGCTATCGGTGACAATACTTGGATCTGTGGGAAATTGTTTTCTGGCTTCTTTAGTAGCTTTGTCTTCAGCTTCAGTGACTTTATAGAAGATTTCTTGTTTTTGTTCTAGAGATCTTTCTGCAGTTGGTGTCTCTTGGGAAAGGCCGATGCTCCCTCCTACATACATGACTACGATAATAGCGATAATGGCAGTTAAGATTTTGTGTTTTGCAAACCAGTTTTGTTTCTTCTGTTCTGACATAGGTTTCCTTTCAAATAGTTTGTATTTTGGCGACTATCAGTAAGTATTTTATCGCTGTTTTGCCAACAAATCTATACCAGTAGTAAGTCGACCAGCAGTACTCTTTGAAACACAATATATCTGTGTCAAAAAAGAACACTATCTACTACCAGATCGCTGAAAACATTCGTCGCATTCGAAAAGATCGTAATATCACTCAAGAGGCTTTAGCTTATGAAGCTGGACTCAACAGAGCATACATAGGTTATATCGAGAGAGGTGAGAGAAAACCAAGTGTCGAGACTTTAGAAAAGATTGCTAAAGTACTTAAAGTAAGAATTTTTGAGTTATTTATCTTCGATTAATTGCTTCAAACGCTTGTATTTTTGTTATTTTACTCTCGATCAAGGCTGACTGAGAGTATATAATTGGATATATTACACATGGCAAAAATAACTCTATCACAACTAGAACAATACCTCTCAAAAGCAGCCTGGATTCTTAAAGGTCCAGTCGATGCCGCAGATTTTAAAGCGTATATCTTTCCATTGCTTTTCTTTAAGCGAATTTCAGATGTGTATGATGAAGAATATGCAATTGCACTAGAAGAATCTGGTGGTGATGAGGAGTATGCAAATCTGCCAGAGTTTCATAGATTCACCATACCAGATCAATGTCATTGGAAAGAAATCAGAGAAACAACCACTAATGTAGGACAAAAGCTCCAATATGCTTTTAGAGAAATTGAGAAAGCAAATCAAAAACATTTGTATGGCATCTTTGGTGATACTCAGTGGACCAATAAAGACAGATTGTCAGATGAGTTGCTGATTAACTTAATCGAACACTTTTCTCAATACAACCTTTCGAATTCAAATGTTCAGCCAGATTTGTTAGGTCAATCATATGAATATTTAATAAAACACTTTGCTGATCTCACAAATAAAAAAGCTGGAGAATTTTATACTCCACGCACAGTAGTTCATCTCATGTCAAAGATTTTAGATCCACAAGAAGGTGATCGTATTTATGATCCTGCTTGTGGCACTGGTGGTATGTTGCTCGAAGCAGTCGCTCATGTAGATCGAAATAAGAAAGATGCAAGAACACTTAAGCTCTATGGTCAGGAAAAAAACCTAACTACCTCAACCATTGCTCGTATGAACATGTTCTTACATGGGATTGAAGACTTCTCAATTGTGCGTGGAGACACTCTTAGAAATCCAGCATTCTTTGATGGAGATAAATTAGCTGTTTTTAACTGTGTTGTTGCTAACCCACCTTTCTCCCTTTCAAAATGGGGCTCAAAAAGCTGGGAGACTGATCCTTATGGCAGAAACATGTATGGAGTTCCAACGGATTCAAATGGAGACTTTGCTTGGATTCAACACATGATCGCTTCGATGGATCCAATCACTGGCAGAATGGCAGTGGTATTACCTCATGGAGTTCTTTTTAGAAAAGGAAACGAAGGTAAAATCAGAGAATCACTCTTAATAGATGACTTATTAGAAGCCGTAATTGGTCTTGGTGACAATATTTTTTACGGAGCTTCATTGGCCGCTTGTATTCTAGTTTTTAGAAAACAAAAATCATTAGACAAGAAGAATAAAGTTCTTTTCATAGATGCTAATGACCAAGTAAAAGTCGGAAGAGCACAAAATTATTTAGAAAATAAACATATAGATCAAATCTTTAATTGGTACTCATCATTTAACAATATAGAAAACTACGCTCATGTAGCAAGTTTGGATCAGATTAAAGAAAACGACTTTAACCTAAATATTCCACTGTATGTAGAAAAAGAAATTGAAGATAATTTACCCACACTTGAAGAAGCAAAGAAAGCTGTTCAAGATGCAGCTGAGGATGTCTGGGAAGCTGAAGAAAAGTTTAAGGAAGAATTAAAAAAGTTTAAGTTACTATGATGACGCAAAAACAATTAGAAAATTACTTGTGGGGAGCGGCAACACTACTACGTGGTGTAATTGATGCTGGTGATTACAAGCAATATATTTTTCCATTGATTTTCTTTAAAAGAATTTGTGATGTTTATGATGAAGAATATGAGAAAGCACTTCAAGACTCAGATGGAGATCTAGAGTATGCATCTTTTGTTGAGAATCACCGCTTTGTTGTTCCAACAGGTTCACACTGGAATGATGTTCGAGAGATTACATCAAATGTGGGAATGGCTTTGCAAAAAGCTATGCAGGAAATTGAAAAAGCTAATCCAGACGTACTGTATGGCATATTTGGTGATGCTCAATGGACTAACAAACAACGACTTTCTGATGAGATTCTTATCAATTTAATAGAACATTTTTCTAGTGAGAAACTCACTATTACTAATGTCCCTGACGACAAGCTCGGAGATGCTTATGAATTTCTAATCAAAAAGTTTGCAGATGATAGTGGGCATACTGCAGCTGAGTTTTATACCAATCGTACCGTAGTACATCTAATGACTCTTCTTATGGATCCTAAACCAGGAGAAAGTGTTTACGATCCCACTTGTGGTTCTGGAGGTTTGCTACTTAATTGTGCGCTTGAACTCAAAAAACAAGGCAAAGAATATCGAACTCTTAAACTTTATGGTCAAGAGATTAACTTAATGACATCATCCATTGCTCGGATGAATATGTTTCTTCATGGTATTGAGGATTTCTCGATTAAACGTGGAGATACTCTCAAAGAGCCTTTATTTTTAGAAAATGATCGACTCAAAAAATTTAACGTTATCTTAGCTAATCCTCCATACTCTATAAAACGCTGGGATCGAAAAATGTTTGAGAATGATCCTTACGGAAGAAATATCCTAGGAACTCCACCCCAAGGTTGTGCTGACTATGCATTTCAACAGCATATTATTCAAAGCTTAGATAAAGGAAATGGCAGATCAGTTGTTCTTTGGCCACATGGAGTGCTGTTTAGAGACCAAGAAAAAGAAATGAGACAAAAACTGATTGAAATGGATCTTGTTGAAGCTGTTATTGGTTTGGGCCCAAATCTCTTTTATAACTCACCGATGGAATCATGCTTACTCATTTGTAGAACTAACAAACGACCAGAACAAAGGAATAAAATCCTTTTTATTAATGCTGTTAATGAAGTAAAAGCTGAGACCGGAACTAGCTATCTAAAAGATGAACATATTGAAAAAATTAGTAATGCATACCATTACTATAACGACATTGAAGGATTTGCAAAGCTTATTGATAAAGCTGAAATTATAAAAAATAACTCGAATCTAAATATTTCTTTCTACATTTCAAATGTTTCTAATTACAGAGTCAAAAAATCTGATTTAGACATAAATAAATTAATATCGGAATGGGAAGAGTCTTCAAAATCACTAAGGGATAGTATTGAAGAAATACTAAACAATTAATATGTTTGATTTAAATAAAAATAACTGGCCAGAATTCCAATTTTCAGAAATAGCCGAGCAAATTTCTGAACGAATTGATCCTGCAGAATCAGATGCTGAAGTCTATGTCGGCTTAGAACATATTGAGCCGAATTCTATTCACATCAAAGAATATGGTAAGCCAAGTGATGTGAAGGGTACAAAACTGAAAGTTTATAAAGGCGATATTATTTTTGGTAAACGAAGGGCTTATCAAAGAAAAGCTGCTATTGCGAACTTTGATGGTATTTGTTCTGCACATGCTATGGTTTTAAGAGCTAAACCAAAGATAATGATTCCAGAACTGTTTCCTTTCTTTTTACACTCAGATGCTTTCATGAACAGGGCTATAGATATATCTGAAGGTTCTCTATCTCCAACAATTAAATGGAAAATATTAGCTAAACAAAAGTTTACTATTCCGCCATTAGATGATCAAAGAAAACTTGCGGATTTGCTTTGGGCTGGAGACGAGCTTTCAAACAAAAAAAGTGATTTAATTTTTTCACTTAATCTATATAAAAATACTCTTATAGAAGATACTTTATTTAGATCAAAAGAGTTTAATGAAGTCAAACTTGGTGACCTAGGACAACTTTTAGGAGGAGTAACATTTAAAAATACTGATTTAAAAGATGGATACTCAAAAACAACAACTGCAGTAATCAGAGCTAATAACATTAAAGATAATAAAATGGTTTTTGAAGATATGTATTTTGTCACTGACGACAAAGTCCAACAAAATAAGATCTTGAAAGATGGAGATATTGCAATTTGTATGTCAAATGGCAATCCAAATTTAGTTGGAAAATCTGCTATCGTTTCCACAGAGAAATATCCCAAAATTTCAGTTGGTGCATTTTGTTCTGCATTCAGACCAAATCACAAAAATAAAGAAATTGTGCAGCTAATCTTTGAAAGTTATACATACTCTCAAAAGGTATTAAAGTTTGTTTCTGGAACAAACATTAATAATCTAAGACCAGATGATCTTAAGAATATTAAACTTAGAATTTCAAAAAATATTTCTAGCAAAGGAATTAACAAAATATTCAAAATCTTTTCTTCTATTAAGTTAAATAATGAAAATCTAGTTCAATTGCAAAAAGTAAATAAATCAATCATTAACAATATATTTTCATGACACCAATTACTAAACTTACTAGCACTCAAGTCAAATCTTTTCTACTAAAATCTGAGAGCTATGCTTATTTTGATTTGCCACCGTATTTCCGTTTTGATTTAGTCATAGATAAAGTAGTAAGGAAACTTGGTTCAACCAGATTGTCTGATTATTACAATTCTTCAGTTAAACCAAAAAGTTTGGATGACGTGAATTATAAAATTTTGGGAAACAAAGATGGAAAATATGATTGGCGTCCGTTTCAGCTCATTCATCCTGCTTTGTATGTATGGTTGGTAAATATAATTACTTCTGAAAATAATTGGCAAGTGATTCAAGATAGATTTAACCACTTTTCAGACAATAATTTGGTTGAGTGTAAAAGTATTCCTGTTGCTTCTTCATCCCCTTTTAAATCTGATAAGGCAGAGCAGATATTACAATGGTGGTTAGAAATAGAACAGAAATCAATTGAACTCGGTCTTGATTACGACTATTTATTCCAAACTGATATAGCAAATTGCTATGGCTCAATTTACACACATTCTATAGCTTGGGCAATCCATACCAGAGAAGTTGCTAAGCAAGAAATTGGAAATTATTCTCTAATAGGCAATCAAATTGACAAAACCATTCAAGATATGTGCTGTGGTCAAACAAATGGTATCCCTCAAGGAAGTGTTTTAATGGATCTCATAGCAGAACTAGTGCTTGGATATGCAGATGAGATTCTTACTCAAAAAATTATTGAAGCTGGCTTGAATCCTACTGATTTTAAAATTATTCGTTACCGAGATGATTATCGGATTTTCTCCAATAAAAATGAAGTTATTGATCAAATAGTTAAATTATTAACAGAATCACTAATTGAATTAGGGCTTCGTTTAAATAATGTTAAGACAAATGGCTCCAAAAAAGTCATTGCTAATGCTTTGAAAGAAGATAAACGCTATTGGTTGCAATTTGAACAAACTTTCGAAGATTTATATAAGGAACTACAAGTCATTCATGCTTTTTCTGAAAAGTATCCTAATTCTGGGACAGTATTGCTTTTATTAAGTGAGTATCAAAAGAAAATAGAAGATATTGAAGAAATAAGATCTAATATAAATGTAATGATTAGTTACGTAGTTGATATTGCTTTTAAAAATCCTCGAACATATAGCATTTCTATGGCTATTTTGAGTAAATTGCTTTCTTTTGTTGATGATGATTATAAAGAAGAAGTAGTCAATAAAATTAAACTAAAGTTTTCAAAAATTCCCAACACTGGGTTACTAGAAGTTTGGTTACAAAGAGCATTGGTAAGATCTAACCAATTTACTTCATTTGCAGAACCTCTTTGCATGTTAGCTACAAGTGAGATTGTTCCTATTTGGAATTCAACTTGGTTAAGTGCAAGTTTATCAAATGAGATTAAATCCGAAGATATTATTGATACTGATGAGTTAGCAACACTCTCTGAAGTCATTGATTCTGAAGAGGTGCAATTGTTTATGTATTAACTATAATAAGATTAAAATATGTCATTCAACGAATTAAACACCATCGAACCGTACGTTATCAAAAAACTTACTGGTTATAAATTGCCTCCAGAAGGCACTGCTCTCACGTTGGGTGAAGAACAGCAAATTTATGGTGATTATCAATGGAAATATGTTCATCCCAAACTGCTCAAGCGAAGTGAAACCGATATTTTAGTAGAAGATGAGTTAATCGAAGCTCTCAAAAGACTCAACCCTGAAATCCAAGAAAATCCTTCAAGAGCTGATGAGGTTTTGTATAAACTCAGAGCTGTTTTGCTGTCAGTAGACTCAGTTGGTTTGGTCAGAGCAAACGAAGAATTTTCTAAATGGCTTTCTGGTGACAAAACCATGCCGTTTGGAGAAAATAACCAGCATGTTCCGGTAAGATTAATTGATTTTGACACTGTCGATAACAACTCATACATTGTTACCAACCAATACACAGTTCTAGGAAAAACAGAAAAAAGACCAGACTTAACATTTTTGATTAATGGTATTCCTATTGTAATTGGTGAATTAAAGACACCAGTTCGCCCAGCCATTTCTTGGTTTGATGGAGCAGTTGATATCCACGATGATTACGAGAACACTATTCCACAACTATTTGTTCCCAACCTTTTTTCATTTGCCACTGAAGGCAAGATGTATCGCTATGGGTCTGTTCGTATGCCATTGGAACTTTGGGGTCCATGGAAAACAGAAGACAGTAAAAGGAAACATTCTCAATTAAAAGAAATTGATATTGCGCTGGAAGACCATCTTAAACCTGAGAGGTTACTTGATTTACTACGCTACTTCACCCTCTATGCTACTGATAATAAGAATAGACGCATCAAAATCATTGCACGTTACCAACAGTATGAAGGTGCAAATAAAATCGTCGAAAGAGTTAAAGAAGGCAAAATTAAACAAGGTCTTATTTGGCATTTCCAGGGTTCTGGCAAATCGTACTTAATTGTTTTTGCTGCTCAAAAACTACGTCTTTCCCCAGAATTAAAAAGCCCAACAGTATTGGTGATTATTGATCGTCAAGATTTGGATAGTCAGATGTCTAATAATTTCTCTGTTACTGAGATACCAAATGTCGTTTCAACGGACAGTATTCGAGAACTCCAACAATTACTAGAGAATGACACCAGAAAAATTATCATTACCATGATGCATAAGTTTAGAGATGTCTCTGAAGCTGTGAATGAAAGATCAAACATAATTGCTTTAGTTGATGAAGCTCACAGAACACAAGAAGGTGATTTGGGTAGAAAAATGAGATCGGCAATTCCAAATGCTTTCCTTTTTGGTTTAACTGGTACTCCTATCAATAAGGTTGATCGCAATACTTTTTATGCCTTTGGATCTCCAGAAGATACTGAGGGCTACATGTCTCTATATTCTTTTCATGAGTCTGTACGCGATGGAGCTACGCTCAAGTTGCACTTTGAACCAAGATTAATCGATATTCATGTTGATAAAGCTGGAGTGGATGAAGCTTTTGCCAAAATAACTCAACACTTGAATGATGAAGATCGCAGACAATTGGTGGACCAAGCTGCAAAGATGTCAGCGTTCCTAAAATCACCAAAAAGAATTGAGAAAATTGTCGCAGATATCGTGCAGCACTACACTCAAAGAGTTGAACCTCAAGGATTTAAGGCCATGATTGTGGTGCCAGACAGAGAAGCTTGCGGAATTTATAAAGAAGCACTTGATGAAATATTCCCTCCAGAGTCATCTGCAGTTGTCATGTCTACTTCTGCATCAGATGAACTTGAGTTCAGAAGGAAATATGAATTAAGCAAAGACCAAGAAGAAAGATTACTCGATCAGTTTAAAGAAGAATCAAATCCATTGAAGATTTTGATTGTTACTGCAAAACTATTGACTGGTTTTGATGCTCCAATTTTACAATGCATGTATCTTGATAAATCTATTAAAGATCATAATCTTCTACAAGCAATCTGTAGGACAAATCGTGTTTACAAAGATAAATCTCATGGATTAATTGTTGACTACTTTGGTGTGTTTGATGACGTAGCTAAATCACTTGAGTTCGATGATAAAAGAGTTCAAAGAGTAGTAACTAATTTGGCAGAGTTGAAATCTGAATTGCCTGATGCAATTGAGAAATGCTTGAGTCACTTCCCAGATGTTAATAGAGATGTAGAAGGTTTTGAAGGATTACAACTCGCTCAAGATTGCTTGCACTCTGATGAAAAGAAGGATGCATTTGCAGTTGACTACAAATACTTATCAAAGCTATGGGAGGCTATTTCACCTGACCCAGTATTAAATAGGTATGAAAAAGATTATCGATGGATTACCCAAGTATATGAATCTATCAAGCCACCATCTGGAGATACTGGTAGATTGCTCTGGCATGCACTTGGTGCCCAAACAACCAAAATGATGCACGAGCACATTCATATTGATACGGTGAATGATGATTTGGAGAAAGTAATCTTAGATGCAGATTTAATTGAAAGCTTAACGCAAGTTTCTGATGGTAAAAAGATTAAAGAAATGGAAGAAGAAATATCGAAACGACTAAAAAAGCATGCTAATGATCCTCAATTTGTTGCCCTCAGCGAGAGATTAGAAAAACTCAGAGATAAAGCTATTCAGGGTTTAATCAGTAGTGTTGATTTCTTAAAGGGATTGGTTGATATAGCTCGTGATGTAGTTGCCATTGAAAAAGAAGTTCAAACAGAAGAAGAACGAAACAATGCAAAAACAGCATTAACAGAGCTTTTCTTAGAAGTAAAAAATGATGCAACACCGGCCATAGTTGAGAGAATAGTCAATGACATTGATGAAATTGTAAAAATTGTTCGCTTTCCAGGTTGGCAGTCAACTAATGCTGGTGAACGTGAGGTTCAGAGAGCTTTAAGAAAAACATTGTTAAAGTATAAATTGCATAAAGAAACTGAGTTATTTAATAAGTGCTATGAGTACATCAAGGAATACTATTAATCTAAGGTATGAATAGTATCGCAATACTTATTAAAGAAATCATAGTAAAAGTACTCGTATTTTTGATTAATAGTTACTATTATTTTTTCAAAAAAGATTATTACAACAAACATCACTTAGAAATTATTTGGGATAACGGTAATTTAAAAGTAAGTTGGTTTAAGCACAACGATTACGTTGCTTTTAAAGAATCTGAGTTGAATGAAGCCTTATTAGAATCAGATCCAGAAGATTTTATATACTCTGCTTTAACTGAAGTAAAAAATTGTAACTTTATAATTTTTGATTGCGGAGATGATCAAAGATATGTGCAATTTTGGCTTGGTGATGGTGAAATTATGGTTAGTTGGCCAATTATCAAAAAAAATAAACTAGGTAAATATCTCTATCCCATGCTTGGAGTTCTAAATGAACTGGATATTACTCAAAGACCAACGAAAGTTGGTGGCCTGATTAGAACTAAATATCAGTATTATGAGGTAAAACAGGAAAAAGATTTTAAAGATTATCAAATTCATTTTGCTGATAATATTGGCGAGGCAACCAAATTTACCACTACAATTTTTACTAAAGTTTTTAAACAAGATCTTGAAAAAATGAGGTTTAATCTAGGTTGATATTTTTTTGAGCCTCTTCCAAATCTCCACCATCGCCCAAGTATCCAACTCACAATATTTTAAAAGATCTCTAGCAGTTTGATCTTTTTCTGCATTACCATTGACCATTTCCCACCATCTGGTCATTGCAGTTGCTCCTTCTCCTATTTCTAGATCAGCATATGAGAGATTTGGCACTAAAACTGGTAATACTTTTTTAATCGAGGCACTGCCGTGAAAACGATAATCAACGTACAAGCCCTTTGAGAAAATATCCATCAGGTCATAAATTCTTTCATTAATTAAAGCAAGCTCATCGGCAAGCATTGGTTGTAGTAGTCCTAGCTCTTTATTCCGACCACATTCAAAGTTCTTGTTCCAGACAAGTATTGAGCCTTTAGTGCCAATGACTTTGAGGAGCTCTTCGGTAATTTCTTTACTAGGTTCTCTTTTATCAGTCATTAAAAATTCATAATGCTTGAGTTCTAAATCATCAGGATTTTCCATCACATGTAGTGAATACTGAAACACAATATGTTGGTATGGTTTATAGCCATCAAAAGCAGGAATAGCTGGATTGATTGTTTCGTAGTCAAAAAAATAAAGCGGAAAAGTTAAATTTCCTAGTTCTCTTTGAATACCCTCATAATCAATGATTGGTTGATTCTGCTTGATTGATCTTATTTGCAAAATTTGTTTAGGATTGAGTTCTTCTGTTTCTGGAATATCTTGTAGACGTTGATAGCCACTGGCTACTAGCCTTTCATACTGTCCCACTTTCCACCAGCTAAGATCGTACACTGGGTGTTCACTCAGGCTGGGATGACATAGTTTTAGGCAAGGACAATCACTTGGTTTGTAGCAATGTGATTCCAAAGGTGGGTTGGTTTCAGTAATGACAGCCAGTGCCTGCGCTCTAAGCTGAAAAACTTCATCCTCTAACTTGAGAATTACCTCAGCCATATCAACCACTACAAAAAACTCATTTAAATCAATTTCGCCATTCTTAACATAGTCGCTATTAACATGGACGAGATATGTTTTATTAACTGGTAAAGTAGATTTGGCGATTAAGTGCTGAAAAGTGGCATCATATTTATTTTGCTTATCAATCTTGGTGCTACTCTTAATTTCATACAGATCGTAGGTGTTGTTGACCACGTCATGTACTAACGCATCAATTTTGGCCTCATAACCACCATCAACTAATTGATACTGAAAATGAATTGTGCTCCCAGTTGGATACTGCGTGGCAACCTTTTGCTCAACAAATTTTTTTGCCAACGCCTCAACTTCATATCCCTGTTTAGCTATGAGCTGATCATAAGAAGAAAACTTTCTATCTTCCTGCTGGTGGTTTACGGAAGCCCAAAGATGCAGTGGTGAATCAAGAAAAGTAAGAAAGGCAGATTTAGTCAGTCGCATAAAGGCATTATATAATCAATCTATGACTGAAGATACTAAAGATGATCTAATTTCCCGACTTGAAGATCTTGAAGATGTCACTTTGGATGATGAAAGATCAGAGATTGAAGACTTGATTGATTCTGCTGATTTTGATGATGCCGAAGGATTGATTGACGATCTAGAAAGTGAAAGACAATAACAGATGAGTCAGTATTTACGACCAAAACAACACTACATCGACCTCTATGACCTGTTTACTATAAAGGAGTGCTTGCGTTGGTATTGGTCACTTCGTGATGGCATGGAAAAGCATCGTGACGATCATAAGGAAGAATCTGGCAAAGACTTCGATCACGAAGTACACAAAGTTTGTAGCTACACAGTAAACGTCATTAAAGGCGAAAGATATCGCAGGAAAAATAAAACTATCCAAGAATGGATGGATCGTGATGAAGAAACTCAAAAATTTTATGATGAAGCTACTCCACATAGCGAGGTCTTTTGTAAGGAATGTAACGGCAAGACAAAAATAATTCTCAAAGAGTTGCACGACAGATTTGATGAGGAGCGAAAAATATCATTTATGTTTGAGTGCCTTGATTGCACAAAGCGTCAAATCTTTTATCATGATGGCTCTCCTTGGGATTTTAAAAGAGACAGATGCCCTGATTGTGATATTGAGCTCCAAACAAAACATGACTTTAACAAAAAAGATGACATTGATACCATCACAGATTTTTGTCCAGAGTGTGACTATAAAAAAGTTGATGTAACTGACTTTAAATCCAGTAGGGAAAGACGAGCAAAAGAAAAGGCACATGAAGAAATGCTCCTGAGAGAATATCGAGAAGAATTTTGTTTAAATGACAAGAATGGTCCCAACTACGTCGGCTCACTGGATAGGTTGATACAATTTGGCAAAGAAATGGATGATCGAAAGAAAAAAGAAGCAGATCCTGCTTTCAAGAAAGCAAAGAAGCTTAAAAAGTTGAAACTAAATCAGCTAAAAGAGCTAATTATCAAAGAGATAGAAGAAGAAAAGTACATTGACCTTCAGTTTGGAAAACCTGATATTGGTAAATATGTAATCGTTGATTTTACTGTTAATGACTCTGATGATGATCGCTCAGAATATGATAGTGAGAAACAGCTTAAGAAGTTATTTATCAAGACTCTGAAATCAACCAACTGGAGATTAATGAGTGAGGGCTTGAGATACCGAATGGGAATACTTACTGGTAGGTTGAAGGCTTATGAAAGTGATGAGGATTTAATGAAAATCGTGTCTAAAAAATAAGGATAATTATGAAAGGAAATTTAATTCTATATAAAAACACAGGGAGTAATGACCCATTCAATGCTAGATTGCTTTTTGGAGTAATGCATTTGAGGGATCACATAGTAAAAAACGAGGCAGAAAGACTTGAGTTTGATAATTTATACACTCCAGTATTTGAGAGTTTAGATGATTGTTTTGAGTGCAAAAATGAATTAGTTAGGCTGATAAAAGATCATAAGGAAAAAATTGCTAAAAAAGAAATTGTTAGTTTTCAAAATAATTATGAAATTCTTGAAATTAAAGAATCAATTGATAGAAAAATGAATAAATTATTTAAAGATTTCTTTATAAAAGGAGAAATTGCTCTTAAAAGTCTTCAGTTTTTGACTAAAAAATATGATTTAGACATCGGGTTTTTCTTTCAAAAAGATGCCTCATTTAAGAAAGGGATTAAAAAATTGGAAAATGGCAACAACGCAGACCAAGCACTTTCAAAAATGCTAGTGGATGATAGAAAGTGGAGAACTTTATTTAACGAAATTAGATCCAGAATTGAACACGGCGGGCTTTCTTTGGGAAACATTAAATATAGTCATGAAAAAGAACGAGTTTGGACACATATCCCCATGATTAATTCTATAGAGGTTGACGAGGTTGTCCAAATATTGGGAAATAACCTTTTCGAATTCGTTGAAGATTTAATTGCACACATGGTTGCAAAAAACTTAAAAGAGCCACTCTGTATTGTGCAAATTCCTGAAAAGGATAGAGATCCTAGTTTGCCTCAAAAATATGTTGTTGGTATAAAAGGCATAAACATAAAAAAATGAGACACTCCTTTTTATAGTGTCTCATTTGTCTCATTTTGAGTATAATTACCCCTAGCAAGGTGTGGGTGCATATGGGACACACTGGTTCCAGACCCACATGCTCCGCCATGAAAATCCCGCTTAAGCGGGATTTTTTATGGCGGAAAGATGGTGTCGGAGACGGATCTTTGGAAAGAATATTGGGTTCGTTCCGCGTAGTTAAATAATTCTTACATAATTGTCTTGTTTTATGTTTTAATCAAAGTGTTATGTACGAACAAAAAGTACCATCAGAAAATCAACCTGAAGCAAATAAGCCTGCCAACGAAACTCCTTCCTGTCGCGATAATTACGAACTCATACTTCAAAAACGATCTGAATTTAATGAGCTGGTAGTTTCACGCAGCTGGTATCAATTGCTGAGAAAGTTACTAACAGACCATATATTGTCTTCATATTCAGAGCCTCAAGCCAATGCAAATGATCATTTTCCAACAGACCCTGAATTGCAAATTGAGATTAACAAGGAACTTGATCACGCTGAGGAAGTGGCATTTTTGTCATTTTTATTCTTGAGTCATTCGATTGCTGAAGATGTGGGACTAGAAAATAAAAGAATTGTTATGCTTGCAATTGCTAGCACCTTACACGACGTTGGAAAGTTCTTTTCAAATAATGCGGCTTTAACAAAAGAAACAAGGAGGATGCCAATCCTTCATGAGCAAATTAGCGCCAGATTGATTGCAGAATGGTTTGGCAAAAACGAGATTTTGAGAGACTTGGCCCTTGAGCTTACTTTAACTTCCAGCGACATTGATGAAATTATTGAGGCAGTTAGTTTACATTCTGCCAACTGTCCCACCATGTATTTTCTGTTTGGAATTAGTAAAAATGCAGAAGTGCAGGTTTGTGATTATCCATTTGGACAGTGGCCAGCAAGTCCAAAACTGACAACCCAAGTATTGGCAGAGGCTGATCATTTAGCTCAAATTGAAATTACCACTTTGATGTCAAGAACCTTTGATGATGAAGCCAACGAAGCAGTTTCTCCACGGATTTCTCAAAAACTGCAGTTCATTCTTCAGATGCGTATGCTGGATACGGTTCACAATGGGACAAACGTATTAGAAGCATTGCAACAAATTGCTGATCGTGTCAAATGGCTTAAAGGCGAAAATTTGCCTCCAAATGTTGTTGGTGATCCAAAATATTTTTCTCTAAAGCATCCGATGGCTTTAGAAGTTTTGAAAATTGTTGAAGATGATTTCAATAAACTAATACTTTTTTTGAAAAAATTGAATTTGCCTAAAATCTGGGGTGACCATGGCGATCGAGAAGTAATAGATGCCATTGATAAACAGCTTGCGCAGCTTGTCAAATAAACTTGCTAGTTATGACATTTTTTTATTTGACAGTCACACTTTTTGCTAGGTTTCGAGGTTTATCAGGATCGTTACCCAATTCAACAGCTATGTAATAAGCCAGCAGCTGGATGATAGCGATATTAGAGAAAAGTGTTAAGATTTTTGAATCAGCCACGGGAATATAAAAATCAAAGACCGTGTTGTAGGTTGGTGATATGCCGATTGTTAATGCCCCCCTTGCTTTTATTTCCATGGTGTTGGAAATGATAGAATCATAACTATCATCAAGTGGTGCAAAAATAATGCACGGTGTACCCTCTTCAATCAAAGCAATCGTTCCGTGCTTGAGTTCTCCACCTGCCAATCCTTCTGCGTGAAGATAGGTAACTTCTTTAATTTTTAGAGCAGCTTCTAATGCCAAAGGATAAGAAACGTCTCTGCCTAAAACGAAAATATCTCGTTTATTAGATAATTTTTTTGCCAATGATTGAATATGTTTTTTAATGAATTCTTTATCAAACACTAACTGAAGAGACTGGGCTGCAGTTATGAGCAAGTTAGAATGTACGTTATATTTGTCTGTTTCTGATGCAGCGAGTAAAAAAAGGATTGCCACCATTCCAGTAAATGCTTTGGTTGATAGCACGCATTGCTCAGGTCCTACTGAAATATGAATTCTTTCTGACGATAATCGTTCCAAGCTGGAGCCTAATCGATTGACAATTGAGCCAAACCGTAAATTATTAGCTAATGTAAAACAAATGGGTTGCTAGATGCTAATATAAACGACGTTTCCACATATCCCATAGTTGTTTAAGTTGTTGTTTGTTTTGTACCCTCGATAACGCAAGTTGCCAACACATAATTGA
>JBMORQ010000020.1:0-10636 GCA_049322575.1 Patescibacteria group bacterium
TTTTAACTAAATTTGAAGTATACTTTTTCATACAAAGAGAGTCTTGTTCGTTTGGTGTATCAACCTAATATTAAACAAGATTCTCTTTTTTTATGTCAAGATGAGAAGTTAGAACGCAGATGCCCTGCGAAGATATCATTGTTTGCGATAACACCCCAAAACTATGCTAAACTTTATTCATTGCAATAAACTCAAGACCTATGAAACCTAAGATAGTCAAACTTTTTGGAATCATAGTATTAGTTTCTCTGTTACTAATATTTTGTATCTCCGATTATCTTAGAAATAGAATTGCCCCCATGTCTCCAGAAGAGCAGCAAAAGTATTTCAACCAGCAGATTGTGGGGATTTGGCAAGCAACCCCAAGTATGGCTGCCGGTTGGAACAATAGATATCACTTTTTCCCAGACGGACGATTTTCGTATGTTACCAGTCAGATGGATTGCACAACCCCACTTCGACAGATTGACGGAACTTGGTCATTTAACAAGGGTGTTCTAGCCATAAATGGATCTTTAGCCGCTGAGTGGCCTGACGGTGAGGTGGTCAAAACCCAACCAAATGATATCGAGTGCGGAGACGACTATAAATTAGTTGATAGAACCACTATACACATTACAGAAATAGAAAAATGTGATTCAGATACATGTGCAATCCTTAAAAAAGGAGTAGCTCTGGATTTTGTCGAGGATGATCTTGGAGGGTATACACGAACAAGAATTGATCTATACGATACACCCTATTGGAAAATGGAGAGTGACCCCATGATTGATGCTCCCGCGCCAATAGACGGCAACGTAAAGTCAGACGACTATTATGCAAATTAAGAATATTAAAAAGGCAATAAATAAGCCTAAAATATTTTTTAGGAATATTGTTTTAGTATCTATTCGGGGCTTTAAAGCAAAAACCCCGGCTCAAAAGAGCCAGGGTTTTAAAAATTAAGTAATCTAAAATTAGCCAAAAACCACCTGACTTGTTAGATCTGCCTCTTCAAACAAGAGATGGTCAATCTTGGCGTTTTTGTATAACGAATCTAACCAGGTTTGAATTTTCTCGTTGTTCTTTTGTTGCTGTAATTGCTCACGAACGGCAGTTTTGAGTTCATCTTCCTTCATCTCTTTTGGCATGAACTCTTTATTTCCCTCGATGTATGTAGCGACTTCTTCGTCACTCACTGTCACATCATTAACAGCCATTTTCTCAACTAGTTTCTGAAGTCGAATTTGCTCAGCAACTTGCTCTCGTGTCAGGTTCTGAATCTGGAGCAATTGGTTAAAATCTTGTCCCTGGGCCTTGAGACTTTCCTCGATTTTGCTGATCTCTGCATCAACCTCTTCTTGGCTAATAGTCAGGTTTTGTCGCCTTGCCTCCTGCAAGACCAAGGTTTGGGTAATGATATTGTCGAGGGTCTGCTTGCCAACTTGCTTCTCCATCTCAACCATTAAGCGATGACGAAAAATTGGCTGACCATTTACCACTGCAACAATGTAAGCGCTACGGAAATAGTAGAGAGCCAGAAGCAATATGCCAGCTGCCAATACCACCAACATTTTGGGTGAACGCAAGACAGATAGCTGGGTTCTTTCTGTAGATGTCGTTTTAACGGAGGTTTTGGGATCATTTTTTGCTGCAAAGACTGAAGAAAGGCTAGATACTACTGAGTTTTTCGGGGCCTTCTTGTTCACTTTGCTTGGTTTTACGGATTGTTTGCTGGCTGGCTTGGTCACTTTTGCTGATGATTTGCTTGACGAACTAGAAACTGTTTTAGCTGCCGCAACCGTTCTGACCGCTTTGGCCGACTTTGCCGATTTAATCGACTTTGCAGCGGTTTTTAATGATTTATTTTTTGTTGGGTTGAGTTTTTTTGATGTAGTTTTTGTCATTGCGTTAGAATATCAAACATTTAAGTAAATTGGTAGCAGATGTTGGCCAAAGAAACCAAACTATAAGAAAAGCAGTGGAAAGCCTAAATTTTTAGCACATATCTCAGCTGGCAGACGAAAAAACAGCAAACTGTTATAATACAGTCATGACTCCAGACGTTTTCGATTCCTCACAGCAGACAGATCACTCCGAGGCGGCACCTCATAAAGAAGAACATCAAAAAAAGCGACGTCATGTCAACGAATATTCTGAGGTAATTCGTCAGGAAACCCCATCGGGCAGTTTTTTAGCTGCCTTTGCCCCTAAACCGATCGAGACCTTTTTTGACTCTCAGTTGCGCGAAGAATACGTCATCTTGCTTTTGCGCCAACATCCAATTACCCTGATAAGCAAAGTTGCAATGATTTTCGCCGCTCTTTTTCTGCCTTTGCTTTTTGCTAACACCCCTTTGCTTGATTTTTTGCCCGCTCGATTTCATTTTGCATTTTTGGTTGGCTGGTTTTTAGCCATAATTGGCTTTACCCTGGAAACATTTCTGGTTTGGTTTTTTAATGTTTACATCATCACTGATGAGCGAATTATCGATGTAGATTTCACCTCCATGATTTACAAGAATGTTTCCTCAGCCAAACTCGATAATATCGAGGACGTCACCACAACCACCAGTGGTTTTATGGCTTCGGTCGTCAATTACGGCACAATTAAAATACAAACTGCCGCCGAAAAACGCGAATTTGAGTTTGATGGTGTACCCCAACCAAGCAAGGTTGCATCATTGCTCAATGAGTTATTACTCGAAGAAGAACGAGAAAAAATCGAGGGACGAGTTAATTAGATAATAATTTTTATTACGCGAAAAGCAAAAGTAAAATCCAGGACCAAAAATGCTTGATTCACCAATGATTACCACCGCCTTGAACTATCTTTTTAAAATATTTTTTATTGCTGCTGGTGTACTTTACCTGTTGTTTGCAGGTATCATCGTCCGCCAAATCAATGTCATGAAGTCAACCTTGATCACCCAGTTTTCACCGATTATCAGTTCACTCGGCTGGTTGCATTTGTTGGCTGCTGTGGGGGTGTTGGGGTTGTATATTTTCGGGTTGTAAGAGAATAATGGGCTGGACCCCAGAGAAATCACATTTACCCAACCACCTGTTGACACCAAGCTCTTTCTTCGATTCTCCTCTAAGAGGAGTTTGTTTTTGGTTCTTGTTAGGAACTAACCCTTTTCTTTTGCTTGTAACATCTTCTCGGCCTGGTTTTCATGGCTTTTGTCGCGCCGACAGTTCCCTCTGGGAGTGGGGTTGTTTTAAGCGAGGCTGTTTCAAGTCCCAGTTCATCTGGTGGCGATTCTTTAGTTGGTGGAAAATTCTGAGCAGGAAAACGAACATAAGGCTCATCTATATTATCAACTAGCATGTGATCTTTACAAATAATTGGAGAAACGTCCCACTCTACCATCTTCTTGACAAACAACTCGATTAATCTAATCACCAATATATCCAGCTGTCTGCCCCATATCCTATATTTAGGATCGGTAAACTCCATCAAGACATGTGTTGCACTTTTAGGTTCACGATATCCGTTCCTGCCTCGATGCATTGTTTGAAAAGTATCCAATGCTGCCATCACCAGGCCGAATATTGGAATTTCCCGTGATCCACCCAACCCAAGTGGGTATCCATCGCCATCTGGTCGTTCATGATGAGAAATTATTCCGGTATGGATGGACAGTACCAGATTATAATGTATATCTTCTGGGTTACAGAAAATCGAACTGTACTCTCTTACAAACGAAGCACTTCCAAGCAATGGGTGTCTTTCAATTAGGTTTATCTGATCGTCAGTTAGCTTCTGACTTGATAAGAGGCCGGGTTTAGTTTCTTCCACATCTTTTTTCCCAATATCGTGAAGTATCGCCATGAGCCGAAAGTTGGGAGCTTCTAGAATTGTCTCGATTATCTTTTTTAGCCTACATTTTTCCGCTGTAGCTAAGGTTAAAGTCTTAAATATTAGGTCAGGGTTGTGCTTAATAAACTCGACAAAATATGCAGCCATACAGCCAACCTCGAGAGAATGAGCGACCGTATCAGGATGTAATGAAATTATTGGCGTTAACAGCCGTTCAATCATCTCTTTTTCAGTCTCTGAAAATTCATGCTCAATCACTGGAATACGCCATCCTTGATTATCGGTTGTGGATTTTTGATGCTTAGGCAATTCACAACTTTTTTCACTCAAAGACCAGCACAACTTCAACCAATAAATAACAATTTTCTCAAAAGGAGTAATACAACCATCTTCAATGAAGGGACGCTCAGGAAAAGTAACACGATCCGGGGGTGTCGCTGAAACAAGAGGAGAGCCTGGTGCAGTATGTATTTGTGACTCAGCCATCAGCTAAAAACAAAAAAGCGCTTTGTCCTGGCCTCGACCTATCTTCGCATCAAAACTAGTTGACACTATTGTCAGCGCTGGGGCGTTTCAAGACTCTGTTCGGAAAGGGAAGAGTTGGTTCCACCCCGCTCCAGAGACCAGAACAAAACGCTTTTTTAAAATTCTTTGCTATTTTATTTTTAACTAAGAACAGCAAAAAACAAGGGTTTATCACCCTGAAAAAAGTGAAGAAAATCTGCCATCCAAAAGACTTGGGCAATTGCTTGCCAAAGCCAAAAGATCCATCCGTAAAATAACAACGAAATTATGTTCAATCGACACTTAGTACAGTTTAGCTAAATCTGTCGCCAGACTTACACCGACTGCCTATTAACGTGGTGATCTTCCACGGGTCTGATGGAGAAAGTTAATCTTGAGTATGGCTTCTCGCTTAGATGCTTTCAGCGATTATCCAAAAAGAATGTAGCTACCCTGCAATGCGCTTGACAGCAACAACAGGAACACTAGGGATTCCCTCGCCCCGGTCCTCTCGTACTAGGGGCAAATTCTCTCAACTTTCTATCGCTGACACCGGATAGAGGCCGACCTGTCTCACGACGGTCTGAACCCAGCTCGCGTACCGCTTTAATTGGCGAACAGACAAACCCTTGGGACCTTCTTCAGCCCCAGGATGCGATGCACATAAATCCTATATTTCTATAAGTGTAGACTATATCTTCACCCCAAAAAAAATGGGGGTCCGGCGTATTATAAAAAGCTCAATTTTTTTCTATAAAGAAAAATGCTTTCTATCTCGTTCCTTGCGGAACTCAGTCGTTACGGGGTCAAAGTGAGTTTGTATTTAAACAAGAATTGCTTCCTGTTGATTGGACAAACTAACTCGACTTCCCACGGTATTGCCTTGTACGTACATAATTTCAGAATACCAAAATTCTAAATTATAAGAAGACGTATTTAGGATCCACCGTTATAAGCCAGATGTTTTTTCTCAGGAATTACTCCCTGAGTGACCCAAGCCCTTAATGGGCTAAGCCGACATCGCGAAATCTCAATACTTTCGTATGAGCCTGACTATACCTTTTCCTTCTCAAATTGAGTTCAGGAACGGGCGTGTTATGAATCAAATTTGATCCATCCAGAGGAAAATCGTCCCTTTCCTCTGAGTCGATACGGGGTCATAACGGGAGTTTGATCTTCCGTTAGACTTCCCACGGTGTTGCCATGAATCATTAAGAGATAATATCAATGTAGAAACATTAAATTAATCTTAATTATCGAAGGGTTCACCGTTATGAGCCCAATGTTTATCTTGTGATTGTTTTTGAGTTTGGTAACAATCCAAGAACAGCACTCTAATATTTCTATTAGAGGACCCCAATGTCAAATTAAGGTAGCAAACCGCGCCGACGCTAGGGACGCTTAGGCGCGATGACTCTGTTATCCCCGGAGTAGCTTTTATCCGATAAGCCCGGCACCTTCCACAAAGTGCACGAGGATCACTATAACCTGCTTTCGCATCTGCTCGGCCTGTATGCCTCACAGTTAAGCACCCATATGCTATTGCACGTCCAGCCCGATTTCCATCCGGGCGAAGGGTACCATTGCGCGCTTGCGTTACTCTTTAGCAAGCAACCTCCCCAGTTAAACTACCTATCAAACAGTGTCCTTCTTTGCGATGCAGCAAAGTAAGTAAGATTTTATATACAAAACGAGTGGTATTTCACCGATGTTCTCATACTGAATACGAGAACTCCCACCTATCCTAAACAATCTCATATACAAAATCAGTGTCAGATTATAGTAAAGCTTCACGGGGTCTTTTTGTCCTGGTGTCAGTAGGCCGCATCTTCACGGCCATTTCAACTTCGCCGAGCAACAGCTCAAGACAGTGTGAGGCTTGTTAAGCCATTCGTGCGGGTCGCCAATTAAGCGACACAGTACTGTTACTTCGCTTAGCAAGCTAAGCTAATGACCGATATAAATCGGCGTCGTAATGTTTCCACTACGATCTGCTTGTCGCCAAGCAGCTCAGACTATATCATCTCCGCTTTTGACGGAGCCTGGCGTATAGTCGTTGAGGATCTTTTGCACCTTTTTCACGCGTTCAATCATTTTTGGCAATTTAAATGGGTATTGGAAACAAAATATTTGGAGAATATCTCTCACATTTTTCCTTGCTCCAACTTCCCAGTGGTAAGTTTTATCTTTTGGCCTATATCTTACTTTGCCAAGATTAAAAAATTGTTGAACAAGTTCAACGATTTTTTTGTCTTTCATGGCTAGTGCGATAAAAGGCTGTCCATAAAACGAGCCACTTTTCTTTATACCAACTGATCCTTCCGCATCCATAATTCCAGCTATAAAATGTCCAATGACATCTTGATCATAGTTGGTTTGCTGATGAGAAAAAACGTGTTTTCCCTCTGATTTAATTTGTTTTAAATAGAGGCGAATTTTTTCTATTTCTGTGGTGTGAAATTGTGATCTACTTCTTCCATTTTTTGACTCAAGAATTTCAATAGCTCTTTTAATTAAATTTATTCTTGTTAAAACCAAATCACCAATGACTGGTGGATATAGTTTAAAAAAATCAAGAATAATTTTTACCTTACGCTTACCGCGAAAGGATAGATTAAAACCGCCTTTAATTCTTGAAAACAAACCCTGGTTATTACCAACTAACAAATTGACATTTTTTAGCAATTCAATATCAGAATTGCTAAAAGTAATGTCTGGATAGTATCGAACTCCAGAGCCTGATTTTGATTTGTCTCTAATAACGGAAAAAGAGATTTCTCCACAACAAAAACCAGTGAAATAGTAGTATTGATGGTTCAAAATTTCCTGCTGATTATCTGCACTTGACGCATTGTTAGTTAAAGTCTGGTGAATCTTGAGCATGGAATAAATCCATATTACCCAAAATCAACCCGAACTTCAACTAGCGCAAGATACTCAGACGTTCCAGCATACAGCCAAGTTTTCCAAATTGGCTTTCGCCAATAAGGTCCCCTTTACCGAGGAATTTCGCTACCTTAGAACAGTTATAGTTACTGCTGCCGTTCACCGGGGCTTCGATTGAAAGCCTTTCCTTGCGGAGAGACCCTCGCACTTAACCTTCCGGCACCGGGCAGGTTTCAGCCTGTATACCTCCTCTTACGAGTTTGCACAGACCTGTGTTTCTGGTAAACAGTCAACCTCACATCATTCACTGCGCCCTAACAAATGCAAGCATTTATCAGGGAGGGCATCTTTCGAAATTACGCCCAGTTGATTTGCCGAATTCCTTAAGCTGCTTTCACTCGCTCTCCTTGGTCTACTCGACCTGTCCACCTGTGTCGGTTATCGGTACGATTTGGTTGAATTCTTCTTGCGAGGCTTTTCCAGGATAATGAAATCGCGTCTGACAATTCTCCCGAAGGAGTCATGTCCCATCACACCTCAGATAAACGCTTCCACGGATTTGCCTATGGAAACTGCTTTAGTGCTTAGATATAAACTTCACTTCTATACAGACGTTATCCATCACCGTTACCCCCCAAGTCAAACGACTCCAACCAAGGACCGGAATATTAACCGGTAATCCATCGGCTACCCCTGCCCTTAGGACAGGGCTGACCTTAGGGTCGCCTAACCCGCACACGACGAACGTGGGTGCGGAAACCTTGGACATTCGGAGTTGCAGATTCTCACTGCAATTTCGCTACTCATGCCGGCATTCTCACTTCTGATCGCTCCAGCGGTTCCCTTACGGGCCACCTTCAACGCACACAGAACGCTCCCTTACCGCTCCTTATCTGGTAAACCAAATAAAGAACTCCAAACTTCGGTTGCATATTTGAGCCTCGTTAAATTTTCGGCGCACATATCCTACGGCTAGTGAGCTGTTACGCTTTCTTTAAAGGATGGCTGCTTCTGAGCCGACCTCCTAGGTGTCTTAGGATACGAACTTCCTTTCCCACTAAATATGCATTAGAGACCTTAATTGTGGATCTGGTTTGTTTTCCTTTTGCTTCTGGAACTTAGCTCCCAGATGCTGAGTGCCGTGGAACATTGCATGGTATTCAAAGTTTGACTAGATGCTCTCCGTTTCCGAAGATACACCAGATCAGAGCTCTACCCCCATACAACTTAGCACGACCCTATACCTAAATATATTTCAGGGAGAACCAGCTATCTCCGAGTTCGATTGGCATATAACCCCTAACCACAACTCATCCGAGACTCTTGCAGCAGTCAACGGTTCGGGCTTCCTCAAATCTTTCGATTTGACTCACCCTGGTCATGGTTAGCTCACTCGGTTTCGGGTCATTCAATAGCTACGATTAATCGCCCTATTCAGGCTCGCTTTCACTATGGCTTCGACATGGCATTGTCTTAGCCCGCAGCTATCAAATACTCGCCGGCTCATTCTTCAATAGGCACGAGATTACATTTAAAAATGCTTTCTCTGATTGTTAGCAGATAGTTTCAGGATCTATTTCATGGGGTCTTCCACCCTTCTTTTCACCTTTCCCTCGCGGTACTAGTTCACTATCGGTTTTGTCTGGTATTTAGCCTTGGAGTGTGGTCACCCCAGCTTCAGAAGAGAGTTTGCCGTCTCTCAACCTACTCAGGAACACTCTATGGTTTCTTTTGTTTTTATATACACGGCTTTCACGTTCTTTGGCTACTTATTCCAAAGTATTCTACTAACTCTAGAAATCCAATATTGAGGTCCTACAACCCCCAGATAAATCTGGGTTTGGGCTCATCCCTGTTCGCTCGTCGCTTACTAAGGGAATCTCATTCGATTTATTTTCCTCTGGGTACTTAGATATTTCAGTTCCCCAGGTTACCTCCTCCCGCAAAGCGGGAAGTTATGCCGATCACTCGACATTGGGTTACCCCATTCGGACACCGCCGGATCATAGCTTTGTGCCAGCTACTCGGCGACTTTCGTGGGCTAGACGTCCTTCTTCGGCCAGACAAACCAAGGCATCCTCTACCTGCCTTAATTCACATAAGTATCGTTATTTATTAAGTTATTTCGACGAATGTTGATCTAATTAATTTTAGATGACAGTTTTCTTCACTTTTTAAAGGGCGATTGAGCTCGTCTATTTTTTCGAGCTCGGTCTCACTTGCGTTCGACAGGCTCAAAAAAATTGACTCGCTCAGTTATCATTTGTAAACCGAAGTTTACAAAAACAACTCAAGCAGACTCATTGGCTGCTTGTTGTTAGCTCCTAGTTGACCTACAAGAGAGGTAACCTGGAACTAATAACAAACTTCCAATGATCAATTTAATTTAAAGTGCTTGGCTAGCTCAAGGCTAGCACTTGGTCAATAACAACGTTATGACCAGGCTATCTTGCTCGTGGACCCTAAGGGGCTCGAACCCTTGACCTCTTCGTTGCAAACGAAGCGCTCTAGCCAACTAAGCTAAGGGCCCGCTTAGGCTCCTTGCCAAATATTTGATCTATCTTGATCTTTAAAAACTTGCGGAGGGATTCCTCGAAGGAATGTCGCGACAAACGTCTGTCTTTCCGAACAGAGAGGGCTATTGTATGACAGGTTTTATTGGATTTCAAGCGTCAGTTTTTACCAAATCATTAACTTGCTCTTCGCCACCTCGTTCGGCTCAACCGCAGCCACCAATTGTTCAACTTTATCAACCAAGAGATGATCTTCAGATGCAACATTTCTTTGGTCAAAAACGAACACGGTTTTGTCGGCAAACTCGTTTAGGCTGTTGTGATCTCCACCAATAATATTTCGGGCAATCTGCACATTCCACTTAACCAGCACGCGCAACAACCCATCAAGGTCAAAGCTCCTTTGCCCATTCCCTAGCTGGTTCTCAAGAAATGCTTTAATTAAAAAGAGAGGTAACGAAACGCGGAATGGCAGAGAGCTGGTTTGTCGCAACTGATTGCGCTGTTCATCATCAGCAACCACCTGGACAGAACCAAAACTCAACCAAATCACTACCGAGGTGTGTAAATGATGCATGTCCTTAAAAATTGGTTGCTTAATTGTGCAACCTTTCGCTACAATTTCATCGGCCAATTTATCTTCAACTTGCCAAATATCTCCACCGAGAAAAGAAGAGAGCGATTTTTGCAATGCGGCACATGCGCCGCACTCGCCATGCACTTCAGCTAATAAATAAGCGCGATTGTTGTCTAAGCGCTCGTCAATGCAATGCAACTTATAGCCATGAATATTTCTCACAAAACGAGGCTTAAGTAACCAAAACAGTTGCTGAAAAGTGGTTTTTGTCCCTGTGAATCAATCTAAAGTCGTGGTATTTTCTCGGATGTGAAAAAAATCATATCCCTCGTCAGTATGTTATCGGCTGCCCCTT
>JBMORQ010000021.1:0-10497 GCA_049322575.1 Patescibacteria group bacterium
TTAGTCAAATGGTTTACTATTACAATCACGAGAGAATTCACACGGCATTAAAAATGCCTCCCGTCGCTTACAGGCAAGTATTAATTAACAAACAGAAAAGACAAATCGTTTAAAAATCGGGTACCTTATCGAGAGATTGGTACTGCCCATCATTTTATCAAACGTTATTTCGCTACAAGTCTACTAATTTTTTTAGTGAGTTGCTCAATTTGGAGTAAATATGGAAAAGACACAGATAAAATCACCGTCGCACAAACTCAGTTTAATAATTCCTGCTTATAAGCAGTCTTTAACGATTGATTGTCATTAAAAAATATGAAATACCTGATTTCTGGAGGTTGCGGTTTTATTGGAGTTAACTTTGCTTTGAAGCTACTCGAACTCGGACAGCAGTTAATAATCGTTGATAATCTGTCCCGTCGTGGTTCGCGAAATAATCTGGCATTACTAAAGAGTTTGAGCAGCGATATTGAGTTTTTTGAGCTGGACATTGCCAGAGATAATCAAATACTTGCAAGACTAGTTGAGCGAGTTGAGGTGGTCTTTCATCTAGCTGGTCAAGTTGCCGTGACGAGTTCTATTCAAGATCCTAGAAATGATTTTCAGGCTAATCTCTTGGGAACGTTCAACATATTAGAAGCTTGCAGATTAGCCAAGAAGCCTCCCATCTTGATTTATGCCTCAACAAACAAGGTCTACGGTGGTATGGAACAAATAAAGATAGTCAAAAAACGAAATCGCTATCAATATCGGGATTTACCAACTGGCATAACAGAAAACGAGCCTCTAGATTTTCACTCACCTTATGGTTGTTCCAAAGGAGCAGCAGATCAGTATGTGAGAGATTACGCACGGATTTATGGAATGAGAACAGTGGTAATGCGCCAGTCATGCATTTATGGGCCACATCAGTATGGGGTTGAAGACCAGGGTTGGGTGGCTTGGTTTGCGATTGCCGCTATGCTTAAGAAGCAGATAACAATATACGGTGATGGCATGCAAGTAAGAGATTTGTTGCACGTTGATGATTTGTTTGATGCTTGGATGACTGCTGTAGCCAGAATTGACTCCTGCAAGGGAGAAATTTTCAACGTTGGTGGTGGTGCGGCTAATGCACTCTCTCTTTTGGAATTAATTGCAAAACTTGAATCAAAGCTTAGTCTTAAGCTCAAACCGAATTTCGCAGAGTGGCGCGAAGGTGATCAGCCAGTCTATATTTCTGATATTACAAAAATCAGAAAAGAGTTGGGTTGGAAACCCAAGATCGAAGTAGAGCAAGGGTTAGACAGCCTACTAGAGTGGATAGCTAAAAATAGACTTGCTGCTTAATAGCCTTTCTATTACAAAAAAACTTCCTGTCAGTGCTTTAAGATCTGTTTCGCGTTTTAAAAGTCACCTCCGACTCTAAGCAGACGAATGTTAGCGACTATGCCCCGACCAGATATCCATAAAATAATTAACGGTTTCTTCCAGGCCTTTCTCTAAACCAACAGTGGCTTGCCAACCAAGTTCACGCCTAGCCTTACTGGCATCGGCAATCAAAACACGTGGGTCACCTGGTCTCTCTGGGAAGTATTTGATATTGGGTTCTTTCCCCATAATCCTACCAATTATCTCGGCAACTTGCTTGACAGTCGCTGGTGCCTCTGCAGAGAGGTTCATATAGTGGTATTCTTTAGGCTTACGCTTGGCTAGATCGATTGCCTTAAGATGAGCCGAGACAATATCTCGAATGTGCACAAAGTCTCGCTGGTATAGGCCATCGCCCCAAAATGTTACTTCTTTCCCGTGATAAATCTGTTCAATGAAACGAGGAATGGCGTGACTTTCCGGCTGGTGATGTTCTTCAGGACCATAGAGATTAAAATAGCGTAAAGCTATTCCTGTCATATTGAAAGATTTGACGTAGGACGACAACAATCCTTCCATGGCCAGTTTTGTCATACCGTAAGGATTAATTGGCAAAGTGCGGTCATCTTCTTTAATTGGTGTGCGTTGCGGCTCACCGTAAATGGCTGCGCTTGACGAGAAGATAAAAGTCTCTATCTTGTTTTCTTTCATGGCTTCAAGAACGTTAACAGTAGCGGAGATGTTATAGTCAACATATTTTTGTGGATCGATAACTGACTCTCCCGCTTCGATCAGAGAGGCCAAATGAAAGACCAAATCGGCTTGATTGATTTCTTTTAGCATCAATGATCTGTTACGGACATCTGCGATAGTGGTTGGAAACTCTGGGTTCTCTTTTAAATCAATGATTTTTAGTTCATGTCCTTGTTCAACTAAGGCTCGACATAAATGTCTACCCAAAAAGCCTGATCCTCCGGTAACTATGATTTTCATTTTTTCCTTTTGTTTTGTATGGCTCGGTTATGCGACCCAGTGACCTTGTAAAAAGAGAATTAAGTTTAGGCACAAAAGCGTTGATAAAGCAACTAAACAATGAATTATAAAAATTTTTCCAGAAATTCTATTCCAGAGTTTTCCAGCAAAAAGTGCCAACCAAATGTAGATGGGAAAACAAACTAAAATATAGCGGGGCATACTAGAGAAGGTTCCGGTTAAAGTTGGTAATATCCATGCGAAAATCGAAAAAATTAAATAGGAAAAACGTATTTTCTTTATTGATAGAAGTAATGCCGATAAAGCAAAAAGTGAATAAACGAACTCTTGAACATAGGACAGATATTTAAAATCAATTGGCCTCGCTGTTGCCATGATCTTTAAATAACGCCAAATTACTTGGGGTAATAAAATGATTGATTCTTGTCTACCCGCTCCAAATTCGCTTTGTAGGTGATAAAAAAACAAAGGATCATCAAAAGTATATTTGAGGTAGGTCATATATGCTATGAGACCAGTGGAACCAAGCAAAATAATTACTAGTTTTTGCCAATTGCGCTGCAGCATCGTTTGTAGATTTTGAGAATTATTCTGCAACCATAATTCGACCAATAAGGCGGGTACGAGGAAAACACCAATAATTCGCGTAAAGCTTGCTAAGGCAACAAAAGTGCTCGCCCAACCCCATCGTTTTTTACGAGCAAAATAAAACGACATCAAAACAAAAAATAAAAAAATTGATTCAGAATATAGTCCAACAAAAAAGAAACTTGTAGGAAAAAGCAGCAAAAAAATAATCGAAAAATTAGCTGTTTTGTTTGACCAATCAAGTTTTACCAACTTATAAAAAACAATTAAATCGAAAAAGAAAAATAAATTTGAAACCAACAAGCCTGACACCAATAGGTTAGATAAAAAGATGTTTATTAATTTAATTGTTAGCGGATATCCAGGAAAAAAGGCTTGGATTAGACCAGTTCCAACATAGCCTTTTTCTGCAATTGTTAAATAATGCACCCCATCAAAATTTCCCCAACTATAAATTGCACGAATCGTTTGACTTTGTTTAAGTTGTTGAACATTAGGAAAACTTGGTTCATATTTCACAACTTTATCAGCAGCAAGACCTGCGGTAAAAAGCAAAAAACGCCAAAATAAAAATATAACTATAAAATAAATGATTTTATTTTTCATTAATAAAAATCTTTTTAAAATTTATCAGTAATAGAATTAAGCCAACAAAAAACAAACCGTTGCCGACAACTCTAGCTGGAGTATTTTGTCTAAAGTTTGTTTCAATCTGGTAGTTTCCTGCAGCTAATTGATATGCAATTCTTCCTTTGATGATTTCTCCATCTGTGTATTTGGCGATTTGCGTTTTACCATCTGAATTTGTGACGCGAGTTTCCCAGCCCAAAAAGTTCATGGTTGGTTCAACAATGGTGCTACGGGAATCTAGCTCTAAATTGTATTTACGCGAGCTACCATTCCATTTTTCAACCAAAACTTTGCCCTGACCCTCCAAAATTGTTGCGCTTGGCTGCCAATCACCGATGAATAAATAACCAAAAGTTTTTGGCAAATTTTCATTAAGTGAACTAGTGCTTTGCGGGTAGGCGTCATAATCGGTAATTGTTTTAAAAAGGTAATCGGCAGGTTTGATCATCGCAATTTGTATGGTTTGAATCAGGATCATTACAATGAGTAATAGTTTAAGATTTTTTTGAGCTAAAGAAAAAACAAGTGCTGTTAAAGGTGCGGCTACGCTAGGAATAAAAAGTGATAATCTCCAGGGAAATTGTAAGTACGGCAGAAGAGGCAGAGTTCTCCAAATAAAACTGCTCTGTTCTAGTTGAAGAATGATTAGTAAAAGCAGACAGATAAAATAGAAAATTATTGAATGATCATTAATTTTTGCAATTCTTTTATTGATAATTAGTTTTGCAAATAATAAACAACAAACTATTAATATTGCCGTGACAGTCGTTCCAATGTTGAACGACATGTCATCAACTTCACCAATTCGAGAATAACCAAATGAAAAAGGTGCGAATAAAAGTTGAGAGAGGGTTGGGAAATGTTTCAAATAATCATTAAAAAAGTTGGAATTATCTAAGACTACTTCTGATTTCTCGAAAAGAGCAGGTAACCAAAACCAAAGAGAAAGCAACAAGGAAGTAATTGCTGGCATAATTAAGTTTTTAGAAACTGTTGTGAATTGTTTGAAGTTAGAAGTTAAGATCCTGGCTATGAAAATCAAGCCAGCAAAAATAACTGAAATGTTATGAGCAAGTAATAAGGCTGTCAAAGATAATGTCAAAAATAACTTGTTTTGTTGAGTAAAACTTGTTCGGTCATGTAAAAGTTTTTCTAAATAGTAAAAACAAATGACGACAATATTTAAAGCCATTATTTCGCCAATATTTCCTCGATAATTAATCAGATTGTGTAAAAAGGGATTGAGGGCAAAGATAACTTGAGCAAAGATAATTGAGGATGAGTTGAACTGAAATAATTCCAACCACTTTCTCAGGTAAAACAGTCCTAGAAAGACACTTAAAAAAACCAGAATTTTAAATGTCAAAATGTAATGAATTTTTAAGAAGCTAAAAGGTAGAGACAAAATATTTGCCAGTGGATAGTTGTAATTAAAAACTGGATATCCATAACGATTCATTAAATTTGGAGCAAATCGCGGCGGAATCTGTAGTTCTTTTAAGGCAATTTTATAGTTAGCAAACCTTGCCAGGTGATTTTCTCCATCATGAGTGTAAGGAAAACCTGAGTGATAATACGGCTTGCAAACAAAAATTGTTAAGACAAGCGCAATGATAATTTTTAAGAGATTATTTTTCATTATGTAAAAGGTTTTGGTAAAGTTTAAATGTTTGATGGGCCGTCTTTTTCCATGAAAAGCTCTCTGACCATTTCAAGGCTTTTTTTACAAAGTCCTGTCTTTGATCTTCTGACCATGTGATAATCTCATCGATTTTTCGTGCAAGACTCTCGGCATTTGGCTCAGCGAAGAGCACTCTTTCTCCGCCAACTTCAATCAAGGAACTATTGTGACTGCAGACTACTGGGGTGCCACATTTCATAGCTTCCAGAACAGGCAATCCAAAACCTTCATAAAGTGATGGTTGGACATAGGCTGTTGCACCAGAATAGATTGATGACAAACTTTCATAGTCATCTGCAGAAACATTACTAACAAACTTAACACGGCTCTCAACGTCGCTTAATGCCATCTGTGTTTTTATCCATTTCCATTCTGGAATATCCTGTTCAATAAAATTTTTGCCCACACAAACTAATTTAATTGTTGGTGGCAGATATTTAAGAGATTTAATAAGTTGCGGCAAGTTTTTGTTGTAGTTGATGTCGCCAACATACAAAATATAATTTCTAGGCAACAAAAAGCGTTTTTTGATCCGTAAAATCTCTTCTTGACTGGCAGGGTTTAGATTTGGGTTAGCAGCTAAGTAAACAACGCTAATTTTATTGGGATTAATTTTTAAATATTTAACGATGTCATTTTTGGAATTTTTTGAATCGGTGATAATTAAATCTACGCCTTTCAAAGAGAGTTTTTGTTTAAGAAATCTTAAAAAACCTTTTTTACCAGGTTTATAGTGATCGGGAAAAATTAACGGAATGACGTCGTGAATTGTTACTATAGTTTTTGTCTTCTTCTGAATTGGCAGAGTATCAAAAAATAAGTCAAAAAACGGGTAATGGATGATGTCAGGATTACAATCTGAATCTTTTTTATTGGTTGATTTCGCCAATTCTAATCCGGGAATCTTTTCAAGTTCGTTGGCTAAATTGCGAGTGTATGAACCCACTCCTCTATGTGCATGCCCCGATAAAAGTGGTGACGTATCAATTAATACTCTCATTCTATTTCATTCTTTTCTGGTTTTGATATATTTCCCAAAGCTTGATGTAGGCTATAGTATGATGGAGACCGCTAAAAAGTGCAAAAACGAAGCCAGCCACCCCATCAACAAATCCCTTGTGTCGTACAAACAGCGACAGAAAAGTCGTAAAAGGTAAAATAATTAAATGCTTAAAAGAGTTGAATAGAGTAACTTTTGTATTAGCTGCTGAAAGCTGTTCGGCTTTAAAGCTGGTGTAGGTGTTAAATTTGCGCAGATAGGTTGAAAAATCAGGGTTTGAGTAGTGCCACAAAAAGCCGTCTGCCTCGCCGACCTGCCCATTGACCTCCAACTGCTCATGCACGTCCTTTTGAGGCAGCCTGGCTTGTCCTTTAATGAAAAGTCTAATGACGGGGTCGGGAAATTGTCCGCCTTTTTTAAGCCAAGTATTTAGAAAAAGATTTTTACGAGCGATTGACCAAGCAACAGGATTATGTTTTTTCCAGTTTTCAATAAAATCGGAATGAGTTTTCTTGTAGTCAACGATTTTTTGATTGAGTGTAAAAATGAAGCTTCCTAATTCTTCATCTATCACTTCGTCAGCATCTAATTGGAGAATTAAATCGCCTTTGGCGCAATCAATAGCCATCTGTTTGTTGATATGAAAATTAGCTTTATTAGTTGTTGTGATTACTTTGGCACCAAACTTTTCTGCAACTTCTTTTGTTTTATCAGTTGATTCGCCATCCACAACAATAATTTCGTCAGCGATAGCTCGTATGACGTCAGAATCTAAACAGAGTTTTAGATTTTTTTCTTCATTATGGACTGCTAAAACAATTGATGTCATATCATTAGTAATGATTAATTTCCCACTGATTATTTTGCCAAATTATTTCAACTTTTTCCTGAGCAGATCTGTCTTGAGGCTGAGCTATGAAGTGCAGGTTTTGCAGTTGTTGTCCATAACGGAAACCAATTGAATCTGGTTGTTGCATAACTATTGTAGAGAAATACTTTTCAGGAGGTGTTTTTAAATACCAAGCCGCAATAATGTAATGAAAACCAGCTGAATCAATGACAGCGATTGGCAGATCTCGATTTTCCTGAGTTGCTTTTTGTATGACTGAATTAAATCCTGGCTGGAACACGTTTTGGTTTTGGCGATAATCAATAAAATAATGACGAAGATAGTTGGCTGACTCGAAAGAAAACAAAATTAAGATCAAGGCTAACCAATATTTAGAAAAACTATGACTCATAATTTTTTCGATTGCAAATCCTGAAAAAATAATCGTTAACACGAAAAATAACAGACTTCGTGTAGCGTGAGGTGAATCAACTGTCACAACTGACGGTAATAAACTAGCTAACAAAAGCGACAGTAAGATAGCTTGCTTTTTTATTTTTGCAGGGCGTCGACGTTCTAACCAGAATTCCCAAATCGTAATGACTATACCTGTACAAAATAGCAAATACTGAGTCCAAAATAGATGTCCAAAGCCTGGCAAATTATGCCAAGGATGGTTGCCGCCCCTGATTAACAAAAAACTTGGTAACAGACTTTTTATGAAATTTTGAACAATGATTTGAGCAAAATAAAAATATTTATGACCCAAAATCCTTTGCCAAATACCATCAAAATTTTCACGATATTGAATCCAGTTCATCCAAACAGTTTCATCGCTAAAGATAGTAATGCCGCTTTTTTGAGCTGAGAGTGGCAATAAATTTACAGAAGCAAAAATTAATACACCGATCAAACCGATAGCTAAAAAGAACCAGTTTTTCCAGTTAAAAATACCTCTATAAATAGCAGTGCATATGATGATAAATGGCAACAGAATTAAAGGCGTATTGTACGTAAAAAGCATTAATAGTGCTAATAAAATAGTTGTGAAATCAAGCAAAAAATCTTTGAAGCGATATCTTTTGAATTGACGAAAACAGCCAAGCATCACTAAGACCATGAGTGACAATGCTAAATTAGCTTCAAACGCCATACGACTGTAAAAAACTGCAAACGGCATTAGGGCAGCAAAAAATGCTATGGTTAATTGTGTTGCCCTTCTCAAGGAGAATCGTTGAGCGAGTAAGGCAATTAGAATCACTAGAAGACTTCCAGCTAGAGCTGAGGGTAGGCGAACCGTCAAATCATTGGCTGGTAGAAATTTAAAGAATAACTCAATAAAAAGTGGATATCCTGGTAATTTATAGTCACCAAATGATTCCAAAAAAAGCGGTCTTGTCCTTCCCCACTCGTCTTTAGAGGTTTGATCTAGCAAATAAGCATTGTAGGCTAAGGCAGCTTCATCACGATTGAGAATCGCGGGTAATTTATTTAGATCATAAACTCTAACAATCACTGCCAATAAAACAATTAATGTGAGTAATAATGGATAGTAGTTTTTAAGGAGTCTCTCTGTAATCCACATAACTAGTTTCCATATCCTAAAATCCAGAATGGTTCTTGTTGGTACTGATTTTTTGATTCTTCTAACCAATTTGGTTGAAGATTGTATTCATTAATTTTCTGTTCAAGATTAGCTTTTTTGCCAGCAACAATTATTTTATGATCCAGAGTGTTGAGTTTTGGCCAATCAAACCCTTTAAAATCAAAATTGCTAACTTTTTCTGGCATGTGCTGTTGACCAACAATTTGTTGTATTTCTACTGCCGAAAATTCATCTTGTATCAACAACCATAAGTAAAAACGATTGTCGAATGGTTCAACCCAAACAGTTCTAACTTGATCATTTTTGCTTAGTAATTGTTTGGCCAATTTATCATAGCCGTTTTGCCAGGATGATGCGGAAAGCTGAGGATAAATACGATAATAAAAACTCAAATAGCTCAATGAGAATATGGTGGTAATAAAAATCCATATTAATCCGCCAGCAAGGATAATTAGTCTCTTTTTAGACAAAAAATCTTGTGCCAATCTGTAAAAACCAAAACTAATAATCAAACAAAGTGGCATGAGTGCATTGAGAGAGCGCAGGGCATGAGGTGTTGTATCCGGAACAGAGGCTGGGAGTAAGGCAATCAACCACCAGACAATGATAAAAAGAAACTCTCTCAAGCGCTCTTTAGCCAAAAAATACAGTCCAGCTAAAAATGGCAAAATGAATGGCCATAAAAACAATCCATGTTGTGAGGTGCCATGTCTTAGGTTGGTATCACCATAAATAAAAATGTAGCTTAAATTCAGATGGTCGGAATAATTTTCGATTAATTCTTTGCCAATTAGGGTGTATTTATTAAAAATAAATTTGTGATAAAAATGATTACCAGCATCTTGACGGTATTGATTAACCACCACAGGCCAGTCATTTTTATTAAGGATTGAAGTTGTGCTTAGTCGAAAACGATTGCTGTCCTGATAAAAGGGTGATTTTGTCATAGGAATTAAACTCAAAGAAAACAGCAACAATGATGCGATGGTTAACAAAATATCTTTTTTCCAATTTTGCTTATGAATAAAAACTAATGAAAAGAGGCTCAAAACAGGCCAAACATATCTGACAGAGAAGTATGTGTAGGTTGCCAAACTGCCAAAAATTATTGAAAACAAAACATTTTGTGGAGTTTTTTTTCTGACAAGAAATAGCACTGAAACAGATAGAAAAAATTGCGCCAAATGACCTTCAAACCCAGTGCGCGAAAACGTCAGGCTCCAAGGACTAATTGCCATGACAATCATTGAAATGAGAGATAAAAGTTTTAAAGATTTTTCTGATGAGTCTTTGTTATTTTTGAGTAATAAATGTCTTGTCTCAAATAAATTTTGAGCCAATACTCCTGCAATTGCCACTGACCCCAATCCCGCCAAGGCGCTAGGAAGACGTAGGGCTAAGTTACTAACTCCAAACAGCTTAACACTAAAAGTTGCCAGCCAAATATAAATTGGTAACTTATAGTCTCCATATGACAAAAACATCGTTTGGAAAAATGGTAAATTATGCATATCTTTACCAGTTTGAGACAGAGTTTTAGCGTCAACCAACATCGCTGCCTCGTCCCAATAAAGTGAAACAGGAATTTGGCCAAGTTTATAAAATCTGAGTATTGCTGCGAAAATGATAACTAGGCAAAAAGCCAGTAACCACAGAGTAGATTTTTTGATTTTCGGCATTCCAACATCATAGCATGACAAGGTACCCGATTTTTAAACGATTTGTCTTTTCTGTTTGTTAATTAATACTTGCCTGTAAGCGACGGGAGGCATTTTTAATGCCGTGTGAATTCTCTCGTGATTGTAATAGTAAACCATTTG
>JBMORQ010000022.1:0-10285 GCA_049322575.1 Patescibacteria group bacterium
CTCCAACTGCAGCTGGAAAAAGTTCAGGATGTTTGAGAAGATATGTAAAGTTCATGGGCAGTTCCTTTACTAGAGAGATTGGTACTGCCCATCATTTTATCAAACGTTATTTCGCTACAAGTCTATTAAAGCCTCTCGGCCAGTGCTGCCCGATCAATCAGAGAGAAACCAACACAACAAGCGTAAAAACATCCTCAAATCGATTGTCATTATCTTTGCAGCCATCTTTGGAACAACTGCCCTGATTCTCTGGTACTTCTGGCAAGAGCCAATCCTCTCACCGCTTTCTTCTATTACCACCTTCCAGTTTCTGCGTACTCAAGAAAATCTAGATAAACCAAAAAAAATCGTCTATGGCTTTTTGCCATATTGGAACATTAATAGTGCAGCCATCCAACCAGAGTTAACTCAACTGGCCTATTTCTCTTTGACTATTGGCCCAGACGGTTTTATCAAAACCAAAGATGATCAGGGGAATACTGATCCTGGTTATGCAAAACTTAGCTCAGACAGATTCCTCGAGCTTGCCAGAGAAGTCGACCAAAACAAAGGAAAGTTCGAAATTGTCTTGACTCAGTTTAGTAATGATGACATTGAATCTTTTGCCAATAATCCAGAGGCTCACCAAAATCTCTTGACCTCTCTTGACTCCATTTTACTTGCCTATCCTATTAGTGGCGTTAACATTGATATCGAGCACACCGGCGAAGTCACTCCTAAACTTCGCCAGAACTTTGCTTCAATGATCAGAACCGTAAATCAACACCTGGACCAGAAGTACAACCATGTACAATTGTCTATCGATGTCTATGCCAGTGCCGCCAGCCGGAATTTAATCTGGGATATTCCGGCAATAGCCCAAGAAGTTGACTATATCATTATCATGGCTTATGACTTCCATCGGCGCTCATCTACCCAGGCCGGGCCAGTTGCACCTCTCTTTGGGGGTGGAGAATTTTGGGACAGTGACATCAATCAGCACCTAAAGAAATTTTTTACTCAAGCTCCAAGGAGTAAACTCATCCTAGGCATACCGTTCTACGGCTATGGCTGGCGCACCACTTCACAGGAATCTCAGGCACTTACTTACCCTGACTCAGGCTCAACAGCCACCTACCTAGAAGTTCAAGAACTTCTTGCCCAAAAAACAGAGCTAGGTATCACTGAAAACTGGCATGAGGCCGCTCTTTCACCCTACCTAACCTATCGCGAAAACGAGGAAAACATTGTGATCTATTACGAGGACATTCGCTCGATCGCCTATAAACTTGACTACGTTAATCAGCTCGACCTGCCTGGGATAGCGATTTGGGCTCTAGGCTATGAAGGTGAGGCTCGTGAACTTTGGAACGTGGTATCAGAAAAATTTGACCAAACAACCCTTGTGGCTAGCTCAAGTGCCCAAAAAAGAAATTAGACTTCCTGCAAAACATGATTTGTGGTGAAAAACCGATAACCAAAGCAAATTACTCACCCTCAGCAAGCTCTCTTAGCTCACCAAGTTCACCAAGCAATCGTTTGTTTACTGATATACTAGTCTCAGATTAAATTTGGCCCAAAGGACAAATTTATGTCTATGAATATGAATTGGTTATTATTTGCCTTCTTATCAGCTTTTTTTGCCGCTTTAACCTCAATTTTGGCGAAAATTGGCGTAAAAAACGTTGATAGCAATCTAGCCACAGCCATACGTACCACCGTGATTCTGTTCTTTTCCTGGGGAATAGTAATTGCCCAAGGAACAGCAGCCAAGATCACCACTTTACCTAAAAATAGCTGGTTTTTTCTCGTCCTCTCTGGGATTGCCACTGGATTATCCTGGTTGTTTTACTTCAGAGCGCTGCAAATCGGCCAAGCCAGCAAAGTAGTACCTATCGATAAATTAAGCCTGGTTCTAACGATCATCATGGCTGGAGTCATTCTACACGAGAAAATCACCCTCCCGATCGTAATCGGCTCAATTTTAATGACACTCGGCGCTCTTATCATTGCCTTGATTAAATAAATCCCCTAAAGAAGCTAATTAGAGTGAGAAAACGTCTTTGACAGCACGAAAAAGAGTTTATTAGCTCATATGACTTGTAGTGAAATAACATTTTTATTTCAAGTCTAGTTAGTAGACGTAGACGAAACCCGACTTAACCAACTGACTCTTCTTCAATCTGTCCAGCCAACCACCAGCTCCAAGCACCAGTAAAGACAAAGAAACAGCCAGCTATCATCAACGCCAGGGTTGTGCCAACCGAACCGGATTTCAGCATACCTGAGTCCGTAGAGACTATTGCTGACCTTGTTGAAGTATCCGCGGAGTTTGTGGCGACCTTGGTCGGGGTTGGCGAAGTAATCGGATAAGGATTGCCCGATCCATAGGGAGTGGTTGTTGGAGTTGGAGTGGCTGTTAGCTTCTTGGTTGGCGAGGGGGTTGGGGTGTATGCCAGGGCTAATGTCTGGGTTGGCTTGTCTTCGACATAAAAAGTGTGAGTCTTGGTTACTTCTTCACCTGTGGTTGGATCGGTATAGCTGTAGGTGACAGTATGTTCCCCTGGTTCCAGGTTCTGGCTTAGAGAGGCGATATCGAGGGTAAAATCACCATTGTCATCTGCCGTCACGGTTTGTGTAATTTGGGTATCGGAGTGAACCTCGATTGTTACCACCACGTTGGCTGCAGCTTTACCTTTAATCATTGGCGCTTCTTGAGCAACAACTTGTAACTCTGGGTCACTGGCCAGCACTTCCAAATCCAGTATCGCAGCAGCGCTACTACTGCTCGAACCTGTCGCGTTTGCAGATGAGATGAGATCTGAGCTGGCGGTGGCGCTTCTAGTTGGGGTTGGCATGGCAGTCGGTTTCTGGGTCGGCGAGGGAGATGGAGTTGAAGTGGGCTGAGAAACACTTAAATCTTGGTTAACGTCTGTCTCTGAATGATTGGTTGTTTTTTGGCGGTTGGTCTCACCGCCACCTACTCCGGCCATGCTGAGCTCGCGTTGGGCATTTTCCGCTCCTTCCAACTGGGCGGATTGGCTTGAGCTAGAGCTGGTTTCAGCTGAGTTTTTTTCCGATAAGGCGGGAGAAACGCTGGCGTTTTGGCCTAGAGAAATATTAGTTACTGGATGTGCCTCGGCAATGGTCGTAACCGACGAAGCGGTCTGAGTAAGCATCTTGCCTTGAACAAAAATGTTTACTGGCGTACTGTCAGTGACTGTGGCGTAGTTTGAGCCATCTTTGGTGCGTGCGTCCGATAAAGGAATTGCCCAACTACCTGACTGCCTCACCAAGGCAGATAGCTCCATTACTCCATCGATGGTGACATAAACAACACTGCCCTCAGCCGGCGTGTTACCAGAGGTAACTACACTACCATAAATAGTTTGGTTAGCTGGCGGTGGCGTGGTTGGTTTTCTTGCAGTGGTTACCGAAAAAGCAGCACCTTCGTTATCAAAAGTTGCGTTGGAACTGGTTCCCAAGAGATAATAGTAGGTTTTGCCCGGTTGCAGACCCTTAATGGTGATGTGGTGTAGTGTATTTTTCTCAACTACTCCGGAAAGCTGGCTACGGTCATCGCTAGCCTGAAGATTAATCTTCTCTGGAGACTCACCATACTTAACGAACCCAGAAGTGGCCTCGTCGGTGTAAAAGGAGATGGTGAAAGCGTTGTCGGTAATATTGGTGAGACGTACATTTTTAGGTGTAGTCTGAGGGGTCGCTCGTGGAGCAAAAACGCCAGTACCTTGACTAAAGAAAAGCAAACCAGCAATCAACGACACCACCAATATCCCCATACCCAACAATGTGGGGATTCTTTTCTCCATGAATGACTTGCGCTTGATTTGTGACACGGCTTGCATAAACAAACAGTGATCCATGGGAAATTTGCTTGATTAGTCAACTTTTTTTCAACAAAAAGCTAACAAGCCAGCTTGCCCAAAATCACTTTATATATAACTCTAGGGAAAAAATGATGCTTTGCCAAGGCGAAGAAAAACTGAACTCTTATACAAAATTAAACGATAGAACAAGACTTTTGTCATCTTTTTTCACTAAAAAACTGCTTTGTTAGCGTAAACTTTCCAATGAAATATAACAAAGATTAATTTTGGCTAGCCGATTCTGTTGGAGCGGGAACAAGTTGCACGCCTCCGGTGGTCGATCCGTCATCGTCGGCCAAAGCGGATTCTTGGCCAGTGGTTGTGGTTTGTCCAAAGTTGCTGGTTTGGTTGTCCGTTGGGGTATTTGTCCTCGCCTCGTCATCCTTTAAGACGTCGCTTAAGGGATTGCTTGCCGATTTAGGCTTGGGCGTGGGGGTAGCAAAGACTTGCTCATCATCGGTGCCTATTTCAACCAACTTAGCCTTAGTATTTTCTTTGTTGGTCACGTATTTATAGATTGTAAAATTCCCGAGCTCTGTATCACTAAAGCTTCTTTTCTTCTCAATGTTGGTGATAATCTCTTCTTTGACTGTTGGGGTTAGAGGCTGAGCCAGTTTCTGCAGCTCAGCTGAAATCGAAACGCGTTGTTGTGAACTAAATAGACTAACCCCTGTCCAAAGAACCACGATCACGAACATAAAAACCATGCCAATCAACAAATGGCGTTGTTGTCGAAAACCAGCTAGTTGTTTGCTAAATTGATTAGACATCTAAATCGTCTTTTTTAATTGTTACTGCTTTGACATCTGACTCCACGCCACTTTTACGACCAAAGTAGGGCGCAGAGATGTTAATGGTTGCTCTCAGTTTTTGGAAGCCTCGGTTATCCTCGATCACGAAGGTCACTGAATTAACTACAAAACTGCGCCTTGAATTTTGCAGGGACTCAATGAAGGTACGAATAGCCGGAAAATCTCCCACCACCGCCATATCGATGATGATAGACTTGCGTTCAACCTTGGAAAAATCCAGTTTCTCATCTTCATTTTTCGGTATTTCCTTAACACTAAGACGTTCAATAGCTATCTGCTGTTCACTGCTGAGTTTTTCAATAATTTTTATCGCTTGCACTAAATTCGGTGAGCTGGGAATTGCCTCGTCCACCACTCCAATTCTGTCTTCAATACTCAAATAGCTGGTTTGAGCGGTCGAAAGGGCAGCAATTTTTTTCTCCAGTTTTCCGTCCAACTCACGCTTGTCATCGATTTCTTTAATTAGATCAGACATTGTTAGGAGCGTGGGACGGATGGCAAAAACAGCAAAGAAGCCAATGGTTGCAATCGAGAGAAACAACTCAACGGAAACCTTTGCTATCGGATTTTGATAGAAGTTCTCAAGTGCTGTGGCTAGTTGTTTGCGTTTTGTTGGCATCTATCTCTCAGACTTGTAGCAAAAGGAGTCTTGCCACAAATCTACTGATTGGCCTTAACCACCTTGGTTTTTTCCTGGGTTTCGGCTCTAATACTAAAAAGTAACGACTGACTTTTTTCGTTTTCTGATTCAATACGATCCACATTTACTCCATAAAAATCCGGCGAAAGTTGTAAATTGGTTATAAGGGTACCAACGGCCAAATTTGAGCGAGCTCGACCATTCAAAACCATGTTGTCTGGCTTGATAATCAATTCATGCAAATCGATGTTGCTCGGCATGACTTTTAAGAGAGCAGGAAAACTGTCCACGATATTGGTCTGCTGCTCAATTTGCTGGTAATTTTCCAACTTACCTTGGAGGGTACGATAGTTATTCTCTAAGTCTCCATATGACTCGATCAGGACTTTTTTACGATTGATGGAATCATTTAGATCTGTTAGTTGCCTATCAAGGGTAAAACGGGTGGCAAAACTTAAAATTACCACTAACTCAGTGAAAATTACGATGTATCGGCCCACCGATAGAGCCCATTTCAGGGTTTTGCCAAAAATACTAGCAAAAAAAGGGTCTTTGGCGACCAGATTAATATTGATGGAAACCGGTTTTTGGCGCTTTTTCATCGGGCAGAAAGGGCAAAGGCCCCACCACGTTTATCTAACGCAGCTTAGACTCATTGTAACAATAAACCAACCATAAATTAAAGACTTGATTAGACCTGCTGAGAAACTAAACGAGGTTCTTTGCAAAAGATCAATTAGGTCACATCTCCTCCGCCAGCGCCAGACTCTAAGATCATTTCATCAGTATCCTGCAAAGGTTTGCGCCATTTACCAAATTTACCCAGCATGCTAGTAAAATAATCGAGTTCTTTAATATCAAACAGAGCACAAAAATAAATGTAAACCAGCATGCCAATAGTGCTCGTGGTCACGGTTAGCAAAACAAGCTCAATTGTCCTCGAGGTATTAAAGATCAACTCGTCAAAAATTCGGTATGGTAAATAAAGAAAAACAGCCATAAAGAAACTTGCTAAAACAATCTTAAGTTGAGGAAACCAAAAATCGCTTGTCGAAAATACCTTGATTCGTCGGTATAAGAAGATAACGTAAAGAAGTAGTTCAGTAAAAGCACTTACAGAGGTTGCAATAGCCAAGCTGTAGACACCAACATCGGTCATAAAGACCAAGACTCCACTAATCAATAAATAAACTGCGACAGAAAAAATTGCTACAATCAAAGGCGTCCGCGTATCTTTAAGTGCATGGAAGGCCCTAATCAGCAACTGAACCATTGCTTGTGCCGCCACTGAAATAGCGATTATCGCTACCACCCGACTAGTAAGAAGTGTGGTTCTCCAAGGCAACTCCTCGGCCCCAAAACCAATACGCACGATGGGCAAGCGCAAGATGAGCAGTAATACTGAGGCCGGCATAGCAAAAAAAGCTATCTGATGAAGCGAGCGTATAACCAGGTTGCCAAATCTTTCTTTTCCTTCTTCTGACTCTTCTGACAAAAATGGTAAAGACGCCTGACTTATTGGCACACCAAACAAGCGGATGGGAATTGCCATCAACCTCAAAGCCAAACCCAAAACAACAAAACTCAGATTACCAATGCTGGTAGCAAAAAAACCTAGAAAAAGGTTTTTTACTTCAGAAACACCAATCGCTAATAACCGAGGCGGCATCAGACTTAAAATGCTTTTAACACCAGGGAAATTCAGTAGAAAATTAAAACGAAAACGAAAACCCAATTTATATGCCATTGGCAACTGAATCAGCATATGAGCCAAAGCCCCCATTAAAACCCCCAAGCCTGCAGAGTAGATACCAAGCTGAGCACTAAACAAATATACTCCAGCTACGATTCCGAGGTTATAAATGATCGGAGCAATGGCTGGGATAATAAATTTTTGATACGACTGCAAAATTCCCGTTAAGAAATTTGAGATGGCGAAGAAAAACTGTGCAAAAAGCATCATTCTCGTGAGACGTGCAGCTATAGTAATTTGCTCTGATGTAAATTCAACCCCCGTCCTTAGAGCTGTTAATTGATAGGCAAAAATAAAAATCACCGCACCAATAGTAATAAAAATCAACAACAAAAAATTCATAACAATTGAACTCATCTCGAATGCCTGTTGCTCGTTTTTTTTCTTAAGCGAGGTAAAAACAGGAATAAAAGCAGCTGAGAGCGCTCCTATCACTAATAACTGAAAAAGCATGTCCGGAACCTGAAAAGCTACCTGAAATGCTTCGAGGGCTTGCTGGGATTGCGGCGAATGAAAAAAAGAGGCGATTAACAATCTTTCACGTAATAAACCAGACAATGATGACAAAATGTTCGCAACAGTGATTACTAAAGCCGCTGATAAGATTGAGTTTTGGCTCTGCTCGAGCCATTTGGTATTGTTAGATAACAACCTCGACAACTTAAAAATCATAACTGGGCTATTTTAATGCAGAATTAATAATGTTTGAAGCTGCCAAACGTCCACAAAGCAATCTTACTCCATAAACACAAACATAAACACAGGATTGCAAACCAAGCCTTTGCCTTGTATAATCCCAATCCATGCCAATTCTAGATAACGCCAAAAAAGCATTACGTGTTAGCCTAAAAAAAGCCGCTGCAAATTTGCCGGTAAAATCGAGAGTTAAGACTTCAATGGACAAAGTCCGCAAGGAGCCATCACCTGAAGCCGCCAGCGCTGCCTATTCAGCTATCGATCGAGCCGCCAAGAAGAAAATCTTTCATAAAAACAAAGCAGCTCGACTTAAAGGCCAAGTTGCCAAGTTGCTCGGTAAGTAGAACAAGAGGCTTTGACGAAAGTCTGCGTGTATAAGACTGCCCTAATTCGCAATTTCTCAATAATCGCCCACATTGATCACGGAAAAACTACCCTAACTGATTCATTTCTCAAGATAACGGGCGCTGTAACCGATTTTCAGTTCCATGACCGAATGATGGACTCCAATCCAATTGAACAAGAAAAAGGAGTCACCATTAAACTTGCCCCAGTTCGCATGAATTACCAGTACCAAGGTCAGAACTACACCTTGAATTTGATTGATACTCCAGGGCATGTTGATTTTGGATATGAGGTAAGTCGCTCATTGGCAGCCTGCGAGGGAGCCCTCTTGTTAGTTGATGCCACTCAAGGAATCCAGGCGCAAACTCTTGCTAATTATCATAAAGCCATTGATCTGGGTCTAAAAATTATTCCTGTTGTCAACAAGATTGATCTGCCTTCGGCAGATCTAGAGCAAACAATTTTGGAAATGATGGAGTTGCTTAACATCAATGAGGAACAAATCATCAAGGTCTCGGCCAAAACTGGTTTGGGAGTTCAAGAATTAATCGAGACGATTATTGAGAAAATCCCACCTCCATCGGGCGATTTGGACAAACCACTCAGAGCCTTGGTTGTTACTTCAAAGTTTGATAATCATCAGGGCGCTATCGCGTATGTGCGTATTGTCGATGGTGCGTTGCAAAAAGAACCTCTCTATCTCCTCTCAAGCCAATCTGCCTTCCAACCGATCGAGATCGGTGTGTTCACACCCAATCGCACGATCTGGCCAGAGCTTAAAGCCGGCGAGGTAGGCTATGTTTCCACGGGTCTAAAAGACATCAAACATCTCAGAGTTGGAGACACCCTAACTCTTACCAGAAATCGAGATCAAGTTGTCGCCCTTCCAGGTTTTAAAGAACCACAGCCAATGGTTTTCATGGAACTTTATCCTGTCGATAGTAACGATTTCGCCGAATTACAAGACGCCATGTCCAAACTCTCACTCCATGATGCAGCTCTGCAATACAGCAACACTCACTCAACGGCACTCGGCAACGGTTTGAGAGTTGGTTTCTTGGGGATTTTCCACGCCGAAGTGATTCGCGAGCGCCTAACCAGAGAATTTGACCTCAATCTAATTGCTACTGCCCCCTCCGTCAGTTATCAGATTACCACCAGCGACGGCGCAGAAGAAACGATCAACAACCCCTCGGAAATGCCAGATCCAAGCCAAGTTAAAGAAATTCGCGAACCTCTTGCTAAAACTGTCATCTTTACACCAGAAAGATATCAAAGTGGCATCCTTAAGTTGGTACAAGAGAAACGCGGCGGCTTTGTTAACTCTGTGAACACAGGCTTGAGGGTACAGCTCGAATATGAGATCCCACTAGCTGAGCTGATTACTGATTTTCATGACAAACTCAAGTCCGTAACCTCTGGTTTTGCCTCGATGGAATACTCGATTTCTGGGTACCAGATCATCGATGCGGTTAAAGTTGGCATTTTGATTAACGGAGAATTAATTGAGGCATTGAGTTTTATCGCTCCTTTGTCTCAGGCCGAAAGTAAGGGCCGCTCACTAGTTGCCAAACTCAAAGAAGTCGTGCCTCGACAACTTTTCGAGATTCCCATCCAGGCCGCCATAGGTGGCAAAATCATCGCTCGAGAAACTCTTAGAGCTTACCGCAAAGACGTAACAGCTAAGCTTTACGGAGGCGACAGAACCCGCCGCATGAAACTTCTGGCTAAACAAGCCAAAGGTAAGAAAAAAATGAAAAAGATTGGTAAGGTTGAACTTAACCAGGAGTCTTTTTTGGCAGTTTTGAAAAGTTAAGAAATTTGAAGAAGTTTTTCAACACGACGAGTGAGAACAATTCGTCACTTTTAACCGGTTGAGACAAGCTTAGATGGTAGCAACTTGGTTACAAAAACACACTACTCAATAAGCCTGTAGGCCATTTTCCGTACGATGAGTATAACTATTTCTTCATGCCTTAATTTTTTGAGAACTGTTATTAATGACCTTGCCATATTGGATACAATTTGATTATTGTGACGCGAAGATATCAGGGCATCTGCGTTCTAATTCAACTAACAAGCAAGTCTGAAGTGCCATTGTGTGGTGGACTCGGACTTGGTGAAGACGGTTGATAAATTCTGGCTAGCTAAAATAAAAAAGGTCAGCGATCTC
>JBMORQ010000023.1:0-9859 GCA_049322575.1 Patescibacteria group bacterium
CTCCAACTGCAGCTGGAAAAAGTTCAGGATGTTTGAGAAGATATGTAAAGTTCATGGGCAGTTCCTTTACTAGAGAGATTGGTACTGCCCATCATTTTATCAAACGTTATTTCGCTACAAGTCTAATTGATGGAGATATTTGGGTGTGGTCAAAAACAGTATCGATGCTCGATTATTTCTACAACTTTTTTTTCGGCATTGCTTTTGGTTTGTTAATCGATTTGTGCTTATTGATTTACTGGGGTAGATTTCTTATTTTAAAGAAAGCAAATCATCGTAAGACCGAGAAAAAACCTCAATAAGATTTGTCTTTTGAAGTTGCAGAAAATTAATAGCTCACACGTGTGTACTCTACCCCTTTATTTTCCTCTGTTTGAGATTTTCTTTATTACCCAAAGTGTTGTGAGACAAACACAGGCACCTAGAAATAGATAAATGACTGGACTCAGCTGATTCTCTTTTCGCAGAGTAATGTTTAAGTTGAAGTCACTGTTAGTTCCAGAGAGGTTGATTGATTGTTCTCCCTGAAATTTATCATCTTCAATAATGACTTTATGATCTCCTGGCTCGACTCCGCTAAAACTTGCCACCCCATCGTTGTTGGTAATTGCTTCTTTTGGCTCAGAATGCAGTATGACCTTGACTCCTTCGAGGGGTTTACCCTCTGTATCAGACAGTTTTACATTTATGTTATAGCCCTTAAATTCAGGTAGTTGTTTTTCAGATGTCTCATTGGTTTTGTTCTCAACAGAATTGTTTTGTTCTGATGGATTAAGCAGGTCTTGAGAGGAGTCGGTGTCTGATGGTGATTTGGTGATTGGAGTAAGCTCAGAGGAATTAATCCGATAGCCACCATTTGCACCAGATAAGGTGGTTGCGGCTATTTCATTTGACCAAGCACCTGGTTGGCAGCCGTTTTTGCCCTGGATTTTAAAGTAATAGGTTTTATTTGCAGAGAGAGATTGGACCAGGTAAGTGCGCGTTCCTTTCCCTCCAATATTCACTGAGCCGTATGGATAGTCTCCCGATTTTTCACCAAAGACGAGCGTGTAGCTGTCTACAGGATCATCTGCGTCAGCAAAATATAATAGAATGCTTGAGTCGTTCTGTGGGATAGCGGCGTAAATCCAGGGTGCTTTTGCACCTGGAGGCTCGTTTGTGCAGATTTCTTCTTGGTGCGAACTACTGGTGACGCTGGAGCTTGTCGAAGTGGTTGCTGGTTTTTTAAACAGGCCGAATAGGGAAAAATTGGCGGTGGTACAGCTGACTGTCCGGTTGCTGGTGTTGGTTGAGCAGTTTGAGAGCATGTTCCAGCTCGAACCATCGTATCGCCATATTTTTAGATTTGACTCTTCCCCACTTGCCACATCGGAGGCGGTGTAGCTCATGGTAATTGTGATTGGGTTGCTAAAAGACGATAGCGTAGTGTTTGGGCCGGTTAGCGCCTTGAGATCGTAAACATTCTCTCCCGCTGCCGAGTATCCGCTTGGTTGACTGATCGAGGCAAAAACTGTATCTTTGCTGAGCTTGTGGACTTGGAAGGTCGCCGTTGATACTGAATACTCGGTAGGAACATCTAGGGTAATCTGAGTCCCACCACTTGATAGGCTGACAGTCCCACCTGTCGATGAGCTGAGCTCGCTCGAAGTCTTATCCGAAATCGTAGAGTCACCACTGCATCCGGTGGTGGTGAAAGTTGAGTCACTCCCGGAGGTCTCGTTTCCAGCTGGATCAATTGATCTGGTGCGATAATGATAAGTGGCACATTCAGCAAGCGCTGGAATTGTTGCTGAGTGGGTCGTTACTCCTGTTCCTGAGTCTGTCTCAGTGGTTGATGAGCCATAGCTAGAGCTGAGTCCATAGTCAACTATAGTTGAGGCGTTTTCATTCGTGCTCCAGCTAACTGAAGCTGAGGTGCCTGCAGCTGTATTTGAGACTGATGAGATAGTTGGAGCCAAATTATCGATGACTACTGAGCCAGTTGCGGAATAGGTGGAGTTTCCGGCTTGATCAGAGGCCTTGACGCGGAAATACCAATTTCCATCATCTAATGAGGTGACGTGACTAAAAGAGTTGCTGCTCGCAGTGGTCGTCTCTACCCCAGTGCTAAAGCTCTCATCTGTCGACCATTCTAGGACGTACGGCGTTGAAGCCAAGCCTGAAGAACTATCGCTGGCTGCTGTCCAGGTCCAACTCGGAGTACGATCTTGGGTGGCGGAGGTGCCAACGCTGGGGGTGGTGGAAAAACTCGGTGAAGTAGTGTCTACGCCGAAGTCAGGTGCACCTCCTTTAGCTAGCCAGTTTGCTGCGCCAGCAGCGCTGACAGATCTTGCTTGCCAATGATAGGTGCTACCATCGGCTAACCCTGAAACGGTCACCGTTCCAGGGACCGACGAACCTGAATAATTGACTACTGAGCCGTTGTTTGTTGAGCTATTGCTAAAACTTGTAGCCTGAGGCCGTACCTCAAACTGAGGTGTGATGTTGTCGCGAGTGTACGGCGAGGTGGCATTCAACTTGAGTATCGCACCCGTTTCGTTGGTCCAACCACCGTCGGCAATTGCGGTAGTTCCGTCGAGTTTGTATTGAGTTAGGCTACTTACAGTAGGGGTTTGAACCTGGTCATAGAGCCTGACCCAGTCGATATAGAGTTTCTCGTTGAGGGTTGAGGCCAGATAGGTCATGGTGGGGACTCGGTAGTTGTCAAGCCAGATCTCGATACGCATGTTAGCAGTTGGTTTGGTAGCTGTGTAAGCAACCTCCACGCCATCAACTAAAAAGTGGGTACCGTCGGCTGCCAGATCGACGCGATAAGTATGCCATTCTTTGATATCAATGCCATTTATCAGATAGTTGTAGGTTACTGAGCCGTTGACCACAACCATCGCCCGTAGACCACTGTAGGCCGCGTCACTCTGTGGAGAGGCTGACCAAAACCAGGCAGAGTTGTTTTGAGCTCCAAACTGACCATTCCAGTAGCCCCAACCCCTACTACCAACGCCCGCATCGGTCTGGCCGTTGTCATCAGTACATTTAATTCTCATTTCAAGGGCCCCAGAGTTATGAGAATTTATGTTTTCATGGATTGAGCTATCCGAGTAGGCTGATGAGGTTGTGAGGTTGGTAATACCGGCCTCGGCGACAGTTAATCCCTCGTAGGTGGTAGAGTTGTGATAACCTGTGCCAGCATAATAGCCCCAGGCCCAGCGAGCGTGCTGCCCTTCAAATTCGTCAACAAAGTCGGCCTGCACTGGTGCAACCTTAAATAGGACAACAATAAGCATTACCAGGAAGATAGCGATCTTATTTGGTATTACTCTGTTGTCTTGGCGGAGATTTGTTTTTCTTTCTTTGACTCTCATAATTGACGGGTAAATTCACCACGACCATAGAAGCGCAAATTCACACATATAATAGTATATGTTTAAAAAATACTTATCAACAAGTGCTATCCGGTCTATTCATTTGAGCCAAACAACCAACTTTCTAAGCGAAGATTAATTTATTAGCTTGGTTAGCCATATAAAATTCGCATTAAGCCAAATCTCGAGCTAGGTTATAATGTAATTCCTTTGAAATAGCTTTATGATTATCGTGGTTTTATCATTCGAACTAGCTAGGCTTCTATTTTCGCTCGAAAAACAAGTATCCGGTTGAGAAAATCAGATTTCTACAACAAAAACTTATTTCGTAGGAGGTTAAATAGTTGAAAGATGCAGGCTAAATTATGATCACTCTTACTCAGCAGGTTATGATTGCGATTTTTGCATTGTTTAACATTTTTGTATTCTTTCTAAGCTTTTTTCATACGTCGATTCGCCGGAACCCTTTCGGACTGACGCGTTTTTTATTGGTAATAGGTGCTTTTGTATGGGCAGATGCCGTAGTTTTTAGTCTTTTTTGGATATTTGTATCACTTATCTCACTGACTATGGCAAATTGGGATATTTTTTGTTTGTTTATGGTTGCCTTTTGGCTCGTCAGGAGTATTGGTGAGTCAATATATTGGTTTAATCAGCAGTTTTCTACGATTAATCGTAATCCGGTGAATACTTTATTATTTCATCAGCTTTTTCCAAGTGACTCAATTTGGTTCGTTAATCAAATTTTTTGGCAATGTATAACAGTAATTAGCCTTGTTACTCTGATTTTTCTGGTTGTAAAAATTTTCTAGCTCACTTGTGTCTCTCAACAAGCCTACTCTCTTTAGATGTGTAACATATAAACACTACTACTTACGTAGTGTTTGAGTATAATTGCGAGGCTTAAAGCAAAAATGTTACTTTTTTGAAGGTCTTGCGTTTACTTAGGCAGAAAGGTGGGACAGGTAAATGATTAAACCATCTTTTGATGATGTAGTTACAGACTACATCCGCTTAGTTTATTTTTTTTCAAAGAAATACCTGTCCTCTCAAGAAGACATTGATGATGTTGTTCAGGAAACGTTTTTAAAGGCTATGAAAGCATATAATAATTTTCAGTTCAAAACAGAGGGTGAGTTAAAAAGTTGGCTACTAACAATTTGTCGTCATCTAATAGCTGACATGTTCCGCAGCAACCGGAAAGATCTGTCGTTTGAAGATGGGCACTACGACATTTTTACCGACAGCGATATCGAGGTTTTGTTGGAAGCCAAGATCGATCGAGACGAGGACATAAAAAAAGTCTCCCAGGCACTCAAACAACTTAAACCCGCGGAGCAAGAAATAATCCGATTAAGAATTAATGAAGAGATGCCCTTTTCCGATATTGCTAATAGTCTTGATTCAAAGGAGCCATCGGTCAAAATGCGTTTTTATCGAGCTTTAATTAAGCTCAAAGAATCGCTTATATGAAGCTAAAAAACATAATTCGTTGTTACTTCCTTAGGCAAAGCGAGCAAGAACTTAACCATATTAATACTCTTCAAAAGCAAATATTACGGCAGATTGCCGCCGAGAAAGAGTTAAACCATCTTTTAGACGACCAACCTAGATCGTCAAACAGGTTTCACAATTTTTTTCATCTTTTCCGTCTACCAATGGCGATCTTGTGTCTAAGTGTAATATTCATAAATATTGCAATTATTCTCAACCCAAAAGTTTCTGCTTCAAGCACAGTTGTTGATGTTTTATCGGGGATAAAAATTGGTTTACTTCGTCAACTGAATGATCTGCTTACTTTAGATGAGAACTATCGCGATAAGACTGGACAGAGGTACAAACAAGCTCAAAAAGCTTGGTGCCTTAGCAGCGCCGGACCCCCAGAAAAGCAAGAAAAGGCTGCTGCCGTCATTAGAGAATTCTTAGATAAGCCTGACGCAGATGTTAATTTTGAGTGTACTAGAAACCCTCAACGAGATGCAAAACAAAACTTAACTACTGAAATGTACCTAGCTGGAGGTTACAGATTTTTTGTTGATACCCGGACAGACCAATTGGTCGGCATAGAACTCATTGGAAGTACTGGTCAACAAGATCAACCCAAAAAGCTTGACACCAATCTCAGTCCAGTCAGAAAGAAGGTTTTGGCGGATATTGAATCTGCCGAAAAACTTGTACGGGAGTTGGTAGAGCACAAAAAAGATGTTTTTGGCGAGTTGAATCTGGCAACAATGAACTTAGAAATGTCAACAAAAACTGAGCATGATTTTAGTACGTATTTTTTGACCTGGAAGAGTTCCCCGCAAACTAGAAATATCGATTCTCCATACAAAGCTTGTAGTGTTGATATATCCCTTTCTGAAGCCGAAACCTTCGATGAGAACGGATTGCCTTGTGTTTTTATCAATAAAAACACCTTTACTCCACAGGTGAGTTTTGTGATTGATCAGCAGGCTATTATCATTCATTTTTCTAACGAGCTTGACGGCTGAAACTGCGGTAAAAAAGTGGTTGACATTTTTCCATAGATGAGTCAACATACTAGTACGATAAGTAAGAAAAGTAAGAATATACTTACATTATAGTCATGACTTTTCTGCGCCTAGGTATCAATAATTGATGTTCAGGCTTTTTTATCGTGATTACAACCAGCAGTGTGGTTTTAATCTTTACCAGTACAGCTGCAGAAAGGAGGTAAATGCCATGAAAATAACCAATCTGCTTTCCAACAAGGTAACGCCACTTTTTGCTCTAGTTATGTTGTCGGCTTCAGCTGCGACGGTAGCAAGATTTTTCCCAGTAGGTGCCAAACAAGACGAGACTGCGGTCAAAGTCATGTCTCTCACCAAAAAATTACAAGATTCAGTTGCGGAAGTAAATTCAACAGGTCAATTTATAACTGATGAAAGAGGAGAAAAGATTTACGCTGGAGAAACTGCAAAACAAATGGAAGATCTGCATAAGCAAATTGCCGGTGAGATAAGGGAATTGCAAGCACGACCAGAAACTGAACGGAGAAAAACTATCGAGGCTGTGAATAAGTGGAACGACCAGTTTCTGTATCAAGTTGAGAACCAACCGAAACAAGAGCTTAACTATGCTGGCAAATTAGGTGGTGTACAAAATGTTAAGAGAGACGGTTTGGAGCTTTATTATTCACAGGACTACGCATTCCAAGTTGACACAAAAACAAATAAGGTAGTTGATGTTTACATCAGACCAAAAGAAAAAGGCGAGAAAGAAGAATGGGTCGATATGACAGCCCGTTTCAAGGTTGACGAACTTGAAAAGAAGGCCAGAAAACTGATAGCAGACCAGAATCTCGGAATTGATCTTGATAGCTTGAAGTTAGAGGTGGGCCAAAAAATCGGTACGTTCTTTTTTACTTGGAAGAATGATAGTGGAAGCTCCATCCAAGTTGCTTACACCCAAGGAGGACAGTTGATCGGCTATACAAATGCTGGCTTTTTTGAACAGTTATGAAAAACAACTCGATTTTTAAGATTTTTCTGATTTTGATAGCACTAGTTTTAACTAGATTTGCAAAGAGTGAAACCGTATTTGCTTATAATGAGCGAAACGTGGTTTGTAGTGGTGGAAGCTATTTCCATTTGTATGGCCCATCACAGTATTGGACAGAGTTTGGAGGTTACGGCTGGTGCCACAACCCAAACAATTGGTGTGAAAATGGACTCTGTTCAAACCAACCACCGAGTAATACTCCACCATTTAGTATGTGGAGAACTTACTCCGGTTGCAGTCTGTCAAATTACGCGCGTTGGGATATGGGTAATATTGGCCAATGGAGTTATTGGTACGTTTTTGTACCAAGCCACCATGCAACCTCAATTGCCCCATACAGCATAACCTACAACGGTGGAAACACTTATAATTTTAGTCTAAATCAAAACAACTATTACAATCGATGGGTATCTTTACCAACAACACAGAACTTTTATCAAATTTCGAGCACGTGGCTTAGCGACAACCCGTGTTCGAGTACCCGCGAAATAGGTTTTGACGAAACTGAAATTTGTCATGAGGCTGATGCTACTAGTGCCTACTGTCCAGGTAGTCACAATCCATAGCGCGATGAGCTGATTTCTAGCCCTCAGAAATGAGGGCTAGATTTCGCTCGACCGAGTGTCTTGACGATGGACTTCTTGTGAAAAGATAGTTTGTGACAAGAATCTTCCACAGCTGAAGTCTATCAACAGATCAAAAATAGACTTGTAGTGAAATAACAGTTTTATTACAAAACTGCTTTTAAGTACTGCAAAGGTTTTTTTTCTTGCTTGAAGTAGCTATGCTACTACTTCACTCAAAAAAACCCTTTTCGTTCAAAAAAATCAGTTTTTTCACTACAAAATTTTGTTTCGCTGTAAGTCTAATGTAAATTTACACGGTGATAATGCTATGAAAAAACATAATCAAAAAAATACTGTTTGGAATCAGATTTATTTCATTTTGTTTAGTGTGGTGTTGTGTTTGGTTATTTTCCAATTATCCAGACCGAGAATTTCCAGCAACAACTTTTCGGCTGTTGATAAATCTGTTTATAATGGAAAAACTGTGGCCGACTATTTTGTCGAGAAATTCAATATTGATCGAGAGGAAGCACAAGAACTTGCTGACAAGGGAGTTAGCTTTCAGATAGATGAGGAAATGACATTGAAAGAAATGACAGGTATCTTAAAAACTTATGGATTGATTAGAGATGAACAAGCGTTTAGTTATGCTCTCTCTCATACCACTGACAGTCATGTGGCTGATTCGAAACAGAAAATTATGGTTGGGTCTAATGATATCCAGCCTGGATTGTATGGACTTAGTACCTCGATGGATGCATGGCAAATGGCCCAAATATTGGTTAATTATCCACAAGATGCTAGTCAAATCTATCCATATGTGTTCATGCCAGGCGGGCCTTACTTTGGACATCCACAAATTTTACCCAAGGAAACACCTACAAAGTAGTTAAAGCCGATGCCAAAAATCAGATTCTTAGTGATAGTTGCTATCGTCTCAAGCTTGTTTGCTTGGCAGATTAGTTCAAGGCGCGATCAGTCTCAGAGAAATGAGCAAGAAAAAATAAAATATGAAACATCTATAACAGATGAGATCTCTAGAGATGATTTTGGGTTGCAAAAGGGGCACTCTCCTACTGCCCAACCTCTTCCCAGTCATCAGCTTCAAGAAGGTGAACATTTCTTTGCAGAAGTTGGCATGTATCTTACCATTCCAAAGGATTTGAGTTACCGCTCTGAATTGGAACCAACAGAATCAACAAAAATTTTGCGTTCATTCTATATAGAATCGAAAGACTATCAAACCCATGTAATCATTTATAGGGCGAATCAGGCCGACCTAGAAAAAGTTGCCCAGGAAATAAGTCCTGGTTCACTGCAAAGTATGCTGGTTAACGAACAGCCAGCAATTGGAGGAATTACCGATGGGCCGAAATTGAGGTATTTGGTGGCCTTCCTAAAAAATGGGGTTTTAGTCACATTAGCTACCCATCCACCCACTGAGCAGAATATTTTAAGGACAGAACAAATAATATCGACAGTTATTTTTGAAAAAAACTAAACCAGGCTAAAAACGAAATATATCCAATTTGGTAAAAAGTTCTTTTATTTTTCTAGATCTATTTTTTATTACCGTTGAAAATAAGGTTGTTTAAATCATCAGAAAAGCCCTTGAACGAATTGGCGTTAAGGACTTGGAAATAGCCTGACTCAGGATTGCCAGTAAAAATCAGTGTATCACCTGCATTTATGTTTTGAGCTTTACGGAGTTTGGCGGGGATAACTATTTGCCCGCGCGAGCTAACTGGAGCCGTACCAAAGACGGTCATTTTTGATAATGTGTTATTTTTTTTGCTGTTTTTCATTTCAGACTAGTTGTTTTTTACCTAGCTTCTTGTCTCTAGTTTAATTGGGGAAACTTTGACATTTGCTATAGTAATTATACAACTAGTCTGAACAAAAGTAATTAATATCAGGTTAGCGCCGATTAGTATGTCTTTGCATCGTCGGGTGAGTTGATTTTAATAATTTATTGTTGGTTGGAAGAAGACCAATAAGCATTAGAGAAGCTGCGATGAACATCCAATTATCGAGATCGATAAATAGTACGAAGAGTATACAACCGATAATTATGCTCAACCCTTCCCACTTTGAAATAATTTTACTCAGCATCAGCCCTAAGGCTAGTAATAACAATCCTACAAGGCTTGGTAAAGCTAAGATAGTTATGATTCCGAGTGCGCCTTCCATCTTCATTAAGTTTTCTAGAGCGGGAATTGCTCGGTTAATTTGGTTTGATTCAAGATTCCCCAAAGCAGTGAATAAAAGATAACTTAAATAAGTCAGGACTTTCGCTTCAGCCACGATAATTTGATATAGTGAAGAGGTGAAAAAGAATCAGTACATTGAATTTTTGATTCATACGCCAGTCAATTACACAGGGACGGCACTGGCAGATCATGTTGAGGG
>JBMORQ010000024.1:0-56855 GCA_049322575.1 Patescibacteria group bacterium
CGAGATCGCTGACCTTTTTTATTTTAGCTAGCCAGAATTTATCAACCGTCTTCACCAAGTCCGAGTCCACCACACAATGGCACTTCAGACTTGCTTGTTAGTTGAATTAGAACGCAGATGCCCTGAACGAATATCGTAGTGAAAAACTGATTTTTTTGAACGAAAAGGGTTTTTTTGAGCGAAGTAGTAGCATAGCTACTTCGAGCGAGAAAAAACCTTTGTAGTACTTAAAAGCAGTTTTGTAATAAAACTGTTATTTCACTACAAGTCTATTGCCAAGACCAACCATAAACAAACTGATATTAAAGTAACTCATCCTCTTTCTTATAAGCTACGATCAAGTCTCCCACTCGGAAATCTAAACTTTTGTTCTTGAAAGTCAAGCCTGCCTCGTTTTTGGTTTTGACGACCAAGATGTCATCTTTGCCGTGCTTCATGCTTTTAACCACCGGGTTAGCAATAATTTCCTCACCGCGCTTGAGGTGAAACCAGTCATGTTTCTTGAGTTCGCCGGTTTTTACTTTGATTCCAGCAATTCGCTCACCTTTCATCTCGAAAACCTGCACGATCTCACCTTCACCAGTAACCACTTCGTCGATGGTAGGCTCCATTAACTTGAGCATTTGTTTTTGCAAATCTTCGATTAGGTGGTAGATAATGTCGTACTCTTTAATCCTGACGCCCTGACGCCTTGCCAGTTCTTTAATTTGGCGAGATACCTTGATGTGAAAAGCGATAATCTTGGCACCAGACGTAGCAGCCAATTCAATGTCCTGTTCTGTGATGTTACCAACGCCTGCAGCCAAGAGCTCAACACTTTCCGAATCAATGTTCTGCATCACTGCCTCTAAGGTACCCTTGACGTCGGTGCGAACAATTAGTTTGAGTTTTTCCTGGTCACTTAGCAAGGAATCAAAGTCTAGCTCACTAAGACTTGAGCCAAGTTCTCTCTCAGTATGAGTCGACTCAAGCTGTGATTCACCAACCTCGATTGAGGAATAATCGGCGGCTGCATCCATCACAATCAATCCAACCTCCGGAACATCCTTCAAGCCAACAATTTCGGCTGGAGATCCGGGCCCAACTGATTCAAGCACCTCACCACGTTCATTATTGAGAGCTCGAATTCTGCCTTCAACCTTATCTGCAAAAACATCTTGACGGACGCGTAAGGTTCCTTGCTTAACGATAACTCTAGCCAAGACTCCCTTACGATCATCTTTTGCTGATTCAATCACCACCGCTTTTAGAGGCGCGTCGGGATCTGCCTTAAGTTCAAGCATCTCCGTCATCAGCGCTAAGTTTTCAAGTAACTCATCAACGCCCTTACCGGTTTTTGCTGAAATCAAGACTGTATCAACTTCTCCACCGAAATCACGTACTAAAACCTCATGCTCGGCTAACTGGGCTTTGACGTCGTCGGGCCTGACACCTTCTATATCAGTTTTGTTTATTGCGACTATGAAAGGTACCTTACTTTCCTTAATGTATCTGATTGATTCAATTGTCTGTGGTTTGACACCATCATTTGCCGCCACTACCAAGACTACAATGTCGGTAACCTTAGCGCCTCGCTGGCGCATCTTATTAAAGGCGGCGTGGCCGGGAGTATCGATAAAGGTGATTTTGCTACCTTGAAAGTCGATCTGATAAGCACCGATATGCTGTGTAATACCACCTGCCTCACGAGCCTGAACATTTGTCTTACGGATGTAATCCAAGAGCGAGGTTTTGCCATGATCAACATGACCCATAATGGTAATGATTGGTGGCCTGGTTTGTAAACTCATGTCGATTTCCTTTGCGTACTATGATGGCACTAGCCAAGAAATGATTTAAACAGCTTCGGTGGCGGTTTCAAGCTCGGTTTTATCTCCGGATGAATCATCAACTGGTGCTTCACTGGCAACTGCTCTTTTTCTATCAAACGAAGCTTCGTGTTCAGCACGAGCCTTCTGCTCCTCTTCAACTTTAGCTTTAAGGATAGCTTTTTGCTCGTCGGACAAGTCGGCCATAGCCATCCATTTGTCCTGGAATCTTTCTAGGTCGTTGACGGTTGTTAATTTGTGTTCGATCAAGATAGTTCTTGATTCTGGAGTCAAACCTTTAAAAGTATCGATCTCGTATTCTTCAGAACCTGTAACTTTAGATTGAACCTGGCCTGAGGCAGACTTGATGGTAATTTGATAACCAGTCAATTTTGCGGCCAAACGCACGTTCTGGCCACCCTTGCCGATAGCTAACGACAGCTGATCATCTGGAGCGGTCACGGTGACCAAGCCGTTTTTATCATCAATTTCAATCTTGAGGTTCTCGGCTGGAGCCAAAGCACCTTGCAAGAAGGTCTTCTGATCCTCGGTGTGAGGAATAATATCGATTTTCTCGTTGTTTAGCTCCTCGATGACTTTTTGCACACGCACGCCGCGTTGACCAACACACGAACCGACTGGATCAACTCCATCTTGAGTAGAACGAACCGAGAGCTTGGTGCGCACACCGGCCTCACGAGCAATTCTCACGATCTCAACTGCACCAGAAGCAACTTCTGGAACTTCGCGGGCAAAAAGTTTGCTTACCAATGAAGAATCAGCTCTGGAAACGATCACTACGTCGCCTTTGTGAGTCTGGCGAATTTCTTTGATCAGAACAGCCATGCGCTGGTTAAGGCGATAAAACTCACCACGCATCTGTTCTTCTGGTGGCATCCAGGCGTAACCACGGCCAATGTCGACAATCACAATGCGGCCATTCATGCGCAAAACTTGACCGGTCACAACTTCTCCAATTCTATCCTGGAAATCAGAAATTATCTGATCTTTCTCTGACTGGCGGATTTTCTGCAAAATCACCTGCTTGGCAGTCTGGGCAGCAATACGACCAAACCCAGCTGGAGTTACGTCGACGGCCTTGGTTTCGTCCCACTTGGTGATTTCGCCGGTTTCTTCATCATGCTCCAAGGCTGGACATTGCATGATGCGAGCCTCGCCGGTATCGTGATTTAAGTCGACAAAATAATAATATTCGTTAGTCTCGGTCTCGCTCTGTTTGCGATAGGCAGAGACTAAGGCTTGAGAAATAGCATCGTAGATTGATTCAACGGGGATTTTTCTCTCGGTTGCAATTTGCTGAATGGCTGCTGCAAACTCTGTGCGAATCACATTGCTGTTGGTGTTTGACATAGTTTTTCCTTTTCTTTGTTTTGCTTGATTTTAAGCTAAATAACTGGCAAATGTGCCAGTTTAATTTTTGGTTTAAACGTGGCCTAATAGAAAAAAAGACGTGCTCTCGTCAAGCCCGTCCTTATTCATCAAACCAGGAGTATTATAACATGGAATCTGGAGAAAAGTAGGCTACCTGCACCATATTTTTTTCAATCGGTTTCCGATTACTCTTAAACAAACTAACCATCGTTCTCTCGCAACTCCTCCAAAATCCGCTTTTGCTCGCGGCTGAGTTTCTCCGGCACCTCGACAATCAAGCGAACATAAAGATCACCCTTACCTTTTTGCTGCAAACGCTGCACACCTTCGTCGCGCAAGCGCACCAGGGAGTGGCTCTGAGTACCCGGACGCACCTTCATGCGCAATTTGCCAGTGAGAGTTGGGACCTCGATCTCGCCTCCCAAAGCGGCAGTGGTAAAAGAGATGGGCTGATCGACAAAAATATCGTAACCATCGCGCTTAAAACGCTTGTCTGGCATGACATCGATGGTGATATCAAAGTTTTCGTAGCGAATTCGAGTACCATCATTTGCACCTGCTGGAACCTTGATTTTGTGTTTTTTGCCATCGATAGTGACCTCTTTGGTGGTACCCAGAGCTGCATCAAGAAATTCTACCTGCAACGAGTAGCGCGGACGCCTAGCAGCTCGACCAAAACCTCCCATTCCACCGCCAAAAATCGATTCAAAAATCTCGAATGGATCAGAAAAGTCAAAGTCACCCTGGCCTGCCTGGCCACCCTGACCGCCAAAACCACCGGGACCAGAGGTATACGTCCAGGTGAAAGGGCCATTTTGAAACCCACCTGCACCGCCAAAGGGGTTGCCGCCTGCAAAGGGATTGCCGCCAAAACCACCAGAAAAGGGGCCACCAGCACCACCCATTCCAGAGGCTGGATCAAAGGCCGCGTGTCCAAATTGATCGTAGGCCGCGCGCTTTTGTTTGTCGGAAAGAATTTGATATGCCTGGTTGATTTCCTTGAATTTTTCCTCGGCTTCTTTTTTGCTTTCCGGGCTCTTGGAGTGCCGATCTGGGTGCCACTTCAAGGCCATTTTCTTGTAAGCAGACTTGAGTTCGGCCTCGCTGGCCGATTTGTTGACTCCTAGGACTTCGTAAAAATCGCGTTTGGTTGGCATAGGTTTAGTTGGACAAAACTTTTTTGATTTTAGGTGACTACAGGCAGCCATTTTAGCAAGAAAGTGAGCTGGTGTTAAGCAGAGGAAGAGGAGGAGTGCTAAAAATGGTTAGGTTTATGGTTAGGTTTGAGGATGATAATGATCATGAATAATTTTTCTTCCCAATTCTTCAATCTCACTTTTTCCTACGTTTGAGCGCGGATCTATTGACATGTCATGAATGCAGTGATCATCAAATCCAAGCAGCTTTCCTTCGTCGCTACTTGGAACATCTGCTTTTCCTATTCCATGCTCTCTTTGGAATCTCAAGACTGCCTCTGTCGGATCGCCATCATAATACACAATGTGTTTAGGTCTCTGATTTTCGTGGGTAGAGAAATAGTCTTCCCAATATTGCTCAGCAGAAACAGTATTTTCGGCTCTTTTATACTTAACTATATTGACCTCGTTAATAATTTTGATGGCATGCTCACGATCAATCGTAGGTGAATAGTACATTGCACCGATAATCGCCGACGCAAGTGACATACTGTCATCTGGGTGAACACCAATTTCTATAAGAGTATCGGAAAAGCTTTGATGCAAATCCATTAAAACCGACTGTCTCTCAAGGTAGTTTTTTTGCTCATCCAAAGCATGAAATTGCTCATAAAGCTTAGACCCGGGTTGAATTCCTTCACAAAAATCAATAATCTTACCAACCAATTGACCATCTTCAACCATCACTCTTTTCTGCTCGCCATCAATGGTAGCAATTTGGGAGAGATACTTTGAACCAGTTTCCCTATCAACCTGTGTACTTTTGGGCAAGAAAACAATACCAGCATTCAAATTTATTCCATTTTGTTCGTTACTTGGCCAAACAAACACGTCGTTCCATTTCAATTCGCTCTGAGCATTTGTCAGGGTTTCTTCAGAACCATTAAAAGCAAAATTGTGTTGGGATACAATAACGTCAGTTGGAAAAACAAAAAAAGCTTCGTTATTTCTCTCACCACCATAATGACTATCAACAACTGCTTCTGACGCAAAGTGCACTGCGGTTTTGTCTGGGTACTTTGGTGCTTTAGCTATGGAATAGTTTAAAAGATCGTCAAATGCATCATATGCCGCACTTTCGTCACCCTGAAAAACCAAACTCCCCATCCACTCCTTAACAGATTCCTCGCTGACAGTTTGTAATGGTCCAATTCTGAGAGGCGGCAATAACATTTGTTCTTGGGCGCTAGCAATAGCAGTAAACCCGCTGTGATACTCATTGAAACCACCCTCGTGATAAGACATCGCATTATGATCTCTAAAACCTTGTCTTGTAACGTGAGATAAAAAATGTGGGTTTAGTTTTTTCCACAGCTGAATATATTGCTCCATGCTAAGTTGAGAAAGAGCTTCATGTTTTAATAGATCACGCTTTTGCTCGTTAGATAATGGAATATTTTCGATTTCACTATAGTGTTTTTCAACAATACCTCTTGGATCGGCCAAATGATTCAATGCGTTTTCTAGAGTCTCAATAGTCGCTCCAAGTTGATGGATAGACGACTGTAATTCATCCGCCTGTTTTTCTAAAGTATCTGTCTCCAGCTGCAATAAAGCAGTTTTTTTATCAGTGAATCCAAACTTCTCTGCAATTTTGAAACGAAGCTGATCACTCCTGGACGAAAGTGACTGTCTTTTTTCTGTTAACAGACCTCTTAAATCATCTAACTGACCAAGCAAATCACCCAGCCTCTGCCTTAGCACTGTCGTTTCATTAGCAATCTTGTCTCTTTGTTGCCTAAGATCTATTACCTGACGGGCAGTTTCAGCTCTTTTATGAGGCTCGACATTCTTCGAAACAAGCCTCGCATCTAAATGCTGATTTAAACTGTTTTCCGTCATGTCAAATGCTTTATGTTGATACAAATATCATGATATCACGATCTGTTTCAATAAAGATGTGTTTCGTTCAATACTCAACAGCCACCTTGTTCTCTCCTTGCCCCAACCCCTCAATGCATCTCATGCCGCCGCAGTTTTTTATCTCAACTTCGCGTCCGTTCACCCATGCGCGCCAGTGTTTATCATAGCGATCTGCCACCACCAACTGCGAATAACCACCGGGGTTATCAAAAACTATCTCAATTTTGTTGGGTGTTTCGGTTAATTTGAAGATGGTTGGTTCAACCCAAATATCATGGCCAGCATTAGCGTCATTAGCGGCATTGACATCATCAGCAGCATTAGCAACATTTGAACTGTTTGAACCATTAACCAACCTAAATCTCGGTTTGGCTCCAGCCAACTCATACAGCTTCCAATCACCTTCCTCGGCCAACAGTTTTAATCCAGACAAATCCTCTCGCACCTCATACCAACTGTCCACCAGATAGTATCGGACGGACCACTCGGCGAGCAGGGGGTTGGACAACTCAACTTGGTCAATAAAATTAATTCTCGCGCCGGCTTGGTCGGCTGAATTTTTGGGCGAACCATTATTGCTTTCAGTACCAACCTCCTGCGCAGCCAAGCTCCAAATCTGGGCATAATCTCTTGGTAGCAAAGTGGTATAGCCATGCACCATGGGAACACCAACCATCTGGCCAAAACCGCCGCTTCCTCCCACCTTCATCGCCATATTCCAGTCTGGGGTTAAACCATCCCGCAACCGCGCTAGACCAGCCCCGCTCGTCAACTCCGCCTTGTCCACATACGAATCACTAAACGGCGCTCGCACCACCATCGATTCCCAGTGCGTGCCATAGTCGGTGTAGGGCCGGTTGGAGTTACGAGTCAACCAACGATACTGGGGATTGATGTATTGGGAAAAAGCCTCCGGAAACTTGGGCAACTTATATAAAGAGTTTGGCCCAAAAAACAATAAACCTTGGGTGCTATAAACCAATTCCCAACCTAGAATCAATATCAAAACCAGATAATGTTTGCGGTTCCACAGCCACAGAGCTACAACAAAAAAAGCACTGGCGATCAGCAAATTATCTGTAATCATCCGGCCAATCAGCCAATCTCGCTCCAAAGTATGAAAACTACTGTGACTCAACCAACCCGCCAACATGCTATCAGCTCCAGTCCAGATTTGTGGAAACCAAAAAGCCACTATCAACCATAGTGATACGGCCACAACTAGTAAACCACCAACCAACCACCAACAAGTTTTTTTAAGTTCAAAAACCACATGGCTGGCTATCAAATCTCGCCAAGCCTTTGCCACCAGCAGTACCAGTAGTAAATTTGTCACTATCATGACCATGCTCGGATAGCGGCCAACACGAAACAAAGGAATTAAGCCCTGGATCAAACCAAAAAAAGGGAGACGCTCGCCAAGGGAAAATAGCAACGTCCCCACCACCACCAACACCACCAACCAATCCCGCCAGGATTTTTGCTTGATAAATGAGGAAATTTTCTTTGCCAAACCGCCATGTGTCGCTTTTCCAGCCATAAACCACCAACCTAAAACCAACAACCCGAACCACGTAACATAAATTCCCACATTAGGTTGGCCGCTCCAGGCTGGGCCCCACTTGATTCCTCCCGCAGGATTATCGAAAAAATATGGCATTATGGTCTTTATTAACATGGCTGGATGAAGTGAACCAACCATAGCCTGGTCCGCCGACTGCTCCATCCGGGTGGAATTTAAGAAAGCTTCAACAAACGGCAACCAAGCAAAGGCCGACAAGATCAAGCTCATTAAACCGGCTACCGACCAGCGATACAACCACGGCCACCAACCGATTTCTCGTCGGCTATGAACAAAAGAAGCCACCACCGCTGCCATCACAGAAAAAATCATGTGTTGGGGATAGCCAGCTAAAAACTGCAGGCTAATTAAAAAAGCCAGCAAGAACGCGCGCCACAACCAGTTTTTTACCCGCATTTCTCGAGTTTCTTGCCCAATCCGCGACTCAACTAACACCAACCCGCCCCAAACCACCCAAGGTAACCAACTCAACGCCTGCAATGTAGAAAAGTTATTAATGCTGCCAGTTATCTGTGTCGAGAAGGCCCACAAAACTGCCGCCAATAAGGCTGCCCTCCAATCTCGCAATAATTTTCTGGCCAGAAACCACATCCCCCAAAAAGTCAAAAAAAGGTGCTGAATCAAGTTTAAATTGAGAGCCACCACCGGCGGAAAAACTACAAATAAAAAGGTGGAAAAATAAAAAACTGACTGGTTATTGTCTGCCACCCAGGGAATGCCTCCCAAAATTGTCGGGTTCCATCGCGGCAAAATGCCCTGGCGTAACCACTCTGCTGTGAAGATTTTTCCCGGCACCATCAAGGAATAATTGTCACCAAAAATCGGCGACCTACCAAAAAAAACTGGATGGAAACGAAGAGAGAGTAGAATAAAAAGGATTAGCCAGGATAAAGGAATGGCGTTTCGCAGTAGAAGTCTTGATTTTGAAAACATAAATAATTGCAATATTTCAGTTTAGCTTAAAATTTGCATTCGTGTGAAATATGATTTTGTAACGACAGGCGGATCCATCTGAGACAAAACCGCAGGACCTCAGATCCAGACTTTGAAAATCATCCGCAGCGCTGCAAAACCATCTTTCCAGGTGATTTTCTTGCCCTCGGTAAAATCTCGACCCACATAGCTAATCGGCACCTCAAAAATCTTAATGCCTCGGCGCAAGACTTTGCAGGTAATCTCTGGCTCTAACTCAAAAGAATTGGCTCGTAAATCCAACTGACGCATCAGGCCTGTGGGCAGTACCTTGTAGCAAGTTTCCATATCAGAAAGAGTGGTATCAAATAAAATATTTACGACAAAATTCAAAAACTCATTCCCGGCCCGGTGCCAAAATAACAAATTAGAGTGAGGACCCAAAAACCTCGAGCCATAGACGACCTCAACCCGTCCTTTTTCAAGCGGCTCCAACAAACTAGGAATGTCGTCTGGATCGTACTCCAAGTCAGCATCTTGAATTAACACATGACTACCGGTAACTTTCTTTAAACCGAAACGAACAGCGCTGCCTTTTCCACCATTCTCTTTATGATAAATCTCGACTTTTTTACTAAAAACTTTGGGCAATTTTTCTAAGGTTCTTTTGGCGAGTTTGAGCGAGTCATCTGTTGAGCCGTCATCCACGATCACCACCTGGTGGATTACCTTTGACTGTTTTGCCAAACGACCGATTATCCCGCCGATAGTCTGACTTTCGTTGTACAGCGGCACGATTAGAGAAAGGCTGAGTTTTGACATCAACAAGACAATATCATATTTTGCAATAGAATGTGCAGAAATCTTTCTAGATAGCGATACAAATTGCCAAAGAGGTGTGGTTTCCCGAATGTATCGTACGTACCTGGGTTTTTGGGATTTCACCTTGCCTGGCAGATTACACAAACCAAAAACCCCGGCACTCGGCCGGGGTTTTTCTTTTTCAATTAAAAGTTGCTGTTTAGAAACTATTCCTTAACTACTTCGCCTTCCTCAGCGTCCTTTTTGGCTGAGTCATCGGTCTTTTTGGCTTCACCTTCTTCAGTTTTGTTCTCAGTTGTGTCGGATGCTGATGCTCCACCTGCTCCAGCTCCTGCGGCACCAGGCCCACCAGCAGCCCCGCCGGCTTTTGCAGCCTGAGCCTTTTGCATAGCCTCACCAAGTTTTTGAGCAGAGGTTAGAGTTTCCTCGGTGGCTTTATCCAAAGCCTCTTTGGTAACGTCGGCTTTCTCGGCCATTTCCTTCAACTTTTTGACGTTTTCCTCGATGGTTTTCTTGTCGGCTTCAGCCAAGTGCTCGCCGTAATCTTTGAGCTGTTTCTCGATTTCAAAAGCCACACCATTGGCTTTATTTTTCGACTCAACAAGCTCCTTTTTGCGTTTGTCTTCCTCGGCGTGCTTTTCAGCGTCTGCCTTCATTTTCTCGACTTCTTCATCGGACAGGTTGGTCGAGTTTTGAATGGTGATTTTTTGCTCTTTGCCAGAGGTCTTGTCTTTAGCCGAGACATTCAAGATGCCATTTGAATCGATATCAAAAGTCACCTCGATCTGAGGCATACCACGCATGGCCGGTGGAATGCCATCAAGAATGAAACGACCCAAGGATTTGTTATCTGCTGCCATCTCTCGCTCGCCCTGCAAAACATTGATTTCAACCTGGGTTTGGTTGTCGGCAGCGGTTGAAAAAACTTGAGATTTACTGGTCGGGATGGTGGTATTGCGCTCGATCAAAGGAGTACGTACCCCTCCAAGAGTTTCAAGACCAAGCGTTAGTGGTGTTACATCAAGCAAAACCACGTCGGTGACATCGCCACCAATCACACCCGCCTGGATAGCGGCTCCAACTGCCACCACCTCGTCTGGGTTAACTCCTTTGTGAGGCTCTTTGCCAAAAAACTTCTTAACCTCGTCCTGAACCTTAGGCATACGGGTCTGACCACCCACCAAAACCACATCACCAATATCGGCTGGCTTGAGCTTGGCGTCGGCCAGGGCTTTTTCGACTGGAACAAAACTACGCTTGATTAAGTCATCCACTAATTCCTCAAGTTTAGCGCGAGTCAAAGTCATGGTTAAATGCAACGGACCGGAGTCACCTTGAGTAATGAATGGTTGGTTGATTTCAGTCTGCTGAGCAGCTGACAACTCGATCTTGGCCTTTTCTGCCGCGTCCTTGATACGTTGCATGGCCTGGGGATCACCGCTCAGGTCTTTACCAGTTTCTTTCTTGAATTCTGAAACAATGTACTCAATGATCTTGCTATCAAAATCATCACCACCTAGGAAAGTGTCGCCATTGGTTGATTTGACTTCGAAGACTCCATCACCTATTTCCAGAATTGAGATGTCGAAAGTACCACCACCTAGATCGTAGACGGCAATGGTTTTACTACCTTTTTTGTCTAAACCATACGCCAGGGCGGCGGCAGTCGGTTCATTGACAATGCGCTCCACGGTTAGGCCAGCAATTTCACCGGCTTGCTTGGTTGCTTGACGTTGAGAATCATCAAAATAAGCTGGAACGGTAATGACAGCACGCTCGACTTTTTCGCCCAGATAGCTCTCGGCATCGGCCTTGGCTTTCGCCAAGATCTTTGCTGAGATTTCTTGTGGGGTGTACTGTTTATCGTCGATTTTTGCAACGGCCATGCCATCTTTACCTTCAACCACATCGTAGGAAACGTGCTTAATGGCTTCTTTGACAGCCTGATCACTTAATTTACGACCCATGAACCTCTTGACGGAATTAACAGTCAATTTGGGGTTCATGACCATCTGGCGCTTAGCTGGATCTCCCACAGTGACTGTGCCACCCTTAAAAGAAACAATCGAGGGAAAAGTGTTACGTCCTTCGGCTGTGGGGATAATTTTTGGTGATCCACCCTCCATCACTGCTACTGCTGAGTTAGTAGTACCTAAATCGATACCAATAATTTTGCCAGATGCCATACTTCCTCCTTATTTATCTACGGTTTCATTTAAATATTAATGATTGAACAATTACAAAATAATTTTAGCAGACCATCCAAATGACTGCTAGTAGCAGTTTGAAGACTCATCTGCTAATTATCGGCTGTCTCCAGGCTAGAATCTCCGCTATTTTAAAAAGCATTATGCGCGATTGCTTTTAGCCCAGAATAACCTTGGCGTGCTGAATTACTTCGCCGTTTAGCTTATAGCCGCGACGAACTACTTTAACAACTTTTGTTGACTCATCAGCTTGTTCCACGGCTTCCATCAGGTTGTAATCGAATCTTTTTCCCATGACTTCGATCTCTTCCAGCCCAACTTCTGCCAAAGCCTGACGGAACTGGTTAACCACCATGTTCAATCCCTGGTCATTGAGTTGCTCTGCAGCCAGCTGTAAGTGTTCAAAGGGTTGCAAAAGTGATTCGACAATTTCCAAACCAGCCATTTTCACCAAGCGCTGACGCTCGTCTTGTTGGCGACGCAACAAGTTCTGGTAGTCGGCAATGGCCCGTCGCTCCTTTTCCTGGAGAATAGCATTTTGCTGTTTCAAAGCATCGAGTTGTTGCTTCAGGGAAGCTATCTCGGTTGCGTCTGACGAAGGAGCTTTGACCTGTCTGTTTGCATCTCGGTCTGGCTCTGATCCATCAACTGAATTGTTATTTGTAGTAGCGTTTTTATCCTGGTCTGACTGATGAGGCTGCTGGGATTGTTGCTTGATCATCTTAGATTCTCTCCGCAAAAAAAATACTTTATTTATCGCACCATTTCCTCAATCAAGCCCTTGAAGTATTTCATCATTGGGATGACATAAGGATAATCAAAACGGCATGAACCAATCACACCAATCTTGCTTTTGTGTCCGGCGGCATCGATGGTCATGTAGACCACGCCCATCTGCTCTAGGTAGCGATTGCCCAAGTCTCGGCCAAAAACTATATGTACTGGGTTTTCACTAGAGCTGAAGTTAAAGATTTCTTCCATGAGTGAAACCTCCTCGATGAGAGAAAGAGCGTGACGCATGGTGTTGATGTCATAAAACTCTGGCATTTTGAGTAAATTGGAGTAACCTGAGTGATATAAACGACGCTGATCTGTCAAAGCAATTCCCAAAGCCTTGGATCTATCGGCCAAAACGCGAGTTGCTTCGTAAAGCAAGTCATCGAGCTCATTGCGATATCGCCAAATCTTCTCTTTGACACCTACTTCGTCCGCCACCGACAACTCTTCCTCTTTCATCAGCTCGTTGACGTAAAGTTTAAGAGCCAAGGGAGTGGGCATACGGCCAGAGCTGGAATGCTCTTTGGAAAGATAACCATGATCGGTGAGGTAGACCATTTCGTTGCGAATAGTGGCAGGAGAAACACCGATATTATATTTTTTATCGATGGTATCCGAACCAACCGGCAAGCCAGTTTCGATAAATTCCTCGATGATGGCACGAAGTATTTGAATCTGACGGGCGACGAGATCGATCATATCAAGTTGGCCTTTCGCCTGATTGTTTGGCGGCTTGGCTGGCAAGGTTGCCAATTTGCCAATAAATCTTGAATAAAAATATTCTTTATTAGCAATCATAGCGATTGAGTGCTAGCGTGTCAAGCGGGGAGGATAAAACCAAAAAAAATAAAAAATCCCATATTTGTCGAAGATGGGAATTTTACACTATCTTGACAAACTGATGAGCAATATTAGATTGTTACTTGATTAGAAAATTTTATGAAAGAAGAATGTTCCACACTCAAGAATTAGGACAAAATCCAGAATCAATTAAAAGCCTAATAAAAAATACTACTAGCTTGTCAGAACTTGCGAAAATTTGGCCACAAATTAGAGAATCTGGCAACGAAGCATTAAAAAAAACTTTCAGCACTAGAATCGATGTTATTTTTGAACAAATGGTTACATATTGTAGTAGAGACCAATTAAAAAAGGAATTTGTAGCAAGAGTACTTACACATTTCCAGTCTGCTACCAATAATTATCTTTCGGTTGAGAAACTAATTTCATACTTAAAACGACTTGATAATATTGATAGCGGATCGTCCGCAAACTCTCAATAAATAGAGCAAACCCATCTCAACTTCCCACGACCCCTCAACTCGTGTAATATGATGTTGTGTTCAAACAAACATCTAATTCAAGATATCAGTTAAGAGGCGGTCTGCAGTCGCAAAAAACTAAGCGTCGTCTCATTCTCAACGCCTTACTGCTACTCTTAATCACTGCAGCCGGGTTGGCTGGCGTGTCGCAACTAAAAGTTGTGCGTCAGTTTTTCTCGCGTGCATCTGGTATCCCGGCCAACATTATCGTTGATACTCAAGCCGTGATTGGCCCCATGCCTCGTCCCTGGCGCAATCTGGCTCAGGGTGGCGAAGACCACGCCTGGCGTTTGCAACCTCTTCAAGCTCAAGTCAATGCCCTCCACCCTCGTTATATTCGCCTTGATCATATTTATGATTTTTATGACATTGTGGGAGGATCGCCTGGCAATTTAACTTTTGACTTCAGCAAGCTTGATCTAGTCCTGGATGACATCAAGGCGGCCGGAGCCAAGCCCTACATCGCCTTGAGCTATATGCCTCCGGTCATTGCCGAGGGTGATATTGTCAGCAAACCCAAAAACTGGGCAGATTGGCAACTAACCGTGCAAAAAACCATCGAGCATATCAGCGGCAAACGCGGCACCGACGATGTTTATTATGAGGTTTGGAATGAACCTGACCTCTTTGGCGGCTGGAAATATTACGGCGATAAAAGTTATCTAGATTTGTACACCTATGCGGCCCGTGGGGCGGCGGCGGCTCGGGGGGTTAAGCCATTTAAAATTGGTGGCCCGGCCACCACGGCCCTTTATAAAAACTGGTTTGACGCCTTGGCCAAGCATGTTATCAAGAACCGGCTTCGTTTCGATTTCTTTTCCTGGCACCGTTATGCCATGAGTGTCGATGCTTATGGCAAAGACATGGCCGAAGCAAGTTCTTGGCTTGAGAACTATCCACAGCTGATGGCCACCGCCGAGCTTCACATCACTGAATGGGGCCACGACAGCAATAATCATCCAGGATATGACGGTTATCTTGGGGCGGCTCACACCGTGGCCGGCTCAATCAACATGATCGGTATCATCGATAATGCTTTTGTTTTCGAAATCCAGGACGGTAAGGGTCCAGAGAACCAGGCGCGTTGGGGACGTTGGGGGCTGTTCACCCACTCGAGCGCTGGCGCCGAGGCCAAGCCCCGTTATAACGCCCTGCGCATGTTGGACAAAATTGCCGATCAACGCCTACAAACCATCGGAGCCGGCAGCTGGGTTAGGGCTGTGGCAGCCCGCGACGAACAAGGCAACACCGAGGTGGTGCTGGCAAATTACGACGCCAACGCCTCTCACGCCGAGAATGTCCCCGTGACCTTCCGCAACATCGAGCCCGGTGACTATCAATTGACCGTCGAAATGATCAACGGCCAAAACGTCAACAAGCCTATTTCCACCAGCTCTGCCGAATTGCGAGTTAATGTTTACATGAATCCAAATAGCGTGGGATTTGTGGAGTTGAAGAGACGGTGAGATTTTTTGATCGTTGGTACAGATTGAAAAATATGGTATAGACTATTTTTTTACATATACCATATTAAGAAAGATAATTTAAATTGTTGCCATTTAAAATAAAAATTTGTCGTAAAAAAATTTATTTTGAATCTGTGACAATTTAATGGCTTGGGTGCAAAGCACACTTTTTCACCAACTCATCAATTTCTCTCATAAAACGTTGCTTGGAAAATTTCTGGGCGTGTTGACGAATTTTTTGTGGATCAAACTTTATTTGGTCAAATCTACCAATCGCCTCAATCAAGCCAGTCTCACTCAAATCATCAAACAAAACTCCTGTTTGACCATCCACAACCGACTCACGGTAACCGCCACCGTTGAAAGCGACCACCGGTGTGCCGGCCATCATCGCCTCCACTGGAGTGATACCAAAATCTTCATCACTTGCCAGGGCCAAAAAACCGCGTGCATGGGCATAAAGACCAACCAGCTCCTCATCCGGAACAAAACCGAGAAACTCGATTTGTCCGCCACTGGCCAGATCCAAGAGCTCTTGGTACTCAGTGGAATAGCCGGCCGGTTTGCCCGCAATCTTAAGATTTAAGCCGAGCTTAACGGCCGCCTTAACTGCCAGATCCAAACCCTTGCCACCCACAATCCGCGAAATTATCAAAAAATAATCGTCGCGTTTTTTGGTTTTGTCCCAATCATCAGCCAAAATGAATTCATCGACTGGAGGATAAATTACCTGGCTGTCGCGTCGGTAAAATTTTTCAATTCTTCTGGCAACATTCCGAGAATTGGCCACAAATTGATCAACTCGCTGGGCAGCATTGAAGTCATAAAGGCGCATAAAATGGCCAATCAGTTGGCCATAAACGCGGATCGGCCACCATTTTTGCCATTCAATTGAAGTCGGATACCCGTACAGCCAACGAGGTGGAGTGTGACAGTAACAAATCTCTTTGGCCTGGTCTTTTTTGGCAAAACCCTTGGTGATATACCAGCTGGCTGAACCAATTATTACGTCGTATCCGGAAAAATCAAAACTATTCCAGATCTGAGGTGCCAAAAAACGTAAGGGACTGTGGAGTTTACTGGCAAAAAACGGAACCCTTTGAGCCCAAGAGGTGCGGACATCTTTATGTTTAAACCTCTCCCAAGCCGGCGAACCAGCGCGATAAAAGGCAGTATAGATTGGTGCATCAGGATAAAGCTTTGAAAGAGCCAACAAGACACGCTCCGCGCCACCAAATTCGTTGAGATAGTCATGAACAAGGGCAATTTTGAGAGGGGATTTTTTCATTCCGGTGAAATCTCTTCCCCAATGTAGGTCATCACCTGTTTCTGAATTGACTTCTTCATCTCCTCCCAAGAGGTTTCAGAGTCAATTAAACGGGGCATTGGTTGCTGATCGGCATCGATAAAAAAGACTAAAGATTTAATTAGATGACCAGAATTAAAATTTACTTTTTCATATTTTTTATCAATTGCTGTGAAAATCATATCTAACGAATAATGTTTCAGGATGAAATAAAGATCAACAAAATCTTTTTTGCTACCTCTAGAACTAATTGTAATGATTTTTGTACAGGCGATATCTAACACCGAACTTATGTTGATCGATTTTACATTTTGCAAAGATTCCAAGAGTTTATAGGGGTAATTTAAAAACTGCAATTTCACATCACCCATGAATACATTCAACGTTCCTTGCGCAATTTCAACTGATGATACCTCAGCCAGTTCTTTAAGCTGACTTAGAATAAGTTCAGGTGAAAAATCCCGCTCACAGAAAAAATCTAGATCTTCTGACTGTCTATGTCCCAACTGAAGCGATAAACCAGTACCGCCAGACAAATAAAAATCATCTAGCAAACTTAATCTGCTGTCAGTTAATTTATCAAAAATAGCTCTGGTTTTTGTTGGTAATGTATTTAACTTATACATCATGACAAATAACTTTTCCAAAAATTTTTTGACTTAGAACTAAGTCTATATGATTCGAAGTTATTGAGGATTTCATCCCTTGGTACCTGTTTTAACAACCATGACCAAGAAACAATATCTGCCTTGTCTAGTATTGTTTCAATAATATACTTTTGGTGAAGTTCCCAATCCAGTTTGGACAAATCATCTCCCCAAAAGTACTTTTTTATGTGACTGGGAATAGTAGTAGATAGTGACATATGATTAATCTGAAGAGTAAACTTAATTTTCTATTAGACTCGTAATAAAAACTCTATTTCGATACGAGTCTATTATAAACCAACCACTAAAACAACGCCTGTTGTACGCTCGCCTCAAACTCGTCCACGGGCAACATGTGGATCAACGAACCAAAATCCAGTTCTTTAAAAATGGCTATGGCAGCTTCTTTGTCGTAACTCGAGATGACACAAGCCGACAAGTCCAACTCGATTGGTGCCTGACAATCAATTGTTGCCAGCTTTTTACTCAAAAACGCGTTGTCTTTGTCTGTTGAAAGTTTTTGGCGGACTGATTTTGTGAGAACTTTCTCTTGATCTGGGCTAAGAACGACTTCCGCCGCGGCTTTGACTTTATCCGCCACATCAACAGAATTATTTTGGCTCTCCAAAGCCATGTAAAGATTCTCAATGTTGTCAAAGGCTTGCACCAAGCCCACTGCCGTTTTCGGACCGATACCTTTAACACCCGGGATGTCATCGGAAGAATCACCCATCAACGCCTTGAGATCAATAATTTGCTTGGGGGTCACGCCCATTTTTTCCATCACAGCCTGGGAATCGTATTCCTTGTCTGTCTGGAACTTGCCACGGGCCGGCAGCCAGACATGAGTGTTGTCGTCCACAAGCTGAAAAGCGTCTCGATCACCAGTTACTATCACAGTGAGAACTTCACCCCAGCGTTTTCGGTCGGTCTTTTGGTCAAGTTGGCAACTAATTGTGCCAATCAAGTCGTCGGCCTCAAAACCAGCCAGCTCAAATTGCGGAATGTTGAGGGCAGCCACAACCTGTTTAATTATCTCGACCTGGGGCTTAAGCTCGTCTGGCATCTCGGCTCGATGGGCCTTGTATCCTGCAAAATCTTGGTGGCGAAAAGTTGGGGTGGGATGATCGAAGGTAACGGCCAGATACTTGGGCTCATACTCAGCAATCGCCTTGAGCAAAATACGAGTGAAACCGTAAACGGCGTTGATTAATCTGCCATCAGGAGCCGTGAGTCCAGGAAAGGCGTAAAAGGCGCGATATATCAAAGCGTGTCCGTCGATTAATAGGAAAATCGGACGTTCTGCCATATCTTGTGATGAGTTTGATGGATGGTTTTTGTGAGAGTTTTTCAGCACTTTTTGTCTTGATCAAAAGCTAATCATATTTTTTTCTGGCTGCAATTAAAGCCAACAAGATCCCTTGAAAAAATCCAGTGGGCCTGCTGTGAAATAATAACACAATCTTTACGACTTCTTACTTTTCTCATTGATCAAAAAGCCAGACTGTTTTTTTATTTCACGCAGTTCGCCCTCAATTTGATCAAGACGTGTAAACAAACGCTGCCAATTGTACTCAGTTTGGGTGCGGTTAACATAAACAGTCACCATGCCGATTAGACTGCTGTATAGCAAAATTCCCGAGATTTGCAAAATGACGCCGATGATCCGTCCCACAGCAGTTACCGGCACAACGTCACCATAACCAACGGTCGTGACTGTGGCCGAGGCCCACCAAAGGCCATCACCTAAATTTTTGATTGATGAGCCGGGTTCTGCCACCTCAAAAGGTACAACCAAGATACCCATGAAAACAGCAACCGTTATTAAGGACAAAAAAACTTTGCGGAAACGATAGCGTTTAATTAATTCTTGTGGGACAGAAAAGAAAATCATGAAGACATTATGACAATTTATTGTATTTTATTCAATTTTTGTACTGGTTGCCCACTTATGAATGGTGTGGCTGATTTTTTTGACAACTGAACAAAGAAAAAGAAGTGACGTCAAAATTATTTTCCTAATAATTGCAAAATCAATCCAATTACCTTTTCTTTGTCCTTTGGGTTACTCTCAGCAACAAGCAGGGTTAGAGTTGTCAATGTTTCCGGAGAAATTCTATCTTTACGCAAGAGACTAACCTTATTTAGAAACCACACGAAAGCCAAGGCTCCGCTGCGTTTGTTGCCATCGGTAAAAGGGTGATTTTTGACGAAAAAATAAAGGAGATGCGCCGCTTTTTCTTCCAAGGTTTCATAAGCGTCGCGCCCAAAGGCTGACTGAAAGACGTTGCCTATAATGCCAGCAACCACGTCTGGCTGTTTCTCTTGGGCGAACAATTCACTTGCTTCGTTTTTTCTGATCAACTCTTGCTTTAGAGCTCCGATGGCTTGTGATAGCTCCGCTGAATCCAGGCTAGCTTGCATCTTGCTTGAGCCAACTTTTGGCAGAGTCGATTTATCATAAGCATCGAGTGATTGCCAAGTACCTGCAAAAATCTTTACTAATTCCAAAGCATCTTTGGCCGTTATTTTGTTACCTTCTGGGAGAAGAATTTGTAATGACTGCACTGCCTGCAAAAACTCTTGGTGATTTTTAACCAATCTCTTTTTGTTTAGGGTGTAACCCTTGATGATATGCTGGCGTAAGGTCTTGGTCGCCCATTGGCGGAATTTAGTAGCTGTTTTAGAGTTAACACGATAACCAACAGAAAGAATTAAATCTAAATTATAATGTTCAATCTCTCTTTGTACTGTTCTTATACCTTCGGTTCGAACTGTTGCAATTTTTGCAACAGTTGCCTTTATATCAAGCTCGCCAGTATCATAAATATTTTTTATATGACGCGAAATACCGGACTTATCAATCTCAAAAAGATCTGCAATTTGTTGCAAACTCGCCCAGAGCGTCTCCTTTTCCAAGTCACCACGAAATTCTATCTCGCCTTGCTTTGATTGGTAGATGATGATGTCTTTTTTCATTGCTTTCAAACAAAATAATAATACATCAATTGCTCAAGAAATAAACCCAAAGATAAATACTCAAACTGAGTCAAAAATCTAACCAAAAGTTGAACTTGAATGGCAAAATTACATAGAGAAAAGCCGCAAAAAATAAACCACAAAATCAAATAGTGCTCTTAAAACCTTGAAACAATCAAATCAAGCAATCTAGATTGCATCAACAACTTCAGGAACCTCAAACTCATAACCAATAATTTCATCAAATGCGTTTATAGCCTGGTCCAGAATAGGATAATCAACCTTCAAGGGCTCAGTAACAAAACTTTTTCCGTACAAAGAATCATTCGAGTAGTTTGCTTGTTGTTGAGTGATTTTGCCCTCAGCCAAATCTCGTTTGAGCTTATCTACATCAATCATATTGATACCAAGATCACCTGTCCATTGTATGTGAGCTAAGATATTTCTAGCTGGGTAGTTATGAGCGCTAAATTGTGTAGCGGCATTAATATCATCAAGCACGTAAACATTCCAATTTTCTCCGAAGAACACCCATTTTTGTTGATTTTTGACCTTTAAAGGCATGCCGCTTGCAGAGTCGCGCAAGTCTTCAATTTTGGTTATTCTCTCTGCTAAGGCTGCCTTGGCACCTTCAAATTTTTCCTGTTCAGCAATTAATTCTTGTGGAGGCCAAGTTAAGTCTTTTACGGTCTGTTGAGCGGCTCTGATTTCTTCGACATCGCCTCTATCTTGCAAACGGCTAAGTTCTACCACGTCATCTGCAGCGTACCAACCATATTTCTGATTGTAAGAAACAAAATCATCCAATACAGCACGGGAGTACTTAAAGACAGAATTTAGTCGCTTCCCTTGAAAATCAAAAACTACTATTTGATAGTTGTCTACATCAGAACTCGATATATCGTCCTGAGAAGCCCACCAATGATTCAAAGGAACTTTCCTATCGGGGTCACTCGAAACCATCATCAGAATTCTGTCTCTCGTCCGACAAATGTGCATAGTTTTTCCCTCAAATGGAAAACTATATTGCTTATCCTGAATCATAAATGGAAAAATTTTCTCAAAAACCGCCAACTGCTGCTTTAAGACCTCTAACTCCAAAGCTCTTTCATTTTCCAAGGAGGCAAGTCTCTGTTTCTCCTCCTCTTGTTCTTCTGCTTTTATTTCATGAGCTGCACGATCAGCTTCATACTGTCTCATTTTTGCTTCTTGAAGTTGTTTTCTTAAGGGCTGGACCAGCTGGTGCAATTGATCATAGCTTTTCTTTCCAGATGGTTGAAAAAAATTTGATAGTAATCTAGAAAATCCCTCTGCGTTTGGACTGCTCATGGTTTCCTCTCTATATATAAATGCCCAAAATGAGAAGCAGTAATATCTTACTACCTCTTCAGCTTGTCCACACCCATAATTTTGGTAAACTCGTCGCCGTCGAGTGTTTCGACTTCTAGCAGGCGCTCAGCGACCTCATCAAGTTTCTTTTTGTTCTTTTTGAGCAGCTCGGCTGCAATTTTTTCGCCCTCGGCTATCAATTTGGTAATTTCGATATCAACTCTCTCTTGCAACTGTGGAGAAATTTTAAATGGCTCGCCCCAAGACTTGGAGTAGTGCATCTCATATTGAGGGGCAAAATTCATTGGACCAAGATCGCTCATACCGTATTCGATAACCATCGAACGAGCAACCCTAGTGGCGCGCTCGATATCGTTGCTGGCACCTGCCGTCTGCTCATCAAAAACCAGCATCTCAGCAGCGCGTCCGCCAAACATCACCACGATATCATCTAGCAACTCTGATTTGGTAATTTGCAAACGATCTCGCTCTGGTGGGGTCAAGGTATAACCCAGGGCCTGGCCGCGCGAAATGATCGAGATGCGGTGCACAGGATCGGTGTTTGGCAATATATGAGCCAAAACTGCGTGGCCGGCTTCGTGATAAGCGGTCATCTTACGCTCCAACTCATCGTGCAAGCGTTTTTTGCTTGGACCAAGTTTAACTTTAAGCGATGCCTCTTCCAAATCATCCATTGTCACATCCATGCGGTTGTCTCTTGCTGCAGCGATGGCTGCTTCGTTGAGCATGTTTTCCAAATCAGCGCCAGAAAAACCCACCGTGCGTTTGGCGAGTTTATCTAGATCCACTGCTTTGTTGAGTGGTTTGCCAGTTGAGTGAATCTTGAGGATATTCTTTCTCTCCTCTAGATCTGGCAAATTAACCTGAACACGGCGATCGAAGCGCCCCGGGCGGATCAAAGCCGGATCGAGCATGTCACCGCGGTTGGTGGCTGCGATTACTACCACGTTATCGTTGGGGGTAAAACCATCCATCTCAACCAGGATTTGGTTAAGAGTCTGCTCACGCTCGTCGTGACCACCCATACTTCCTTGTCCGCGAACACGACCGATAGCATCAATTTCATCAATGAAAATGATTGAAGGAGCAATTTTTTTAGCCGTAGCAAATAAATCACGAGCCCGCGAAGCACCCACACCCACCAACATTTCCATAAACTCAGAACCAGCAATTGATAAGAACTGCACCCCAGCCTCACCGGCCACAGCTCGAGCCAACAAAGTTTTACCTGTACCAGAGGGGCCAACCAGCAGCACACCCTTTGGAGTACGGGCACCAACCTTAGTGTATTTCTTAGGGTGACGCAAAAAGTCGACAATCTCTTCAAGTTCTTGCTTGGCCTCCTGCATACCACCCACATCTTTGAACTTAACTGATTGTTTACCTTTGACAAAAATCTTAGCCTTGCTGCGACCAAAACCCATGATCCCATCTTGAGATCCTCTCGCCTGACGCAACATGAACATAAAAAACACCAACATGGCTAGAATCGGCAAGAAATTTATCAGCATCTCCCAAACCATCTGACCAAAAGATATGTCACGAATTTCAAGATTAACCTTGGCAAGATCGATGTCTGATGCTTCAAAAATCTGGATAACACCCTGTCCATCTTCTTTACGAGAAAGCTTGATGCTATCGTCTTTATAGAAAACTCGCAGTTCAGGTCCAGCTACTTCAATCGTTTTAACTTGATTCTCACGCACGTCAGTGACCAACTGACTTAAAGAAATTTTTTCGCGGTTACCACCCGTCATCATACTGACAATTTTGGGCACAAACAGCAGAAAAATTATCAAGTATATTAATCCCTTACTCATAAAATCATTTAGATCAAAAGAGAATCGAAATTCTTTTGTTTCACCGTCACCATTTTGTTGATTTGAGGGAGTAGTTTTTTTGGACTTTCCAGATTGAGCGAACTTCCCAAAGTGCCCCGATTGATTCAACTGTCCTGATTTTTCTGATTCATCAGTATTTGTCTGATCTTTAAACATAGCCTGAATTTGAGTTTTTTTGACAATTTCTGCGAGTTTTTTCTTAATTACTTCTTGTTCTTTCATCGAGAGTTTTTGCTTGTCCGTCATGTATATTCCTTTTTTCAAAAACACCAACATTTTTGTTTTAGAAACTATTTAGTTTTTGGCAGTTTGTTTCTGATTTTTTATTGTTGAGCATCAATTTAATACTCAATTATCTTCTTACTAAACTGGAGTTATTTTAACATGGCAAAACCTAGATCGATCTCCAATTTGCTTAGTCTTTACGGTAATAAACTTGTAGCGGAATAAACAAATTATCACAATTCGTTTTAATCAGAAACGATCAAAACCTGATCGCCGGAGTCGTTGCCAGACTTTAAATTGATAATTTTTTCACCATCGTTATTTTTAATTTCCCAATAACCGGCCGGTGGGTTGGCGGCACCAACTCTTGATACGGCTTCAAGTATCTGAGGCCAAGTAAGTTTCTGGTCTTTAGTCTTTGAATTAAGTTTTGTGGTTCGCCATTCAACAACTTCCAAACCTAATTCCTCGATTTGTTTTTTCAATTTCGGCGTCATCTCCACGTGGAAACGAAATACCTCAAATCTTCTTTGGCTGGATAAAAGTTGGTCTTCTAAATCAACTGCCCTAACCCCGACTAGATTAGTCAACTTATCCATCATCCCAAAAACTTTAGGGCTATTTTGTATACCAATCATCGACACAATCTCCCAGGAAGCTAGTGGTTTTTTATCTGCCGTCACTATCGATTGTTCTGCAAGTTGCCGAGAGATTTCTGAATCAGAATTCCAGTTTGGCAGAATCAAACCGTCGTCCCATATCAAAACCCAACGATTGGCTCTCCTTTCAAGAAAACCCTCAATTGTATGAGTATAAGTTCCCACGTCAGTTATATAAAAGTGCTTAACTGTTACCGGTACCTTGTTGCTAAACAAAACATAATTATTAACTGTGATTTCGGTTTGTTGTTGTTTGACAAAAGAATTCTCAGTGAAGACAAACAGATCATTTGCAAACTCTTGCCACGATGAATTGGGTTTTTCCACGAAAAAATATAAATCTTCAAATCTGTTGTCCGTCCACATCTGCCCAATCGTTTTTGCATCAGCTAGAGGAGAAGGAAACAGAAGCAAAAGCCACTGAACAAAAGAAACAACCGTTAATATAAAAATTAACAACGATTGTTTTAGTTTGTGCTGCGATTGGCGGGATAAAAATTCGATGAATATTAACAATAACAACGGTTCGATTACTAGCAAATAACGGGAATAAAAACTACTGAACGAAAAGAAAACAATTAACGAGGTTGTAACAATCAACAAATAAACCACTGAGGTAGATGTTGAAACAAAAAAATGTGTGACAATTTGAAACCAGTTAATGAAATTAGCAAAAAATCGGAAAGATTTTTTGTATTTATTTTTTTTTGAGAAAGAAAAGACAACCGACTTATCTGAGTTTTTTGCAAAAAAACCTGACAAATACCTAAACCAATACCCTAACAGTACTAATAAACCAACCAACCACCAAACCGACCATTCTCTAATGAACTGCCACTCTCCCGTTGCAAACAATTTATATACTCCAAACATCATCGCAAAAAATATTTGCATAAACGCTGGCTTAGCCATTGAGTTCAGGTAAAAGTGTACTGTCCACAGTTCAGACTTAAGCCAGTCAATCAAATTGTTTCCTTGCAAGAAAAATGGCAAAAACCAAAAAATATAAGTCACAACAGCAACAACTAGCAATGGGACAAAAATCGACAAAATTTGGCGCACCAAAAATGTTATTTTTTTGTTTTTAAGCGTCCAATAAAAAAACAATAAATCAGTAAAAAAAACTGGTCCAACTAATACTGGAAATTTAACAGCAGCAAAACAACCTAAACTTACGCCAGCCAATGATAAGTATATGATGACATTCTTTCGAAATCCAAATTCCCTGATTTTTGCTAATTTTTGAATCGAATAAATATGCACAACTAAAAACATTAGAAGTGGCAAATCCAATACTGTTTGAGTTAATTGACTCGTCAGTAGCGGTAAAAATAAGAGATTTAGCAAATAAATCATCAGCCAGTTTTTATCAGTAACAATCTCTCGTGCTAACAAAAACAAAACTAATATGACAACTAAGTAACAAAACAAGATACTATATATAGGAGTACCCCAATATTCATAGCTTAACCCTAAAATATACTTTCCAAGTGGTGGAACCTCTGGGTTTATGTCAAAAAGTGACCGACCTTCAAAATATTTAGCTCCAGCGTAAACATACAAATCACCATCGCCCATGATTCTTTTGCTTAACGGCAGTTTCCATTGTGAGTGAATAAATAAATCATCCAAATAATCGATACTGTAGTATTGTTTTAAACTCAAAAAACCAAAAACTATGTTGATGAAAAAAATTCCTATGAAAAGAAGTAAGTTGAATAAAAAGAATTTTTTTGTTGAAGAAAAAGTTCTCATCATAGTCCTGCAGATTGAATTAAAACCATTGAAAAATCAACAACTCAACACATCATAATATCACGCCACTTAGTGAAGCGCTGGCAAAAATGAAATGTGTCTATGCCATCGGGCAACCAGGTTGCAAATCGTTGGGAGTTGGTACCGGCACGGGCTTGTCTTCTTGGTCAGCCATCAGCATCATACCCTGACTCACCGATGGGCCCATTTTTCGTTCTGCCAAATTCACCACAAAAATAAATTTTTTGCCCAGAAAATCCTCTGGTTGGTACCAAGCTTTGACTCCAGAAAAAATCGTCTTCATGCCGATTTCTTCCCCGAAATCAACTTTAAACTCCAACAGTTTTTCACTCCATTCTGGAACATTTGCCTCGATAATCATTCCAACACGAAGATCAAGTTTTTCAAAATCACTATAAATAATGGTCGGTTTCATCAATCCTTTCTTACCTTTGAATAGTTAGGTTAGGCCTAATTTATTTTTAACTTCACTAATGGTTTGACCAGCAATTTCTCGGGCTTTTTCTGCTCCTTGCTCAATAATTTGATCAACATATTCCGGCCGCGCCATAAGTTCGCGGTGTTTTTGCTGAATTGGTGTTAAATCAGCAAAAATCGCCTCGGCCAAAGCACGCTTAACATCACCATAGCGCAAACCCTCAGCCTGGTAACTTTTTTCCAAACTCTTGCGCTGCTCTTCGCCCATAAACATTTCCACAAAGTGCATGAGCGAGGCTACCCCTCCAGATTCACTGCCAGATTGATCGTAGTAAATGGCACCGGCCTTGGCTTGAGAGCTTGGTTCAACTCGACCCTTACCAGAATCAGTGGGAATCCGCGAAACCTTTTTGAGAATCGTTTCCAGATCGTCTGTCAGACCAATCGAGCTACCCTCAACTGACTTGCTCATCTTGCCCTCGCCCAACAACGACGGCACATATTCTGCCTTGGTGGCGAAACGTTGAGCCTCGGGAAAATCCGTCCCAAATTGCTCATTCATTTTGCGTGCCACCTCACGGGTGACCTCCAGATGTGGCTCCTGATCAAGCCCGACCGGCACCAACTCCGCCTTATATGCCAAGATATCAGCCGCCATCAAAACGGGATAGTTGAGCAAAGCCATGGTCACATTATCCGGATGCTGTTTAACTTTATCTTTGAACGTTGGTAAGTGCTGCATCCTTGCCACCGACATCACTGAGGAAAAAATAAAAGCTAAATAGGTGTGCTCCGGCACTCTTGCTTGGGAAGTAATGATCGATTTCTCCGGATCAAGACCAGCAGCCAAATAATCAACGATCACTGCCTTGGTATCCTGCGCTAAAGTGTGGTTGTTAAATGGCGTGGTAATGGTGTGCAAATCCATTGCCATGTAAATGCAATCGTACTGAGGATCATTTTGTAAAGCGATGTAACCTTTAACTGCTCCCAGATAGTTGCCTAAATGCAAACGGCCGGTGGCTCTAGTGCCAGAAAAAACTCTTTTTTTCATATTTTTAATTCCTTGTTTTAATTCTATCTTTATTTTTTAATTTATTTTTATTGAAAATGCCTGATTGTGGCTAAAAAAATAGGATTTCGGCACAAAAAAACTCCCTATTTGGGAGCGATTTTGTCAAAACCTTTTGCCGTTAAGCCTTTTTTCAACAAAAACAACTCCCTAGCCGAGAGTTCGCCAACAAGCGTCGAAAGCAAAACATTTTTTTGACATTAAGAGAAATATACCGCAAGCTGAGAAAAAAACAACCTACGTATTTCGGTAAAGATCTCAGCGAGGATTAGCAGAGAAATAGAAGTCAATTCAACTTACTCAGATAGCCAGTCCACCGAGATTACTTAAATATCTGAACTATCTTATCGATGTGACTCGGAGCACTGCATCTGATCTCAGGACCAGAAACTAAAGGTGTAAGAATTAAAGCTCCTCAATCTGGACGTTGGGGGTCATCTCAGGAGCGTCGATGAGCTTGAGATACTTCTCGGTGGTGGTAATGCGCTTATGGCCCACCAACTGAGAAATGTAAACCAATGGAGTACCCGCCTTAAGTTGTTCAACAATAAAAGTGTGTCGCAAGTCGTTGACTTTGGCGTTAGAAATGCCAGCCAAGCGGAAATAGCGATCGATAGCCGTACGGATGTTGCGAACCAAGAATGGTCGGCAAGTTTTGGTCAAGAAAACAGTTTTTTCTCTGGCACGAGGACGAATTTTCAGATAGTCCATCAGGGAATTCTTAGCTGCAGCATTCAGGGGCACCCGACGAGCCTCACGCGAGTTCTGGGGTTGGATGTAAATGATACCTCTCTCAAGATCAACGTCGTCAGATTGTAAATAGGCCAACTCACTGATTCTCATACCTGTCTGGAGAAGCATTTCGACAATAGCAAACATTCTTGAATCACCACGACAAGCATCCCGAAGAGCTCGGTACTCGAGCTTTGATAAGACTCTCGGAGGAGATTGATCCACTTTAGGGTGGGAAATAACTTCGGCCGGATTAGTATCGACCACGTTTTCATTGATTAAGTAACGGAAAAAAGCCTTGATTGAGTTAATTTTGCGTGAGATTGACTTAGTGGTATAGCGTTGTTTAGAGAGCAGATCTTTGAACTCATCGATATCATCGCTGGTCACATCTGCTGGCGATAACTTACCCTTTTTGGTCATGAAATCAACCAATTGCTCGATATCCTTGCTGTAAGCAATTACAGTTGCATGAGCTTTGCCATCACCCTGCAAACGCTGGGTGAATTTGGCGTGTGAGTCAGATAAATTAATTGATGTATCAGACATATTTTGTTTCTGTGTATTTTAGCATTAAAACTCAGAATGTTAAGTTATTGGCTTGTCTGGTTGTACTTGACTAAACGACAAACCCCGCGAACAAAAAGGCTCACTCTTTAACAAACTAGTTGGGGCAGGAAACTAGTGAATTAATCTGAAATTTAAAGCTAAAGCTCGACAACATTTTTTGCAATATATGTCGAACTAAGTGTCTTATAATATCACAAAAGAGGTTGGTGCGCAATAATCTCTCTTGGGGTCGCCCGAGCAGAATACTCAGCAGTAGATTTTCAAAAACACATTTGCCACAATACCTATAGAGTTGGACAAAAACGTGAGTCAAGGACCGCAAGCCTGGGACGCGACTAATCAACCATAACACAGCTTGCCAGCAACTCCCAGGCCTTTTATGATGCTACTGGCAAACCACTTCAACTGTGACTCTTTAACAGAGAGAACTAAAAGATTAGACTCCTGCTAGGCAAGATCTTGTAATAAAAATGTTATTCCACTACAAGTATATTGACAGCACTAAAAAAGCAATTTGGTAATTCATAACGTGTTCAGACTTGTTGGGACATACCCCACTGGTCAAGACGTAGCAAACAAAAGATACTAATACCTGGAAACCTATCAGCTCAGGGAAGCACCATCACCAATGCCAAAAATTCTTACCAACCCTTTTGTCATCTTAGCAATCACTCTACTGGCGATAACTTTTTTTCTCTCACTACAAAAAAGCGCCAAACAGGCAACATATTCCAAGCAAAGTATCGAACAGCTTGAGGCAGAGGTTCAGGAACTGGAAAAAATTCGAGATGAAGACAAGAAAAAGCTCGAATTAGCCGACAAACCTATCGCCAAAGAAAAAATTATTCGCAATGAACTTTTAATGCAAAAACCGGGAGAGTATGTGGTGCAAATTGCAGTCGAAACTGAAACAACCGCCAAAGAACTCAGCCCAACTCCTAGGCCCCCCATCCAAGCATGGATGGAGCTTTTAAGAGAATAAAACGATTATCAACGCTTGTTAGCCCAACCAAAAGGATCCTCTAACCAAGACTCGATGGAGGTTTTCTGTTCTTCTGTTAATAAATTTCTTTTAATCGCCTCGGACAAGATTGTGGGAAAGTCTGTTAGTGAATGAAGATTAACGCCAGCTTGGGCAAAAGCCTCGACCGACTCCTCAAAGCCATAGCTCACAATAACCAGACAGTCAGTGACGACCGCACCAGCTTGGCGCAACGATTCCACCCCGGCCAGACTCGAACCGCCAGTGGTAACTAAATCCTCGATTAACAAGACCTTTTTTTCCTTAACATCGCCACCCTCAACCATTTTCTTGGTACCGTGGTCTTTAGCCTTTTTGCGCACAAAAACTGATGGTTTATCCAGAGAAAAGCCCAGAGCCGCGCTGTGAGGAATGCCGGCCGTCTCGATGCCTGCGATAAAATCAAACTCAAGGTGCTGGCTGGAAATGAGTTGAGAAAAACCGCCAATCACTACTTTCCACTCAGTGGTGTGAGCAGGAAAAGTGCGATTATCGACGTAAACAGGCGAAATTATGCCAGATTTAAAAGTCACAGGCTGATCAAGCGAAAAACCAACGGCCTTGATGTCAAGGAGGGCTCCAGCTACTTTTTTTGCAAGGTCTTGATTTGAGATAAGGACTGACATATCGCTCCTTTTTTTGGGAATTAGTTGACTGTCGGGCTTTCGTCAGGTTGAAAAAAACCAACCTTCATTTAGATTTTATTTCGGGGCGAGATTGATTACCAGTGTTAGTTTTTGGGGTAAAAGAGGAGTGAAAAAAATGTGGCTGGACCGTTCAAATTTGGTCTCAAAAAATGTTGCGGGACTAGGAGTCGAACCTAGCCTGTGAGATTATGAGCCTCACGTGCACCGTACACTATCCCGCGATTTTTGTTTGTTAACTTCCCAACCCGTTTGCTAACCCAAACTTGGTTTAATAGAAGACGTCTATTGTATCACGATTGGCCATTTTTAAGAAGCCAACAACCTATCAGTGCGTGTTATAATCTTAACTCGTAAATCCATCGTTTTAAGATGGTACGAATGGCAAGGTAGCTCAGTTGGTTAGAGCATCGGATTCATAAACCGAAGGTCCTGGGTTCGATTCCCAGCCTTGCTACAAAACTTACCACCGTCAAAATTGCTGCTGCAAGACTTGGCGGTCTGAGCCCCAAGTTAAAAAACTCAAAAACAAAGCAAAAAGCTCCCAAATCCTTGTTAGACAACTTTGAGCAAAGAAAAAACAGCCGAAAAGCCAAGAGTTTCTGAACACCTACAATAGACTTTTAGTGAAATAACATTTTTATTACAAAATTTATTTCGCTACAAGTCTAATAAAAATTAATCGTACAGATATTTTAATTCAATCTCGTATAAAACCGGAACGTATTGTTCCTGGCTATTGATCACCTCGCACATCATGCGATAGCGACGCCTGGTATCGTCGGTCGTCTCGCCCTCAAAACGGCGATAGAGTTTGCTGCCTTGGTTATCGCCATATGCAATGCGATTTTTGTAGAGCTTGTAGAGTTCTCTCAGGCCAGACAAGTGGTGCTGCGAATGGTCAGTAAAAACTACTTCAGAGCCTTCTTGGGTTGAATTGCGCTTAGCTGTAACTGTACAGGAAATACCACCACCTGAACGGATCACATAGACTTTTAATTCGCAATCGTCTGGAGAACGAGAAACAATCTCGGTATCATAAACATTATTTTTGTACTCACCATAGCGGTTGCGATAGGTGATGTAAATCAAGGCTTTTTTTAAGTTAAGCCGGACTGGCCGATTCCATAGGTAGGCGGTCAAGGCCACGACGCACATCGAATGTGGTTGCATATTGCAGGTATTTTATATCTACCAGAGGGAATTGCAATAAGCCAGGAATACAGTTTTGGCCAACTCGAGCGACTTAAATTTAATTACTTGACGTCTTTGACGCGTTCTTCGTGCTATGAAGTCTGCTCTGGAAGCCTGATTAAATCTTTCCCACTAATTCCATACTTGGTTTGAGAGTTTTTTCTCCTGGCTGCCAACTTGCCGGACAGACCTCGCCACCATGCTCGCGCACAAACTGCGCTGCCTGGACTTTGCGAATTAATTCGTTGGCGCTGCGACCAATGTCATTGTTGTTGATCTCCATAGCCTTGAGAACCCCATCAGGATCGATCAAAAAGGTGCCGCGCAAGGCAACACCCTCTTCCTCAAGATAAACACCAAACTCCCGAGACAAATTGCCGGTTGGATCGGCCAACATTGGGAACTTGATCTTATGAATAACCTTGGACGAGTCATGCCAGGCTTTGTGAACATAAACTGTGTCAGTGCTGACACTCAAAACCTCCACGTCCATTTGTTGTAACTGTTGATAGTTATCTGCCACTTCGCCTAACTCTGTTGGGCAAACAAAAGTAAAATCAGCTGGATAGAAGAATAAGACAAGCCACTTGCCCTTTAGCTTGGCAGAGTCGATTTTAATAATCTGACCATTTTGGAAAGCGTCAGCTGTAAAGGGGGCGATTGCTTGATTAACTTGTAGCATAGGTCCTTTCTTAAAAAAAGCTTCGTCAATTCTCTTGTGGCAATTCTCTTGTGGCTATATTCTGTTACTCACATTTTAGACACAAGCCAGAAAAATGCAAAAGATGTTGGAATGACAAGTCCCGGAAAGTATCTACCTGATCTCTCAGGCTCAAATCCGGTACCAACGATGTAAATTCTAACAAAAACCCCGGTGGTTGACCGGGGCTTTCTTTTCAAAGTCAGAATTTAGCAATCCATCTTACATCATCCCACCCATGCCGCCACCGGCGCCAGCGTGGTCGTGTTTCTCTGGAGCAGGCACATCTGTGACCAAACACTCGGTCGTCAAGATCATTGAAGCCACCGAGGCAGCGTTTTCCAAAGCCGCGATCTCGACCTTGGCTGGTTCGATTACACCAGCAGCCACCAAATCTTCAAAAACGTTGGTCATGGCATTGAAACCCCAGTTTGGCTCGTTTTTCTTAGCACGAACTTGACCAACTACCCAACCAGCATCCTCGCCCGAGTTAACCGCCAACATACGCATTGGCTCGTCCAGAACCGATTTAATCAGTTCGATACCGGTTTGCTCGTCATCAGATTTGGACTCAAGACCATCCAAAACCTTCCCAGCCTGGATGTAAGTCACACCGCCACCTGGGATAATACCAGTCTCGATAGCAGCGCGAGTTGCCTCCTTGGCATCTTTGACACGCTCCTGAAGATTTTTCATCTCGATTTCAGTGCTGGCACCAACCTGGATTACGGCCACGCCACCAGTTAGTTTGGCCTTGCGCTCTTGAAGTTTCTCGATGTCAAAGCTCGAAGTCGATTTCTCGATCTCGTTTTGAATCTGAGCAACGCGCGCGTCGATCTCGGCCTGGTTGCCTTTGCCACCCACGATTCTAGTCGAGTCCTTGCTGGCACGAACCGAGTCTGATTCACCCAAATCCTCGACCACAGTGTCCTTAAGTTGACGACCGACCTCTGGGCTAATCAAGTTTGCGCCTGTCAAAACGGCAATATCTTGCAACATCGCCTTGCGACGATCACCAAAACCAGGAGCCTTGACTGGTAAAATCTTGAAGGAGCCGCGTAATTTGTTGACCACCAGAGTGGTTAGAGCCTCGCCTTCGATATCGTCGGCGATGATCACCAAGCCACGACCAGCGTTAACCACCTTCTCCAAGACTGGCAGCAAATCCTTGATGTTGGAGAGTTTTTGATCTGTGACCAAAATGTATGGGTTCTCGATAACTGCTTCCATGTTGTCGGTATCGGTCACAAAGTAAGGCGAGACATAGCCCTTGTCGAATTCCATGCCTTCCTTGTGCTGGATCTCGATGTCCATGGTCTTGCCTTCCTCGACTTCGACCACACCATCTTTACCAACCAATTTCAAGGCCTCGGCGATTTTCTTACCGATGACTTCGTTTTGAGCCGAAATAGTGGCGACTTTTTCCCAATCGCTTTCCTTGACAGGTTTGGCAAGTTTCTGAATCTCAGCAACCACGGACTTGACAGCTCTGTCAATTCCTCGCTTCATCAGCATCGGGTTGGCACCGGCTGTAACGTAGCGCATACCTTTTTCACTGATTTTTTGTGCTAAAAGAGTTGCAGTAGTGGTACCGTCACCAGCCACATCGTTGGTTTTGGAAGCGGCTTCTTTAACCAACTGAGCGCCCATATTTTCAAATTTATCCTCGAGCTCAATTTCTTTGGCTACCGAAACACCGTCATGGATAACGTTGGGGGCACCCCAAGCTTTATCCAAAGCAACATTACGACCACGCGGACCAAGTGTGGTCACCACGGCCTGAGCCAATTTGTTAATACCAATCAGCATTTTTTGTCTGGCATCATCGCCGAAAAGAAGTTGTTTTGCTGCCATATTTCCTTTCTTAGTTTTTAAATTTTTTAGGAGGCGACCGATTTGCCGCCGTTTTTTACTTACTCACATACGCATTTTAGCCAAAGCTATTTGATACCGTTTTCTTCTAAAACGGTATTAATTGCCACATCAAGGGGCATATCACCTTTTTGATGAATAACTGCCAAAATGTCTTCGAACTTTAAAAATTGATACTCAACATCGTCAATTTTGACGTCATTACCACCCCATTTTTTATAGATGACACTTTGACCAACCTTGACTGGGCATTTGACGGTTGCACCTTCGACAACTGTGTCACCACCACAAGCCAAGACTTTACCATGCTGTGGCTTTTCATCGGAGGATTCTGGCAAATAAATGCCTGAGGAAGTTTTTTCCTCGGCTGCAGCTGGCTCTACTAAAACATAACCAGCCAGGGGTTTAAGTTGTGAGACCTTGATCGAGAGGGACATGGGTTCCTTTCTTTGCTTTGTCCGAAAAATATTACTAATTGATACTAATATTTGCGCCTACCAACCGGCAGCTTGAGCATTTTTGCTGATTTTTCTGCCTGGAGATGAGGCACTTCTAGCAGACGAGAAAGCTGTCTGCTACTTTCACTAGCAGTTATCTTAAAAGACTGCTAAAAAAGTGTCAATGGGAAAAAATAAACAAAAAATTTATTTAGTTTCTTTGCTTTAATCGAAAATTATTGCTAGGAATTTCCTCAAACCACTCCCACTTCGCTCAATAAAAAGCCTTCGCAATCCAAGCCCTTGTTCTTGAAATGCTCGTTGAGATCATCACGAATAATTTCCTCGACACGAGTGCGATGAGCCTTGACCTGATCCAGGGTAAGGTCACTAAAAACAGCCGAGATGCGGCTACGAGAAAACGGTCGTACAACTTTAGAGACCACGTGTTCACCGATCGTTTCCCAGAGCTCAGGAGCGTTTTTGCGGTCGATTTTAAACAAAATCGAGCCTTCGATCGAGACGTTGTAACCATCTTTAGTGTTGGCAATTATCGGTTCGTCACCCAGAGCCTCTTTGTTCTGAGAAGTATCAAACTGACGACGAATGGAATACTCGAGTATTTGGGCATTAAAAAGCTTAGCAACTTGTAGGAAAGGTACCTTGAGGTGCAAACCTGGGCCCCAAACGTGAGGTAAAACACCACGGATGCGATCATAAACGCAGGCGATGTGGCCGGGTGGCACAGAAATAAAAAAGCCACCAACCACCTCATCAACTAAAAAAGACACAACCAATTTATCAAATTCCATAGCTGGTATTGTACAGGTTCCTCTAAAGGGTGTCTATGAATGCTAGAAAAACTGACAAGACGAGCGAATATCAAATAGGCAAAGCCTTTGGGCATCCATGTTGGCAGAATCTGTTCGATCAAAAGATTTTATTTCGCAGCAAGCTTATTCTTTTATCTCGATGAGAACCTTCTCTTCTGCTGGCATCAATTCTGCTTGCTCCCGCTTAATTCGGTACTCCTCGAAACGTCGCATAATCGCTTTGCAGATTGTCAGCACAATACTGAAACAGAGAGTGGTAATAACAAAAAGTTTTTTACCGGCTGGCAAGTTCATAAAAATCAAAAATGAAACAATGGGTAGGATAAGTTGGAGGCGCACAGCGTCGGCACGGGTTTGAGGATAGGCTGAGGTGTAAATTGAAACCGTTTCAAGGACAAAGATCAGCAGAGTTTGCAATAAATTGAGAAAGAGATGGGGATGGGTTAGGTCGTACTTGCCCAGAAAAACCAAGTTGAGTGGCGTTTTAATCTCGGGCATAAAACTATAGACCAAATGAAAATCATCTCCAGACAAACCACTAGCAAAAATTCTCCACAACATTAAAGCTATGGCGGTTTGGATTAGCAAGGAAAACACTTCTGCAATTAAAACACCTCGACTTTCCTTAAGCACCACTCGTTTACGATCTCGCAAGACAATTGGTTCTGCAGCATACTCTGCCTCGATTTCCTTGATTTGTCTTGCTATTTCTCGTTTTTGCTCCTCTGAATTATGCCCTCGTAGTGACAATGGCAGCATTAAGAATCTAATAAAAAGTGTTAGGAGAATGACTGCAACACCCATGTCTGGTTGACCATGAGTAACCTTGTCCAATAAATAATAAATAAACAACAAGACATTGAAGAATGGCTGATAAACAATAATTGTAAAAATTTGTTCTATACCCATAGTTCGCTCTTTTAATGATTTTAATTGCCCACACTCACAGGCAGAGAACTCCCGCTTGATTAGTACTGAATTTTAGACTTTTGTTTTGAAAAATGAATCAGTAAATCTATTGCTAAAAGTAGTTGGATTAAAACACAACTGGGCCATCAACATCATGGCGTAAACTTTGTAAAATACTTGTGATTTCCCTTAAGCTGGTTACAAACTGGCTGGAAAGCTCCATCGCTTCATTATCCATCTGCAAACCATCAATCACCTGGAAAGAGCTATCCATGAATGTTTCCATCATCTGACTAACAAAGTCAGCGTTCTCCAAAAACCACTTCTTACGAGAAGTTCTATCCAACTTAACAACATCACGCAGAATCTCATTGGCTTGGCTTATTTGACGAGCTTTTAGATAGAGCTCGAATTTCTCCTCACCAGGCGTGTCTGTTGATGGGTCAAAGCTGAAAGACCAACTTCCGCTAGGAGTATTTTTATTTTTCATGCAAGCATTTCCTATTTTAACCAGTTGCATTCTGTGTCAACTTCATTAGACTTCCCGCGAAATATGATTTTGTAGTTAAAACTGATTTGTCTGAGCTAAAAAGCTGCTGTCCTGACGAGGTAGTCACATAACTAACTCGAGCGTGCAAACAATCTTGGTAGCTCTAAAAAAAGCAGTTTTGTAACAAAAATGTTATTACGCAACATGTCCATTATAACAAGTGGCGCAATAGTTCGAGATATAGTTAAGATAAAAATGCTTAAACTCAATTGAGAAGTGAAGGTCAACATCTATCTCGAGAAAACCGATATATAATACGTCATGGAAATTTTGCAGCTCACCATAAACAATCCACAGCAGTTGGATGAAAGTCAAACCAACGAGGAACGAGACATAGTTGACAATGCCGTCAAGTGTTTGTTGTCCGGTGGTTTAATCATTTACCCGACGGAAACGGTCTATGGCATAGGTGCTGACGCAGAGAATCCTCAGGCTGTGGCAAAGCTTTTGCGATACAAAGAGAGACGAGAAGGCAAACCACTTTCGATTGCTGTTACGAATCAAGACATGGCAGAAAAATATGTTGAACTCAATCAACAAGCCCGCAATATCTATCGGAAGTTTTTGCCTGGACCTTTTACGGTGGTCTCGAAGAATCTTGGCAGAGTTGCTCCAGGAGTTGCTTCAGAATTCAACACCCTGGGCGTGAGAATTCCGAGTCATCGATTAATCTTGGCAATTGTCAAAAAACTTGGTCATGCAATTACGGCTACATCGGCCAACCCCAGTGGTGAAAAAAACCCCTACACTTTGGATGACATTTTCTGTAAGTTGTCAGAACGACAAAAAAGATTGGTTGATCTTGCTATTGATGCTGGCACACTACCTCACAATCAACCCTCAACTGTGATCGACACAACCCTTTCAACACCTATTACTCTAAGGAAGGGCGACCGCGACATTCTTGACCCAGAGATGCAGGAAAAAATGAGTTTGCTTGATGACACCACCAGGCCTGGAACTACATCGTTGGCAAATGGTGCAAATGCGCAATTGCGCAATTCAGCAACTTCATCTTTCTCTTTACCTTCGGCTTCTGAAAGTGACACTCAAGGTATTGCGGGTCGACTCTTGCTCAAACACTGGAATGAATTGCGCAAATCTGGGTTAATCATAGGTTTGGACGGACCATTGGGAGCTGGTAAAACCATCTTTGCCAAAGGAATTGCCCAGTTTTTAGGTATAGAAGAAAATATTGTTTCACCAACATATTCTTATATAAATGAGTATGATTTTTTGCGTCATCAAGTGCCGGGAAAATTGTTCCATTTGGACGTCTGGAAAATTGACACCGCAGAGCAATTTATCTTACTTGAGTTTGACAAAATGCTGGCTCCAAACCATCTAATTTTAATAGAGTGGTGGGATCAGATTAAGCCCTTCATACCAGTAAGCATGATGAGCAATCAGGCAATAAAAAACCTCATTGAAATCGAGATTCGACCCCAAAAGAACAATCTCTCAAATCCTGCAAACAACCGCTTGCTCATCATCAAAGAACCCAAAACATGAAACAGCAACCAAAAAAACATAAACAAGTTGTGCCTCTCACTTTGGCCATCGATACCTCTTGTGACGATACTTCAGCTGCAGTGGTTTTTGGCAACACAGTTTTGTCAAATGTCATTGCTTCTCAAACCCAACTGCACAAACCCTATGGGGGTGTCTTTCCAACAGTTGCCAAACAAGCACACCGTCAAAATATTGAGCGAGTGGTCGATTTGGCAATCAAAAGAGCCAGGGTGAGTCAAAACGAGCTCTCAGCAGTGGCCGTGACACAAGGACCAGGATTGGCACCAGCGTTAGAAGTAGGTATCGAGAAAGCAAAAGAAATTGGTCAGCAACTCGATTTGCCAGTTTTTGCCATTAACCATATCGAGGGCCACGCCTTATCATCTCTAGGTAAACCAAGGCATAGATCGAGCAAATCGATCGAACAAATTGATCACCAGGAGTTTTTTAGCCTCTTGCAGGCGCAAGGAATCTTTCCAGCCCTATCAATAGTTGTTTCAGGCGGACATACCGAGTTTGTTTTAATCAAAGCGATCGGCAATTACCAAGTACTCGGTGAAACTATCGACGACGCAGCTGGTGAAGCCTTGGACAAGGTGGGACGAATGCTTGACCTGGGCTATCCCGCTGGCCCAGTTATGGAACAATTTGCCAAACTTGGAAACCCGAAACGCTTTGATTTTCCTTTACCCATGACCAACAGTCGCGATTTAAATTTGAGTTTTTCTGGTCTCAAAACCCATGCCCGAAATTTAGTCGAAAAGCTAGAGTCAGAAAACCTCTTAGACAAGCAGGCAAGTTTTGATTTTGCTGCGTCATTTCAAACAGCGGTCTTCAGGCATATTTCTCACAAATTGAACAAACTTTTACAAGAAGAGACAATTAAGAGCTTTTTGCTGGGCGGAGGCGTGGCGGCCAACATCGCCCTTCGTCAAAAAATACGCCAAACAATTCACCAAGCAACTCAGTCTCAAGCAAAAACCAAAACCCGAAATCAAAAATATAAATTGCTCATCCCTTACAGCAAACGGCTTTGCATGGATAACGCGGCCATGATCGGTTTGGTAGCCAATTTGCGTATGGCAAGTAACCAGACGAATTCCCAGAAAATCATGCCAAACAGAAACATCGATCGCCAGCCGAGGTTGAGAATATCCTCAATTGTCCGATAAACAAAGCAAGCTAAAAAGACTATGCAGCAAAAAAGACTTACTTCGAAATCGATGCCTAAGTCAGAACCCTCTCCAAATATCTATGTTAGCTAAACAAATAGCACAAACTAGCACAACTTCGTGCTACAATAGATCGAATGTCAAACGTGCAGACGACACCGGTTATTGGTCTGCCCCTTAACGTCGGCTGGTCACAAGTAGTTACTAACTCTCGTGGCAGCCTGATATGTGCTTTTTCCGTTGGTGGAAACAACGCCAACAACTTGGGACGAGATATCGCCGAGGATCTAATCAACAACGAACCCCAAGGCTCCTCCGACTTACATAACACTTTGCTTGATATTTTGGCAAAAGTAAGACGTTCCAACAACCAACTACAAATTGCTTGTGTTTTATTGATAGATGGGGTCATTACCCTGGCCACACATCAAGGCTCAATCCTGTTGCGTCGAGGTAATAAAATCGGGCGTATCCTTTCTTCAGCAGCTGAGCCAAGGATTGTTGAAGGCCAATATAAACCTGAAGACCTCTACGTACTCTGCACTCTCCAGGGTTTCCCATATCAAGAGGAAATAAAAATTAAGCTTTCTCAGGGCTTCGACGTCGATACCGTTATCACTTCAATCGTCCCCGAGCTTCATAGTCAAAATAACTCCTCGTTGTCGGCCTTTGCCTTTGTCGAGGTAAAACAACAATCGTCACCTCGGGTGGTGGAGGTCGAGACAATGCTCGAGGAAGCAGAAGCCCAGCCGCTTGCCCAACCAGCCATTACCACCATCTCTCGGCCTACGTCGGCTGCAGCTGTTGAGTCGATTACTAAACCGGATCAGTTGCATGTAACTGAAAAACCAAGTGTTCAGACAGTTTCTCAACCGGTTTCCATGACTTCCAACCAAACATCTAGATCAGACAAAGACGTGATTACCGATCCGGTCCAACCAGCAACATTCAACAACCACATAGATCACCAAGAAACAACTCAACAAAATACCAAGAGAACAAATTTGCCTGATCAAAACCCAGTAATTCCTACCGGCATGATACAACCAGGAATAACAACTCAGCAGTTTGGCCAAGGATCATTTTCAACCCAAGTGGCTCAACCCAACTACACCGATCAAACCATGCAAACTGCCACAATTCCACTGTCTAACTCTCAAGAACAGACGAGACCGAGCAAAGAGCCACGAAGCTTTAACTTGCCTAAAATTTCTCTTTCGCCTCCCAAGATCGCTAAAACCAGCCTGGGAAAAATTGGGCAACTTAGGCAATTTCCCATGCGTGAGACCTTAAAAAAGATTGGCCTAACTGTCTTGAGCATTCTTAGAAAAATCTGGTCAAAAATCCTAATTGTCTTACAAGTCACCCTGAGCTTAATAAAGTTTTTGATTGCTAAGATCCGTCGCCAACCAGATCATCTGTCTTTCCGTGACAAAAACCACCTTCGTAACCAGCTGCGCAATCTGCTCATTGTTGCTCTGGTCTTGGTCGCTTTTGCCGTGGCTGTCTTGTGGTATCAATGGCAAAAAAATGCTGACATATCCGCAATAAACCAAGAATTAGAGCCATATAACCAACGACTAGCCGACGCCAAGAAACTTGCTGAGAGTGATGTCTTGCAGGCAAGAGCAGCCACCAATGAAGTCATGAATGGACTACGAAGCTTAGCTGAAAAAAATCAAGACAATAAAAGACGCTTTGAGCTGGTCAAAATCAAACTACTCGAAACCCAACAATTCTCTGATCAAATTGCCGGATTGGAGCAGATGAGCCAATTACCAGTTTTCTTCGATCTTCGACTAGTGCAAACCGGCTTCATAATCAACAAAACAGAAATCTACGAACAAACTGGCTTTTTCCTAGACACAGAAAAAAAGCAAATCGTCAAACTCGACCTCGAAAAAAAGCAGGCGAAACTCATCTCGCTACCCGATGCAACTCCCAAACCAAAAGATATGGTTTACGGTGAACAAGCTGTCTTTCTACTCGGCGATGGAATCCGTAAAATCGCCAACAAAGGTGAGGGCAACATCACAACTCTCAAAGAAGCCGGCGATTCAGATCGCGACGGCACAATTTTGACCAACTTCGGCAAGTATCTTTATGTCTTCAACCCTGAGAAACGAAATATCTACCGCTATCTAATAGATGATAGCAGCCTAAGCGAGCCAATCGGCTGGCTGGTAGACAAACAAGGCTTGGATTTCGCCGAGATCAGCTCGATGACTATTGATGGTGACCTTTGGTTAACGACCAAAGGCGGTGAAATCAAGAAGTACAACAAAGGTAATCGGAGCGATTTCCAGATTATAGGGATGGAGAAGCCCTTCCAGTCCAACATTCTACTCTTTACCAAAGAAAACGTTGACAATCTCTACATAATCGAGCCTGACCAAAAACGACTTGTCATTTTGAATAAGCAGGGCCAATTTCTGCGAGAGATTAAAAGCGAGTCCTTTGCATCTGCAACCTCTCTGGTGGTCACAGAAGACAACAAAAAAGTTTTAGTGATCAGTGGCTCAATCATCTTTGAAGTTGAGATATAAAACTTGAAGATAATTCATCTGTGCTCTATACATGCTGTTTGACAAGAAATTAACTTTAGGTTTCGTGCCGCTGAGTAAATGCCAATCTGCAGCAAGCAACCCAAGAAAGACTGTTAAAATATACATAGACTTCCTACGTAATAGACTTGTATGGCACTGCTACTAGTTTTGATATTTGTAAAGAATTCATACTCGCAGGAACAAGCCTCTCTCTGAGGACAAGCAATAAAAATGCTAATACCAAGCAAGTCGAATGAAATAATACCCGGCAGGAAGCCATACTATGCTCTTAGCGATCAATAAACGTGCAAAAAGTGAATATGAAATCAACAAAACCTACCAAGCTGGCATAGTTTTATCTGGCAGTGAAGTAAAAAGTCTCCGTAACAAGCATGCAAGTTTCCTTGGCAGTTATGTCAAAATTTTGCAAAATGAAGCCTTTTTGCTAAACGCACAAATCAATCCCTACAAATTCTCAAACAACGATGATTACGATCCCAAACGTAGCCGTAAATTGTTACTCAAAAAACGAGAAATTCAGGGATTGATTGCTGTCAGCGACCAAAAAGGATGGGCGGTTGTACCACTCTCTTTTGAGCTTGTCGGTAATAAGATTAAACTCAATCTTGGTGTTGGAAAAGGCAAAAAAGTCTACGAAAAACGTCAAGATATCAAAAAACGAGATCTTGAGAGAGAAACTTCGAGAGAAATGAAATATCGTCTTTAGCTGAGTTTGCAATACAATGGAGTGACACAATTAGAATGACATTCTGCAGGGAATTCAATGAAAGCTCCAGTCAATTTCTGTTTGCGTACCGTGTCAAGTGAGCTATTTTTGCTTTTTTTGCTGCTTTTCTCATATCTTATTTTCTTGATCCAACCCATCTCCCTAACAACTACTGATTTAGGTCGCCATCTGGCAAACGGTCGAGAAATATTAGCGGCAAATCATCAAATTCTCTTTAAGAACGTTTACTCATACACCATGCCGGAACAAGCCTTCGTCAACCACCACTGGCTGAGCGGCCTGATTTTTTATCTGATTACCCTTCCAGGCAGAACCAGCCAGCTGGGCTTGGTCATGCTTCAGCTGGCATTTGCGACCCTCTCGGTCAGCACTTTTTTATTGTTTTATACTGGCATTCGCCGATTAAGCACTTGGAAGATTGCTTCGTTACTATCCCTACTATTCGTCTTTGTTTTTGGGCATAGGACTGAGATTCGCCCCGAAGTTTTTGGTTATTTTTTCATTAGTGTCTATCTAATCATCGTCCAAAAAATTCAACAAAATCATCAGCTTAGTCTAAGCTCAATTGTTTTGTTACTCGCCCAACAACTTCTCTGGACAAACTTGCATATTTCCTTTTTCTTTGGCCCAATGATCTTCTTCCTCTTGGTGCTTGAAAAGCTTTTCTACAGTCGATTTAAACTCACGAAAGATGTTAAGAAACTAATATTTGCCTTTATTAGCTTGATGGTTGTTTCGATTATTAATCCCAACCATTTTTTTGGCCTATTGCAACCTTTGTCAATTTTCCATAACTACGGCTATGACGTTGTGGAAAATAAAGACTTAATTTTTCTGCTGAGTTATTTCAATATGACGTCGGTGGCAATTGTTTTATTAGCGGCAGCCTTTTGCCTCGCTTTGCTAGTTTTTTACTATAAAAAGATCCAACCTTTCTACTTGGCGTTAGCAGCAATCGGTGTTTTGCTCGGTGTCGGAGCGCTACGCAACATTACGCTTTTTATTCTGTTCTCTGGGCCATTGCTTGCCCTCGGCACACAAAACCTGCTCGATGATGTGAGAAACAAGCTCAAAATTACTTGGCAAAAGTCACAGAGCTTAATTTTCCTTGTGATTCTAGCTGTGACTATGTCACTACTCGCAAGTTCTGGCAAAATTAAAGCAAATGCTATGTTGTCCACGATTCAGCTTGGCTTAGCCACTAGTCAGGCAGAAGGAGCAATCTATTTCAAGAACAATCAGCTGAAAGGACCAATTTTCAATGACTTTGATCTGGGTAGCTACCTCATCTTCTACCTTTATCCGCAAGAAAAGGTCTTCGTTGACAATCGCCCTGAGGCTTTTTCGGTCAATTTTTTCCAAAAAACCTATATTCCCATGCAACTTGATGAAAATCTTTGGCAAGAACAATTGGCCAAATATAATTTCCAAACAATCTTTTTTCGCACGGCCGACTACACTCCTTGGGCAAGACAATTCCTGAGGAAGCGGCGTGATGATCCTGCCTGGAGAAAGGTACAAGAAAACCAGGATACTATTATTTTTGTCAGAAACGATAAACCTAATTCCAGCCCTATGACGGGCGCGCAAACTTTCAACTGATTCGATCTCTTGCGAAATAAAAACTTCCAACGAGAACTTATTTTTTGAGTGGAAAGAGATTTGCAGTGCCAAGCAGCTTAAAAGTTGCGCAAGTTAGCAACCAAGCCATTTCAGCGGTGACAACGGTAGCAGCAACAAAAATGGCAAAAGTTCAGCCAATCGGAACTGCTAACAAATGCTAAATTAGGCACGATGCTTTCCGGAAAGTGCATGCCAATAACAAATACTTGATCTTAGCAAAGCTTTCAGCGTAGAATGGAGAAAGTAAAAGGAGATACCATTTATGCCAAAGAAAATATTCTGGCCTGCAGCCTTGGTCACAATGGGACTAATTTATTTAGCTTCCAATCTTGGATACATCCCAACCACTTTCTGGAACCTCTGGCCGATCATCCTGATCGTCGTCGGTTTGGGCGGTCTTGTTACCTCAGATCGTGAGGAGTGGATGGTCGACACATCCAAAAAAGTAAAAACTAGCCCTGCCCCAAAGAAAAAGACAGTAGTCAAAAGCAAAAAAGTTCGAAAATAGTTTGTTTTTCGGCTCGGTTTATCAACCTAAGCTTGTCTCTGTTATAACACCAACCTATGTCACAAGCATTTCAAATTGCTATTGATGGTCCTGTTGCTGCTGGTAAGGGCACTGTTTCAAAGCTAGTGGCCGAGCGGCTCGGTTTCTTGTATGTCGACACCGGAGCAATGTATCGGGTAGCTGCTCTCTTAGCCATCAGGAACAAGCTTGAAATGTCATTGAAGTATGAAGACAAAATCGCGCAAGCTGTTGACCAAGTTGAGATCATGATGCGCAATCCTAAGGAAGATGAAGCCGATGGTCGCCTAACAACAGTACTCGTTGACCGAGAAGACGTTTCCTGGAAGATTAGGACAGAAAAAATCGGCCTGGGTGCATCGGCAGTTTCACAGCTTTCAAAGGTCAGACAGGTTTTGGTCAAAAAACAACAAGTCATCGCCAACAACCAGAACGTTATCATGGAAGGTCGTGACATCACATATCGAGTTTTACCTAATGCTCAGCTTAAAATCTTTCTGACAGCATCAGACACAGTTCGGGCAAAACGCCGATACACCCAGCTTCTTGTTAAGGGTCAGGACACAGATTTTGAGCAGGTTTACCACGATATGTCCCAAAGAGACAAAAACGATCTAGAACGAGCCAACGATCCCTTGAAAATCGTCGATGAAGCCTGGGTTATTGACACCTCTGATTTAGAAATAGACAAGGTGGTAGATTTAATTTGTGCTAAAGCCAAATTAATGATGGAATAATTTTCCCATGAAAAATGCTCGGAAGAACTCTCCTCAAGAACTTCATCGCATCCAAGAAGAAATCGAGCGCGACGAAAAACTGATTGAAGAGTCAAGGAAAAAAACAGCCCGACGTCGTAAACAAAAAGAAATAATCTCAGAAAAGCCTAGCTCGTGGGAAAGGGTCTTTGCACACCTAATCTTGATTGCCACCGTTGCAATCTCCTACTTGATCATGCTCTTAGCGAATTGATGCCTCTCGCTCTCGTTGCTTCTCCTCCTCAGTTTTTGGCCTGAAGTAGGCTGGGCTGCAAGCCTTGGTCGGTTCCATTCCCTGGATGAAAGCCTCCTCCTTGACTAGTGGACAGCCAGCACAAGGCAAGGTACCTGTCTTGGCACACACCTTGAGCCTCACGATTCCAGACGGGGTAGCAAATTGGTGCGGCTTTTCTGAATCCAGAAGCAACTGCATTGTCTCATTCCAGATCGGCGAAGCACCGGTGACACCTGATGCCACATAACTCATGGGTGAGTTGTCGTTATTGCCAACCCAAACAGCCACTAGACGGTCAGTGGTGTAGCCAATTGTCCAGTTGTCACGCAAACTGTTGGTAGTACCGGTTTTGACAGCAACCTGTTGTCCTGGGATGTGCAAAAAAGAACGCAGACCAAAGGCAGGAGCCCTTGCGTTATCATCCGATAGTATGTCGCTGATAAGATAAGCAACCTTCGGATCCAGTTTTTGCTCTGTAAAGCATTGTTTCTGGTCCAGGGCACAGTCATTACGATAAAAAACCTCACCTCGGTAGTTACGAATTTCCAAGAAAGGATTGGGCTCAACCGGATAACCTAAATTGGCAAAGCTGCTGTAAAGCTGGGACATATCAAGCATTGTTACCTCGCCTCCTCCAAGAGTAAGGGATAAACCATAACGTTTACGATCCTGCCAAGTATCGATGCCCAACGCCTCGGCCTTATCGATCACGTTGTCAACTCCCACAGCTGCCAGAGTTTTAACTGCTGGGATGTTGTATGACGAAGCAAGTGATTCACGTAAGGTGACTTTGCCGTGATACTTTCCATCATAATTCTTGGGACTATACGGCGGACTACCAACTAGTTTGTAAGTAATGGGTGCGTCATCAATAATAGTGGAGGGGTTTTGGCCTTTTTCCATAGCTACAGCATAAGTAAGCGGTTTAATTGAACTTCCTGGCTGCCGCTCTCGTAAGACAACATTAACCTGACCATCGTGAGCAAAGTCGAAATAATCGGCGCTACCAACCATTGCCAAGATTTCTCCGGTACGTGGATTTGTGACCAGAGAAGCACCATTGGAAATTCTCAAGCGAGTTAACGAAGCAATTTCTTCACTCACGATCTTCTGAGCATTTTCTTGTAATTCTAGATCCAAAGTTGTATAAACTTCCAAACCTCCCTGGGTCAAAGTCTCTTCACCAAATTTTTCTGCCAAAAGTTTTTTTACGTACATGACAAAATGTGGTGCTTTAATGTCAATCGTGTCAGTACGAAAAGTAATTTTTTCCTGTGCGGCCGTCTCTGCTTGCTCGGTGCTGATGTATCCGTCCTCCACCATTCTACGCAATACCTCATGTTGGCGCTGATACGCCAATTCGGGATTGGGACCATAGGGACTAAAAACCGATGGAGCTGCAGGCAACCCGGCCAGCAAAGCGCTTTCTGCCAAAGTTAAGTCTTTGGCAGACTTATTAAAATACCTCCAAGCTGCCTCTTCCACGCCATAGGTCGAACCACCATAGGGTACTTGATTAAAATACATTTCTAAAATTTCATCTTTTGAATAGGTTGCCTCAACAATCACCGACAACAATAGCTCGCGCAATTTGCGACGCACTGTCTTTTCCGTTGTCAGCAAACGATTTTTCACCAACTGCTGAGTGATTGTCGAGCCACCTTGTTCGATCTTATCTCCGCGAACATTGGCAACAAACGCGCGAACAATTCCTTTGAGATCAAAGCCATTGTGGCGATAAAATGATTTGTCTTCGATAGCTATGGTAGCATTGATCATGTGAGGTGAAATATCTTTGAGTTTTACCAATGTCCGATTCTCATCCTTATAGATGCGATAAAGCAGCTCGCCGTGACGATCATAGATCTTGGTCGTGACAACTTGCTCCCGATTTTTTAGCTCAGAGGCAGCAGGCAAATCGGCAAAAATTGCGTCGTATGTCAACCAAGCTGATAATACAATTGCCACGGTTAACAAGATCGAAATTAATATTTGACGCCGCTCTTTTCTTTTTCTTTGCTCTGGTGTAAGAATTATATTTTTCTTTGGTGGAATGAATTGAAAAAATCTTTTGTCATTTTTGACGAGGTTGAGCGCGACTAATATACGATAAGGCAAGTATAAAACTGCGGTAACAACCTGATTCTTTAGTTTTTGGCGTTGTATAGCCAACCATCTTGACTGAAAACGCAAGTTCTTTTTGAACCGCTTACGAAACTGACGAATCTCGCTCGGATAGCTCTGTAAATATTCTTTAGTTGCCAAGAATAACTTCTGGAAACTCTTAGACAAAGAGCGACGCAACTTCCTATTATTCGCCTTAGCTGACTTGACAGCCGATGCAACTACTCTGACAATCGCTGTCTGATTCTGTTTGTTTTTTCTTGGTCTAGTAAAGAACTTGACAGTTCGAGCAACCTTTTTTGAGACTTTTTTCAGTTTCTTAATCTGCCTTTTTACTTTGCGCAAGAAAACTAATTTAACCAATCGAAGCTGGTCGAGAGAGTCTTCAATCAACCGACTTTTGGAACGAAAAACCACAATCTCCCGCCGACGTTGGTCGGCTTGCTGATGACTGGGAGAGCGCTTACTCTCCAATGATTTCTTGACTTTGTTGGAAAGTGATTTTAATCGTCTCTTTTTTAACTCTTTTTTCGTTATTTTGCCGATATTAAGTGCTGTAATTTTTGGTTGAAGATTGTGGACCAATCTTTTTACTCCAGTAAGAGACTTCTTAATGTCCGGTAAAACCAAAAAATCCCTCTCTTGTGGGAGGGTTTTTTTAGCTTTTTTCTTGAGCTTTTTGGGCTTTTTACTAGATACAGCAAGTTTTCTTCTGGGCACGATGGCGAATCATATCATGTAGGCCTATATCAATCAATATATAGATGTATCGGAATGGATCAAATATGATGAAATTACTCCCAGGCCTTGCAGTTGTAGATTTAAGGGAGGTTAATTAAAACCCTATTGAACAGCATTTACAAAGCCCCGTTGCGAATCTTGGCCCAACCTGTCAAATTCACTCTTCGTTCCCAGTACACAGTATGTTAAAAATATCCCCCCGCTTCTGAACTTCCCATATTCAACTTCCAAAGAACGAGTAACGCCTTCAATCAGCGTTTCGAGATGTGTGTATATTTCTTTAGGTTTCCACATGAATAATCCGGCCTCTAGAGAAAAATTGCTAATTGCCACTTTTAACAATTGGGCAGTTGATTGTCCCAGAAGGCCGCCTCCAAAATCATAACCATCTGGTTTTTTCAGTAAACTGTTTCTAACAAAACTCCTTGACCTATTTTCATCATGATTAATTCTAAATGCTATTTTTTCTGCCGAGAAAGGATAGTTAACCCTAGCAACTATAACCCTTGCTTGATAATCCTTACCTGCCAACAACCTCTCAGAACCGTCTTTAAGCAACCTATCTTTTACTTCTCGTTCCTCTTCGTCATGTTTAGCTGCTTCCACCTGAGCTTTTATCTGTTTTTCCATTTTAATGTATTCTTGGCCGAACACACTTTTAAAACTAGACAAAAACGATTTACAATTACTTCTGACAAACTCCCTTAGCTCTTGTTCTGCAGGCTCCTCGTAAAAAAGATCATCATATACGCTAAAACGGTCAGTTTGAATGAGCTCTGGATGGAGTTTGATTAATACCCGCCATGTAATGCCATTGAGAATCAACCCGGGCTTGAATTGCCCATCTGCCGAAAGAAACCAATTAGAAGGAAAAAATCCTTTATCAAGACAATGTTCAAGAATTCCTTGATCAACTTCGCCTAGATCAAAATCTGGGATACGATTACGAACACCCTTTGACTCAATAAAATATGTGTCTATTACTAAGCCTTCCGTTCCGGTCAGATCTTCGCCAGAAGATCGTACATTTTCTATGTGAGTCTCTTTACTTAAAACCATGTCTAATTATACCATCATGAATTGAGTGAGTTTGGCATCTTATTACACTTCCCGAGAAACAATCTCTAATTAAATAGACCGTAGCAAAACAAGATTTTGTAGTGAGAAACTGATTTTTTTGAGCGAAAAGGGCTTTTTTGAGCGAAGTAGTAGTATAGCTATGCCTAGAATGAGAAAACTAACCTTATAGTACTTATAAGGCAGTTTTGTAATAGAAATGTTATTTCACTACAAGTCTAATATAATGGGAAGCACTTATCATCTCTGTTAAAGAGTCGCCAATGAGCTTTTCACATCTTTTCAGAGGTCGTGGTCTTTTTCCAGCTACAATCTATGGACTAGTCTATATCGGACAAGCCCCTGACTCACACCTCAGGTGCTCCATATTAATATCTTCAGCCAAGGCATTTTCGTCACTAATCTCACGTACTATCTTCATAAACTCATTGATGGTAACGGCTTCTTCTGGTTGATACTCATAAGCGGTGGCATCGACATGTGGCATGACTGAGCAGGTCTTGATTTGAGGCTGGTATCGGGAAATCATGGCCGTGAATTTCTTAAAGCTGACTTTCTTTGGATTGTACTTAAGTGTGTATGAAATCTGATTACCATGGTCCTCAGCTAAAGGCTTGCCATTTTCGTCAACACCTACAATCCAGTATTTCTCAAGAAGCATCAGCCATCTGAACTGCTCTGCTGGGGTTGCTTCGCTGGCGGTCACTAGTTTGTCACCCATATCTAGACGACAAATTTCTGGCTGAGTGGGAAAGCCAACCACGGTTGTGCCTTGATAACTGCGAAGGTCCTTGGTGGGATAGCCCATGCGACGGTATTTTTTGACCAGCGGATCATCGCTTCTAAACTGCACCCAGCGCAAGTACTCACGCATTGCCGGTAGATGGGCTCCCTCTGACAAGCTAAAAAGCTTGGAGGTGGTACCAGCTGGCTTGATGGTTGTGTTGGTATGAGGTACATTAACGCCCAGTCTCTGAGAATATTTACGAGCCTCATCGTCCACCGCTCGGCGAAACCGAGCCAAGGTCATCCAAAAATCCTTTGACTTTTTTTCGTTAATTAGATCACGAAAGCCATAGCCAAAAGCATTCCAAGCGTACTCATGCACGCCTGTCATGCCCACACCAATCCTATTTGTACGACGCACCTCACGGCTATACAAACTATCCATAAAAGAGTTAACCCTGATTAAAGCCCGTGTGGCAACCCGGAAAGCTTCCTCGGCGGCATCTGCATTGGGCGTATGGTACGGAACCACGTCAGCAATCACACAATAACCGCCCAACATGTTTAAAGTAATTTCTCCGCAAGGGTTGGGTATCTGGGTATAGTATTTAGCACTAGCGTGTTTGGCTATTTGAGCCATCATTTTGATCGAACGGCGCATTGGCTGATATTTCTGACTCATGGCGTATTTGCCATCAAGATAGCCATCAAAACCATCGTCGTTCTGGACTAGCTTATGCTGATTAATAAATCCTGGTTCACCTGTTAAGTCATAATAAGAAGCTCGCAAAACCTCCCTTAACACTCGCTGAGAGTGCTTGCTGCGCTGTTTCCAAAATTTATCATCGACAGCTACGCTGTTATTAGCAGACCAAAGAAAGCCTCCGCGTTTTATTGAGATAAAGTCGGAAATTGCAGCATCTGTCCAGCTTTTGGTTGCAATACGCGCTGCCCTCCTGGCACCTCCAACCAAGACACATTCCGAGAGGTAGTGATCAACAAACAAGGTCTGCTTCCAAGGCTCCATGTGAGCGTTCTTAACAGTGGCAACCTTGGCAATCGCCTTCATCAAAGGTCTCGGACCAGAAGCTGGTCGATTTTGCATACCCTTTATCAGAGAACCCTTGGGTCTAACCTTAGAAAAATCGATAATCAGCATGTCACTCTTAAATTTCTTCTCGTATGTCATTACCTCGATTTGCTCTACTGCCTGGGCCCAACCCTCACGGGTATCAGGCACTTCAAACCAATGAGCTTTGTCATATTTGTGTTTGGCATCGCGCACGCTTTCATCCTCGCCCCACAAGAAATCTGGATGTTTCTCATCTAAGACCAAGCGAATATCTGGCATAAAATCCCAGTCAACCACCATTAGATCATCGTCGTAGGCCCGACCTACACCAGAACCGTTTAGCAACAAGTAAAAAAGGAGAAAAGAGCTTGATGCGGTACTGCAGTTGCCAGTAAGCAGCCCATTAGACAAAACGAAACCTGTTGTAACAGGTTCTTCAACACAATAAACTTCTTCTTCGCCAACTAATTCAATGCTCGCAACTTTACGAATTGCTGATCTGCTAAGTCTAATACAATGCAGGGTTTTTCCATTTGCGTAACTACCATCACCTTCTTTTCTTTCAAAGACCCGATGAGAAGTAATAATATAACCAGCATATGCTGCGTAGTTTTCCAACCATTCGATTGCATCCTCTCTAGTTGTAGAGATTTCGATACTAACAGTATTTGTCAAAGTTTTGGAACCATCAGCCATCCACCATCCTTTGATAAATCCGGCTATATAAGAAGGATCGACCGTGAATGGCAAATCTTTTAAAAATGATTTTCTACCCAAATATACGACTGCGTCTCCTTTTGCATGCTTGGGATAATGGATTCTATATTGGCTGAAAAAATCTAAATATTTTTTATCTTTTCCGCACAACCTGATAGCAGGATAATCTCTACCCTGTGCAGCAATAACATCTGGATAGTCACGACGATTTTTGTGTGCTGAACCATCGCCAAAAATCAAACCGTGTTGAATTCCTTCTATTGATTCTTCTTCTAATGTTGGAACTGTCATTAAACAATCACCAACTTTTATTTCATCCGTTACTAAACCATTTTCTAAAAACCATCTGTGATTCTTTGTTGCAATAACCTCATGAGAATAATTGCTAGTACCAGTTTTTGGTACAAAAGTAATTTTGTATAATTTTTGAATACCGTATGCATCTACTTTAGCTTCTCTCCACTCACCATCAGCTGCCTTAACAGTCACATTCTCCCCCGAAATACTGCCAATAGCTACTGAACCAAATTCCTGAGTAAGAATTTTTGTATTTTTTTCTAGACAGTTAGTGAAAACTTCCATATTTCTGCCTGGCTGAGTTTCGTCACCATGTTGCAGGTGGCGTCCACTCAATAAAATCGAAGCGTTAGCTATATGCTTTTTAAGCAGTTCTTTTTCTTCTTTGCGATGGGCTTTGTATTTCTCTGGCAAAAGCCCCGAATTGCCTTCTGCCACGCGCTCTGCGACATCTTCCCAGCTTTCTATCTCACCATTCTGCTTTGTCCGCAAAATCGTGCGCTTGGCAACAGCCTCACCCAAACCACTCGACAATTGCCTAATCTTGAAGCTCATTTTTTTCTTGGGTAGAGTACTGGCTACTTTCTTGTCTGGCGACATGTTTATTTCTCCAAATCAGACCTCTAGTTAAATATCGATTCGAATAATGTTCGAAAACTGTGCTTTGCTGTATTTTTCTAGAAGTCACTTAATAATTTGTAAGTCTTTTTAGGTTTTATCGGTTGTACCCTGCATCAGGGACGAATTACTTCTCACCGTCTTCAATCTGCTGGATCTTCTCAATCTCTGTTTTGAAGTCCTCTAGAGAGGCGAAATCCCTGTAAACGCTGGCAAAGAGCAAATATGAAAGCTTATCAATTTTCTTGAGTCGATTAATAACTAAGTTGCCAATTTCCCAGCTCTTGACCTCTCTTGTGTCGCGCAAGCGCAGCTTGCGCTCTACATCGCTAATTAGCTCACCAATTTGCTCCATGGAAACCGGCCTTTTCCAGGTTGCCTTGATCAAGCCACGTTTAATCTTTTCTCGATCAAACTGTTCTTTCTCGCCGTTCTTCTTGATAACTTTGATATTAATGTCCTCGACCCTCTCGTATGTCGTAAAACGGCGCTGGCATTCCAGGCATTCGCGTCTACGACGAATTGCTTCTCCTCCCTCGGTGTCACGAGAGTCTAAAACCGTGAGCTGGTCACTCTTACAAAAAGGACAGTTCATATTGAGTAAACACTACCTGTTGTGGTTTTGTTACATACAAAACACTATTGGTGGTAGTTCACATTCCGGCGGACTTAAAGAATCTCACAAAATAGGGGTCAAAGTCAACTAACTAAAAATGTATCAAAAGATTTAACAATAAACAATATGGTTTCTACCAAATAAAATTCCAGCTAAAAAGGTCATTTTGACAAATAAAATTTGCAATTCACAGAGCCTTCATTCTGGACGGTAGGAGTCTGTGCTTTTGAACACATATAATAAATAGTACGAAAGAAATCTAGGGTAGGAGGCCAATTTCAGGGAAAGTCTCTTAGCTTAGTTTTGTTTCTCTAGGGAATGATTGATTCTGTCTTGGATTTGCTGGCCCTCGCAGCAAAGCTGATCTAACAAACTTTTGTCTTGGGTCTCAAAGCTATCGGCTAGTTGCCGCACCTGGGCTAAGTTCTTTTTCATGATCCTACTGACGTATTGTTTGTCCTGTTCTGGCATGTTGTGGTCCAAAACATCTTGGGCCGCTTGATTGAGGTATTTTTGGGATTTGGTTAAGGTACTCAAGGCTAAGGATTTTTTGTTTTTCTCGATCATCTTCTTGGCGTATTCCAGCCTTCTCTCAGCGTACTCCACCTTAATGTAAACTGCATCTCGCTGGGAGCTGGCTTCAAGCCTGGCACGGTCTGCAATAATTAGCAAAGGGTAACCTACATGATCAGGTAAAATCTCATCGCTCACATAAAACCTCATATCGCTTGCGGCCTCTTCACTACCAAGAACTCTGCTTGCCGAGATCAGCGAGACCCACAAAATCCCAACCCCAAAAAGTAGAAAAACAAAAGAAAAGCTAAAACGCCAAGGAATTTGCATAAAGTTATGAAGGCATAATTATACCACTTTTGCTAACTTTTATTGCAGTATTATTAACGCAACCAATCAAATTTACACTAATAAATCTGATAGGCCTGTGGCGGAATATCATTCCTGTACGAAATTTACTCTGCCACCAATCCAATTAAAAATGAACAAGTAAAACCATTCCCCAAATGGCGTGTGACAAAACCAATGCAAAGCCATTCTTTTCACTCGCAAACAAATATCCTTGGCCCAAAGAAAAAAGGGCCAGTAACATAATTTGATAGGCAATCTCAACCCCACTGAACCGCAAAACGATGTTTGGTAAGTGAAAAACTGTAAAGACTAGCATCACCAGCAAAAGTTGGTTTAGTAATGGCCAGCGTCGATATTTTTCCTGAACAATTAACATGACAAAGCTGTAGAAAAAGAGAGTCTCCCAAAAACCGGTAAGCATCGCCAGTAAAAACTCCCACCAAAAGGCGTCAGAAACGTAAAAGGCAGCATTGGCCCAGTGACCGGATCTTTGAAAAGAACCTAAAATAGCGGCGATAAAACCATAGATGCCACCGATGGCGATACCCATCCAAAGTCCTCTTTTAATTTTCTGCAAAGAAAAACTCTCTGCAATCTGAAAACTGCTCGTGGCGGTCATGTACAACCAAACAGGCATTCCCAGAAAGACGGCTTTACCTATCAACTCATCGAACCAAACCTCAAAACTAAACAAGCTGCGATAAACAACCCAGAGGATAAACACCAAAAAAACAAATGGTAAAAACAAAAAATGATTTTTGCCAGAAACCTTCTGACTTGTCTTTGATTTAACTTCCCAGCCAGAACCTAAAGAGTTCTGGCTTTTTCTTTTAGCGAATTGAGATATCTTGGCAGGTTTATCTTTATTTTTTGATGGCATTCATCACAATCTCATAAGTCTGTTTTTGGTTATTAGAATAAGTATCAATAACAATATCGTAGAGATCTGGATGCCAAAAATCAATTGGAGCTTCTGCACTCAAAGTACCAGCAGTTACTACCCACTCCTGCCATTCCTTACCATACATCCTGGTCCATTTGTTTAAATTAGTCTGATAACGGTTCTGGATGTCGGTCTTTGCTTTTTCAACCGTGGCGTTGTCACGATTGACAATCCGGTCAATTCTGACTGAGTCGTCACTACAAATCACCAAGACTTTTAGAACGTCCTTTAACCCCTGGGCTAAAAAGCCAGAAAGCCAAGACTCAATGATCCAATTACTCTGACCTTCAAGCTTAGAACGCATACCCATATCAACTTGACGATCGAAGTCATCACTATAAGCCTCAGCAGTGTGGTGTATCTTGTCGTTTGCATCGATCAAGCCTTTTTCTGCGGCGTAGGCCCTCATAAACTCTCCTCCGGAAAAACCAGTCCAACCGTCAAACTTCAAACCTTCGCGCAGTAAATTTAGCAGAGTAGTTGAGCCACATCCTGGCAGACCAGAAATGGTAATATTTTTGTACTTGTAATCTTTGCCAGGCATGTTTTTTTCCTCTCTGATTATTAAATAGATTTATTACTGAAATGACTAATATCAAACTTGTTGCGTTGTAACATTTTTATCACCTTTGTAGCAAAAAGTGCTATCTATATTCTACTAAACTTGGTGCTAAATAACATTTCCATTACGATATTTAATTGAGTTGAGGCCTGTCTGCTTTGGTTACAAACTTATCAGGACTTTCGCTTCAGCCACGATAATTTGATATAGTGAAGAGGTGAAAAAGAATCAGTACATTGAATTTTTGATTCATACGCCAGTCAATTACACAGGGACGGCACTGGCAGATCATGTTGAGGG